>DATIKQ010000120.1:0-110136 GCA_035477395.1 Longimicrobiales bacterium
TCACGACCTGCGAACCCCGGAGCCGACGTGTCGAAGGAGCTGGCCACCCGCTTCGATCCCCGGGCCATCGAGCCCGCGCGTTACCGCGCATGGCAGGAAGGGGGGCACTTCCACGTGCCCGCGTCCGCGGTAGGGGAGGGCGGGAAGGAGCCGTACGTCATCGTCATCCCGCCGCCCAACGTGACGGCGGTGCTCCACATGGGGCATGGGCTCAACAACACCATCCAGGACGTGCTCATCCGCTGGCGCCGGATGCAGGGGCGCGCCTCCCTCTGGGTCCCGGGCACGGACCACGCCGGGATCGCGACGCAGAACGTCGTGGAGCGTCGTCTGGCGGCGCAGGGGAAGCACCGCACCGACCTGGGCCGCGAGGCGTTCGTCGCCGAGGTGTGGGACTTCGTGCACCACACCGGCGGTTCCATCCTGGAGCAGCTCAAGGCCATCGGGTCGAGCTGCGACTGGGAGCGCACGCGCTTCACGCTCGACGACGACCTGAGCCGCGCCGTCCGTGAGGTGTTCGTCCGACTCTACGAGAAGGGGCTCGTCTATCGGGGGGAGTACATCATCAACTGGTGCCCCCGGTGCCACACCGCCCTCTCCAACGAGGAGGCCGAGCCCACCGAGACCGAGGGGCGCATGTGGGACCTGCGTTACCCCCTGGCTCCGGAGGCGTGGGAGGCTGCGGCCGCCGCCGCGGCGAAGGGCGCCAAGGCGCTGTCGCGCCTGGACGACGGGCGCTGGACGCTCACGGTCTCCACCACGCGCCCCGAGACCATGCTGGGCGACACCGGCGTGGCGGTGCACCCCGACGACGAACGGTACCAGGCCCTGGTCGGGGCCATGGTGGAGCTCCCGCTCACGGGACGCCGGATCCCCATCGTGGCCGACGCCTACGTGGACCCGGAGTTCGGCTCGGGGATGGTGAAGGTCACGCCGGCCCATGACCCCAACGACTTCGAGATCGCGCAACGGACCGGAATCGCGGTGATGGACGTCATGACCCCCGATGGGCGCATGGGGGAGAACGCGCCCGAGCCGTTCCGGGGGATGGAGCGCTTCGAGGCGCGCGCCGCGGTGCTCGCGGCCTTCGCGGAGCTCGGGCTCGCCGCGGGCGAGAAGGTCCACGTCCACGCCGTGCCGCACTGCTACCGATGCCACACGGTGGTGGAGCCGCGCCTCTCGCTCCAGTGGTTCGTGCGCATGAAGCCGCTGGCCGAGCCCGCGCTTCAGGCCTCGAGGGACGGCATCATCACGTTCACGCCGGACCGGTGGAAGAAGGTCTACGAGCACTGGATGGAGAACATCCGGGACTGGTGCATCTCCAGGCAGCTCTGGTGGGGCCACCGCATCCCGGTGTGGTACTGCGCCTGCGGCGAGGTCATCGTGGCCCGCGAGGATCCCACGGCGTGCCCGAAGTGCGGATCGGCGGCGCTGGAGCGGGACCCCGACGTCCTGGACACCTGGTTCAGCTCCTGGCTCTGGCCCTTCTCCGTCTTCGGATGGCCCGAGGAGACCGAGGACCTGAAGGCGTTCTATCCCGGGCACACCATGGTCACCGCCCCTGAGATCCTCTTCTTCTGGGTCGCGCGGATGATCATGGCGGGCTACGAGTTCCGGGGCGAAGCGCCCTTCACCCAGGTGTACCTGCACGGCACGGTGCGCGACGCCAAGGGGCGCAAGATGTCCAAGTCCCTGGGCAACGGCATCGACCCCCTGCACGTGGTCCACGAGTTCGGCGCCGACGCCATGCGCTACACGCTCGTGAGCCAGTGCGCCATCGGCACCGACATCCTCCTGGACCACGAGGACGTGGAGGGCTCCTTCGCTGCGGGCCGGAACTTCTCCAACAAGATCTGGAACGCCGGGCGCTTCGCGCTCATGAGCCTCGGCGACGGCCCGGTGAAGCCGCTCGCGGACGTGCGGGGCGCGCTGGAGCTGGAGGATCGCTGGATCCTGGCCCGGCTCGAGCACGCCGTCGCCGCCAGCACCCAGGACCTGGAGCGCTTCCGCCTCCACGAGGTCGCGGAGGATCTCTATCACTTCTTCTGGGGCGAGGTCTGCGACTGGTACCTCGAGCTGGTGAAGGCGAGGCTCGCGCCCGGAGCCGACGCGGCCAGCCGTGAAGCGGCGCGCACGACCCTGGTCCTGGCGCTGGACGGGGCGTTCCGGCTCCTCCACCCCATCATGCCCTTCATCACCGCGGAGCTCTGGTCCCGGCTCCCTTGGCCCGAGGGCGAGGCGCGGCCTGACGACCTCATCGTGGCGCCCTGGCCGGCCCTCGACCCCACGCTGGCCGATCCCGCCGCCGAGGCGCTCATGGGCGCGCTCCAGGAGCTCATCGTGGAGGTGCGCAGGCTGCGCAAGGAGTACGGGATCGGGGAAGGCACGCGCATCACCATCCACGTGCACGCGCCCGACCCTGCCGTGGCCGCCACCGTGGCCGAGCAGGGCGCGGCGCTGGAGCGCCTGGCCCGGGTGGGGCGGGTCTCCACCGAGCCCTCGGGCGCCGGGATCGGTGCTCACGCCGTGCTGAAGAGCGGGATCGAACTCTTCCTCCCGCTCGAGGGGGTCATCGACGTCGAGCGCGAGCGCACCCGCCTGGCGGGCGAGATCGCGAAGCTGGACGCCCAGCTGGCCGGCACGGAAAGGAAGCTGGCCAACGGGTCGTTCGTGTCGCGCGCCCCCGCCGAGGTCGTGGACAAGGAGCGGGAGAAGGCCGCGGGGCTCCGCGAGCAGGCGGCCAAGCTCAGGGAGAAGCTCCACGCGCTCCGGGGGGTGGCCTCCTGAAGGCGAGCATGATGACCGGGGAACTCGGACGAAGCTGGGGTCGGAGCCGCGCCTGGATGGCCCTGGCCGCGGTGGGGCTCACCGGCCTGGCGGGGGCTTGCGCCAAGCAGGGAGCGCCCCCCGGCGGGCCGGAGGACCGGAGGCCGCCGGTGGTCGTGGCCACCCACCCCGACACCTTCGCAGTCCTCACCGAGCCGTTCCGCGGCCCGGTGCGATTCGACTTCGACGAGCGCATCAGCGAGCGCACCTCGGGCGGCACGCTGGACCAGGCGGTCGTGGTGTCGCCGCGCACCGGGAGGGTGCGCGTCGGGCACGGCCGGCAGTCCATCTCCGTGGACCTAGAGGGGGGGTTCAGGCCCGGACTGGTGTACCGGGTGACCCTCCTGCCGGTGCTCCGGGACCTGTTCAACAACCAGCTGTCGGCGCCCTTCGAGGTGGTCTTCTCCACCGGCGGAGACTTCAATGCTTCCGCGGTCGCCGGCACCGCCTGGGACCGCGTCAGCGCCGAGGGTGTGGACGCGCTGGAGGTGCTCGCGTTCGAGGAGGGGGGCGACTCCATGCCCCACGTGGCGCGCACGGACACCGGCGGCGTGTACGTCTTCCGGTACCTCCCTCCCGCCGCGTACCGGATGGTCGCCTACCAGGACCGCAACCGGAACGGCGTGGTGGACCCGATGGAGCTGCAGGGCTCGAAGACCTTCCAGGTGGGGGGTCCCGACACGCTCATCGTGGACGTCTCCGTGCTCCAGCCCGACACCACCCCCGCGCGCCTCACCAAGGCCACGGTGCTGGACTCGCTCACGGTGATGGTGGAGTTCGACGACGCGCTGGATCCGCTCTCGGCGGCATCGCTCATGGGGGTCTCGCTCACCTCCGACTCCACCGGAGCGCTCGTCCCCATGAGGATCCTACACGCGCGCGAGTACACGGCATGGCGCGGCGCGCTGGAGGACTCCTTCGCACGCCTGGACTCCGCCGAGGCGGCCGCGCGCGCCATGGACGCGCTCGAGGAGATGCCGGTCGGCCGCGACACGCTCCGCGCGGACACGGCGGCCGCCGACACGGTGCGGACGCGGCCGACCCCCCGGCCGCAGGTGCCCCAGATCCCGCGTAGCAACCGGCCCCTTCCGCCCACGCTTCCGCCAGCCGCCTCCGGGGGTGGCCGCGCCATGGCCCCCGGCGCTCCGCCGGGGAGCCGGGCCGCCGAGCCGCTGGCCCCGGACGGAGGGCCGCTCCCGTCGCGACGCCTCGTGCTGCGCCTCGAGGAACCGCTGGTGCCTGCGGCGGCCTACAAGCTCTTCGCGGGAAGCGTGCTCAACATCAACGGCGTGGGCGGCGGCGGAGGCGAGGCCGTCGTCGTGCGCCAGCTCCCCGCCGACACCACCTCCGCCACCGACTCGGCTGCCGCCGACACATCGGCACCGGACACGACCCGGCCCGACACGTCGCGCGCCCGGGGCGACACCATCCCGCCCGCTGGGAGCCCGTCGGGCAGGAGTGCCTGGCCCTTCCAGGCGGAGCGACGCAGGTGACCACCGACCCGCGCCGGCGGATCCCCCCGGTGGAGGGCCTCCTGGTGTCCCCTGCGTTCGAGCCCCTCCGCCAGGAGTACGGGCGGGTCCGGGTCGTGGCCGTGCTCCGCTCCCTCCAGGCCGCGGTTCGCGGCACGCTGTCCGAAGGGGGGCCGGTGCCGACGGACGAGCCGTCCTGGTGGGCGGCGGAGGTGCGCGAGCGGCTCCGGGCCGGCGACGTGCCCTCTCTGCGTCCGGTGATCAACGCCACCGGGGTCGTGCTCCACACGAACCTGGGCCGGGCGCCGCTCGCCGCGGCCGCCCGCGAGGCCATGACGCGGGCCGCCTTGGGCTACGACAACCTGGAGATGGACCTGGAGACCGGGCGCCGGGGATCGCGGTACGGCCACTGCACGGAGCTCCTCGTCGAGCTCACCGGCGCCCCGGCCGCCCTGGTCGTGAACAACGCGGCGGGCGCGCTCCTGCTCGCCCTGAACAGCGTCGCCCGGGGGCGGGGCGTGGTGGTCTCCCGAGGCGAGCTCGTGGAGATCGGCGGCGGCTTTCGCATTCCCGAGATCCTCGAGCGTTCGGAGGCGCGCCTGGTGGAGGTGGGAAGCACGAACCGCACCCGGATCCGCGACTACGGAGAGGCGCTGGAGTCGGGGGAGGTGGCCGCGGTTCTCAAGGTCCACCGCTCCAACTTCCGCATGTCGGGCTTCACCGAAGAGGCGTCCCTCGCAGAGCTCTCCGCGCTCTCCCTGGAGGCGGGGGTCCCGCTCCTCTACGACCTCGGCTCCGGGCTCTTCGCCGATCCCGCCGAGCTGGGGCTCCCGAGCGAGCCCAGGGCCCGCGATGCGCTCGCGGAGGGCGCCGACCTGGTGGTGGTGTCGGGAGACAAGCTCCTCGGAGGGCCTCAGGCGGGGGTCGTCATGGGGCGGGGAGCGCTGGTGAGCGCCATGCGCAGCAATCCCCTGTGCCGCGCGCTCCGGGTGGACAAGGTGACGCTGGCGGGGCTCGAGGCCACGCTCAGGCTCTACCGAGATCCGCCACGGGCGCTCGCCGAGATCCCCACGCTGAGCATGCTCCGGGAGCGCCCCGAAGTGCTGCGTGCCCGGTCCGAGGAGCTTGTGGAGCGCCTGGCCGTAGTGGGGGTGGTCGGGTGCGCCGTGGTGCCGCACGCGGGAGCCGTGGGGGGTGGGACGTATCCCGAGGTCGCGCTCTCCTCCTGGGCCGTGGCCCTCCCCGGGAACGCTGGAGCGGAGGCGCTGGCTGGTAGGTTGCGGCTGGGACACCCACCAGTGGTGGGACGCATCGAGGGCGATTGGGTCCTGCTCGACGTGCGCACCGTCGCCCGGGAAGAGGAGGACGCGCTGGTGGGGTGTGTGAAGGCGGCCTGGAAGGCGACGGGCCCGTGACGCCGCATCTACGCCCGGCCGTGTTCGTGGATCGGGACGGGACCCTCATCGCGGAGCGGGACTACCTCGCCGATGCGGCGGGGGTGAGCCTCGTGCCCGGCGCTGTGGAGGCCCTCGCGTCCCTGCGTGCCGCAGGGTTCGCGCTCGTGGTCGTGACGAACCAATCGGGGATCGCCCGGGGGCTCTACCGGCTCGAGGACTACCATGCCGTCGCCGCGCGCCTGGACGGCGTGCTGGGCCTCGCCGGCGTGCCGGTGGACGGCACCTGGTTCTGTCCGCACCACCCGGACTATACCGGACCGTGCGCGTGCCGGAAGCCGGGCGTCGGGATGTACGTCCAGGCGGCGGGAGAGCTGGGGCTGGACCTCCAGGCCTCTTGGTACGTGGGGGACAAGATCACCGACGTGCTCCCGGCGCTCGAGCTCGGAGGGCGGGGGATCCTGGTGCGCTCGGGGTACGGGCGGGACCTGGAGGCCGCGGCCCCCGGCCCGGTGTCGGTGGTGGACGATCTCCCGGCCGCGGCGAGGCTCATCGTGGCGCGCGCCGGCGGCCCGGCGGGGCGTTGACCCCCCCGTGGGGCGTCGGGTAGCTTCCTCGTTCCGGTGGCGCCGTGCTCGCCCCGAAACCTCATCGCCCACCGAGGGTATCCATGTGCGTGACGGTGCGCACAGGGTGACCCCCACCGCATCGCAACCTCCGGAGGCACGCTCTCCATGCTGACCCTCACGCAGACAGCATCCCAGAAGGTGCAGGAGTTCATCCAGGAGCACGGGGTGGAGGGCGGCGCCGGGCTGCGCGTCGCCGTGCTCCCCGGCGGGTGCTCCGGGTTCCAGTATGGCCTCAACATCGAAGACGCCCCGGAGGCCGACGACGATGTGCTGGACGTGTCCGGGGTGAAGATCTTCGTAGACCCGTTCAGCGCCCAGTACCTGGAAGGCGTCGAGATCGACTACGTCACGAGCTTCATGGGGCAGGGGTTCACCTTCCGGAACCCCAATGCCAGCGGGGGCTGCGGCTGCGGGAGCTCGTTCACGGTTTGATCTCGCCCGCCGGCGCCGTCCACGGCGCCCTGCCCTCGCTGCTGGACTACTCGGCGCTCCCGACCGAGGAGTTGCGCGCGCGCATACGCGCCCGGAAGCGGGCGCTGAACGCCGTCATCCTCGGGCACAACTACCAGCGGGTGGAGATCCAGGACGTCAGCGACTACCTGGGCGACTCTCTGGGGCTGTCCCAGGAGGCGGCCGCCACCGACGCCGACGTCATCGTCTTCTGCGGCGTCCACTTCATGGCCGAGACGGCCAAGATCCTGTCGCCGGCGAAGACCGTGCTCATGCCCGACCTCCGCGCCGGGTGCCCGATGGCCGACTTCGTGACCGGCCCGGCGCTCCGCCGGCTCAAGGCCGAGCACCCCGGGGCGGCGGTCGTGGCGTACGTGAACTCCACCGCCGACGTGAAGGCCGAGTCGGACATCTGCTGCACGTCATCCAACGCGGTGAAGGTGGTGGAGTCCATCGCGCCCGAGCGCACCATCCTGTTCGTGCCCGACCGGAACCTGGCGCGCTACGTCCAGGAGCGGACGGGGCGGGAAAACATCGTCGCGTGGGACGGCTACTGCTACGTCCACGACGATATGGTGCTGCAGGAGCTGGAGGCGGCGAAGAAGGCCCACCCCCGGGCGCTCGTGGTGGTGCACCCGGAGGCGCGCAAGGAGCTGCTGGACCGGGCCGACGTGGTCACCTCGACATCGGGGATGGTGGAGTACGCCGAGAAGCACGACGAGGTCATCTTCGGCACCGAGCGCGGGCTGGTGGACCGCCTCAAGCAGCGCTTCCCGGGCAAGACGTTCGTGCCCCTCTCGGGGGCGGCGGTGTGCGGGAACATGAAGCTCAACACGCTGGCCAAGCTCGCGTGGTGTCTCGACCACGAACGCCACGAGGTGGTTCTCCCCGAGGACGTGCGCGTGCGCGCCGAGCGAGCGCTGCGCGCGATGCTCGAGCTCTCCGGAGGATGGACCGCTCCCTCCGACGCCGAGTCGGCGCTGGAGCTGGCTGCGGTCCGCCCCGACGGGTGCGGGTGCGCGTGACGTGATGCGCGTCCGCACCTTCACCGGGGGCGGCTTCGCGGAGAACGGCTATCTCGTGACGTGGGATCACCCGGGGACGGCGGTGGCCGTGGACCCGGGCGCAGCCGCCGGACGAATGGTCGCCACGCTGCGGAGCGAGGGAACGCCGCTGGAGGCCATCCTCCTTACGCACGCGCACCTGGACCACATCGAGGGCGTGCACATGGTGCGCGAGGCGTTTCCATCGGTGCCCATCTGGCTGCACCCCGCCGACCTGCGCCTGTACCAGGCCCTTCCCCAGCAGGCGGCCGCCTTCGGGCTCACCCTCCATCCCCAGCCCGACCCCGACCGCGAGCTGGCCCAGGGCCAGAGCCTCCCCTTCGGCGACGGCGCGTTCGAGGTGCGGTTCACGCCGGGGCACTCCCCCGGGCATGTGATCTTCGTGGCGCACGAGCACGGGCTGGCGCTGGTAGGAGACGTGGTGTTCCGCGGCTCCATCGGTCGCACCGACCTCCCCGGCGGCGACTTCTACACGCTGATGCGCTCCATCCGGGAGCAGGTGCTCACCCTCCCGGACGACACCGTCCTGCATCCTGGGCACGGACCTGCCACCACGGTGGGGGAGGAGCGCGCCGGGAACCCGTTCCTCGTGCCCCACTTCGGGGGGGAGATGGCATGAGGGGCGACGCCGACGGACGGCTTCCTCTGACCGCGGCGGCGTTCGCCTCCGGGGGGGGGACGAACCTCCAGGCGCTCCTCGACCATCGGCCCGCTGCACCGTCCTGGCGCATCGGGCTCCTCGTGGCCGACCGGGACGGGATCGGTGCGCTGGAGAGGGCGCGGCGCGCCGGCGTGCCGACGCGGATCGTCCCCACGCGGGGGCGCTCGCAGGCAGAGGTGGCCGCTGACACGCTCGCCGCGCTCGAGGAGCACGGCGTCCAGGTGGTCTTCCTCGCGGGGTACGTGAAGCTGGTGCCTCCCGAGGTGGTGCGGCGCTTCCGCAGGCGGATCCTCAACGTCCATCCCGCGCTCCTCCCGGGCTTCGGGGGGAAGGGGATGTGGGGCCACCACGTCCACGAGGCCGTTCTCGCGTCGGGCACGCGCCTGAGTGGCCCTACCGTGCACTTCGTGGACGAGGAGTACGACCGAGGGAGCATCGTGGCCCAGTGGCCCGTCCCCGTGCTTCCCGGCGACACCCCCGAGACGCTGGCCGCCAGGGTGCTCCAGGTGGAACACCGCCTGTACCCACTGGCCGCCGACCATGTGTGCCGGGCCTTGTCCGAGGGACGCGAGCCCGGGCCGCTGGCTCTCCCCGGACAGGCCTACGCGCTGGCTCCAAGCCTCCCCGGGTCGGGCCTGTGATCCCCGAATCCGAATCGAGAAACCCGAGACCGAGTGGTGCCGACATGAAGCGGGCGCTCCTGAGCGTGTCCGACAAGACGGGAATCGTGGAGTTCGCCAGAGCGCTCGCCTCCCGCCACTGGGAGCTGGTGTCCACCGGAGGCACGGCGCAGAGCCTGCGCGACGCGGGGCTGGCGGTGAAGGACGTGGCCGACATCACCGGACATCCGGAGATGATGGACGGCAGGGTGAAGACCCTCCACCCGGCGGTGCACGCCGGGATCCTGGCCAGGCGCGACCGCGACGACGACATGGCGGCGATGGCCGCGCAGGGGTATGGGCCCATCGATCTGGTGGCGGTGAACCTCTACCCGTTCCGGGAGACCATCGCCAGGGGAGGCGTGGGCGTGAAGGAGGCCATGTCCAAGGTGGACATCGGCGGGCCCACCATGATCCGGGCGGCTGCCAAGAACCACGAGGGCGTCTGGGTCGTGGTCGATCCCGCGGACTACGCCTCGGTGATCGCGGCGCTGGACGGGGCGGGGGAGCGGGGCGCGCTCCGGCGCGCGCTGGCGGCGAAGGTGTTCCGCCACATCAGCGCGTACGATGCGGCCGTGGCGGCGTACCTGGAGGAGGGAGCAGGGGCCGACCCGCTTCCCGAAGACCTGCCGGTGGGACTGCGGCGCATCCAGACGCTGCGGTACGGCGAGAACCCCGACCAGGCGGCCTCGTTCTACGGGTTCGGCGTGCCCGCCGGGCTGGCGGCGCTGACGCAACTCCACGGGAAGGAGCTCTCGTACAACAACTTCCTCGACCTGGACGGGTCGCTCCTGTGCATGTCGCCGTTCGCGTTCTGCCCGCTGCCGGCGGTGTGCATCGTGAAGCACACCACGCCGTGCGGCCTGGCTGTGGGAACGACGCTGGCCGAGGCCTACGAGAAAGCGCTCCGGTGCGACCCGGTGAGCGCGTTCGGTGGGGTGATCGCGGTGAACAGGCCGCTGGACGACGCCACGGCGCTGCTCATGGCGCCGAATTTCGTGGAGTGCATCGTCGCCCCGTCCTACGCGCCGGCGTCATTGGAGACGCTCACGGCGAAGAAGAACCTGCGCCTCATGACGTATCCGGGGATGTCCGGCGTGCTTCCCTACGAGCCGACGTCGGGGTGGTGGGCCACCGCGGGGGACGACCTCAAGGTTGCTGCGCGCTTCGTCGCCGCCCACGGGCGCGTCCCCCACGGACGCGCACTCCGCTCCGTGTACGGGGGGATGCTCGCGCAGACGCCGGCGTTGCCGCCCTTCTACGGCGTGGAGGACGGGAGCTGGCAGGTGGTCACCCGCCGCGCTCCCACCCCGGCGGAGATGGACGACCTGCGCTTCGCCTGGGCTGCCGTCTTCGGCGTGAAGTCCAACGCGATCCTCCTGGCCGCCGGTGGGGCCACGCTGGGGATCGGCGCCGGTCAGATGAGCCGGGTCGACTCGTCCCGGATCGCGGTGCGGAAGGCCGGAGACCAGGGGCTCGAACTCGCCGGGTCGGTGCTCGCGTCGGACGCGTTCTTCCCCTTCCGCGACGGCGTGGAGGCCGCGGCCGAAGCGGGGGTGGCGGCCATCGTGCAGCCGGGGGGCTCGGTGCGCGACGAGGAGAGCATCGCCGCCGCCGACGAGCATGGCATGGCCATGGTGTTCACGGGGCGGAGGATGTTCCGGCACTAGGCCGGACCGGCCCCCTCACGGCAAGCCAGGCGCCGCCTCGCCCAGAAGGCGCGACACGGCCGCGTTCATGGCCGGAGAGGCGAAGTACCCCACGACGCGGTGGCGCAGTCGCCCCCGGCGGTCGAGCACGAACGTCGTGGGGATCCCCTGGATCCCGCCGAAGGCGCGCTGGTGCTCCGCCGTCGCCTTCCCCACGGGGTAGGTGATCCCCCGCTCCCGGAGGAACGAGCGCACCCCCTCGTCCCCGCCCACGTCGGTGGAGAAGCCGAGCACGACCACGCCGTCCTCGGCGCGGCGCTCGTGGAGCTTCTGCAACGAGGGCATCTCCAGGCGACAGGGCGGGCACCAGGTCGCCCAGAAGTTCACGACGACCACGCGCCCGGCCAGGTCGGCGGAGCGTACGGTGTCGCCGGAGAGGGTGACCAGCTCGTACCCGGGTGCCTCGTCCGGGTCGGCGCCCACGCCCAGGAGAGCGCCGAGCTGGGGCCCGAGGCGCACCGCCACGAAGACGAGGAGCGCGACGGTGACGACGCGCTCGAGCCACACGAGGGCGATCTTCCAGCGAGGGCGGGGAGCTTCGTCGGTCATGGGGTGCCTTCAACCCCGACGGGGATCCGGCGGGTCCGTGGCGGCGTCATTTCCGGCGCGTTGCGTCCGCCGCCAGCTCCGCCAGCCGATCGGCGAGCTCCTCCAGCTTGGGCCGCCGGTTCTGCTTGTCGGCCCAGACCGTTCCGTAGATCGCGGTGGGGAGGCCGACGGCCACGCCGAGGACCATTCCGGCAGGACCGATCCCGGTGACCACCCCCACGCCCATCCCCACAAGCGCTCCGAGCACGATCCCGGCGGGAATCAGCACTCGCCGCCAGCCGAAGGGACCGAACTCCTCGTGCACCACGACCTGCGTGCCGCCGTCCTTCACTCGAACGCTGACCACGATCCGGCGCGCATCCTCGCTCTGCGTAGCCGGGCTCCACGTGAGGGACCCGGTGAGAACCGATGAGTGCCCTTCGATGCCCAGCGCCCCCTGGATCTCTTCCGCCATGGCGGGGAAGACCGAATCGGGGATCTCGCCTTGGACGATCCTGGCCAGGACGGCGTGGTCCCATCTCTCGGCGGGGAACAGAGGTGCGCGCGGCACCGGGGCGTGCGCCGGCGTCGCGCCGATCATCGCCCGAGACCCGGGGACCGACAGCTCCTGTGCGGCCTGGCGCACGTGCTCCGGCGGGATCCCGACCTGAGCCGCGACCTGCTCGATGGCTCCCATGGTGAGTGAGCCAGCGTCCAGGGGCTCCCGCGCCTGAAGCTCGGCAGCCCGGTCGAGGAGGCGGCGGACCTGCTCCTCCGAGAGGGCGGGCGTTCGCTCGGAGGCCGCCACGAGCGCCGCGACCATCTCTCCGGCGGTGGCGAAGCGATCCAGGGGCCTCAGCGCCAGGGCCCGGGCCAGCACCTGCTCGACCCTCCCGGGCAACTCGTCCAGCCGCGCGCGGTGCGCGGGGGGCACGTCGGTGAGCCGGCCCAACCGGACGTCGTCGGGGAGAGGCCAGGACGCGGGCGTGCCTCCGGCGAGCATCTCGTAGGTGACGCATCCCAGGCTGAAGACGTCGGTGCGGGCGTCCACCTCCCCGGAGCCGATGGCCTGTTCCGGGCTCATGTACCCGAGCGTGCCGACGGCTACGCCGGTGCGGGTCATGTGCTCGCGGGGCGCGAGGCTCGCGGCGCGCGCGACGCCGAAATCGGCCACGACCGCGATCCCGGCGTTGAACAGGATGTTCTCCGGCTTGATGTCCCTGTGGACCACGCCCTGGGCATGCGCGTGATCCAGGGCCGACGCGACCTCACGCACGATGCGCAGGAGCGCTTCCATGGGGATCCCCTCGCCGCCGATGAGGAGGCGGCGCAGGGAGCCCCCCGCGACGTACGGCATCACGTAGTAGAGGAGGCCGTCGGCCTCGCCCGAATCCAGGAGGGGGAGGATGTGCGGGTGGTTCAGCGCTGCCGTGACCTGGATCTCCCGGAGGAAGCGGTCCGCGCCCACGGCCGCGGCCACGTCCCCGCGGAACACCTTCACGGCCACCTTCCGGCCGTGCTTTTCGTCCGTGGCCAGATAGACCGTGGCCATCCCGCCGCGGCCGACCTCGGCCGTGAGGCGGTATCGCCCAGCCAGGACGGTGATCGGCGCGGACGCTTCTGCCTCCATGCGGGGATCCTACGCGCTCTTCACCGCCTCCGCGAGGGCCTGACCCAACTCCGTGGTGTTGGCCTTTCCCCCCAGATCGCGGGTGAGGAGCGCCGGCTCGGCCACCACGGCTTCGATGGCGCGCTCGATGGCCCGGGCCGCCTCCGGGTGGCCGAGGTGCTCGAGCATCAACGCTCCCGACCACACCTGGCCGATGGGGTTGGCGATCCCCTTTCCCGCGATGTCCGGTGCCGAGCCGTGCACCGGCTCGAACATGGACGGGTACTCGCGCTCCGGGTTGATGTTGGCCGAGGGCGCGATCCCGATGGTGCCGGCCACGGCGGGCCCCAGGTCGGAGAGGATGTCTCCGAAGAGGTTGCTCCCCACGACCACGTCGAACCAGTCGGGGTGGAGGACGAAGTTGGCGCACAGGATGTCAACGTGGAACTGGTCGGCGCGCACGTCCGGATACTCGGCGGCCATGGCTCGGAAGCGCTCGTCCCAGAACGGCATGGTGTGGATGATGCCATTGGACTTGGTGGCCGACGTGACGTGCCTGTCCGGGCGGGTGCGCGCCAGCTCGAACGCGTAGCGCAGGATCCGGTCCACGCCCTTGCGGGTGAACGTGCTCACCTGCTCGACGCGCTCCGCGTCGGTGCCCTCGTCGTGGCGTCCGCCGATCTGGGAGTACTCTCCCTCACTGTTCTCGCGGACCACCACGAAGTCGATGTCCTCGGGACCTCGGCCGCGAAGGGGCGTGCGAACTCCCTTCAGGAGGCGCACGGGCCGGAAGTTCACCCACTGGTGCATCTCGCGGCGGATCGGGATGAGGAGCCCCCAGAGGGACACGTGGTCCGGCACCCCGGGGAAGCCCACCGCGCCCAGGTAGATGGCGTCGTGCCCGCGGATTCCCTCCAGGGCGCCCTCGGGCATCAGGCTGCCGGTGCGGTGGTACCGCTCGCACCCCCAATCCAGCACGTCCCAGGTGAACGATATGCCGAACCGGGAGCCCACGGCGTCGAGGACGCGCATGCCTTCAGGGACGACCTCGAGACCGATGCCGTCTCCCGGGATGACTGCGATGCGATGATGGGTCATAGTGGGAGAAAGATAGAGGTCTTCGACCTCACCCGTCGATGGAACCCGGGGCCCGGGTCGAAGTACTGCTGCCCGGAACCCCGGGTGGATACGTGCAGGCCGGCCAGAGGCCGGTCCGACCACGAGCTCCCACCCGGATGTCCTGTCGACGGTCCATTCTCAGACGCTCGGGGGGCGACGCCATGAACATGAAGAGGGTGACGGGCTCGCAGATGCACTTCGCAATCCTGGCCCTGGTCGGCCTTTACGTGCCCATCACGGCGGCGGCCCAGGAAGCTCGGCCGCCGCGTCTGCGCATCGAGGTGGAGGCCGGTCCTCTCTGGCTCACACGGAACGACGTGCGCATCCCGCCCGAGACCGGCACCGAGTTCTCCCTGCTGGACCTTACCGGCCGCGGTCCCGACGCGTTCGTGCGGGTCACGGCCACCGTCCGGATCGCCGAACGACACAGCCTGCGGCTGCTGGTCGCGCCCGTCCAGACCACCGGGCGGGGCGCCTTCGACGCCCCGGTATCCTTCGTGGACCAGGTGTTCCCGGCCGGCCTTCCCACCGAAGGCACCTTCAAGTTCAACACCTATCGGGTGACCTACGGCTACACCCTGCGCGACGACGAGACGTGGCGCCTGCGGGTGGGCGGCGCGTTACTCACGCGTGATGCCAAGATCGAGCTCCGACAGGGGGGAAAGGTGGCCCGGGACACCGACCTCGGCCTCGTGCCTCTCGCCCATTTCGCCGCTGAGCGGGCCCTGGGCCCGCGTGCCTCACTCCTTTTCGACCTCGAGGGCCTGGGATCACCCCAGGGCCGTGCGCTCGACGCGGTGCTCAAGCTCGACGTTGACCTGAACGACCGCTGGACAGTGGGGGCGGGTTACCGCACCCTCGAGGGCGGGGCCGACGTGACGTCGGTGTACACCTTCTCGTGGCTCCACTACGGGGTATTCTCGCTCGCGTACCGGTTCTGATCCGGCGAGCCGTACGCCGGGAAGGAGGATCGCGTCATGAAGTGGTCATGGAAGATGGGCAGGATTCTCGGGATCGACGTCTACATCCACGCCACGTTCCTGCTCCTCATCGGGTGGATCGTGCTGAGCCACTGGATGGCCGACCGGAGCCTGGCGGCCACCCTGGCCGGTGTGTGGTTCGTGCTCCTGGTCTTCGGGAGCGTCCTGCTCCACGAGTTCGGCCACGCCCTGGCGGCGCGCCGCTACGGCATACCGACCCGGGACATCACGCTCCTCCCCATCGGCGGGTTGGCCCGCCTGGAGCGGATGCCGGAGGATCCCCGGCAGGAGTTGTGGGTGGCGCTGGCAGGGCCGGCGGTGAACGTGGCCATCGCAGCCGCGCTCTACCTGTGGCTGGCCGCCACTGGGCTCCTGGCCCCACTGGCCGACCTGAGCGTCACCGCCGGCCCGCTCCTCGAGCGGCTCATGATCACCAACCTCTGGCTGGTCGGCTTCAACCTCCTCCCCGCCTTCCCCATGGACGGAGGTCGTGTCCTGCGCGCTCTGCTGGCCACGCGCATGGAGTACACGCACGCCACCCAGCTCGCCGCCACGGTGGGGCAGGGGATGGCGCTCCTCTTCGGTCTCGTCGGCCTCTTCTCGAACCCGTTCCTGCTCTTCATCGCCCTCTTCGTCTGGATCGGGGCGGCGCAGGAGGCGGGGATGGTCCAGATGAAGTCGTCCCTCGCCGGGATCCCGGTTCGCCGCGTCATGATCACGGACTTCGACACGCTGCACCCAGGGGACCCGCTTCAGCGCGCGGTAGACCTCGTGCTCGGCGGCTTCCAGCAGGACTTCCCCGTGGTGGAGGACGGGCGCGCTGTGGGGATCCTGACCCGGAGCGCGTTGATCCAGGCCCTCTCCACCGACGGCCTCCACGCCCCGGTGGGGCACCGCATGACGCTGGAGTTCGAGACCGCCGAGGCCAACGAGATGCTGGATCCGGCCTTCGCCCGGCTCCAGGCGTGCGGGTGCCACACCGCCGTCGTGCTCCACGAAGGCAGGGTGGCGGGGCTCCTCACCATGGACAACCTGGGCGAGTTCGTGATGATCCAGTCCGCCATGAAGTGAGCGGGGGGCGTGGGGACCCGCGGCGGTGGTGGCAGGGGCCAGCGCGCCGCCCTCGGTTGAACGCCGGCGCCGCGCCGAGCATCTTTCACTCGTATGGAGGGGTGGCGGAGCGGTTCAACGCACCAGTCTTGAAAACTGGCGGGCGCAAGCCCACGTGGGTTCGAATCCCACCCCCTCCGTTGATCGAAGACCGTCCAGGTGATCGGGGTTGGAACCCCCGCGCGTTTCAAACGAGCGGCCATATTGGCGACGCGCGAAGCGCATCCGTGCGGCGTTCCGCGAGTTCATCGAGCGAAGTGAGACAAACGTCGCCACAGCTGTCCGCACCGGGGGACACGAGGGGCCTGCATGCGATCCAACCCCGGGGCGGGCCCCAGGCCGAGCACGCCCGAGGAGTACCTGGCGGCATAGGGGGCCGCCGCGAAGCACTGCGCCTTCTATACGGCGCGCGAGGAAGAGTCCAGCGAGGCGCTTCCGCGGAAACGCGGGTGGGCGGCGCCTATCCTCCCACCCGCCTGAACCGCAGGTCCCACACCCGGCTCTCGCTCCAGCTCAGCCCCTCGACGCGCCCCGACGCCCCGCGCCGGAACACGATGGTCGGGCCGCGCTGGGCATCGAACGCGTCCGGGTACTGGGGCTCGAGGGGCGTGGCCGCGCCCCATCGGTCCTTGATCACCAGCTTGCCCGCCTCGATAGCCACGGTGTAGGTCGCCTCCGCCTCGTCGCTCCGGTACGCTCCGACGTACGCGGCCAGATCCGCCGCCGTGGGCGCGAACGGCCCCACCGGCTCGATGCGGACGTTGGGCTGGCCGGGCGAGGAGACCACCGCGGCAGGGCGCCTTTCCGCGAAGATCGTGCTCTCGAACACCAGGGACGCGAGGCCCCCAGGGGCTTCGAAGCGGGTGGGGCTCACGGGCACCAGCGCGGTCCGATCCACGCTGAGTCCCGCCGCCGTCGCCTCCACGCGGACGGGCACCCCGGTGCGCACGTCACGATACGCTCCGGCGAGCGCCTTCAGCTGATCGGCGCTCACCCGCGTGGCCCCCGCGGGCGCAGCGGGTGCCGCGTCCTTCAGCGCCGGCCCCAGGTAGAGGTCAGCCACCTGGTACAGGAAGCCGCCGGCGTTTCCGGTGGAGGCGTTGCACATGACCGCCACGGCGATCTTCTGGTCGGGGAAGCGGGCCAGATGGCCCCGGTACCCGGCGGTGGATCCGCTGTGCTGCACCTGGCGGACGCCCTTGTACGTGCCGATCTGGAGGCCGCCGGCGTACGAGATGACCTCGCCGGAGTTGAGCACGCCCTGGCGGTGCATCTCCTCGAGGAAGCGTGGACCGCCCACGGCGCCCGTCTCGAGATTCTGCGTGAACTTCAGCATGTCCTCCACGGTGGTGAGGAGTCCGCCGTTGCCGTAGACGCTCTCGAAGGGCATCAGCTGGGACCACGCCCCCGGCCCCGCCGGCTCGTAGGCGATGCTGCGGTCCTTCACCACCCGGGTGAAGTCGTCGCGCCATTGGGTGTGCATCATCCCCAGGGGCTCGAAGATCCGCGTGCGCGAGAAGTCGGAGAAGCTCATCCCGCTGGCGCGCTCCACCAGCATCGCCTGGAGGTTGAAGCCCGAGTTGGTGTAGGAGTAGTACTCACCGGGGCGGTAGTTCAGCGCCTTCTGCCTCGCGATGATGTCCAGCACGTGGGTGTGGGTGACGGCGCGCCGCGTGCGGGGCCAGCCCTCGATCCCCGCCACCGAGCCCCAGTCCCTGAGGCCACTCGTGTGATTCATGAGCCGGCGGATGGTCACGGGCTCCCCGTAGTCCGGAAGCTCCGGGAACCAGCGGCGGACGTCGTCCTCGAAAGAGAGCTTGCCGTCCAGCGCCAGGAGGACCACGGCGGCGGCCGTGAACTGCTTGGCCACGGACCCGGGCTCCAGGACGGAGCCGGGCTTGTTGGGGATGTCGTGCTCGAGGTCCGCCATCCCGTAGGCGCGCTGGAGCACCGGCACGCCGGCGTGGCTCACGCCGACCACGCACCCGGGGGACCGGGTGTTGTCGAAGGCGCGGAAGACGGCGTCCACCGCGGCCGGATCCACCTGGGGGGGGGCCTGTGCCAGAGCCGGAGCCGCGACGAACGCGGCAGCCAGGGACAGGAGCACGAGCTTGGACACGACCCTGCGGCGAGCCTCGGGGACGTCCATGGATTTCATCCTCCGCCTTGTACGTAGTCTTTCAGCCAGCGGTTCTCGGCCTGCAGGTCCGCCAGGCTGGCGTTCACCAGGTCTCCGATGGATACGATTCCGACGAGGCGCTTCCCCTCCACAACGGGAAGGTGACGCACCCGGTTGTTGGTCATCACGGCGAGCCCGTAGTCGATGTCGTCGTCGGCGAGACCGACGACGAGGTCCGTGGTCATGACCGCTGACACCGGGGTGGAGGTGACGCCCCCCGGGTCCCTGGCGACGAGTCGGAGCACGTCCCGCTCGGTGATGATCCCCAGGATCTCGCCTCGTTGGACGACCACCAACGCGCCGATGGAGTGGTGGACCAGTGTGTGGGCGGCGTCCAGCACCGTGGCGTCGGGCCCCACGGTGACGACCACAGAGCTCTTGCTTGTCAGCACGTCGCGGATGAGCATGGGCAGAACCTCCTGCTCGGGAGGGGGCAGGTGAGGGGCAGTCCCGCCAAGGTACGGGCTCCGGCGGCCGCGGGCCATCCCGAGCCTGGGGCCCGGGCGCGCCGTCCGCGGTGACGGGCGTCCCCTCTTTCCCCGACGCAGGCCGGATGGCACCATCCCCGCATGCTCCTCACGCGTGTCTCCATCACGAACTTCCGCGGCATCCCGCGCCTCGCGCTCCGGCTCGACCGCACCACGGTGGTGATCGGCGAGAACAACCACGGCAAGACCAGCCTCCTCGACGTGCTGCAGCGCTGCCTCGGTGCCCCCGAGGACGGGGAGCGGCCGGCCTGGGAATACCGGGACTTCCGCCGCGGTCCGGACGGCGTGGTGGGCCCGATCCGCGTCGTGCTGGGGTTCGAGACGGGGGAGTCCGGGACGCAGGGGGGCGGGGGGGGCCCGGCGCCGGCCGACCCGGCCTTCGCCGAAGCCACCGTCCCGGGGCCCGACGGCGTGCCGCGCCTCCGCGTGGAGTTCACCGGCGATCCCGCCACGGGGGCCATGGCCGCGCGATTCCTGGATGGTGACGGCGCGCCCCTCGAGATCACCGATCCGGAGGCGGCTCTCCTCCACCTACGCCAGTTCCACCCGGTGGTCGCCGTGCGCCTCGCCGAGCCGGCGGAGGGCGGGGGGCTGGAGTGGGTGACGCACGAGGACCGCCTCGACTTCGACCCGCTCTACGGCGACGATCCCGAGGAGGTGATCACGCAGGTGTACCATCGCCTCACGCGCACCCGCGGCGCGATCCCCGCCGAGGAGATCCGCCGGGGGATCCAGGCGGTGTGGCACCTGCGCGCGGACCTGGAAGACGGGGAGCACGGGGGGGTCGTGGGCCCCGTGGGCTCCGTGGGCGGTCTCCTCGACCGCTTCCTCTCGGCCGCCGCCGCCGAGGGCCCGGCCGAGCGCGCGGGGAGCGGAAGCCGCACCCTGGGGCTTCTCCTGGTGCTCGGATCGCTCCTCGAGGCGCGGAGCGTCACCGGTGCCCTCGCGGGCTCGTCGCCGATCATCACCATCGAGGAGCCGGAGGTGCACCTCCACCCCATGCTCCTCTCCTCCACCTGGGACGTGATCCAGGGGCTCCGCGCCCAGACGCTGGTCACGACGAACTCGGGGGAGTTCCTCTCCCAGGTGCCGATCCAGGACCTGAGGCGCCTGGTGCGCCGCTCCGACCGCATCGACGCGTTCCGGCTCCGCGAGGGGACGCTCTCCCCGGATGCGCTCCGCCGCGTCACGTACCACGTCCGCGCCAAGCGTGGCGTCACGCTGTTCGCGCGCTGCTGGCTCCTCGTGGAGGGGGAGACGGAGTTCTGGCTTCTCGAAGCGCTGGCGGGGGTGCTGGGGTACGACCTGGGCGCGGAGGGTGTGCGCTGCGTGGAGTTCGCGCAGTGCGGGGTCGCGCCCCTCGTGGGGCTGGCCAACGACCTGGGGATCGAGTGGCACCTGGTCTCCGACGGAGACGACGCCGGCGTGGCGTTCGCCGCGGACGCGGCGGCCCAGGTGTCGAAGCGCAGGAGGCACGACCACGTCACGCGCCTGGAGCGGCGCAACATCGAGATGCTCCTCTGGGATCACGGCTACCAGGACGTGTTCCTGCAGGCCGCGGGGCTCCCTGTGCCGGGGCCGGGGACGCCGGCCGCGGAGGAGCATCCGAACCCGCGCAAGGTCGTGGAGCGGGCCGTGCGCGCGCACTCGAAGCCCTACCTGGCGATCCGGGTCGCCGAGGAGTGCGCCCGCCGTGGCCCCGACGGCGTGCCCGAGCCGCTGCGCCGGGTGGTCGAGACGTGCGTGCGCCTGGCGCGGGCGGCGGTGTCGGACGGGTTCGGGAGGGAGCCGAGCCGAGGCTAGAGCCGGGCCGGGGTTCCGGGCGACTCACGCCCCGCGGTGCCAGCGCGCCGGCTCGTCTCCGCCGAGGACGCCCTCCCAGGCCTCCAGCATGGCCTCCCACCCGAAGTGCTCTCCGGCGCGGCGCATCCCTTCGGCGCCCATGGCCAGACGGGCGGCGCGCACGTCCAGGAGCCCCGAGAGGGCGGCGGCCAGGGTGCGGGGCTCGGGGCCCACCACGAGCCCCGGCGCACGTCCCTCCGCGTCCGCGGCGAGCGCCTCCTCCGCGCCGGAGACCGGGGTGCTGACCACCGGGACGCCGGCGGCCATGGCCTCCAGCATGGCGTTGGCCATCCCCTCCCGGTCGGAGGTCACGACGAACACGTCGAGCGCACCCAGGACCGTCTCCACGTCCCGGCGCCAGCCGAGGAAGTGGACCCGCTCCTCCAGGCCGAGCACCCGGGCTCGGGTGCGGAGATCCCCATCCATCTCACCTTCCCCCGCCAGCACGCCGTGGACCCCGGGGAGGAGCACGAGCGTCTCCAGGAAGCGGTCCAGGCGCTTCTGCCCCGCGAGGCGGGTCACCGAACCGACGAGTGGGACGCCGGCAGGAAGGCCGAGAGCGCGCCTGGCCTCGTCGCGATCCGGCACCGGATCGGCGAGGCGGACGCCGTCGTAGACCGTGGCCACGCGCCGCGGGTCGAGGCCCGGCATCCCCGCCAGGACGTCGCGCCGGATCCCGTCGGCGTTGACGAGCGCTGCGTCCACCCAGCGCAGGAACGCCGTGCGGTACGTCCAGTGCTTCCCCGGGAGGTCCGTGTCCAGACCGATGCGCGCGACCACCCGGGGCACGCCGGCCCACCGTCCCGCCATCCCCCCCAGCCACGTCTTCTTGAAGGTGGTGAGGAGGAGAGCGTGGGCACCGAAGGCCCCCAGCCGGCGGGAGAGGCGCCACGCGTCGGGGAGCATGGCCTGCCCACCGAGGACACATAGCGACGCGTCCACGCCTTCCTCACGGGCGCGCGCCGCGACGGCTGGGACGTTGCAGAAGAGGTGAACGTCGTGCCCCCGCTCCTGCAGGCTGCGGAGGAGGAGCACCGCCCACTTCTCGCCCCCGCCGTACGCGAGGGCCCCGTTGTGGGCGGCGATGCGCAGGGGCCGGCGGCTCACGCGGCGCCGGTTCGCGGCCTCACCGCCGCGCCCCCCGGCTCATCCGCCGTGCGTGGCCAGCGTCGGGTCCCACGCGCCCTCGCGGTGCGCGCCGTCGCAGAACGGCTTGTTCTTCGAGAGCCCGCAGCGGCACAGCGAGTAGGGGCGGCCTTCGGGGGTGGGGATCCGGTTGCCTGCTTCGTCGAACAGGGCGACCTCGCCCTCGACCTTGTACGAGCCGTGGGCACGGACGGTGATCTTGATCTCGGACACGGGATCCTCCCGGGAATCGCAAGGGATGGGAACCGTGGCTCTCAACCCCGGTACTCGTGAGCGGTTCCCGGCGGGTGCCAGGTGGTGGCGCTGCGCCGCTGGGCCGCGGAGGCTTCGGCGGCCCCACCCGGACGCAGTAGATTCCTGGCGTCCCGAGACAGGCTCCAACCAGGCGGCGTCGTGATCCGAGTCGAGCGCAGGAAGGCCGTCCCCGTGAGCGTGGGCGGCGTCACCGTGGGCGGCAACGCCCCCGTGGTCGTCCAGTCCATGACCAACACCGACACCGCCGACGTCGCCTCCACCGTCGAGCAGGTGAAGCTCCTCGCCGACGCCGGGAGCGAGCTGGTGCGGGTCACGGTGAACAACGAGGATGCGGCGCGCGCCGTCCCGGAGATCGTGGCGCGGCTCCGCGACCAGGGTTACACCGTCCCCGTCGTCGGCGACTTCCACTACAACGGGCACCTCCTCCTCACCCAGTACCCCGACTGCGCCCGCGCGCTCGCGAAGCTCCGCATCAACCCGGGGAACGTGGGCACGAAGCACCGGGACGCGAACTTCCAGCAGATCGTCCAGGTGGCCATCGAGCACGGCAAGCCCGTGCGCATCGGCGTGAACTGGGGATCGCTGGACCAGCGCCTCCTCACCGAGTTGATGGACGCCAACTCGAAGGCGGCCCAGCCCAGGACGGCGGAGGAGGTTCTCATGGACGCGATGGTGGAGAGCGCGGTGCGCTCCGCCGCGCTGGCCGAGGAGACGGGGCTCGCCCACGACCGCATCGTCATCTCCACCAAGGTCTCCGGCGTCCGGAACCTCATCTACGTGTACCGGATGCTGGCGGTGCGCTGCCACTACCCGCTCCACCTCGGGCTCACCGAGGCGGGGCTGGGGACGAAGGGGATCGTGGCCACCACCTGCGGGCTGGCCCCCCTCCTCCTGGAGGGGATCGGCGATACCATCCGTGTGTCGCTCACGCCGAAGCCCGGCGGCGACCGGGCCGAGGAGGTCCGCGTCGCCCAGCAGGTGCTGCAGTCGCTGGGGATCCGCCACTTCGAGCCCCAGGTGACGTCGTGCCCCGGGTGCGGGCGCACGACCAGCACCTTCTTCCAGGAGATGGCCCAGGACATCACCTCCTTCATCCGTGAGAGCATGCCCGCGTGGCGCAGGGAGTATCCCGGCGTGGAGGGGATGGAGGTGGCGGTGATGGGGTGCGTGGTGAACGGCCCCGGCGAGTCCAAGTACGCCAACATCGGGATCAGCCTCCCTGGGACGTTCGAGGAGCCCAAGGCGCCCGTCTACATCGACGGGGAGCACGTCCTCACCCTGAAGGGCGAGGGGCTCGTGGAGGAGTTCAAGGGGATCCTGTTGGACTACGTGAAGAAGAGGTACGGGGGAGGGAAGCGCTGAGATGGAACGCGAGATCCCCGACGTCGTGCTCGTGAAGGAGCCCGTGGCGCCCGCGGTCGTGAAGGTGCTCGTGGCGCGCTTCTTCGAGGAGATGGTCAAGTACGTCGTGGATGTGGAGCGGCGCGTGGCGGCGCTGGGGGGGGAGCTCCACGCCGACGCGGAGGCGCTCCTCCTCGAGGACGGCAGCCACCAGGAGGACCTGTGGGGCGCCAACTACTACCCAGGGCGCGGGGAGGATGGGTGCATCGAGTACACCTCCCTCATCAACATCCGGCCGGCGCAGCAGAACCGGGGGATGCTGATCGAGAGCCCGGAGATCCGGGGTCGGGTCCGAGACATCACTTTCGCCCTTCTGGGCCGAGGGGAGCCCCTGCCGTGACGCAGCACGCCTCCCTAACCCCAGAGCGTTGGGCCCGCTTCACGCTGGACCAGCAGATCCTGCAAATCGGGGCGGAGATGCACCGCGCGAGCGCCTCCTTGGTCCGGGGCGATGCGCCGGCGCTGCGCAACGGCTACGAGCGCGTCCTGCGACTCGTGGACCTGACGGCCCAGGTAACCTCGGGCTATCGCCTTCGGAGGGAATTGCTTCGCTGGCGGGACCTCATCGCCGAGTTGTACCTCGCCGATCGCCCGGACGAGGAGGCGCACCGCGCCTCGTTCCGCGTGCTCCTCCAGATGCGCCCCGAGGCGGCCAAGCAGATTCCCTACCTGCTGGGGGGCTAAGGCTTCCACCCGGCCCTTCCGCGCATTACCCTGTTCGACCCGCTGGCACCGCCGACCCACTCCGCTGAGGACCCTCCCATGACCTCACCGCACCGCCTCGCCGCAGGCGCGCTCGCCTGCCTCGTCCTGGCCGCCTTCGCCACCGCCCCTGCCTCTGCCCAGCAGCAGGCCCCCACCGGCCCGCTCCAGCAGGCGCAGCAGCTCGATCGCGAAGCCGACTTCGCCCGCTCCCGGGCCCTCTACCAGGCCATCCTCGACACCGTCACCGACGCTCGCGCCAGGGCCAACGTGCACCGGCGCCTGGCCATGTCGTACGGATTCGAGGGCAGCTGCGCCAAGACCATCGAGTTCGAGGAGATGGTCATCGCCTACTGGAGGACCCGGGAGGCCGAGGAGCCCCAGAACGCGTTCTACCAGCAGGGCGAGATGGCCAACGAGGCCGCCCGGGTGTGCATCGACGCCGACGCCCTGGACGAGGCGGAGCGCATGTACCGCCGCGGGGCCGAGCTGGGGAACAAGGAGCCCGAGCCCCGCACCCACCCGGCGAGCCTCTGGGCCTACCGCCTGGAGCACGCGCAAGCCCGCCTCGCCGCCCGGCGCGGGAACGCCGCGGAGGCCCAGCGCCACGTCGCGGCTGCCCGCGCCGCGCTGGACGGGGATGCGGCCATGGCCAAGGACCAGGAGCGCTATTTCCCCTACCTGGTGGGCTACGTGGCGCTCTACACGGAGGACCTGGCCACCGCCGAGGCCGAGTTGTCCAAGGCAACTTCCCTGAACGAGAACGACCCGCTCATGCTCGCGCTCCTGGGCATGACCTTCGAGAAACAGGGCAAGGCAACAGAGGCCAAATCGTTGTATACCAAGGCTTTCGAGATGGCACGCGGGCACAACCCACCCGCGGCGTTCGCCCGCCGGGTGTTGCGGCAGAAGCTGGGGATGTGAGCGCGGCGCCGGCACCCTGAGGTGGGCGCCGGCGTGGTGAGGGAAGGAGGCCCGGGGGCTCAGCCATGAGCCGCCCGGGCCTCCTCGCGTCCGCCCCGGGAGTGCTCCCCGTCCTACCCCCGGTCCACCCTCCGCAGAAACTCCATCACCGCGCGGGTGGCCGATCCGTCCATTCCCCCGGACACCTGCATCTGCACACCGTATGCCTGCAGCAAGGCCCGGGCGACGGGGTCGTCGCGGGTCATGGAGTCGGGGCGGATGATCATCGCACGGAGCCACGCTGGATCCCGCGCGAGCGTGATGCCGGCCAGGTTGGGCCCGAGCTTGGGGTCTCCGCGGAGCGCGTGGCATCCGGCGCAGCGTGCTTCGAAGACCCTGGCGCCGACGTCGGCGAGGGCGGGATCGATGGGGGTAACGGCAGTGGCGAGCGGCGTGCCGGCGTAGGCGGAGAGCTCCTCTTCGAGGGCTCGCCGCTCCGCGCTACGGACGACCCACCAGACCCCGAGGGCCATCAGGCACGCGGTGGCGAGGAGGGCGACGGGTAGGGAGCTCAGGCTCCCGGACCCCGGTGTGGCGTCGCTGGGCATGCGATGAAGGTAGGAAGGGGGGGATTCGGTGCCAGGGCCGGTCGCCCGGCGCGTTGGCGGGCCCGGCGCGCCGCCCGTAGCTTGGAACCGCCCCCCTGGAAGGACTCGTGGGCGGGGGCAACGGTCCCCGCATCGCGGGCGTCTGATGTGCGGTTCTCGTGGCGGCGCCCCCGGGCGCCGGTGGTCGGGTGTCCCCAGGCTCGGAGTGGGCTCGCGCATGGACTTCTCCCGTCGGACCCTCAGCCTCGTCACCGTCCTCATCGTCATCGGAGCCCTCGCGGTGGCCGTGTGGCTGCGCCTCCCCGAGAAGCCGGCATCGGAGGATGGGGAAGGGGCCGCCCCCGATTCGGCGGCTGCCATGGGCGACCTCCCCGAGACGTCGGGCTCCAGCCAGTTCTCCACCGACGTTCCCCAGCCGGTGACGGGCGCCGCGGTCGTGCGCGACACGCTCTGGATCCGCGTCACCGCCTCGGGGCAGGCGGAGGCGCACCGGCGCGCGGAGCTCGCGGCGCAGGTGGAGGGAACGGTCACGGGGGTCTCCGTGCAGGAGAACCAGAGCGTCGGCGCGGGCGCCCTCCTCCTCCAGGTGGACACCACCGAGTACGCGCTCCAGGTGGCTCAGGCCCGCGCCGACCTCCAGGCCGCCGAGGCCGAGTACCGCCAGCTCGTGCTCTTCGACGACCGCATCGCCGACGCGGCGGTGCGCGCCGAGCGGGAGCGCATCGCGCGCAGCCGGAGCGGGCTCGACCAGAAGGAGGTGGCGCTCCGGCAGGCGGAGCTCCGCCTCGCACGCACCCGGGTGACGGCGCCCTTCCCGGGTCGGGTGGCGGACCTGCGCGTGGTGCCCGGGGAGCACGTGACCGTGTCGGCGCCCCTCGTGACCGTGGTGGACCTGGATCCCATCAAGGTGGAGGTGCAGGTGCTGGAGGCGGAGCTGGGGTACCTGCGCGAGGGGCGGCGCGCCGAGGTGCGCTTCGCCGCGTACCCCGGGGAGGTCTTCCGCGGCTCGGTCCAGACCATCAACCCCGTGGTGGACCCCCAGACGCGCACCGGGCGCGTCACCGTGCTCCTCGCGAACCCGTCGCACCGCATCAAGCCGGGGATGTACGCCGAGGTCTCCCTGGACGCCGAGGCCCTCCCCGACCGGATCCTGGTGCCCCGCGCGGCCATCCTGGAGCGGGGCGAAGGGCGCCGGCGCACGATGCTCTTCGTGTACGAGGAGCAGGACGGGCGCGGGCTGGCCAAGTGGCGCTACGTCACCACGGGGCGGGAGAACGAGACCATGGTGGAGATCCTCCCCGAGGGGGAGGGCGTCGTCGAGCCCGGCGAGATCGTCCTGGTGGACGGCCATCACTACCTGGCCCACGACACGCCCGTGCGCTTGGTGGAGGACGTGGAGGCGGAGGGCGGGAGGCCCGGCCGATGAGGGCGCGGAGAGCGCCGGGCGGCGCGCGGCGAGCGTCGATCGGCGTCGGCCTCCTGCTCGCGGCCGCATGCGCCTGTCCCACGCACTCCGCCGCCCAGGAGGCCGACACGCTCACCCTCACGCTCCAGCGGGCGTTGGACGTGGCCCTGGGCACCAACCCGGCGTACCGCCAGGCCGTGAACCGCTCGCGCCTGAACGGCACCGAGATGCGCACGGCTTGGTTCGACCAGGTGCTCCCCCGGGCCCAGCTCAACCTCTTCTCCACCCAGTTCACGGGGAACCTCACCCGCCGGGCCACCGACGACTTCGGCAACCCGGTGGAGCGTCCCCAGGCCGACTGGAACTACTTCTCCCAGACCAACCAGGCGCTGGACCTGACGTGGAGCATCCAGGGCGCGTCCATCTTCAACGCCCTGGACCGGCAGCGTCTGGTCAACCAGGACCGCGACGTGGCCGAGCGGCGTGCCCTCCTGGGGATGGAGGTCGCGGTGCGCCGCGCCTTCTGGGACGCGCTGGAGCAGGCCGAGCTGAGGCGCGCCGAGGAGGAGCTGGTGGAGGCCCGCCGCACCGACCAGGAGGTGGCCGAGCGCCTCTTCGGGCTCGCCATGCGGACGCGCGTGGACGTGCTCAACGCCGAGCTGGCGGTGGAGCAGCAGCAGCGCGCGCTGCGCCAGCAGGAGGCCGCCTACGAGAAGGCGGGCCTGGCGCTGCGGACCCGCATGGGGGATGAGAAGCTCCCTCCGTTCCGGTTGGCCGACACGCCGCTCCCCGTCTTCGACCCTGGGTCGCTGGACGCGGAGGCGCTGGTGGACGCGGCGCTCGACGTGAACCCGGAGCTGCGCCAGGCCGAGGTAGCCGTGCGCTCCGCCGACGTGGGCGTGCGCGAGAGCAAGCGAGCCTGGTGGCCGACCCTCCTCCTCAACTTCAACCTGGCCCGGCGCGCCTTCACGCCCCAGGGAGACGCGCTCTTCGACCTGTCGTGGAACGAGGACCTGGACCAGCGCTTCTACGTGGGCCTGCAGGTGCCCATGTTCAACGACTTCTTCCAGAACCAGCAGGGGATCGCACGGTCGTCGGTGGAGCTGTCGAACCGCAGGGAGGCGGAGCGGGAGACACGCCTGCGGGTTGAGGAGACCGTGCGCGGCGCGCTGTTGGAGCTGGAGAGCCTGTGGGAGGGGCTGCGCCTGGCCCAGCGCTCTGGGGAGATCGCCCAGGAGGCGCTCCTGCTTTCCCAGGAGGAGTACCGCATCGGGACGCGCACCTTCGGCGAGCTGCGCCAGGCCGTGGACGCCGAGGCCGAGACCCGCCGCCAGGTGATCCGCGCGCGCTACGCGTTCGTGGACGCGCTCCTCTCCCTGGAGGAGGCGGTGGGCGCCCCGGTGGAGGCTCTCGCCGCCATGGGCCGGTAGCGCCGTGTCCATCCCCGGCACCTCGACCCGGCGCCCGGTCGCCGTCTGGATGCTCTTCCTCTCGGTCATCCTCCTCGGGGGGATCGCGTTCGCGCGCCTCCCCATCGACCTCCTCCCGGACGTGAGCTTCCCCAGGCTGGTGGTCTACACGTCGTATCCCGACGTGGCGCCTGCCGAGGTGGAGCGCCTGGTCACGGAGCGCATCGAGGCCGAGTGCGCCGCGGTGCCCGGCGTGGAGCGGGTGACGTCGGTGTCCCGCGAGGGCGTGAGCCTGGTGACGCTCCGGTTCGCGTGGGGCACCGACATGGACTTCGCCATGCTCAACGTGCGCGAGCGCCTGGACAACGTCCGGGAGTCGCTCCCGGAGAGCGCGACCCGGCCGGCCATCCTCCGTGTGGACCCGGCGTCCGAGCCCATCATGGTGCTCAGCGTGGCGGGTGGGGAGGACCTCTGGCAGACGAAGGAGCTGGCCGAGACGGTCTTCCGCCGGCGTCTGGAGCAGCTCGACGGCGTCGCCCAGGCGGCCGTGACCGGCGGGCTCGACCGGGAGATCCAGGTGGAGGTGGACCCGGGGCTCCTGGACGCGTACGGGATCACCCTCCAGCAGGTGTCCACGGCGCTGGCCCAGGCCAATGTGAGCGCGCCGGGGGGCACCATCCTCCAGGGGCGCTATCGCTATCCGCTGCGCACGCTGGGCGAGTTCCTCACCGTGGAGGAAATCGCCGACGTCGTGGTGGCACGCCAGGGAGCCGACGCCGGATCGGGCGCCGGGGCCCAGGAGGGGAGTGGGGGTGCGAGCCCGTCGCAGGGTATCCGCCTCGTGCGCCTCCGCGACATCGGGCGCGTGGTGGACGGCTTCGCCGACCGCGAGTCCATCGCGCGCTACAACGGGCTGGAGGCGGTCGGGCTCCTTGTCTTCAAGGAGTCTGGGGCGAACACGGTGGACGTGGCCGAGGCCGTGGACGAGGTGCTCGCCCAGCTCTCCCGGGAGTACCCCGTCATCCAGGTGGACGTGGCGTACTCCCAGGCCGGGTTCATCGCGTCGTCCATCGCCAACGTGGTGGGGAACCTGATCTCCGGAGCGCTGCTGGCGTTCTTCGTGCTCTTCTTCTTCCTGCGCGACCCGCGCTACCCGGTGGCCATCGCGCTGGCCATCCCGATCTCCGTGATGGGCACCTTCGCGCTCATGGAGGCGTTCGACGTCTCCCTGAACATCATGAGCCTGGGCGGGCTCGCCCTCGGGGTGGGCATGTTGGGCGACAACTCCATCGTGGTGCTGGAGAACATCTTCCGGCACCGCAAGGAGTTGGGCGCGTCGCCGGTGGAGGCGGCCACCCGCGGGGCCGAGGAGGTCCAGGGCGCCATCGTCTCGTCCACGCTGACCACCATCGCGGTGTTCGGACCGATCATCTACGTCGAGGGTGTGGCGGGGGAGCTCTTCAAGGACCTTTCCCTCTCCGTGGCGTTCTCCCTTCTCGTGTCTATCCTGGTGGCCATCACGCTTCTGCCCTCGCTGGCGGCGCGCTTCGCGTCGTCCCGGGAGGAGCGGCGGAAGGCGTCGGCCCCCGAGGCGGACGTGGTGCGTCGCCCCGGGGCGCTGAGCGCCGTGCGCCACTGGGTGGGCGGCGCAGGGCGCGCGCTCCGCCGAGCCGCGGGCGCGCTGGCGGCGCTGGCGACGGCGCTTTTCGGGTTCTGGACCCGGGGGCTCGGCCGGGCGCTCTCGCGGGCCTTCACGCCCCTCTTCGACGCCTTCGACAAGGGCTTCGACGCCTTCGCGGAGTGGTACCACAAGAAGCTCGTTTGGTCGCTGGACCGCCCCGGGACCGTGCTGGGCGGCGCGGCCGCGGCGCTGGTGGTCTCGCTCGTGGTGGGAGCGTTCCTGGAGCGCGACCTCCTCCCGCCCGTGGACCAGGGCGCGCTCGAGATCCGCCTGGAGCTCCCCGAGGGGACGGCGCTGGAGGCCACGTCGGAGACCGGGGCGGCGCTGGAGGCGGCGGCGCTGGCCGACCCGGACGTGTCCACGGTGTTCAGCACCGTGGGGCGGGACGTGCGCGCCTACGCCTCGGGGGAGGAGACCACGGGGCTCAACACGGCCACCCTGAAGCTGCGGCTCGACGAGGGCGCCGACGCCGCGAGCGTCGCTGCCCGGCTGCGGGAGCTGGACGCCACGGTCCCGGAGGGCAGCCTCGCGGTCCAGTCGGGCCAGGTCACCGAGCTGGGCGCCATGCTGGGAGGGAGCGACGCCGACATCGCCGTGCGCGTGCGCGCCGAGGACCTCGACGAAGCGTACGCCATGGCGGAGGAGATCCAGCGGCGGCTGGCCTTGGTGGCTGCGGTGGGGAACGTGCGCCTCGGGACGGAGCGGGGTCAGCGCCAGGTCCAGGTGGAGATCGACCGTGCCGCGTGCGCGGCCTACGGCGTGGATCCCCGGGTGGTGGCGGAGACGGTGGACGGGGCCATGCGCGGCGACCGCGCCACCGAGTTCCTGGACTTCGACCGCAAGATCGACGTGGTGGTGCGCTACCCCCAGGATCTCCGCTACTCCCGCGAGACCCTGGAGACCCTCAAGGTGGACGGCGTCCCCATCCGTGAGCTGGTGCGCGTCCAGGAGGCGCTGGGGCCCGCCGAGGTGCACCGGGAGGACCAGGGGCGCGTCGTGTCGGTCTACGCCGACGTGGTGGAAGGGGGGCTGGACCAGGCCATCGGGGACGTGGAGGGCGCGCTCACGGGCCTTCCCGTCTCGCGTGAGCTGCGCTGGGACGTGGGCGGCGAGAACGAGGAGATGCGCCGCTCCTTCCGCGACCTGGCGTTCGCGTTCGCGCTCGCCATCCTCCTCGTGTACATGATCCTCGCGGCGGAGTTCGAGTCCTTCATCCACCCGTTCACCATCCTCATGTCCGTGCCGCTGGCGCTGGTGGGGGCGCTGCTGTCCCTGGCGCTCACCGGGAACGGGATCAACACCATGAGCCTCATCGGCCTGGTGATCCTGGTGGGGATCGTGGACAACGACGCCGTCGTGAAGGTGGACTTCATCGTCCAGTGCCGGCGCCGGGGGATGTCCGTGCGCGACGCCATCCTGGAGGCGGGGCGCGTGCGCCTGCGCCCGATCATCATGACCACGGTCACCACCGTCCTGGGCCTCCTCCCCATGGCCCTGGGGTTCGGCCAGGGCGCGGAGCTGCGGTCCCCCATGGCCATCACGGTGATCGGCGGGCTCACGGTGGCGACGGCGCTCACGCTGGTCGTGGTCCCGGTGGTCTACCAGACGATGGAAGGCGTGGCCCAGCGCGCCCGCTCGGCGCTCGGCGCGACCGCGGCCCCCGAGGCGGGGCCCTGACGTGATCCGCCTGAGCATCCGCCGCCCCGTGGCGGTGGCCATGACGTACGCCGCCGTCTCCTTCCTGGGGATCCGGGCGTGGACGGGGATCCCCATCGAGCTCCTCCCCGACACCCGGCTCCCTCGCCTCACCCTCACCGGGACCTGGCGCGGCGCGTCCCCGGAGACAGTGGAGGCGTTCCTCACCTCCCCCCTGGAATCGGCTATCCAGCAGGTGCAGGGAGTGGAGAAGATCGTCTCCGAGTCGTACGAGGAGAACGGGACCGGCACCGCCAACGTCCAGGTCGAGTTCCAGCGCGGCACCGACATGGAGTTCGCCCGCCTGGACCTCTCCGAGCGGATCGCGGCATTGGAGGACGAGCTCCCCGCGGGCGCCGACCGGGTGGTCGTGGAGCAGTACGTGCCGGAGGAGTTCCAGGAGCAGAGCGGTCCCTTCCTGCGCTACACCTTCACCGGCCCCTACACGCTGGAGGCGCTCCGGCGCCATGTGGACGACATCGTGGTGCCCGCGCTCTCCCAGGCGGAGGGGGTGGGGGTGGTGCGCGTCTTCGGGGGGCGTGAGCGGCGGCTCGAGGTATCGCTGGACGAGCAGAAGGTCGCTGCTTTGGGGCTGGACGCCGGGACGGTGCGCCGGCGCATCCAGGAGCTGGACCTGGTGCGGGAGGCGGGGGTGGTCCGGGAGGGCGACCAGGAGCGCACCATCACCATCGTGAACCGTCCCGGAAGCGCCGAGGACGTGAGGAATGCGGTCATCTCCTCGGCCGGCGGCACGCCCGTGCGGGTTTCGGACATCGCCACGGTGCACGACACCTACGAGGAGGCGCGCTCCTTCAACCGGATCGATGGCCGCCCGGCGGTGACGTTCGTGGTCACCAAGCAGATCGGCGCCAACACGGTGCGCGTGGCCGACGCGGTCAAGGAGCGCTTGACGGCGGTGGAGCGCCTGAGCCCGTTCGGGGCCCGGTTCATCCTGGACTACGACGAGAGCGAGGACATCCGCGAGCAGCTCACCGACCTGAGGACGCGCGCACTCTTCAGCCTCGGCGTGATCTTCGTGGTGCTCCTCCTCTTCCTGGGCTCGTTCCGCTCGGCGGCGCTCCTCTTCACGACCATCGGGTTCAGCGTGCTCATCGCGCTGAACTTCGTGTACTTCGGCGGGATCTCGCTCAACCTCCTGACCCTCATGGGACTCGCCATGGGGTTCGGGCTGGTGGTGGACAACGCCATCGTGGTGCTGGAGAACACCTACAGGCGCTGGCAGGGCGGGGAGGCGCCGGGGCGCGCGGCCGAGGAGGGCGCCCGGGAGGTGGTGATGGCGGTGCTGGCCTCCGCGGCCACCACGCTCATCGTCTTCGTCCCCTTCGTGTACCTCCAGGGGGAGCTGCGCGTCTTCTACGTGCCGCTGGCGCTGGTGGTGGTGCTCACCCAGGTGGCCTCGCTCTTCGTGTCCTTCACGTTCATCCCGGCGCTGGCGGCGCGCGCGCTCCGCGCCGGTGGGGGATGGCGCACGCGGGCCGCCCTGGGCGCTCCACCTCGGCGGCCCCTTTACGCCCGCTTCTACTCCGACGTGGTGGGGTTCAACCTCCGCCACCCGTGGACGGCGATCTTCGTGACCGGGGCCATCTTCGGCGGATCGTACTTCCTGTTCCACCGCTACGTCACCACCTGGACTGTCTTCGGCGGAGGCTTCGGCGAGCGCACGTACATCAGCGTCTACGTGACGCTCCCCCGTGGCTCCGACCTGGACCGCACCGACCAGCTCGTAGTGTTCTTCGAGGACAAGCTCTCGGAACTGCCCGAGGTGGAGCAGGTCACGGCCACCGTGTACGAGGACCGGGCCTACATGGAGATCACCTTTCCCGACTCCCTGGAGAACACGCAGGTCCCGGTGGCGATCAAGGAGCAGATGTTCGCCTACTCCCACTCCTTCACCGGCGCGGAGGTGCGGGTGTACGGGTACGGCCCCTCGTTCTACGGGGGAGGGAGCAGCCCGCCCAACTACGCGATCTCCGTGCTCGGGTACAACTACGAGCGGGTGCGCGACATCGCCGAGGACATCGGGACGCGCCTGACCCGCCTGCCGCGCATCCAGGAGGTGGACACGAACGCCTCCTCGCGGCGCTTCACCAGGGACAAGGCCTCGGAGTACGTGGTAACCATCGACCGCGACCGCCTGGCCCGACACGCCATGTCCGTCGAGGGGCTCGTGAGCCGGCTCGCGGCGGCGGTGGGGGGCAACGCCCGCCTCGGATACCTGAAGCTCGGCGGCGAGGAGGTGCAGTACCAGGTCAAGCTCGAGGCCGACGAGGACATGGACGTCCTCGCGCTCACGGAGACCCTGGTGGACACTCCCGGGGGCGAGCGCATCCGACTCGGCGAGGTGGTGACCGTGGCGCCCCGGGAGATCCTGGCGCGCATCCGCCGGGAGAACCAGCAGTACGAGCGCACCGTGGCCTACGAGTTCCGCGGGCCCCAGAAGCTCGGCGACCTCTTCCACGAGCGGGTCATCGCCGCCACCCAGGTGCCGCCCGGCTACACGGTGGAGAAGGGGGACACGGGATGGTGGATCGACACCGAGGAGCAGCAGCAGATCTGGCTGGTGATCGCCGTGTCCCTCGTCCTCATCTACATGGTGACCGCGGCGACCTTCGAGTCGCTGGTCCAGCCCCTCTGCGTGATCCTCACCGTGCCGATGGCCCTCATCGGCGTCTTCCTGATCTTCTACTACACCGGCGCCGCCTTCACCCGCGAGGCGTACATCGGCGTGATCATGATGTTCGGGATCGTGGTCAACAACGCCATCCTCCTGGTGGACCACGTGAACGGCGTCCGCCGCCGGGAGCCCGGGCTGGGCTTCGACGAGGCGGTTGTGAAGGGGACGCTGGAGCGCGTGCGCCCCATCCTCATGACAACGGTGACGACGGTGCTCGGGCTGGTGCCTCTGGTCGTCTTCGGCGAGGGGGCGGGATCCAGGATCTGGGACGCGCTGGCGCTCGTCCTCATGGGCGGGCTCCTGTCGTCCACGCTCTTCGTGCTGACGCTGACGCCCGCCGTCTACGGTCTGATGGAGCGGCCCCGGCTCACGCGGGAGGCGGCGCCGAAGCCCGTTCCGTCGCCACAGCCAGCATGAGCGCGATGACCAGCGCCGACGTGAGGCACCAGGCGCAGGTGGCGCCGATGACGAAGGGCTCGAGGAAGGTCAGATAGGCCGAGAAGGCCGTCCCAACGAGCGCCATGGCCCACGCCGCCGTCCACGCCCGGGCGCGGAGCGCCTCCGGGCCCCACGTCGCGGCGACCCACGCCCCCGCCAGCCCTGCGTAGCCCGCCAGCCCCAGGACGCCGATGGGGAGCACCCCGAAGAGGCGCGCCCACGGGCTCTGCTGGACGGTGTTGCAGTCCCCCACGGGCCCACACACCGCCGCGGCGCCGGTGACCTCCACGAAGGACAGGTAGGCGGCGACGCCGATGCCCACCACACCCAGGGCCGGGAAGAGCCAGCCGGGGAACACGGGCGCCTTCGGGACGGGACGGAGCATGACCACGACGGACCAGGCGAGCACGCCCAGGAGTCCCACGAGCACGGCGACGGACATCCCGTTCCCCACGGGATCCCGGAGGAAGAGCGCGATCGGCCCCGAACGCTCCAGCGGGAGGGCGGCTTCGCCGGTGGGGAGCGGACCCACGCCCTGGGTGATCGCCGGGGCGTCGGCGCCCTGGGACGGGTCGGCCGGGGCGGCGCCTGCGGCGTCGGCGGGCGTCGGGGCGGGCACGGACGCGGAAGTCGCAGGCGCCGGTGCACCCCCCGTGTCCCCTGCTTGGGGCTGGGGCTGGGCCCCGGTAGCCGACGGTGCCCGCAGGCCCGTGTCCGCCGGTGCCAGAGGGCTCTGCGGGGGAGCCTGCGGCGTGGGGCGCTGGACGATGATCCCCTGCGCCGTCAGCGCCTGGCGCAGCTCTTCGATCGGCGGCCAGTCGATCCCGCCGGCGGCGAGGCCCCGGTCGACGATCCCCGGGAGCTGCTGGGGGATCTCCAGGGAGCCCACCAGGACGGTGGTGCCCACCACGAGCGCCGGGACGCCAAGGCGCTCGTCCGGGAGCGCGAAGTAGTGCACCATGGCGTCGTAGAGCGCCGACCCCCGCTGGGTACTCACGTCCACGCCCACGATGACCAGCCGGGTACCGTACTTCTGCCGCAGCGGAGGCAGGTCCTGATTGATGACCTGATGGCAGTGGGGGCAGGTGGGCGAGTAGAAGATGACGGCGTTCACCACCGGCTCCTGCGCCCCGCCCGCGAGGGGGGAGGCCAGCAGGAGGGCCGCGGAAGCCAGGATGCGGGAGAGCACGCGCATGGGGTTCAGCCTCGAGGGTCCGGGGGTGCGCCGCCCCGAATCTAGCCGAATTCGCTATTTTTTCAGGCTGTGGCGGGCTTCCCGGCCGCGGTGGCCCGTCCGAAGCGCCCAGGCGCGCACCTCCAACCCTCCTCCGAGCATGTCCGAAGCCAAACCCACCCGCCCCGCCGGGACCGACTTCATCCGCCAGATCGTGGCGGCGCACCTGGCGGAGGGCCGGTACGCGAGCCCGGTGACGCGCTTCCCGCCCGAGCCCAACGGGTACCTCCACCTCGGGCACGTGAAGTCCAACTGCCTGAACTTCGGGATCGCCCAGGAGTTCGGGGGTCGTTGCCACCTGCGCTTCGACGACACCAACCCGGAAACGGAGGACCTCGAATACGTCGGGGCCATCCAGGACGACGTGCGCTGGCTGGGCTTCGACTGGGGAGAGCACCTGTACTTCGCGTCGGACTACTTCGAGCGCATGTACGAGTGCGCCGAGATCCTCGTCGGTAAGGGCCTCGCCTACGTGGACGACGCCTCCGAGGAGGAGATCAGCGAGAGCCGGGGCACGGTGACCCGCCCGGGCACGCCCACCCCGTGCCGTTCGCGCTCCGTGGAGGAGAACCTGGACCTCTTCCGGCGCATGCGCGCCGGGGAGTTCCCGGACGGCTCCAAGGTGCTTCGCGCCAAAGCCGACCTGGAGTCGCCGAACATGATCATGCGCGACCCGGTGCTCTACCGGATCCGGCACGCGCACCACTACCGCAGGGGTGACACCTGGTGCATCTACCCCCTGTACGACTACGCCCACTGCCTTGAGGACGCCTTCGAGGGCGTCACCCACTCCATCTGCACGCTGGAATTCGAGAACAACCGCGAGATCTACGACTGGCTCCTGGACAACGTGGGCTTCGCCGAGCCGCGCACGCACCAGTACGAGTTCGCCCGCCTGGAGCTCGAGTACACGGTCCTGTCCAAGCGGAAGTTCATCCGCCTGGTCAAGGAGGGACACGTGGGGGGGTGGGACGATCCCCGCATGCCCACGGTGGCGGGGCTCCGCCGCCGGGGCGTCCCCCCGGAAGCGCTCCGGTACTTCGCCGACATCATCGGCGTGGCCAAGGCCAACTCCCGGGTGGACATCGGCAAGCTCGACCACGCCATCCGCGAGACGCTCAACCCGGTGGCGCCCAGGGTCATGGCGGTCCTCGAGCCGCTGAAGGTGGTGCTCACGAGCTGGCCCGCGGGGACCGTGGAGGAGTTGGACGCTCCATACTTCCCCCACGACGTGCCGCGGGAGGGGTCGCGGCGCGTGCCCTTCGCGCAGGAGCTCTGGATCGAGCGTTCCGACTTCTCCGAGGACCCGCCCAGGGGATTCCGCCGCCTCGTCCCCGGGGGGGAGGTGCGGCTGAGGTACGCCTACGTCATCCGCTGCGACGACGTGGTGAAGGACGCGGCGGGGAACGTGGTGGAGCTCCGGTGCAGCCACGACCCGGACACGCGGAGCGGGGGCGCGGACGGCCGGAAGGGGATCGGCACGATCCACTGGGTGTCGGCGCGCCATGCGCTGGACGCCGAGGTCCGGCTCTACGATCGGCTCTTCGGCGTGCCCGACCCCGACGACGTCCCCGAAGGGGGCGACTTCACCGACCACCTGAATCCCGATTCGCTCCGCGTCCTGCAGGGCGCCAAGGTGGAGCCCTCCGTGGCGGGGGACCACCCGGCCACGCGCTACCAGTTCGAGCGCACGGGCTACGTTTGGCGCGACCCGGTGGACGGCGTGGGCGACCATCTCGTCTTCAACCGGATCATCACCCTCAAGGACACCTGGGTCAGGCAGGCCGCGGGCCGGGAGGAGCGTGCCTCCGGCGGCGCCGGCAAGGCCCCGTCCGGGAGGGCACCCGTCTCCGTCGCCGCTCCGCGGGGCGCGCCGGCGGCGGACAAGCCGCGCGTGAGCGAAGAGCGGGCCGGGCGACGCCGTGCCGACCCCGAGCTCGCCCGGCGCATGGAGCGCTACACGCGGGAGCTGGGGCTCTCCGCCGAGGACGCGGACCTCCTGACGGGGTCGCGCGACCTCTCCGACTTCTTCGACGAGGCGCTGGCCGCGCACGAGGATGCCGCCGCGGTGGCCGGATGGGTGGTCAACGACCTTCCCGCGGTGCTGGGCGGCCGCACCCTGGACGCGCTCCCCTTCGACGGGAGGGGGTTGGGCGTGCTGGTGCGCCTGGTGGGCGAGGGCCGGATATCCCGGCGCGCCGCCAAGGACGTGCTGGCCCACATGGCCGAGAAAGGAGGCGAGCCGGAGGAGATCATGCGTCGCCTCGGTCTCGAGACGATGGACGACCACGGAGCCGTCGAGGCGGTGGTGGACGCCGCCCTGGCCCGCTGGCCGGAGAAGGTCGCCGAGTATCGGGCGGGGCGGGCGAACCTGATGGGGCTCTTCGTGGGCGAGGTGATGAAGGCGACGAAGGGCGCCGCCGACCCGAAGGCCGTGAAGGACCTCCTCACCCGCAAGCTGGGAGCCTGAGCATGCCGCTGCGCGTGCGCTTCGCGCCGTCCCCGACCGGGTACCTGCACGTGGGAGGCGCCCGCACAGCGCTCTTCAACTGGCTGCTGGCGCGGAGGGAAGGCGGCGTCTTCGTGCTCCGGATCGAGGATACGGACGAGCTGCGCAACCGCGACGAGCACGTCCAGGCCATCCTCCACGGCCTGGGCTGGCTGGGGCTGGACTGGGACGAGGGGCCCTTCTTCCAGAGCGAGGGCGTGGAGCGCCACAAGGCCGAGGCGCTGCGGCTCCTCGACGAGGGGAAGGCGTACCGGGACTTCTCCAACCCCGAGGAGGTGAAGGCCGAGGCGGAGTCGCGGGCCGTGCACCCGAGCCACGTGGCCCGGGAGAAGGCCGACACGCTGGGTCCGGCGGAATCGGACCGGCGCGCTGCCGCGGGGGAGCCTTTCGCCATCCGCTTCCGGGTCCCCGACGGCGAGACCCTGTTCACCGACCTGGTGCACGGCGAGATGCGCTTCGCGAACGAGGACATCGACGACCTCGTGATCCTGCGCAGCGGCGGCACCCCGGTGTACAATCTGGCCGTCGTCTCCGACGACCACGCCATGGGAATCACCCACGTGATCCGTGGCGACGACCACCTCTCCAACACGCCGAAGCAGGCGCTCCTGTACCGTGCCCTCGGCTACCCCGAGCCGGTGTTCGGGCACGTCCCCCTGATCCTGGGATCCGACGGACGCCGCCTCTCGAAGCGCCACGGCGCGACCGCGGTGGGCGACTACGAGAACCAGGGGATCCTCCCCGAGGCCATGGTCAACTTCCTCGCGCTCCTGGGATGGAATCCGGGCGACGAACGGGAGGTGATGGGTCGGGACGAGCTCGTGGGCGCGTTCGCGGCGGAGCGCATCCTGAAGAAGAGCTCCGTGTTCGACCTGGAGAAGCTCTCCTGGCTGAACGGACGCCACCTGGCCGCCGCCGGCACCGATCGGCTCCTCCCCATGGTCCGGGCGCGCCTGGCGGGGCGCCAGGGGTCCGCGGCGGCCCGGCTGGCCGACGACGCATGGCTCGCGCGGGTGGTGGACCTCCTCAAGATCCGCGCGCGCACGGTGGACGAGGTCGCCTCCCAGGCCCGCCCCTTCGTGGACGACGCCCTCGTCTTCGACGAGGATGCCGTGGCCAAGCACTGGGCCAAGGACACCGCAGCGGCCGAGGAGCGCCTGGGCATTGTGGCGGAGAAGCTGCTGAATGTGGAGTGGACGGAGTCGGCTCTGGAGGAGGAACTCCGCCGCCTGGCCGAAGCGATGGGCATCGGGGCAGGGAAGCTCATCCACCCCCTGCGGGTGGCCCTCACGGGACAGTCCGCCAGCCCGGGGATCTTCGAGGTTCTCGTCCTCCTGGGGCGCGAGCGCGCCCTGGAGCGGGTGGAGGCGGCCCTCGCCAAAGTGCGCGGATTGCACAAAACCCTTTCTTGACACTGCTTCGACGCGCACATTAGGATACCGTCCGCGCCGGATGTTTCCGGCCGGACCCATGCTCCGAAAGGGAACACGTTGGCCCGCTCCGAACCCACCGCGCTTCGCGACGTCTCGATTCCGACAGGGCGCCGGGTCCCCGACACCGGGACCCAGCCGCTCACGGAGATCGAGAAGAAGATCCTGGAGTTCATGGTCCAGTATCTGCGCGCGAACACCTACCAACCCTCCATCCGGGAGATCGGGGAGCGGTTCGGGATCAAGAGCACCAAGACGGTGTCGGAGCACCTGCAGGCGCTGGCGGACAAGGGATACCTGGAGCGTGACCCGTCCCGCTCCAGGGGCGTGAAGATCCTGGGCATGGACCTCACCGCGCAGACGGTGTCGCTCCCCTGTTACCTCCAGGTCCCGCAGGGCCGTGGGGAGAAGGCCGACGCGTACCTCTCCATCGATCGCCGCCTGGGCGGCGAGCGGGGGGGCTTCTTCGTGCGGGCGGGAACCGCCGACCTGGCGGCGCTGGGAATCCAGGAGGGGGACTACGTCCTCGTGGAGCCGGCCACGCTGGCCGACGCGGAGGAAGGGGCCGTCGTGGTCGCCCAGGTGGGCAATGGCTCCTGGTTCCACCGCCTCACGCGCAACGGCTCGGGGATCCGCCTCGAGTCGCTGCGCCCGGGCGGAGAGAAGGTCGTGGTGGAGGAAGGCCAGCGGCTCCATCTCCTGGGGCGGGTGACGGCCTTCTACCGGCGTGTGGAGGACAGCGCCGGCGGACTCAACCTCACCCACCACTGAGCCCGTGGGGTCCGTGACCGCCGCGGCGCCCCACCCCTCTCTCTCCACCCTCCCCCCCGAGTCTCCCGATCTTCTCTGGATGGCGCGCGCGCTGGAGTTGGCGCGTGCCGCATGGGCTCGGGGCGAGGTCCCGGTGGGCGCCGTCCTCGTGCGCGACGGCAAGGCGGTGGCCGAGGCCCACAACCGCACCATCTCCGAAGCCGACCCCACCGGCCACGCCGAGATTCGGGCGATCCGGGCCGGGGCGCTCGCCCAAGGCGACTTCAGGTTGGAGGAGTGCACGCTCTACGTCACCCTGGAGCCCTGCGCCATGTGCTGCGGTGCCATCGTGCTCGCCCGCGTGCCCCGCGTGGTGTACGGAGCTCTCGACCCCAAGGCAGGGATGGCCGGGAGCCTGGGGAACCTCCTGCAGGACCCCCGGCTGAACCACCGGTGCATCGTCACCCCGGGCGTGCTCGAGGCCGCCTCGGGGGAGCTTCTCCGGGGCTTCTTCAGGGAGCGGCGCGGATGAAGGCACGCGCCGTGGTCCTCTCCGTGCTCGCCGCCTCCTGGGCCTGCACGATGGTCGCCGTCCGCCCCGAGGAGCCGGTACCGCCGGGCGGCACGGGGCGCGTGGCCCGGGCGGACACGGCGCTCGCGCCGGAGGGGGACCGGAAGCGGGTGGGCGCCGAGGCCGGCCCCACCCGGCGCTTCAAGGAGGTGCGGGGGGTCTGGGTGGTGCGGGGCACCCTCACCGGGCAGGAGCGCGTCCGCCGCATGGTGGCCGATGTCGACCAGGCTGGGTTCAACACCCTCCTCGTGCAGGTCCGCGGACGCGGCGACGCCTTCTACGCCTCGCGTTGGGAGCCCCGGGGAGAGACGGTGGAGGAGCCCGGCTTCGACCCGTTGGCGCTGACCCTGGTGGAGGCGCACCGCCGGGGGATCGCCGTGCACGCGTGGGTGAACACGCACCTGGTGTGGAGCGGACCACGGCTCCCTGCGAGCCCCGAGCACCTGGTGAACGAGCACCCCGACTGGCTGGGGGTCCCGCGAGCGCTGGCACGCGAGCTGTGGAGCGTGGACCCCCACGACCCGCGCTTCGTGGGCGCGCTCCGCCGGTACGCTGCGGACAACCCGGAGACGGTGGAGGGGATCTACACGAGCCCCTCCCACCCGGGGGTGCAGGAGCGGCTCTACGACGTGTGGATGGACCTGGCCGAGCGCTACGAGCTCGACGGGATCCACTTCGACTACGTGCGCTTCCCGTCCGGCGACTTCGACTACAGCAGGGGTGCGCTGGACCGGTTCCGGAGCTGGGTGGCACCGCGGCTCTCCCCCGAGCGCCTGCGGGAGCTCGACCGCGCCTACCGGGGCGACCCCTTCGCCTTCACCGATGCGCTCCCGGGACCCTGGGGGGAGTTCCGCCGCGCGCAGATCACGAGGCTGGTGGAGCGCATCCACACCGGCGTGAAGGCGCGGCGCCCCGACCTGGTGGTGTCCGCGGCGGTGTTCGCCAACGTGGACGACGCATACTCGGCCCGCTTCCAGGACTGGAGGGCGTGGCTGGACCAGGGGATCGTGGACGTGGTGGTTCCCATGGCGTACACCCCGCAGAACGGCCTCTTCGCCGTGCAGATCCGCGAAGCCGCCGTCTCGGCAGGGCGCCGGGACCGGGTCTGGGCCGGGATCGGGGCGTACCAGAACGGGCTCGCCGGGACGCTGGACAAGATCGACCTGGCGCGGCGCGAGGGCGTGGGCGGGCTCGTCCTCTTCTCCTACGACTGGGCGGCGGGGGAGGGATCGGAGGGGGCACCCGGGTTCCTACAGCGTGTCGGGAGCGCCCGCTTCGGAGGTCGCTGAGAGCGAGCGATACGCCACCTGCCCCTTGCCGGTGCGCTTGACCTCATACATGAGGGCGTCGGCTTCCCGGACCAGGTCCTCGGCCCCGGTGATGCGCCCCTCCGTGGTCACGACACCGATGCTGAAGCCGACGGGCCACCCGCGCGTGCCCATGGCGGCCAAGAGGTCGGAACGGAGTTCCTCCATGGCCTCCCGGGCCGCGTCGGCACCGGTCTCAGGGAGGAGGACCGCGAACTCATCCCCGCCCAGGCGCCCCGGAATGTCGGTGCGGCGGAGGCGCGCGCGCAGCACGCGCCCCACCTCGGCCAGCACGGCGTCGCCGGCCTTGTGTCCCCACCGGTCGTTGATGCCCTTGAACCCGTCGAGGTCGAAATAGGACAAGCTCAACGGGTGGCGGTATCGGATGGCCCGGGCCGTCTCGGCGTCCACCGCCGCGAGGAAACGGCGGCTGTTGGCCAATCCGGTGAGGGCGTCCACCTCCGCGAGCCTGCGGTGCGCCTCGAGCGCGGTCCGGAGGCGGACGAGGAGGGAGGCGATGATGACGAAGAAGAGAAGGCGCACGAGGGCGTTCCACACGGGGATCCAAGGGGCCGAGTAGACAGCACCGGCGAGAAGGTCGGCCTCGTACCAGGCGAAGGCGGCGAGCCCGCAGAGACCGAGGCCCCAGGCTCGGCCGGCGTACCAGGCTGCCAGCCCGACCGGGAGCGCGTAGAAGACCGAGGACGACAGTTCGGCACCGGTGGCCAGGTCGACGAAGCCGATGAACGCCACCAGGACGACGGCCATGGCCCCGATCGCGGGCGCGGGCGTGCGCTCGAGGAAGCCCGAGAGGCGGTGGCTTCCGGCGCCTGCGGGGTGCGTCGCGGGGGTTCCCAGGGTGCGCTCCAGGGGGGGGCGGGGGTGGAGCCGAACACCCTCAGTATGTCCCCACGGTCCGGCCCCGGACAACCTCCGGGGAGGCTCGTTGACCCTGTCCGGAGCGGCCGCTACGTTCGCTCGGCGACCCGCCGTCTCCCCATGGAAGACACGAGATGAGCACCGAACGCATCCCCGTGATGGACGACACCGCGGTCCGGCGCGCCGTGGCCCGCATGGCCCGGGAGATCGTCGAGAAGACCGGCGGGACCCAGGGCCTCGCGGTCATGGGCATCCACCGCCGCGGCATCCAGATCGCCGACCTCCTGCGCAGCGAGATCGAGTCCGCCGAGGGGGTGCGCATCCCCTCCGGCTCCGTCGACATCTCGCTCTACCGCGACGACCTCGAGGCCATCGGCCCGCGCCCCATCGTGGGAGGCTCCGAGCTCCCCCCGTCTGGGATCGACGGGAAGACCATCGTCCTCGTGGACGACGTGCAGCACACGGGGCGCACGGCCCGCGCCGCGCTGAACGAGCTCATGGACTGGGGGCGCCCCGGCCGGATCCTGCTGTGCGTGCTGGTGGACCGGGGAGGGCGCGAGCTCCCCATCCAGCCCGACATCGTGGGGCGCGGCGTGGAGGTCCTGGAGAAGCACCAGAGCGTCGAGGTCCTCGTCCCCGAGCTGGACGGGCGCCTCGGCGTGGATCTCGTCCTCACCTACCCGGAGGTCACGTGAACCAGACGGCGCCGGCGCTGGGCAAGGACCTGGTCGGTCTCGAGCCCCTCTCCCGCGAGCAGATCCTCGCCATCCTGGACACGGCCGAGCCGTTCAAGGAGATCTCCGAGCGGCGGATCAAGAAGGTCCCGGTGCTGCGGGGCAAGACCATCGTCAACCTCTTCTTCGAGGCGTCCACCCGCACCCGTGTATCCTTCGAGTTCGCCGAGAACCGGCTCTCGGCGGACACGGTGAACATCGCTGCCGCCCAGTCGTCGGTGTCCAAGGGTGAGACGCTGGTGGACACGGCGCGGAACCTGGAGGCCATGCGCATCGACATGGTGGTCATGCGCCACGGCTCCTCGGGCGCCGCACGCTTCCTGGCCGAGCGCATCCCCTCGAACGTCATCAATGCCGGGGACGGCTCCCACGAGCACCCCACCCAGGGGCTCCTGGACATGCTCACCATCCGCGATCACCTCGGGCGCATCGAGGGGCTCAAGGTGTGCATCGTGGGCGATGTCCTGCATTCGCGTGTGGCCCGCTCCAACATCTTCGGGCTCCTGAAGCTCGGGGCGCAGGTGGCCGTGTGCGGGCCGCCCACGCTCGTGCCCCGCAACGTCCGCTCCCTGGGCGTGGAGGTCTTCACCCGGGTGGAGGACGCCATCCAGTGGGCCGACGTACTGAACATCCTCCGCCTCCAGCTCGAGCGCATGGAGGCGGGATACGTTCCCTCGCTCCGCGAGTACAACCGCATCTGGGGGATCAGCCGCGCGCGCCTCGAGAGGGCTCCCCGGGACATCCTGGTCCTCCACCCGGGGCCCATGAACCGGGGTGTCGAGATCGACTCGGACGTCGCCGACGGGCCCCAGTCGGTGATCCTCAACCAGGTCACCAATGGGGTGGCCGTGCGCATGGCCGTCCTCTACCTCCTGGCCGGCGGCCAGCCCGAGAGGGCCGAGGCGGCGAAGCAGGGGGGTGAGGCATGAGCGCCAGGATGCTGTTCCGGGGCGGGAGGGTCGTGGACCCGTCGCAGAAGCTCGACGCCGTCCATGACGTCCTCCTGGTGGATGGGAAGGTGGCGCAGGTTGGGAAGGACCTCGCGGCGCCCGAGGACGCCAGGGTCGTGGAGTGCGCGGGGCTCGTGGTCACGCCCGGGCTCATCGACGTCCACGTGCACCTCCGCGAGCCCGGGGGCGAGCACAAGGAGACGATCGCCAGCGGGGCCCGCGCGGCCGCGGCAGGCGGGTTCACCGCCGTGTGCGCCATGCCCAACACCGACCCGCCCATCGACGACCCCGCTGCGGTGGGCTTCGTCGCGGCCGAGGGAAGGCGGGCCGGAGCCGCCCGGGTCTACCCGGTGGGGTGCATCTCCGCCGGCCGGAAGGGGGAGCGTCTGGCGCTGGTGGGCGAGATGGTGGAAGCGGGGGCGGTGGCCATCACGGACGACGGGAGCCCGGTGATGAACTCGGGGCTCATGCGTCTCGCGCTTCTGTACGCGCAAGCCTTCGATATCCCGGTGGCGGACCACCCGGAGGACCTCGGCCTCTCGGGAAAAGGGCACATGAACGCCGGGCTCGTGGCGACGCGGCTCGGACTCCCCGGGAAGCCGAACGCCGCCGAGGACATCCACATCGTCCGGGACCTCCTCCTCGCCGAGCTCACCGGCGGGCACATCCACCTGCAGCACGTGTCCACGAGCTTCGGGGTCGAGAGCATCCGTCAGGCGAAGGCCCGGGGCGTCCGGGTCAGTGCCGAGGCCACGCCCCACCACCTCATCCTCACCGAGGAGGCGGTGGAGGGGTATCGCACCGAGGCGAAGATGAACCCGCCGCTCCGCACCGCGGCGGACCGGGACGCGGTGCGCGCCGGTCTGGCCGACGGCACGCTGGACACGCTGGCGACAGACCACGCCCCACATCACTACGACGAGAAGGAAGCGGCGTTCACCGACGCCCCCAACGGGATCGTCGGGCTGGAGACGGCGCTCGGGCTCGTCCTCACCCACGTGGTGGGCGAGGGGGTCATCGACCTCTCCTCGATGGTGGAGCGCATGAGCTGCACGCCGGCGCGGACGTTCCGCCTCCGCGGGGGCTCCCTGGCGCCGGGCTCGGCGGGCGACGTCACCGTGTTCGACCCGGAGGCCGCGTGGACCGTGGATCCGGCCCGCTTCCACTCCAGGAGCCGCAACACCCCCTTCGGAGGGTGGAAGCTCAAGGGCGTCGTGCGCTGGACCGTGGTGCGCGGGAAGGTGGTCTTCGAGGGGTGACAGGTCGCTGAAGAAGGGGTGCGCTCGGCGGGAAGGTCGCCCACGGACAAAAGAGAGACCCGGCGGGGCAGGCGCGCCCGGCCGGGTCTCTGGCCTTCCTGCTCCTCGGGCGTGCCTACGCCGAGAGCTTCCCCACGTGCTTCATGAGCTGGCTCTTGAGCCGGGCCGCGGCGTTGGGCGCGACCAGGCGCCGGGTGGCGGCACGGTCGAGCACGGCCTGCGCTTCGAGCAGCAGCGCCTTGGCCTCGTCGGCCTTGGTCGCGGCGCGGACGCGCTTGATGGCGGTGCGGATCTTGGAGCGCTCGGCCCGATTCTTGAGGCGGGCTGCGCGGGAGAGCTCCATGCGCTTCTTGGCACTCTTGATGTTCGGCATGCTACACTCGTGGCGCGGAGAAAGCTTAGCGACGGCCTGGAAAGCCAACAAAGCTAGGAACGGAGGGCTCCAGGATCAATCCCCGGCGCCCTCCCGGGCGCGATTCGGGCCGCCCTACCGGCGTCCAAGGTCCTCGTAGCGCACCACCCGGGCCGGCACGGGGGTCTCCCCCGCCAGGGCGAAGCGCAGCACCACGCTCACCGTCCCGCCGGGCTCGGGGAGCCCCGAGAGCCCTTCCAGCATGCCGTGGCGGGAGCCGGGCTCCAGCCGAACGGTGGCACCCGGGGGGAGCGGGATCCCCCCCATGAGGTGGGTCATGCGCATGACCCCGCCCTCCAGCACCATGTCGTGGAGCATGGCCCGCTCCGCCGCCGGGGTCGAGATCCCCAGCAGCGTGTCGGCCTCGGACCCGGCGTTGTGGAGCGTGGCATAGAAGGCGGTGGTGGTGGCCGTCGGGGGACGGGGCACCACGGCGTCCAGCACCTGGATCCCGCCCACCTGCGCCATCAGGTCCCCGCCCGGGGCGCGGGGGAGAGCCTCCCCCCCGCTCCAGTCCCTCCCGGCGAGGAGCACCAGGTCGTGGGCCCAGGCCGCCTTGGGGGTGTCCGCGCCGTACATGGCCCGCCCCAGGTCGTCGGGGGTGAAGGCGTAGACCATGGCCGGGTGGCTCATGGTGTACCCCTCGTCCTCCCCGCTGCTCTCGGGCGGGGGGTATCGGTAGAAGGCCAACGCCTCGGCCAGCGTCTCCGGGGTGGGGCGCAACCCCACGAAGCTGGAGTCGAAGGCGCCGAGCCACCCCGCCAGGCGCTCCGGGGTGTCCCGGGCCGGGTCCACGGTGACGAACACCGTGGTCACCGCAGCGCGCACGTCGGGGGGCACCTCGCGGAGCGCCGCGGCCAGGGTGGCCATCTGCACCGAGCAGATGTCCGGGCAGAAGGTGTAGCCGAAGTAGAGCAGGGTGATGCGCCCGTCGGTCTCGGCGCGGAAGTCCCAGGGCTCGCCCCGGACGTCGGGGAAGGTGAAGGAGACCTTCTCCAGGGGGGCGACGGGCTCGGTGCCCAGGAGGCCGAGGGAGGCCGACCCGGGGGCGTCGGCCGGGGGCTGGGCGCAGGAGGCGAGGGCCAGGGCCGTCGCCAGGAGGAGGATGGTGGGGGGTCGCATGAACGGGGGCGCGGTTCGCGGGGACGGACCTTCCAATCTAACCGCGGGACGCGCCCCCGACGTGGCGGGGCGCATCTAGACCCTGCCACCCCCGGCGCGGTACCTTTGGCCGCCCATGGACGCCATCCTGCTCATCGCCGTCCTCATCTGCTCCGTCGTCGTCCACGAAGTCGCCCACGCCTGGCAGGCCCGGCGCGAGGGGGACCACACCGCGGAGCAGCTGGGACGGATCACCCTGAACCCGCTGCCCCACCTGGACCCCATCGGGTCGGTCCTGGTGCCGCTGGCTCTGCACTTCAGCGGGAGCAGCTTTCTCTTCGGATGGGCCAAGCCGGTCCCCGTGAACCCGGCGAACTACCGGGACTACGTGTGGGGCGACGTGCGCGTCTCGCTGGCGGGGGTGGTCTCGAACCTGGGGCTCGCCGTCCTCGCCACCCTGGCTTCGGTGGCGGTCCTCAAGCTGGAGGCGGGGGTGGGCCCGCTCGGCGGCGTGACCGCTGCGTTGAGCCAGATGGCGCGCTACGGCGTCGTGATCAACGTGGTCCTGGCCACCTTCAACCTGATCCCCATCCCGCCCCTGGATGGCTCCCACGTCCTGTACCACGCGCTCCCGGCGCGCCTGGCCGTGCCGTATCAGCGGGCGGGCCGGTACGGGCTCCTGGTCCTCATGGGGTTGATGTTCCTGGCACCCAGCGCCTTCCGTATCCTCATGTGGCCGGTGGGCGCCCTCGTGGGCGCCGCCGACGCCTTCATCCGCCTGTGGATCTGACCCTCGCCGAAAAGACCGCTCCCCGCGAGGGCTTCCTCCTCGTCGAGATCGAGCGGTTCCAGGGCCCCCTGGACCTCCTGCTGCACCTCATCCGCACGCAGGACATCGACGTCTTCGACATCCCCATCGCCCGCATCACCGACCAGTTCCTCCAGGCCATCCGTGGGATCGGGGCCCGCGACCTGGACGGCGCGGGGGAGTTCCTGGAGATGGCGGCCACGCTCATCCGCATCAAGGCGCAGATGCTGCTGCCGCGGACCGCGGAGGACGAGGACGAGGATCCCCGGGCCGAACTGGTACGGCGACTGCTCGAGTACGAGTTGATCCGCGAGGTTTCCCAGCGTCTCTCCGCCGCCGAGGCGGACCGGGCGCGGCGTTTCTCCAAGGGGTTCAACCCGCCCCGGCCCCGACGCCCCGTGGCCGAGACGCCCCTGCAGTCCACGTGGGAGGAGGTGTTCGAGGCTGCGTTGGGGGTGGAGATGCCCGAGCCCCAGCGCCAGCACCGGGTGACGCCTCACACCATCTCCATGGAGGACAAGGTCGTCCTCATCCTCGACTCCCTCCGGGAGACCACGAGGGTCGAGTTCAGCCGCCTGCTCCTCGGGTTCGAGGAGAAGCTGCACGGCGTCATGACCTTCCTGGCGGGGCTGGAGCTGACGCGACGGCGCCTCCTCTACCTACGCCAGACCAAGCCCTTCGCGGAGCTCTGGATCTACCGGCGGGAGGACCCGGGCGAGGATGAGGCCGTAGAGGACGAAGCAGGCGAGGAATCCGTGCCGGCAGCGCAGGCGCAACCCGTGAACCGTGCAGCAGAAGGAGCACCCGAGGCGTGAACGCCCATCAGATCGTGGAGGCGGTGCTCTTCGCTGCCGACGCGCCCCTCACCGCCGACGAGATCGCGCGCGCCGACGAGTCTCTGGACGAGGACCAGGTCGAGCAGGCCATCCGCTACCTCAAGGCCGAGTACGACGACGCCGAGCGCTCATTCCAGATTGCCGAGATCGCCGAGGGCTACCAGATCCTCACGCGCCCGGAGTTCGCGCCGTACCTCGAGCGCTTCGACAACGTCGCCCGCCCGTCCCGGCTCTCCGGCCCCGCCCTGGAGACGCTGGCCATCATCGCGTACCGCCAGCCCCTGGGCCGCATCGAGATCGAGTACGTCCGCGGCGTGGGCGCCGCAGGCGTGCTCAAGACCCTGCAGGACCGGGAACTCATCGACGTGGTGGGGCGGGGGGAGGGGCTCGGGCGCCCGGTGCTGTACGGCACCACGCAGAAATTCCTCGAGCACTTCGGGCTCAAGTCCCTGGAGGACCTGCCGCGCCCGGAGGAGCTTCCCGTGGTCCTCCGCGAGCGCACCCCGCTCGGGCCGGAGGAGCCGAACGCGGACCAGCTGTCGCTGGGCGGTGAGGTCAGCGCGGAGTGCGGCCCCGGGGACGAGGCGCCGGAGGTTGTGGAGAGCGGCGTGGAAGCGCATCCCGCCCCGGAGATGGAGGGCGGGGAGCGGCCCACGGAGTGACCGATGGCTGAGGGAATCCGCCTCCAGAAGTACCTTTCCATGGCGGGGCGTGCGTCCCGCAGAGAGGCGGAGCGGTTCCTTCTCGAAGGCCGGATCGAGGTCAACGGGGAGCGGGTCGGGGAGCTTGGGAGGAGGGTCGTGCCGGGCGTCGACCGGGTGGCGCTGGACGGCATCGAGGTCCGGGCGGGTGCGGAGCCGGTCTGGATGGCCTTCCACAAGCCGGCGGGGCTCGTGACCACGCGGAGCGATCCCCATGCGGCGCGGACGGTCTACGACGCCCTCCCGCCGGAGATGGGGACGCTGCGGTACGTGGGCCGGCTGGATCGGGACACGGAGGGGCTCCTCATCTTCTCCAACCAGGGGGATGCCCTCCACGCGCTGACCCACCCGAGCCGTGAGGTGGAACGGGAGTATCGCGTGTGGGTCGCCGGCGCTCCGTCGAGGGAGACGCTGCGCCGACTGGAGGCAGGGGTGGTGCTGGGTGACGGCCCGGCCCGGGCCGTGCGCGCAAGGCTGGTGGCGCGGGAGGAGGGCGCGGCGGTGGTCGCGCTGGTCCTGGCGGAGGGGCGCAAGCGGGAGGTCCGCCGCCTCATGGAGGCGGTGGGGCACCGGGTGCTCCGTCTGGTCCGGGTCCGGTTCGGTCCCGTGGAGCTGGGGGATCTTCCGACGGGGGCCTGGCGCCCCCTCACCGATGACGAAACCAGGCTCCTTCTGGCCGCGGCCGGAGGGGGACGAAAGCGAGGAAGCGATCATGGACCTTCGTGACAAGACCGTGCTCATCCTTGGGGGCGCCGGGCTGGTGGGGATCGCCGTGGCGCGTAAGATGCTGGAAAGCGCACCGCGGCGCATCGTGGTAGGGTCGCTGCGCCGGGAGGACGCCGAGGCCGCGGTGAAGGAGCTGAAGGACGACCGCAGGGCCAAGGGGGTGCACCTGGAGGCGGCTTGGGGCGATCTCTTCGTTCCCCACGCGTCCAAGGACCTGCCCCGGGCGGACGTGCTGTCCGATCCCGAGCGGCGCCGGGAGCTCGTGGACGATCTCTACGGCGAGCTCACGGACGACGTGCTCCGGCGCTCCACCCTGGGCAAGCTCCTGTCGGACACGCGTCCCCAGATCCTGGTGGACTGCATCAACACCGCAGGCGCGCTCGCCTATCAGAACGTGTTCGCGTCAGCCCAGCGCCTGCGCGACGCGGTGGCGGAGGGGAAGGTGGACACGGCCCTGGTGGAGCAGCACCTGGCGCTCCTCTACCTGCCCCAGCTCATCCGCCATACGCAGATCGCGCTGGAGGGGATGAAGCGGGCGAGCACCGAGGTGTTCGTCAAGGTGGGGACGGCGGGAACGGGGGGGATGGGGCTCAACATCCCCTTCACCCACTCCGAGGAGCGGCCCTCCCGGGTCCTCCTGGCCAAGTCGGGAATCGCCGGCGCGCAGACGCTCTACCTCTACCTCATGGCCCGCACGCCGGGCGGCCCGGCGGTGAAGGAGGTCAAGCCCACCGCCGCCATCTCCTGGAAGTCCATCGGGAAAGGGCCGGTGAAGCGCGCCGGCAAGCCGATCATGAGGGTGGACGCCGTCGAGGCGCTCCCGCTGACGGAGGCGTTCGGTCCCGGCGCCGAGCGCGGATACACGACGACCGGCGAGCCCCTCGAGGGCGTCTTCCTGGACGCCGGGGAGAACGGGCTCTTCACGCTGGGCGAGTTCGAGACCCTCACCGCCCTGGGCCTCATGGAGTTCGTCACCCCCGAGGAGATCGCCGACAACGTGGTCCGGGAGATCCTCTCCCACCCCACCGGGAAGGACGTGGTCACCGCGCTGGACTCGGCCACGATGGGGCCCACGTACCGCGCGGGCGCGCTCCGCAGCGTGGCCATCGACCACATGGAGGCGCTCGAGGCCGAGGCGGGGATCCGCTCGGTGGCCTACGAGATGCTGGGACCGCCGCGCCTGTCCAAGCTCCTCTTCGAGGGGGAGATCCTCCTGCGCCTGTTCGGCACGGTGGATGCCGCCGCGGGGCTCGACCCCAAGGCCGTGGCGGAGCGCTCCCACGCCATGATCCGCGAGGACGCGGATCTGCGCCAGCGTGCCCTCTCCATCGGGATCCCGGTCATCCTTCCCGACGGGAAGCACGTGCTCCGCGGGCCGCAGGTGCGCGTGGGACCGGAGAAGGGCGTGCCGCTGGGAGACCCCCGACTTCCCGACCGGGGGTGGGTGGACCTGCGGGCGGAGAACTGGGCCCGGTGGCGGGATCGGTGCCGGGACCTGGCGCACGAGCTGCGTGCGCGTCCGGGCGTGGCCATGGGCTCGGGCGGGGACCACGAGTACGGCGACCTGGCGGGTAAGATCCGCCCGGGGCGCATGGCCGCGTGGATCTTCCGCTACGAGGACAAGGGCGAACGGATCAAGCGGTAGGCGCGCCCGGGGATCGGCGGCGCTAGCCGGGCCAACCCTCCGCGCCCAGGAGGGGCACGAAGCGGCAGCCCATGGAGCGCCGGGTGACGTACTCCGTCCCCCGGCGCTCGACGATCTCCAGGTACTGGAGCTCCCGGTCCCCCACGGGCGCCACGAGCCTGCCGCCGTCCGGGGAGAGCTGCGCCAGAAGGGAACGCGGAGTGCCCGGCGCTCCGGCGGTGACCACGATGGCGTCGAACGGTGCCTCCTCGGGCCACCCGAGCGACCCGTCGCCGGCGCGCACGTGGACGTTGGCGTACCCCAGCTCAGCCAGGAGAAGGGCGGCCGCACGGGCCAGCTCGGGGACGAGCTCCACGGACCAGATCTCCCGGGCCAGCTCGGCCAGCACCGCGGCCTGGTATCCCGAGCCCGTCCCCACCTCCAGGACCCGCGCTCCCTCCTGGAGCTCCAGCGCCTGGGTCATGACCGCGACCATGAAGGGCTGGGAGATGGTCTGGCCGTGCCCGATGGAGAGGGCCTGGTCGGCGTAGGCGCGGGAGCGGGCCGACTCGGGCACGAAGCGCTCGCGGGGCACGCGCGCCAGCGCCGCCAGCACACGGGGGCACGCCACGCCCCGGCCCTGGAGGTGGGTCCGGACCATGTGGGCGCGCTCGGCGGCGGGATCGTCGTGCACCATGGGTTCGGCGTCGCGCGGGTTACGCCTCGTCGGCCTTCACCTTCCGGCGCAGGAGTTGCTCGATGCGCGCGGTGCCGCCGGCCACGATGGCCACGTCCGAGTCGGTGATGACCCGATCCGGCGACGGGACGGCGTCCCAGTTACCGGTGAGGGCGTCGTAGAGCGCGACCACCTGGATCCCCTCGCTGGTCGGGAGCGCCAGCTCCCTGAGGGACTTCCCGATCCAGGCGTAGGGGACGCCGATCTCCTGGATGGAGTGGATCTTCCCCAGGGGGATGTACTCCAGCACCGAGGAGGAGGCCAGGGTGTAGGCGAGGCGCTCCGCGGCTTCCTTGTCCGGGAAGACGATCTCCACGTCGAAGCGCTCCAGCGCCCGGACCGCCTCCGGGCTCGGCACCTTCACCACGATGCGGCCGACGTGGACCTCCTTGAGCGCCAGCACCGTGAGGATGGAGGAGGCCAGGTCGTCCCCGGTGCTCACCACGGCGGCATCCACCTCGGCCACGCCGTTCTTGCGGAGCACCAGCGGGTCGGTGGCGTCGCCCACCACGGCCCGGGCCACCTCGTGGGCGAAGCGGTCCACGCGGTCTCCGTCCATGTCGATGGAGATCACGTCGAACCCGCTGCGCGTGAGCGCGCGCGCCACCCAGGACCCGAACGCGCCGAGCCCGATCACAGCGAACCGCTTCATGAAGCGCTCCTTCCAGGTTGAACGCTCATCCGATCATCACATCCTCGCGCCCGAACCGATAGGCCTGGGTCCGGCGGCCGGCCGCGGAGATCATGGCGGCCACGAGGGCCGCCGGCCCCACGCGCCCCACGAACATGAGCACGACGAGGACCAGCTTCCCCGCCGGGCTGACGGTGGGCGTGATCCCCGTGCTCAGGCCCACGGTCCCGAAGGCGCTGTGCGCCTCGAACACCAGGTTGATCAGGAACGCCCGGTCGTGAACCTCCCCGCCGCCTTCCTCGGTCATGAGCAGGAGGAGGACCATCACCGCGAGGAACACGAGTCCGCCCACGGCGAGGCTCGCCGCCCTGCCCACGGTCTCGCGGGGGATGGAGCGGTGGAAGGCGGTGACGTCGGTGCGCCCCCGAAGCCTCGTCCAGAGCGCCAGGAGGAGCGCCACGGCCGTGGTCGTCTTGAGCCCGCCGGCGGTGCCCCCGGGCGATCCCCCCACCAGCATGAGCAGGATGGTGAAGAAGAAGGTGGGGTTGGTCACCTGCGCGTAGTCCGCCGTGCTGAACCCGGCGGTGCGCGGCGTGAGCGACATGAAGAGCGCATTGGCGACCTTGTGGAGCGCGGGAAGGTCGGCCAGGGCGTTGGACCACTCGAAGAAGAGGAAGTAGGCCCACCCCGCCATCAGGAGCGCCGATGTGGTCGCCAGGACGAGCCGGGTGTGAACGGAGAGCCGGGGGGCCCTCCCGCGCATCCAGGCGCGCAGGTCCTCCATGACGACGAACCCCAGGCCGCCGAGCACGATGAGCGCCCCGATCACCCCCAGCGTAAGGGGCGAGGTGCGCGCCGACATCAGGCTGTCCGGGAACAGGGAGAAGCCGGCGTTGCAGAATGCCGAGATGGAGTGGAAGAGGGCGGGCCAGACCGCCCCCAGCCCGCCGAATTCCTCCCGCCAGGCGACCCAGAGCCCAGCCGCCCCCACCCCCTCGACGAGGAAGGTCACCGCCACCACGGTGCGCAGGAGGGCGCGCTCGTCCACGTAGCGCAGGGGGACCGGCCCGCCCCCTCCCGCCTCCTCCAGGCTCAGGGAGGCCCGGCCCAGGCGCGCCACGGCGAGGCTGGTGAGGGAGAGGATTCCCAACCCTCCGAGCTGGATGAAGAGGAGGAGCCAGAGCTGGCCGAAAGGCGTGAGGAAGGTGCCCGGGTCCACCACCGTGAGCCCGGTCACGCACACGGCGCTCGTGGCCGTGAAGAGGGCGTCCACGAGGGACAGGGAGTCGCGGGTGTACATGCCCGGCAGCGCAATGAACCCCAGGGTGCCGACGAGGATGAGGCCCGCGAAGGAGGTGACGAAGAGCCTCGCGGGGGACGTGGTTCTCCTGAAGCCGCCATCCCGGGGAGCGGGAGATCCGCCCAGCGCGTCGAAGCTCATGTCAGCGGAAGCTGTGCCGCCGCTTCCACGTGTCGCGGTGGAACAGCACGAGGACGGTGTAGATCTCGAGCCTCCCCGCGAGCATGAGGAAGCTCAGGAGGGAGAGTTGCCAGGCGTTCATCCACCCGTAGTTGTCCGTGGCGCCCACCAGCCCGAAGCCGGGGCCCACGTTCCCAACAGCGGCCATGCACGCGCCCAGCGCCGTGAGCAGATCGAGCCCGGAGAAGGCCAGCGCCATGGTCCCGGCCAGGAGGAGGAGGAGGTACAGGAGGACGAAGCCGACCACGTTGGCCAGGACCTCCTCGCTCACCGGGGTTCTGCCCACGCGCGTGAGGAGGACCGCCTTGGGGTGGAGGTGCTTGCGGATCTCGTTCGCGGTGGCCTTGAGGAGGAGGAGGACCCGGACGGCCTTGATCCCTCCACCCGTGGAGCCCGCCATCCCGCCCACGAAGAAGAGGGCGAAGAGCACGCCCTGCGCGCCCGGGATCCAGTGCTCGTAGTCGGCACTCACGAACCCCGTGGTGCTCACGATGGACGTCACCTGGAATACCGCGTCTCTGAACCCCTCCTCCAGTCCGGCGGCCGTCACGGCATAGTCCCCTGCGCGGAGGTTCGCGGCCATGACGAGCCCCGTGGACACGAGCACCACCATCATCAGGAACTTCCACTCCTGATTCCGCCAGTAGTCGAAGTGCCCCATGGCGGCTCGATAGTGGAGGGAAAAGTTCATGGCCGCCAGGCACATGAAGACGACGGTCACATACTGGAGGTAGGGTGACTCGAAGGCAGCCAGGGACGCGGTGCGGGTGCTGAAGCCCCCGGTCGCGAGGGTGGCGAACGCGTGGTTCACCGCATCGAACAGGCCCATCCCCCCGAAGAGATACAGCAGGATCTGGGTGCAGGTGAGCCCCACGTATACCAACCAGAGGAACTTGGCCGTCTGGGCGATGCGGGGCTGGAGGCGCTCCGGTGTGACCCCCGGGACCTCCGCGTCGAAGAGCTGCATTCCGCCCACGCCGAGATAGGGGAGCACCGCGATCACCAGGACGATGATCCCCATGCCCCCCAGCCAATGCGTGAGGGAGCGCCAGAAGAGGATCCCGTGGGGGAGCGACTCGATGTCGCCGAAGACCGTGGCGCCCGTGGTGGTGAGCCCCGACATGGCTTCGAACATCGCCCTGGGGACCGACTCCTCCACGCCGGTGAGGAGGAAGGGGAGGGCGCCCAGGATGGACGAGGCCACCCAGGCGAAGGTGACCATGGCGAACCCCTCGCGGGGGGTGATGTCCCCCTTGAGGGCATGGAGCTTGTACAGAATGAGGCCCACCGCCGCCGTCACCGCCGCGGACAGGAAGATCCCGGCGGCATCACCGTCGCGGTACAGCAGCGCCACGCCGCCGGCGAGGAGCATGGCCAGGGCCATGACCAGCTGCAGGAGTCCCACCACGGCGGCCACGCGGCGGAGGCCCATCAGGCGAAGAGCTCCTCGACCTGGGGGATGGCTCCCGGGAGGGCGAACACGATGACCTCGTCGCCGGGCCGGATGACGTCCTCGCCCCTCGGGATGATGATATCCGAGCCCCGGGTGATGGTGCCCACGATCCCGCCCGGGGGAAAGTGGAGGTCCTTGAGCGCCTTACCGGCCACCGGCGTGCCAGCCTCCACGCGGAACTCAATGGCCTCGGCGGCGATCCCGGCGAGGCTGGCCACGGTCATCACCCGGCCCTTGCGCACGTAGCGCAGGATGGCGTTCACCGCAGACATGCGAGGGGAGACGGACGCGTCCACGCCGACGCGGGGGACCAGGCGCAGGTACTCGAACTTGTGCACGAGGCACACCACCTTCCGGGCCCCGGCGGACTTCGCCACCAGGCTGGACAAGACGTTCGTCTCGTCGTGGCCGGTGGCGGCGACGAACCCGTCGATCCCGCTCACCCCCTCCATCTCCAGGAGCTCCAGGTCGGTGGCGTCGCCGTGGAGGACGAGCGCCCTGGGAAGGCGCTCGGCCAGCTCCACGCAGCGGCGCCGGTTTCGGTCGAGGATGGTGGTCTCCACGCCGTGCTCCGCCAGCCCCCCGGCGAGGAACTCCCCCTCCGCGCTCCCTCCGGCGATCATGACCCGGCTCAGGCGGAATCGGTCGTACCCCGCCAGGGGAGGGATCCCCTGTACCTGGGCGGTGGGGGCGAGGACGTAGAGGCGGTCGCCCGCCTCGATGCGGGTGTCGCCCCGGGGGATCATGGTCACGCCGTCCCGCACCACGGCCGCCGTGACGTAACGGTTCTCCCCCTGGATCCTCGCCATCTCGCTGAGGGTCCGCCCCGCCACGGGCGCGCCCTCCCGCACCTGGAGCCCGATGAGCTGAACCCGCCCCCCGGCGAAGTGGGCCACGTCCGTGGCCGCGGCGCTCTGCAGGAGTTGGAAGGTCTCCCAGGCGCACTCGCGCTCGGGGTTGATCATGAGATCGATCCCCATCTGCTCCCGGGAGAACACGCTGCCCCGCTCGTAGTACTCGGGGCTGGAGATCCGGGCGATGGCGAACTGGACCCCCAGGCGCTTGGCGGCCATGCAGGCGACGAGGTTCACCTCGTCCCTGCTGGTCACGGCCATGAGCATGCGGGCCCCGTGGACCCCGGCGCTCTCCAGCACGGAGAGGGAGGCGCCGTTCCCCGTCACGGTCATGACGTCGAGCTGCTTCGCGGCGAAGTCGGCCCGCTCGGGGTCGCCCTCGATGAGCACAACGTCCTGGCTCTCCTCCGACAGGCGCCGCGCCAGGTGGAACCCCACCTCGCCGGCGCCCACCACCAGCACTCTCATGCAGCATCTCCCTGGGGGCCGGCCCCCGGGGGGCGGGCAGGCGGGATCGTCGTTGGGATGAAGCTAGTGGCGGCGCCCTCCAGGTCCATAGCGGCGTGGGCGGCCCGTCGGCGTTGCGCCCCCGCGGGGACGGAGGTGTATTTTCAGGCCTGAGGGCCCGTAGCTCAGCCGGTCAGAGCAGTGGACTCATAATCCATCGGTCGTGGGTTCGAACCCCACCGGGCCCATTACAGGCCGGTCGTCGTCCTCGCCGCGGGGCGGCGCTCAGCCGTCCTCGCCTTCCGGGGGGCGCCGCAGTCGCTTCGTCTGGCCCTTGCGGCGCTTGGCCTCCAGGCGGCGGCGCTTCTCCGACTTGGGGACCCGCGTCGACACCCGGGGCTCGGGGCGGTGGTTGCGCGCCTCCAGGCGGGCCCTGAGCCGCGCCAGCGCCACCTCCCGGTTCCGGTGCTGGCTCCGCTCTTCCCGGGCCACGACCCGCACCCCCGTGGGGAGGTGGACGACCCGCACCCCGCTCTCCGTCATGTTCTGGTGCTGCCCCCCGGGCCCCCCGGCGCGGAACGTCTCCACCCGGCATTGGGCCAGGAGCTCCTCGTCGGAGTCGGGGATGGGGAAGGGGGTGGGCGCTCCGTCCATGCCTCTAAGATGGCCGCAGGCGGGGCCGGGAGGCCATGGCACATCCCGGCTCGCGTGGGTACTCTTGGGCGCGCCGCACGCCTCGCGACCGACGCCGCCCCGCGCACGCCGCCGGTCCCTTCCGCAAATACGCCGACCCGCCCTCCATGATCTTCGACCGCACCGAGCAGAACCCGGGCGCCCGGTTCATCTTCCTCCTCGCCTCCCTCATGGTGGTGGTGTACGGCGTGAAGTTCGCGGCGCCCGTGCTGGTCCCGTCGGCGATGGCGCTCTTCCTGGCCATCCTGAGTCTCCCGGTGATGACCTTCCTGCGCCGCCATCGCGTGCCGGGTTGGCTCGCGCTCACCGTGAGCATCCTCCTCAACGTGGGGGTCTTCGGGCTCGTACTGCTGCTGGCCGCCGGGTCGGTGGTCCAGTTCCAGGAGCGGATCCCCGAGTACGCCCAGAGCCTGAACGCCCTCCAGGTCATCTTCATCCAGGCGCTGGAGTCCCGCACCGGGCTCACGATCGGGGAAGCGGGTGGGCCGGCCCTGGTCAACCCGGCATTCATCGTGGACCTGGCCCGCCGCGCCGTGGGGTACTCGTTCCAGTTCGCCTCCACCACCGTGCTCGTGTTCATCGTCATGAGCTTCATGCTCAGCGAGGCCACGATCTTCCCGGACAAGATCCGCTTCCTGAGGGGAGGGGTGGTGCCCATGAACGAGCGTGCCACCCGGGTGGTCGAGCAGGTCCAGAGCTACCTGCGCATCAAGACCGCCATCTCCGCAGCCACCGGGATCCTCCTGGGGGCGTGGTGCTGGTTCCTGGACCTGGACTTCCCCGTGCTCCTGGGACTGACGGCGTTCATCCTGAACTTCGTGCCCACCGTGGGGTCCATCCTCGCGGCGGTCCCCGCCATCCTCCTGAGCCTCGTGATCTACGGCTCCCCAGGACACGCGCTCGCGGTCGCGGGAGGGTACCTGACGGTGAACATGACCCTCGGCAACATCCTGGAGCCCCAGCTCCAGGGGCATCGGCTCGGTCTCTCAACGGTCGTGGTGGTGCTCTCGCTGCTCTTCTGGGGGTGGGCGTGGGGTCCGATCGGTGCGCTCCTCTCGGTGCCCCTGACGAACATGGTGAAGATCTGGATGGAGAACACGAAGGACCTGCAGTGGGTCGCGGTGCTCCTCGACTCGCGGGCCCCGAAGATGCCTCCGGCGGGCGGTTCTCAGCCCGCGGCGCCCTAGGAAGCATGCCGAGGATCCAGTTCCCGGAGCTTCCGGACCGCGGCCGTGTGTGGGTGTTCCCGGCCTCGCGCCCACTCGCCGAGGACGAGGAGCGGCGCCTGCTGACGGAAGTGGACGCCTTCCTGGACGGATGGGCGGCCCACGGCGCGCCCCTCCGCTCGGCGCGGGAGATGGTGGAGGGGTGGTTCCTCCTCGTGGGCGTGGACGAGGACGCGTCCCGGCCGTCGGGGTGCTCCATCGACGCGCTCGTGAATCGGCTCGAGGCGCTGGGCGAGGCGCTGGGCGTGAGCCTCGTGGACCGTGCCCCGGTCTGGTACCGGGCGGACTCGGAGATCCGCCGCGTGAACCGCCAGGAGTTCAAGGAGCTGGCGAGGACAGGGGCGGTTGACCCCGACACCCGGGTCTTCGACACGTCGCTCATCCGCCTCGAGGCACTCCGGGCCGAGGGGCTCGAGCGAGCCGCGCGGAAGAGCTGGCACGGCTTCGCGTTCTTCCGGGACGCGGGGGTGGCCGGGCCGGGCGGCGGCGCGGATCGAGGCTAGCTCAGGCGGCTCCCAGCGTCTCCGCCAGGAAGCGCGCTCCCTCCTCGTCGCCCCAGTACCGCGGCGCCCAAGAAGGACCCTCCAGGAACCCCACGTGCCCCCCCAGGGGGTGCACCACGGCCGTGACGGTGGGGTTGGCCTCCAGCGCTGCGCGGGGGAAGGCGTCCGGAGGTAGGAACGGGTCGTCCAGCGCGTGCAACACGAGCGTGGGGATGCGGATCCCGGCCACGAACGCCGCGCCGCTGCAGAGGCGGTAGTACTCGGAGGCGTCGCGGAAGCCGTGGATGCGGGCGGTGGCGGCGTCGTCGAACTCCCGGAGCGTGCGCGAGGCAAGCACGGCCTCGAGGTCCACGAGCCCCTCCAGGAGGTCGGCCTTGGCGCGTACCTTGCGCTTGAGGGAGCGGAGGAAATACCGGGTGTAGGCTCGGCCCATGGGCGTGCGGTCGAGGAGGTCGCATCCGGCGCCCAGGTCCATGGGCGCGGAGAACGCCACGGCGGCGTCGAGGAGCCCGGCGCCTCCGTCCTCGCGTTCGCCGAGGAGCTTGAGGAGCACGTTTCCGCCCAGGGAGAACCCGAGCGCGCCAAGGCGCCGGCCGGGGAAGTCGCGGCGGAGCCGCGTCAGGACCAGAGCCGCGTCCGAGGTCTCGCCGGAGTGGTAGAGCCGGGGGAGGCGGTTCATCTCCCCGCTGCAGCCGCGGAAGTTCATGGCCACCGGCCGGATCCCCCGCGCCAGCAGCTCGCTGCAGACGTTCAGGACGTAACTCCGGTCGGAGCCGCCCTCCAGCCCGTGGAGGAGGAGCGCCAGGGGCGCGCCGGGCCCCGGGTCGGGCCCCAGGTCGAGGTCCAGGAAGTCCCCGTCCGGAAGCTCCCACCGTTCGCGCACCATCGCAGCGCCGCGTGCCGACCGGAGGAACCGCGCCAGCAGGGTCTGGGCGTGAGGGTTCGTTGCCCACCCCGCGATGCGGAAGGGCCGGGCGCGGAAAGGCGGGCGGGAGGTGGTCGTCATGGTCAGGGGCGGTTCCGACAGGTTCGGGGGGGAAGGTAGCGGAACGCCGGGCGCCTCCACACGGGCCGGACTGGACGCGGGAGGCGCCTCCCGAGAGCTTGGCGGGACGCGCTGCGCGGAGCGTGCTGACCACGGCGAGCGGGGGATTGCGCATGGGTCCGACGAGGCGACGAGGGAGGGCGGCGGTGCTGGGCGCGGCGGGAGTCGCCCTCTGCCTGGCCGCTGCGCCGTCCCTCGGGGCCCAGGAAGGGGGCGAAGAGCCTGCGGGCGCGCCCACCCCGCGCTGGCTCCGCTGGGGATGGCAGCGCACCGACCTCCTCCGGTACAACCGTGTGGAGGGTCTCTCCGTCGGCGCCCGGGCCCAGGTGTACCCCGGAACGCCGGCAGGCCCCGTGACGGTGGGTGCCACGCTGCGCCTGGGGAGCGCCGACCGGGTGGCCAATGCCCGCCTCGACCTCACCCACGAAACGCTGGCGCGGCGACTGACTCTCAGCGCCCACCGGGAGCTGGCGGCGGTGGAGGAGGGTGAGCGCCACCTCGGGCTCGCGAACTCCCTGACGGCGCTGGTCGCCGGGCGCGACGACGGGGACTACTACCGGAGGAGTGGCGTCGCCCTGGAGTGGACACCGCCCTCCGCGTGCCCCAGGAGCTTCGCCTTCCGCGCCTGGGCAGAGCGGCACGAGCGGGTGGATGCCTCCACCGACTTCGCCCTGGCGCGCGTCGCCGACGACGGGTGGCGCTTCCGGCCCAACCTCGTCGCCAGCGACGGGTGGGACGCCGGGGCGGCCCTGACGCTCTCCCCCCGGTGGGGGACCGACCCCACAGCACCGCAGGCCGGCGTGGAGGGGACGCTCCGGATCGCAGGCGGAACGTGGGCGTACCGGTCCCTCTCGCTCGGTGGAAGAGGCATCCTGCCTCTGGCCCCCCGCGTGCGCCTGGACCTCCAGGCAGGCGGGGGCTCGAGCTGGGGCGATCCGCCCCCGCAGCGCCGCTTCGCCGTGGGTGGACCGGGGACGCTCCGGGGATTCGACCCCTACGCACTCTCGGGTCCGGCCTTCGCCCACGCCCGGGTCGGCCTCTCCCGCCAGTGGCCCTTCGGGGTGGTGAGCCTCTTCTCCGACGCGGCGTGGGCCGGGGAGGCGGACGTGTTCGCGCTCTCCGAGGCCATCGCGTCCGCGGGGGTGGGGGTGGCCATCGCCGACGGGCGCATCCATGCCGACGCCGCCTGGGGGGTGCGGGGGTCGGCGAGCTTCCGGCTGGAGCTCTATCTGGACGGGCCTCCCTGATACAGGCACGTTTGCGGTGCCCCGGCCCGTGGGGCGCACCTCCGGTCCGCCAGGAGATCTCCATGCCGCTTCCCCGCCGCCTCGCCCTCGTTGCCCTCCTGCCCGTCCTCCTTACGGCGTGCGACAGTCCCACGCCCCCGCCCGTCGAGTTGGGCGTTCCCTGGGCGTTGGCCGAGCACCGGCAGCGCACGCTCTCGGAACTCTCCTACCACTTCGAGTTGGACATCCCGGCCGGGCGCGGGGATCCGATCCAGGGACGCGCCCACATCGAATTCGACCGGCACGACCCGGACGGCTTCGACCTCGTGCTGGACTTCATGAGCCCACGCGAACGTGTGCGCTCGGTGCTCGCCAACGGCGTGGAGGTGGTGTGGAGCGCCGTGGAGGACCACGTGGTGATCCCCGCCGCGTCGCTGGCCGAGGGGCGCAACCAGGTCGAGGTGGCGTTCAAGGCGGGCGACGAAGCCCTGAACCGGAACGAGGACTTCCTGTACTCGCTCTTCGTCCCGGACCGGGCCCACTTCAGCCTCCCCGTCTTCGACCAGCCCAACCTCAAGGGCACCGTGGCGTGGAGCCTGCGGGTCCCGGCGGGGTGGGAGGCGGTCGCGAACGGAGCGCCCGGGGAGACGGTGGACGCCCCGGAGGGACGCACGCTGGAGTTCCTCCCCTCCAAGCCCATCCCCACCTACCTGTTCGCCTTCGCCGCGGGCGCGTTCTCGGTCGAGGAGTCGGTGGTGGACGGCCGCGCCATGCGCATGTACCACCGGGAGACGGACACCGTGAAGCTGGCGCGGAACCGGGACGCCGTCTTCCGGCTCCACGGCGACGCGCTCGCCTGGCTCGAGGAGTACACGGCGATCCCGTACCCCTTCGACACGTTCGCCTTCGTCCTCGTGCCGTCCTTCCAGTACGGGGGCATGGAGCACCCAGGGGCGATCTTCTACAACGCGTCGGGGCTCATCCTGGACGAGAGCGCCACGCAGGACGAGATCCTGGGCCGGGCCTCGGTCATCGCCCACGAGACCGCCCACATGTGGTTCGGCGACCTGGTCACCATGAACTGGTTCGACGACGTCTGGACGAAGGAGGTCTTCGCCGGCTTCATGGCGGCCAAGATCGTCCACCCGTCCTTCCCTGACGTGGACCACGCGCTGCGCTTCCTCACCACGAACCATCCGGCGGCGTACGGCGTGGACCGCACCCAGGGGGCGAACCCGATCCGCCAGCCGCTGGACAACCTGCGGGAGGCGGGGACGCTCTACGGCGCCATCATCTACCAGAAGGCGCCCATCGTCATGAAGCAGCTCGAGGCACGCGTCGGCGAGAGCGCCTTCCGCGACGGGATCCGCGAATACCTCTCGGCCCACGCGTACGGCAACGCCACGTGGCCCGACCTGGTGGCCGTCCTCGACCGCCTCTCCCCGGAGGACCTCACGGCGTGGAGCCGCGTCTGGGTGGAGGAGCGCGGGCGCCCCGTGGTGACGGTGTCCCGGGAAGGCGCGGACGTGGTCATCACCCAGGCCGACCCAGCGGGGCGGGGGAGGGTATGGCCCCAGTCTCTTCAGGTGCGTGTAGGCCGCGAGGCCGGCGACACCCTGGTGGCCGTGGAGCTGGGCGAGGCGCCCGCTCGGCTGGGGGGCATGGGGGGCGCGGACGTGCGCTTCGTGCTCCCCAACGGCTCGGGGGTGGAGTACGGGCTCTTCCTCCTGGACACGGCGAGCCTGGCGTACCTGGCGGACTCCCTGCCGGCGCTGGAGCCGGGGCTGGCCCGGGGCGCGGCGTGGGTGACGCTCTGGGACCAGGTCCTGGAGCAGAGGCTTCCCCCAGGGCCCTTCGTGGATCTCGTGCTGGCCGCGATCCCCCGCGAGCGGGACGAGCTGGCCCTGGGGAGGGCGCTGGGATACCTCTCCTCGGCATGGTGGAGCCTCCTCCCGGACAGCGTGCGCGCGGCGCGCGCGGAGGAGGTGGAGCGGGTGCTCTGGGAGGGCGTCACCAGCGACCGGCCGCGCACGGCGCGCTCGGCCCTCCTCGGAGCCTGGCGGGGGATGGCGCTCACGCCGGCTTCCGTGGCGCGGATGGAGCGTCTCTGGCGCGGCACGGAGACCGTCCCGGGGATCCCGCTGTCCGAGGCGGACCAGACGGCGCTCGCCACGGCCCTGGCCGTCCGTGGGGTGGAGGGCTGGCTGGGGATCCTCGACGAGCAGGAGGAACGCATCGACAACCCGGACCGGCGGGCGCGCTTCCGCTTCGTGCGCCCCTCGCTGGACGCCGATCCGGCGGTGCGGCTGGCGTTCTTCGATTCGCTCAGGGACCCAGCGAACCGCGAGCGGGAGCCCTGGGTCCTCTCGGGGCTCGAGAACCTGCATCACCCGATTCGCGCCCGGTCGGCGCTCCCCACCGTTCGCCCCGCGCTTGACATGGTGGAGGAGGTCCAGCGCACCGGGGACATCTTCTTCCCCGGGCGTTGGCTGGACGCCACGCTCGCGCGCCACACCGAGCCGGAGGCCGCCGACGAGGTGCGGCGCTTCCTCGGGGAGCGCCCGGACCTTGCCCCCCGCCTCCGGGCCAAGGTCCTGCAATCCGCCGACCCGCTCTGGCGTGCTGCGGCCATCCTCCACGGATGGAGATGATGCCGTGAGGGGGCTCGTTGAGCACAGCAGGTGAGGGGCCCCAGATCCCCTGGGGAGGAATCGGCGCGCCGCTGACGCTGGTGCCGCCCGGGATCCAGGCCATGGCGGCGGCGGCGTTCTTCTTCTCCGTCATGGCGGCGCTGGCCAAGCTCGCCGGCGTCACCATCCCGCTCTTCGAGATCGTGTTCGCGCGCTCGGTGGCGGTAGCGGTCCTCGCGGGTGCCCAGCTCCTGGCGCAGGGAACGAGCTTCCGCGGGCGTGAGCCCCGCATCCTCCTTCTCCGGGGCGTCCTCGGCTTCGTGTCGCTGAGCTGCTACCACTACGCGCTCATCCACCTGCCCCTGGCCGACGCCACCGTCATCCACTTCGTCAACCCGGTGTTCACCGCGTTCATCGCGGCGCTCTGGCTCCGAGAGCGCATGGGCGTGCGGGAGGCGGTGCTGGTCATGGCCTCGTTGGCGGGCGTGCTCCTGGTGGCGCGGCCGGGCTTCCTATTCGGAGGCGCAGGGGCCCTGGCGACGTTCCCCGTGCTGATCGGGCTCTGCGGCGCCATCCTCTCCGCCTCAGCGTACGTGACCGTGCGTCGCCTCCGGGCCGAGCCCCCGATGCTGGTGGTGTTCTACTTCGCGGTGGTGTGCACGATCCTGTCCACGCCCCTCGTGATCCGGGACTTCGAGCCCCTCTCCCTCGCGGAGGTGGGGCTCCTGGCGTGCGTCGGCCTCGCCACGCACCTGGGGCAGGTGGGGCTCACCTGGGGGTTCCGCCTGGAGCGGGCCGGGCGTGCCTCGGCCATCGGATACCTCCAGATCGTGCTGGCCGCCCTCTGGGGCTGGCTCCTCTTCTCCGAGGTGCCCGATGCTTGGACCTGGGTGGGGGCGGCGGTGATCGTGGCGTGCACGCTTCTCCTGGTGCGGCTGCACCCGGTCCGCTGACATCGCCCACCCGGGCGGAAGCACTACCTGGAACTAAACGGTGTTCCGTCCCGTAGGGGCCCAGGCGTTGACCCTTGCGAAGTCTTTGTTTACAGTGTTCACCCATGTCCGACCAGCGTGACAAGATCCTCGCGTGCGCCTGTGACCTCTACCTGTCGGAGGGGCTGGAAGGCGTGTCCATGCGGGAGTTGGCCCGTCGATTGGGGGTCACCGCCCCGGCGCTCTACCGGCACTACGAGAGCCGCGAGCACGTCCTTGCCGACGTGGTCCGCTCGGCGTACCGGGAGTTTGCGGCATCCCTCTACCGCGCCCTCGAGGGGGGCACGCCCCGGGAGCGCCTGGTCCGCGCCGGGGAGGGCTACCTGGACTTCGCCCTCCGGCACCCGCGCTGGTACCAGCTCCTGTTCATCTCCCCGGAGCAGCTCGGGATTCCGCGCCTGCCCGACGACATCGAGGCGATGGGGTGCGCCGTCCACCAGTTCTGGGTGGACCGCGTGCGCGAGTGCCAGGACGCCGGCATCCTGCGCGCCGGGGACCCGAGAGAGGTGTCGCTGACCATGTGGGGGCACGCGCACGGACTGGTGTCCCTCTACCACAACGGCCATTTCCGGATGGACGAGGCCGCGTTCCGGCGGGAGTTCCTGCGTTCCGCCGGGGCGATGATGACGGGGCTGTCCACCCCGGAGTTCGCCACCCGGCTGCGCGAGGAGTTCGCCGCCGATCACCCCGTGGAGGCCCACGGCTAGAGGAAGGAACGGGAACGAGGATGAGCATCGCAATCGCCCCTCTGCGGAGGGGCCGGGGAGCCTGGACGAGAGCCATGGCCGCCTCCGCGGCGGTAACCGCCGCGGCGTTCGCCGCCTTCGGGACGGCCGGGGCCCAGGAGAGCACGCCGCTCTCCCTGGACCAGGCGGCGCGCGCCGCCATCCGACAGAACCGGGACGTGCGCGCCGCCCGCTACGCGCTCGAGGAGGCCAACAAGCGTGTCAAGGAGGCGTGGTCCTCGGTCTACCCCTCGCTTGACTGGAACGCATCCTATACGCGCAACGTCTCCCCCACGCTGGCGTTCCTCCCGGCGAAGATCTTCGATCCGACCGCCGGGCCCGACGACTACATCGGGGTGCAGTTCGGCGCGGACAACCAGTGGAGTTCCACGGTCAGCCTGGAGCAGCCCCTCTTCTCGGCCGGCGCTTTCCTCGGTGTGGGCGCGGCCGGGCGCTACAAGAACCTGCAGGAGGAGATGGTGCGGGGGCTCACCCAAGGCGTGGTGACCCGCGTTCGGGCCACCTACTACCAGCTCCTGCTGCAGCAGGAGCAGATGCGCCTGATCACGAAGTCGGTGGAGCGCGTGCGCGCCTCGCTGGCGGAGACCCGGTCGCTCAACGCTGCCGGGCTGGCCGCGGACTACGACGTCCTGCGCATGGAGGTGCAGCTCGCCAACCTCGAGCCCAACCTACAGAGGGTCGAGAACGCGGTCCTGCAGGCGCAGCGGCAGCTGGCCCTCGAGCTCGACCTCCCGGCCGACCAGCGGCTCGAAGTGCGTGGCTCCCTGGCCACGATGAACCTGGACGACCTGGGGGCCAACGAGGAGGCCAACCGGGAGGTCCTCGCGTTCTCCGGCTTCCGCGGCGAGGGGATGGAGGCGGTGGACGAGGCCGTGCAGATGGCCCAGGAGCTCCGCTCCGACCTCCGGCAGCTCACGCTCACGGAGTCGCTTCGCAAGACCGAGATGCGCCTCGAGCAGGTCCAAGCCCTTCCCCGCATCAGCTTCTTCGGCAACTACATGATCAGCGCCCAGGACAACAACGCCCCGAACTTCTTCGCCAAGGGCGACGGGCAGCGGGCCTACGCGCGGAACATCGGCGTCCGGGTCAGCATGCCCATCTTCAGTGGCTTCGGACGGGTGGCCCGCATCGAGCAGAAGCGTGCGGCACTCCGCCAGGCCGAAACCCAGAGTGACTTGGTGGGGGATCAGGCCCGGGTGCAGGTGCGCAACCTGGTGGAGCAGACCGACGAGGCCCTGGCGCGCGCCCGGGCCCAGAGGATGGCGGTCGGGCAGGCACAACGGGGTTACGAGATCGCCAGCGCCCAGTACCGGGAGGGACTGAGCAGCCAGCTGGAGCTCACCGACGCCGAGGTGGCGCTCCGCCAGAGTGAGTTCAACTACGCCCAGGCGGTCTTCGACTTCCTGATCGCGCGGGCCCAGCTCGACCAGGCGACGGGGCAGGTGCCGCTCGTGGACGTCGAGCCCGTCGCGAACAACGGCTACCAGGATTGAGGGGAGACAGCACAGTGGAGAAAACGACGATGAACGTGCGGTGGACGGGGGCGGCGCTCGCCCTGGCGGTGGCCGTGACCCTGACCGGCTGCGGGGGCGCCCAGGCGGAGGCCGACAGCGAGGCCGCGGTCCGCATCATCAACGTGGAGGTCACCGAGGTCGCACCGAGTCCCTTCGTGGACGAGGTGAGCCTCACCGGGACCGCGATGGCGAACCGGGACGTCCAGATGTCCGCGGAGGAGAGCGGCGTGATCCGCGAGATCCTCAAGGAGAAGGGGTCGCGCGTGAGCGCCGGCGAGCCGCTGGCCAAGATCGACGACGCCATCCTGACGGCGCAGGTCGAGCAGGCCCGGGCCCAGGCGAGCTTCGCGTCCCAGGTCTGGGAACGGCGCAAGCGCCTGTGGGAGGAGAGCCAGGTGGGCTCCGAGATCGCCTATCTGGAGTCGAAGGTCGCCGCCGAGCAGGCCGCCGCGAACCTGCGCATCCTGGAGGAGCGCCTCGCGCGCACCACGGTGAGCGCACCGTTCGACGGGGTCCTGGAGAGCCGCGCCATCGAGGTCGGGAGCATGGTCGGCCCCGGCATGGTCGTCGCCCGCATCGTGGACCTCGACCCCATCAAGATCGTGGCCGGCGTGCCCGAGCGGTACGCCGCGGACGTGCGCGTGGGCTCCGCGGCCGTCGTGACGTTCGACGTGTTTCCCGGGGAGACCTTCGACGCGGTGATCCGCTACGTGGGCTCGACGGTGGATCCGCAGAACCGGACCTTCCCCATCGAGGTCGTGATGGCGAACCCTCGAGGGGTCGTGAAGCCCGACATGGTGAGCAACGTGGCCGTGACGCGGCGGCGCCTGGACGCGGCGATGGTCGTGCCCCAGGACGCGCTGGTGCGGGTGGAGAACGGGTACGTGGTGTTCGTGGTGGCCGAGCGCGACGGCGCGACGGTGGCGGAGGTGCGCCCGATCGAACTCGGCCCCACCCAGCGGAACCTGGTGGTGGTGGAGGGGGGCTTGCAGCTGGGCGACCGGCTCATCGTCGTGGGCCAGAAGATGGTGGCCGACGGGGATCGCGTGAACGTGGTGGGGACCCGGTAGGGGCACCCCTCGGACAAGGGAGAGGCGGCGCATCATGACGGACCAGAGAGCACAGGGCGGGAAGGCACGGCCCCACATCGAGGGCAGGGCTCCCCTGCTGGAGCGATACAAGGAGTTCGGGCCGACGAGCTTCGCGGTGGAGCATCGCACGAGTGTGCTGGTGCTGCTGGCGATCGTGTCCGTGATGGGCATCATCGCGTACGTGAACACCCCCAAGGAGTCGTTCCCGGAGATCGCCATCCCGATCCTCGCGGTGAGCACGGTCTACCCCGGCGTCTCCCCGGAGGACGTGGAGACCCAGATCACCCGGGTCCTCGAGGACGAGATCTCCACCATCTCCGACCTGGACGAGCTCACGTCCACGTCGGTGGAGGGGATGTCCAGCATCGTGGTCACGTTCACGCCGGACGTGATGCTGGACGACGCGCTCGCGAAGGTCCGTGAGAAGGTGGACCTCGCGAAGGGCGACCTGCCCGCCGACGCGCTCGACCCCCAGATCATGGAGTTCAACCTCTCCGAAGTTCCCATCATGCAGGTCAACCTGGCCGGGGAGTATGGCCTGGTGCGCCTGAAGGAGCTGGGCGAGGATCTGCAGGAGCGCTTCGAGCAGATTCCCTCTGTGCTCCGGGCGGACGTGCGGGGCGGCCTGGAGCGCGCGGTGAAGGTCGAGGTGGACCTCGGCAAGCTCCAGTTCTACGGGCTGTCGCTGAACGACGTGGTGGACGCCATCCGGAGCGAGAACGTCAACATCCCGGGCGGATCCATCGACGTGGGTGACTCCAAGTACCTGGTCCGGGTGGACGGTGAGTTCCAGGACCCGTCCGTCATCGAGGACCTGGTGGTGACGACCCGCGGTGGGCGGCCCTTGTACGTGAGGGACGTCGCCACGGTGGACTTCGGGTTCGCTGAGCGGGAGAGCTTCGCACGCATGAACGGCCAGGAGGTCGTCACCCTCGACATCGTGAAACGGTCGGGGGAGAACATCATCGAGACCGCCGACGGCGTGCGCGCGGTGCTCGCGGAGATGGGCCCGTCGTTCCCGCCCACCACCCAGGTCAGCGTCACGGGCGACATGTCCAAGGAGATCCGACACATGGTCTCCGCCCTCCAGAACCACATCTTCGCAGGGCTGATCCTGATCGTCGGGTTGCTGCTCTTCTTCCTGGGGTTCTCCAACTCGGTGTTCGTGGCGATCTCCATCCCCGCAACCATGTTCCTGACCTTCATCGTCCTGAATGTCATGGGCGTGTCCATGAACATGGTGGTGCTGTTCAGCCTCATCCTGGCGCTGGGAATGTTGGTGGACGACACCATCGTGGTGGTGGAGAACATGTACCGGTTCCTCGAGCAGGGGTGGGACCGGACGCTGGCCGCGAAGAAGGCCACCGGCGAGGTCGCCATCCCGGTCATCTCGTCCACGGCCACGACCGTCGCCGCGTTCGTGCCCCTCATGTTCTGGCCCGGCGTGGTCGGGGAGTTCATGAAGTACCTGCCCCTCACCGTGATCGTCACGCTCACAGCCTCGCTGTTCGTGGCGCTGGTGATCGTTCCGGTGCTGTGCTCGATGTTCATGACGCTGGACGGCACCCCGTCCAGGCCGTTCAGGCCGGCGACCCGGTGGACCCTCATGGGCGCCGGCGCGCTGCTCTTCCTGATCGTGGCCGGCCAGAACGTCCTCGCGGCCGTGCTCCTCGTGGCGACGGCCGTGGGGCTGTGGGCGTTGAAGAAGCACGTCCTGACGCGGATGGCGAGCCGCTTCCAGAGCGAGACGCTCCCCCGGATCCTCGACGAGTACGAGCGTGCGCTGCACTGGGCGCTCCAGCACCGCCTCGCATCGCTGTCGCTCACGGGTGCGGTGTTCGCAGGCACGTTCGTGCTCTACGGCATCTTCGGGAAGGGCGTGGTCTTCTTCCCGGAGAACACGCCGCCCTCGCAGCTGGTGGTGGATCTGAAAGCCCCGGTGGGCACCCGCGCCGCGTTCACGGATTCCCTGGTTCGCCAGGTCGAGGCCGATCTCCAGGGCGTGGGGGGCCGGGAGGACTGGGAGTCCGTCGTGACCACCGTGGGTGGGGGTGGTGGAGGCAACTTCATGGAGGCCGGGCCGAGTGGCCCGGAGGCCGGGCGCGTCTCGATCAGCCTCGTGGACTTCAAGGATCGGAAGCGGGACGCGTTCGAGACGCTCGCGGAGATGCAGGCGTCGGTCGGCAAGACGGTCGCGGGCGGCACCGTGACCGTGGACAAGCCCGCCATGGGGGCGCCGCAGGGGACGCCTGTGAACATCGAGATCGTGGGCGAGGATCCCGTGCAGCTGAAGGCGCTTTCCGACCAGCTCATCGACGTGCTCGAGGCGGCTCCGGTCTACCGCATGCTCGTAGGGCTCGAGAGCGACCTCGACGACGCCCGCCCCGAGCTCTCCGTGCGCGTGAACCGGGAGCAGGCGGCGCTCTACAACCTGAACACCTCCAGGGTGGGGGGCTCGATCCGGAGCGCGATCAACGGCATCGAGGCCGCGAAGTACCGCACCGGCAACGACGAGTACGACATCACCGTGCGGCTGGCGGAGCCCTACCGGAGGGATCTGGAAGGGCTGCGTGACCTGACCGTGATGGCCGACGGGGGCATCCAGATCCCGCTCGTGTCCGTGGCATCGTGGTCCGTGGAGGAGGGAAGCGGCGCCATCAAGCGGAAGGACCAGACGCGCATGGCCACGATCAGCTCCGACGTGGCCGCGGGCCTGAACTCCAACGCCGTGCTGGCCGAGGTGCAGGCCACGCTCACGGACTTCGACGCGGCGCTGCCGCTCGGGTACACGATCCGCTACACAGGACAGTCGGAGGACCAGGACGAGGCCCAGTCCTTCCTGGGTGGGGCCTTCCTCACCGCGCTGGCGCTCATCGCGCTGATCCTCATCAGCCAGTTCAACTCGCTGGTGAAGCCCTTCATCATCATGACGTCGGTGCTCATGTCCACGGTGGGCGTGCTCATCGGCCTCCTGCTGTTCAGGATGGAGTTCTCGATCATCATGACCGGGGTGGGCGTCATCTCCCTTGCCGGGATCATCGTGAAGAACGGAATCATCATCATCGACTACATCGACACGCTCCGGGAGCGGGACGGGCTGCCGTTGTACGACGCGCTCATCCGGGCAGGCCGGACCCGGTTCCGGCCCGTGTTCCTCACGGCCGGGTCCGCCGCGCTGGGCCTGATCCCCCTGGGCCTCGGGCTGAACTTCGACTTCCGGGGCCTGTACACGGCGCTCAACCCCGACGTGTACTATGGCGGCGAGGAAGCGGCCATGTGGGGGCCCCTGGCGGTGGCCGTGATCGTGGGTGTCACCTTCGCGACCGTGCTCACGCTCGTTCTCGTGCCGGTGATGTACTCGGTCATCAACGACATGTCGGTGTTCTTCGCGAAGCACTTCCGCCACGCCGATCAGGCTGCGGACCCGGAAGCGGGGGAGGGCTCCGAGGCGGTCCCCGAGACGCCCTAGTCCCGAGCCTCATGGCGCCCCCGCGCTTCGACCTGTCCCGGTGGGTCACCGGGTACCTCCTGGCCACCCCGCTCTTCGCGGTGCTGGACCTGGGGCTGGGGGTTCCTGTGCGGGTGGCCACCATCCTCCCCGAGTCGGAGCGCCTGGCCTACTACGCCGGCGTCTTCGCCCTGGGGCTGCTGTGCCGGGCGCGACCAGGGGCCACGCCCTGGGTGGGGATGCTGGAGAGCGCGTCGAACCTCACGCTCCTCCTCCTCTCCATCCTCCTCCCCATCTGGTCCTTCCCGCTGGCGTCCCCTGGGGACACGCCGGTGCAGATCGGGCTCACCCCGGCCGGGGCCGCCAACGCCCTCGTCGCGGGGGTGGCCTTGGTGGCGAGCTTCCACCGGCACGAGGCGGCGGCGCTGGGGCGCCCCGGATCCGGCCCCTCCTCAGGGTGATCCGCGCGTGAAGCGGTAGAGCGCGATTCCGGGGATCCCGGTGCCGTGGTGGATGCCTGCGAGCAGGTAGTCGTGCCCCACCTCGTAGAGCTTCACTTCCGTGGGCAGCCGCAGCTCCGCCAGAAGGGTCCCATCGGGCGCCACCACCAGGAACCGGGTCTCGCCGTCGCCGGGCGACGAGAGCACGACCCAGAGCACTCCCTCCGGGTCCACGGCAAGGTCGGTGTAGAGCGGCAGCTGTTCGGGCACCGCGGAATTGTTGCGCATGATCCGCTTGTACATCTCCCGCTCACGGTCCTCGTGGTAGGCTTCGGCCTGGGCGTCCAGCCAGGCCTCGACGTTCGCCTCCGTCGCGGAGCGCGGCTCGACTGAGAGCGGGATCGTGCCAAGGCGGCCACCCTCGAGGCCGTACACGTCCAGGGATGCCGAATCCACCGTCCCCACGTAGAGGCGGCCCTCGGCGAGGGCGTACTGGGTGATCTTCCCGAGGATCGAGTTATCCCACACGGGCACGTTTCCCACGGCTCCGACACTGTCGCCCGAGGCATCCTCGAAGCGGAGGGGCGCGGTCAGGCGCGTCGAAAGGGCCTCGCCCAGGCTCGCCGTCTCCTCCACGGGCTGGCCGAACACCGCGAAGCTGCCGCCGCGCGTGCAACGGAAGATGGTGGGGTTCCTCGGCGGCGCGTACTCGCGCACGATAGTCCCGGCGCTGTCGAGCACGGACATCTGGCTTTGCCTCACGTCCCAGACGAAGACCGAATCAGGGCCGCACTGCCCGACCCACGAGGGGCTGCCGAACTCCCCGGGACCCCCACCGGCCCGGCCCACGGTGCGGACGAGTCCGCCCGAGGGGTCGAGGTACACGACGGACTTGGCCCACTGGTCCGCAACGACCACGTTGCCGTTGGAGAGCCGGGCGGCACCCACCGGGTACATGAGGAGCGGCTCCGCCTCGAGGATGGTGTCGAGGACGACGAGCTCGGGAACGGTGTCCAGGGACCAGACGGCCGTCTCGCCGGGCGCGGGCCCGCCGGAAGTGGGCGGCTCGCACCCCAGGGCCGCCAGCACGAGGGCGAGGGCTGCTGCGACCGGACAGGAGAGCGTCGCTCTCGTCCGAGGGGTGCGCGTCATGTTCCCTCCGGGTCGGGACGTCACAGGGGGGCCGGCTCCGTCCGACGGGTTCTCATTCTACGTGCCCCCCGCGCAGCGTCAATGCGCGCAACCTTCGCGCCGCTGAGGCGTACCCTGGCCCATGCACACCCTACACGTCGCCCTGGTCGGCCTTGGCGCCATGGCCGCCGCGTTCACCCTCCTCTGGGTCGTGAGCCTGCGCCTCCGCGACGTCAGCATCGTCGACCCCTTCTGGGGCCCGGGCTTCCTCCTCGCGGCGGCAGCCTACCTCTGGGCGCACGGGGAGGCCACGCCAAGGGGGCTCCTGGCCGTGGGCCTCGTCGCCGCGTGGGCCGCCCGCCTGGGCCTCCACCTCGTGCGCCGTAACCGATCCCGCGGGGAGGATCCGCGCTACGCGGCCATGCGCGCGGGCCACGGGGAGCGCTTCTGGTGGGTGAGCCTGGGCACGGTGTTCTGGCTCCAGGCCCTCCTCCTCTGGGTCGTCTCCCTCCCGCTCCTGGCGGCGGTGGTGGGGCGCCCGCCCCTGGGTGCCTGGGACGCCGCCGGGACGGTGTTGTTCGTGGCGGGCTTCCTCACCGAGGCGGTGGCCGACGCCCAGCTCGCCCGGTTCCGGGCGGACCCCACCAACCGGAGCACGGTCCTGGACCGGGGGCTCTGGCGCTACAGCCGGCACCCCAACTACTTCGGAGACGCGCTGCTCTGGTGGGGGCTCTACCTGCTCTCCGTCGGGGCCGGCGCCCCCTGGACGGTGGCCGGGCCCGTGGTGATGACCTTCCTGCTCGTGAAGGTGTCCGGGGTGGCCCTCCTGGAGCGGTCGCTGGTGACGGCACGGCCGGGGTATGCCGAGTACGTCCGGCGCACCTCCGCGCTCGTGCCATGGTTCCCCCGGGACTGAAGGGTGCCTGACATGCCCAAGCCCAAACCCAAGCCGCCCGCGCCCTCCAGCGAGGCCACCCAGACCGTCGGCCGAGCCATCCAGCGGCTCGCCGCCGCCCGCCTGGGACGGGGCTTCGTGCCCCTGGCCCTCCTCTTCCTCGTGGGCTTGGCGAAGCTGGTCTGGGGGAGCGGCGGGCTCGTCCTGGCCCTGGGGGCACCCTTGTCGGCGGGCGCCATGCTCGTGTACGCCCTCCGGGTCGTGGAGCGCTCCTTCGGGAGGCCTCCCGGCGCGTGGATGTCGCTGGCGGGGCCCGCGTGGATCGTCCCCGTCGGCTTCGGCGTCTGGGTGCTGGGGTGGCTCGGGCTGCGGGGCGTGGCGGTGGGCGGAGGGGTGATCCCGGTGGTGTCCGCGCTCCTCTTCACGGGGCTCGGCGTGTGGGTGCTGCGTGCATGGCACCGGATCCTCGAGCTCCACTCGCTGGCGGAGGCGATGATCCCCATCCCCACGGGGAAGGGCTCAGGGAAGCGCTAGCGGATCGCGGCGGCAGCGCACGCGCGCACAATGGCCCCCGCCGGGAGGATCTCACGGATCCCGCCGACCGAGCGCCCGGCCTGCCAGCAGGCCGTGCTCCCCGCCTCGTCCAGCGATGCGAGGCGGAGTCGCCGGGTGGAGCGCACGGCGTACAGGGTGCGCATGAGCCGCTTCGTCCGGCGGCCCCGGAGCATCCAGCGGGCGAGCGGCCCCGCACGGGTCCCGAGGCGCCGGACCCACGGGGTGCCGATGACCGCCAGGGGCACGCCCGTGATCCGCTCGGTGAGGACGATGTCGTCCTCCCGTGCGTCGAGGATCGCCTGCTTGTAGGGTGCGCTGGCCCGGCACTCGATCGTGGCGATGAAGCGGGTGCCCATCTGGACGCCTGCGTACCCCAGCGCCAGCGCCCGGGCGAACTCCTCCGGGGTCGCCACGCCGCCGGCGCACACCACCGGGACGCCGAGGTCGGACAGCTCGTCCAGGAGCTCCTCGGCCCCCTTGGCGCCGGCGTGCCCACCGGCTCGCCGGTTCACGGCGATGAGGCCGTGCACCCCGGCATCCAGCGCCTTCAGGGCCCACTTCCGCTCGGTGACGTCGTGGTACACGACGACGCCCGCCGCGCGCGCGCGATCCACCACCCAACCCGGCTTCCCCAGGGAGGTGACGAAGAAGCGGATCCCTTCCTCCAGGGCCTCGTCCACCCAGCGCTCCATGCGCTTGTGGTAGAGGCGGGACGAGGACTCCACCAGGGCGTTCAGGCCCACGGGGCGGGAGGTGAGCGCACGGATCCGGGCCAACCCTTCGCGGAAGCCGTGACCGTGGACGTGCGTGAGGGCCATGGGCTGGACGATCCCCATGCCACCGGCCTCGCTCACGGCCGCTACGAGCTCGGGGTTGGAGCACGGGTACATCGGGCCGCACAGCAGGGGCACGGGGATCCCCGCGTCGCGGCAGAACGCGCGGGTCGGGGCGGCGGCTGGGTCTCTCGGCACGGGTTCCGGGGGCGCTTGGCACGGGGTCACAGGCGCCTATCTTCGGGCACGTTGCGCCCCGCCGGCAAGTGTCGGGGCACTCCCACACCGGAGGAGACATGACGAAGCTCTCGACCCTGGCGCTCTGCCTCGCGGCCCTGGCCCCGGTCCCTGCCGCCGCGCAGGAGCCCCTCGGGCCCGGGGAGGTGGTGGCCGAGCTCTTCCGGCTCATGAAGGCCAAGGACGCCGGCGCCATGCAGGGGCTCATGCACCCCGAGGCGCGCCTGGTCACCACTGCGGTCCGCGACGGCGTGGGGGTCGCCACCGTGGTGCCCGTGGAGCGCTGGATCCAGGGGGTGGGCTCCTCCACGCGGGAATTGGACGAGCGCATCCACGACACCCAGGTGGACGTGAGCGGCCCGCTGGCGTCGGTGTGGACGCGTTACGAGCTCTTCGTGGACGGCGCTCTTTCCCACTGCGGGGTGGATCACCTCCTCCTCGTCCTCACTCCCGACGGCTGGAGGATCATCCACCTGGCCGACACCCGGGCCACGGAGGGGTGCGCCGCCCCGTGAACCACCCGCCCGCGCCCATTCCGGGGTCGGTGGCGAGCTTCGTCCCCGCCCGGGCCGACCTGGACGCCCTCGTCCGCCTCGCGTTCCCCGTCGCCCTGGTGACGGTGAGCACCATGACGCTCGGGGTGGTGGACACCATCATGGTGGGGCGGGTGTCACCCACCGACCTGGCCGCCGTGGCGCTGGGGAACCTGTACTTCTTCGCGGCGGTGGTCTTCGGCCAGGGCGTGCTCATGGCTCTCGACCCGGTGATCTCGCAGGCCATGGGGGCGGGGGACACGGTCGCCGTGTCCCGGGGGCTCCAGCGCGGCGGGGTCCTCGCGCTCGTGCTCGCCGTGCTCGCCGTGCTCTTCCTTCTCCCGGCCGGCCCTCTGCTCCGCCTCCTCGGGCAGCCCGTGGACGTGGTCCCGGTGGCCGCGGGATACGCCCTGGTGTGCATCCCGGGCGTGCTTCCCTACTACATCCTCCACGTGCTCCGGCTGAGCCTTCAGGCCATGGGCCGAGTAGGCCCGCTCCTCGTCGTGGTCCTCCTGGGGAACGTGGCGAACGTCTTCTTCAACTGGGTGCTCATCTACGGGCACCTGGGGTTCCCGGCCATGGGCGCCGTGGGCTCGGGGTGGGCCACCAGCCTCTCCCGGTGGTTCATGGCGCTCCTCCTCCTCCGGGTCAGCTGGCCCCTCCTGCGGGCGTACCTCCGGCCCTTCCGGAGGGAGGCGCTGGCGGCCGGGCCCCTGAAGCGCTTCCTCCGCCTGGGAGCGCCGATCGGGGGGCAGCAGGTCCTGGAGTTCGGCGTGTTCGGCGCGGCAGGCCTCCTCATGGGGCTGATGGGGACCATCCCCATGGCCGGCCATCAGGTGGCGCTGAACCTCGCGTCCCTCACCTTCATGGTCCCCCTGGGCGTGGCGCAGGCTGCCACGGTGCTGGTCGGCCAAGCCGTGGGGAGGGGGGATGCGCCGGGGGCGCGCCGGGCGGCCGGAGGGGCGCTCCTCGTGGGTGTGGGATTCATGGGGCTCACGGCGGTCGTGTTCCTGGTGGCTCCCGCCCCGCTGGCGGGGATCTACTCCGCCGACGCCTCGGTGGTGGCCCTCACGGCGACGCTCATCCCCATCGCCGGCGTCTTCCAGGTCTTCGACGGGATGCAGGTCGTGGCGCTCGGCGTGCTGCGGGGCGTGGCGGATACCCGCCTCCCCATGGTGCTGAACCTGGTCGGGTTCTGGGGGATCGGCCTCCCGGTGAGCGCGGCGCTGGGATTCCGCACCGTGCTCGGCCCCCGCGGCATCTGGGTCGGGCTGGCACTGGGCATCGCGCTCGTCGCCCTCCTCCTCCTGGCGCGCGTGCGGAGCCGGTTCGGCAGGGAGTTGCGCCGAATCGTGCTGGACGACGACCAGCGGCACGCCCACGGCGCGAGCCGGGGCGTCGCGGCGGAGTGAGCAGGAGCGCCGCCGTGGATCCCCGGGCCATGTTCCGCCTCCCGCTCTTCCCCCTCCCGATCGTGCTCTTCCCGACGGCGTCCATGCCGCTGCACATCTTCGAGCCCCGCTACCGGCGCATGGTGGCCCGGTGCCTGGAGGGTGACCGGAGATTCGGGCTCCTCCACCACGACGCCGACCGGCAGGGGCCCTTCCTGTGCGAGGAGGGGCGGGTAGGTTGCGTGGCCCACATCGAGGAGTCCCAGCCCTTCCCCGACGGACGCTCGGTCCTGATGGTGCGGGGCGTGGAGCGCTTCCACATCGAAGACGGAATCGAGTCCGAGGAGCCGTTCTACGAGGCGCTCGTCGCACCGTACGTGGACGGAGAGGCCGGGGAGGGGATCGCGCTGCGCAGAGCCCGCGCGCTGGCCCTCTTCCGCGAGGTGTTGCAGAAGCTGGGCGAGGAGCCGGACAGGCTCGCAACGCTGGACACGGCCTCGGAGCTCTCGTTCCCCCTGGTCCGGGCGGTGCAGGCGGAAGCGGGGTGGCTCCAGGGGTTCCTGGAGGTGCGCGACGAGGAGGCCCGGCTCGAGCTTCTCGAGCAGATATTCCTCGCGGTGCTGGAGCGCTGAAGGACGCGCGACGGTTGCCGCCGGGCCCGCCGCCGACGAGCTTTCCGCCCATGCCTTTCGCCTTCGAACGCCTCGCCATTCCCGACGTGGTGGTGGTCCGGCCCGAGCGCCGCGGCGACGCCCGCGGCTTCTTCGCCGAGACCTACAGGGCGAGCGTCTTCGACGAGGTCGGCATCCGGGGGCCCTTCGTCCAGGACAACCTGGCGCGCTCCGGAGCCCGCGTGCTCCGGGGGTTGCACTACCAGCTCCCGCCCGACGCCCAGGGGAAGCTCGTGCAGGTGGTGCGCGGCGCGGTGTTCGACGTGGCCGTGGACCTGCGCAGGGGCTCGCCCACCTTCGGGCGGTGGGTGGGATGGGAGCTCTCGGCCGACACCGGCGAGCTCCTCTGGGTCCCCCCGGGATTCGCCCACGGCTACGCCGTGCTCGGCGACGGAGCGGACCTGGCCTACAAGGTCACCGCCGAGTACCGCGCGGAGCTGGACCGGGGCGTGCGCTGGGACGACCCGGGCATCGGCGTGGTCTGGCCGCTCGCGGATCCGGTTCTCTCGCTCAGGGACCTGGCCCTCCCTCTCCTGAGCGAGATCGAGAGCCCGTTCTGAGCGGCGGCGGGGAAGTCAGAAGGACCCGATCAGCCCGATCTCCGGGACGAGGCGGTGCCCGGTCTCCCGCTCCACCGTCTCCTGCGCCAGCTCCATGAGGGCGCGCACGTCCGCTGCGGTGGCGCCTCCCAGGTTCACGATGATGTTGGCGTGCTTGTGGAAGATCCCGGCGCCGCCGTGGACTCTTCCCTTGAGGCCGCACTGGTCGATGAGTCGCCCGGCCCCGATCCCTTCGATCTTCCGGAAGACCGATCCCGCCGAGGGGTAGAGCCAGAGGTCCGGGTGGCGGTCGTCGCGCCAGGCCAGGTTCTCCCGGATCACGGTTCGGAGCTCCTGCACCGGGGCCGGGGTCAGGCGGAAGGTCGCGGACAGGACCACGTCCGAGCGGTGGTGCAGGACGCTCTCGTCGTAGCCGAACCCGAAGTAGTCTACGCCCACGGTCCTGCGTTCCCCCTCCTGCGTCAGGATCTCGGCATCCTCCAGGACCTCCTCGATGTAGACGGTCCGCTCCCGTGTCGGGGCGGGGGCGAGGAAGTGGAGGTTCTGCCAGAGCGCCCCGCCCACGGAACTCGGGATCCCCACGAAGTGGTGGAGCCCGCCCAGCCCACGGGCGACGGTGGCGTCGATGAGGTCGGGGTAGATGGCCACGCCCGCCCCGGCGTGTACGCGGTGGCCCTCCAGGAGCGCCACGCCTGCCACCTCGCTCCGGATCACCAGCCCCGGGAAGCCCCGGTCCCCGACCAGGATGTTGGCTCCCTTCCCGAGGAGGAAGCAGGGCACGCCCCCGTCCCGGCACGCCTGCACCGCCGTGGCCAGCTCGTCGGAGGTGCGGGCGCGGAAGAGCAGGTCCGCCGGGCCCCCGATGCGGAAGGTGGTGAGGGGTGCGAGGGGTGCGCTCCGCTCCAGGCGGCGCGGGTCGAGGTGGGGGGTGAGGGCCTGGAGCCAGGCGCCGACGTCGGAGGACATTCCCGTGAGCGCTCCTTGAGGGGACGTTGCGGGGGCAACATAGCCGGGGCCGCCGGGGCGGGACACCCGAGGCGTGCCCCCCCGCGGCGCCCCCCGTATCTTCGCGTGCTGCGGGATCCGTGCCAGGAGGGCCGGCCCCGCCGCGTCCCGCGAACGGAGGTGGAGGTATGAAGAGCTCCCTCGGTGCCGACTTCGCCCACATCGTGGGCCGCGACCTGGACGCCCTGGCCGCACAGCTGGCCCGCTACCCCGACGACGCTTCGCTCTGGCGGGTGGCGGGGACGGTCACGAACGCCCCGGGGAACCTGGTCCTGCACGTCGTGGGGAACCTGCGGCACTATGTGGGAGGCGTGCTCGGGCGCTCCGGCTACGTGCGCCGGCGCGACGAGGAGTTCTCCCGGCGAGGCCTGACCCGCGACGAGCTCGTGGGGCTGGTGCGCTCCTGCGGCGCGGAGGTGGTCCCCGTGCTCGCCGGGCTCTCCGAGGAGGTGCTGGCCGGCGCGTATCCCGGGGAGCTCCCGCCGTCCATTCGGGGCGCCACGACGCGGCGCTTCCTGCTCCACCTCTCCGGGCACCTCATGTGGCACCTGGGGCAGGTGGACTACCACCGGCGGCTGGTCGCCGAGGCAGGGCCATCCTAGCCGTCCTCGGGGGTCGGGTCGCGCCGGCGAAACCCGATCCCCACGCCCGCTCGTAGGGCGGGACGGGTGGGGCTCCTGGGATCCGCAAGCTTCCCTTTTGGCGGTTGCGCCCGTCCAAGCATCAGATGAGCCGAGATTCCACGCTTGAGCCGAGATTCCACGCTGGGCAGGGGAAGGCGAGGACCATGACGAGAACGAGGGAAGCGCGGGGCCTGCATCGGGTCGCCGCCCTGGCGCTGGGCCTGGTGGCCGCCGCCGCTGCGGCGGCGTCGGCCCAGGAGGCGCCGCCCAGCCTGACGCTGGACGAGGCCATCCGCCTCGCGAAGGACTTCAACCCCACGTACCAGAGTACCCGCAACGACCGCTCGGCCGCCGACTGGCGCCTGCGCGAGGCGTACTCCGGATTCCTTCCCACCGCGAACGCCAACTCGAGCTTCAGCTGGGTCGAGGGCGGCGCGCAGCGCTTCGGCACGGTGGACCTGGGCACGTCGGGCACGGACTGGTACCAGTCCTACTACAACCTGAGCGTCAACTGGACGCTGGACGGGAACACCGTGTTCGGTGTCCCGGCGGCCCGGGCCAACCGGCAGGCGGTGGACGCCCGCATCACGGCGGCGGAGTTCGATCTCGAGTCGCAGGTGGCCCTGCAGTACATGGCGGTCCTGCGCGCGCAGGACGGTGTCGGGGTGGCCCAGCGGCAGCTCGAGCGCGCGGGGCAGAACCTTCAGATCGTGCGTTCACGCGTGTCGTCGGGGGCCGCGGCCGGGACCGACGGGAAGCAGGCCGAGGTCGATCATGGGCGGGCCGAGGTGGGGCTCATCCAGGCGCAGCGCCAGTACCGCGAGGGGATGGCGCTCCTGGCCGAGCGCCTCGGCACCAACCTCGGGGCCGACACCCGCCTCTCCAGCGCGTTCCCCGTGTTCCAGCCCGGCTGGGACCGCGACGAGCTCATGGCCATGGCGATGGGCTCGCACCCGTCGCTGCGCGCCTATGAGGCGCAGGAGCGGGCCGCGGGCGCCACGGCGAAGCAGGTGGCCAGCCAGTACTTCCCGTCCTTCTCGGTGACGGGCCGCATGCAGGGCGCCGCCCAGGAGGCGACGAATCGGGACTTCGTCCTGGGGCAGGTGAAGGGGTCGCTGGCCCAGGCCGCCTCCGACTGCCAGTTCGGGAACGCCCTCCTCGCGGGGGTCCCAGGGCTCCCGGGCAAGGCGGAAGATTGTGGGAGGTACGCCTATGACGATGCCTTCGGCGCCGCCGCCCTGGCGCAGAACAACGCCTTCCCCTTCAACTTCACCAAGCTCCCTCTCCAGCTCACTCTCCAGGTCTCGGTGCCGATCTTCACCGGGTTCTCCCGCCAGCGTCAGGTGTCGGAGGCGTTCAACCAGGCCGAGGACGCCAAGCACGACAGGCGCGCCGAGGAGCTCCGGCTGCGCACCGCCGTCACCCAGGCCTTCGACGCGCTGTCCGCGGCGCACCAGGTGGTGCGCCTGGAGGAACGGAACCGGAGCCTCGCCGAGGAACAGCTCCAGATGCAGCAGCGCCGCTACGCCCTGGGCGCCGCCGCGCTCCTCGAGCTCCTCGACGCCCAGACCAGCCTCACCACGGCGGATCAGGCCTACCTGAACGCCGTCTACGACTTCCACTGGAACCTGATCCGGCTGGAGGCCGCGGTGGGCCGCCCGCTGCGTCCCGAGTAGCGACGCACCCCGCCATCCGGCTCACCCCGAAAGGACCCCTATCGTGGACATCATTCGCGACACCAAGCCCCAGAAGAAGAGGAAGCGGATCTACTGGATCACCGGAGCCGTGGTGGGCCTCGTCGTGATCACCGTGCTCATCCGGCAGCTCCCGAGCGCCGCTCCCAGCGTGGAGGCCGCCACGGTGTGGCGGGACACGGTGGAGCAGGGGACCATGGTGCGTCAGGTGCGCGGGCCGGGGACGCTGATCCCCGAGCAGATGCGCTGGATCACCGCCGTGACCGCGGGCCGGATCGAGCAGATCCTCTCCCTGCCTGGGACCGAGGTCAGCGCCGGGGACCTCATCATGCGCATGAGCAATCCGGATGTGGACATGCAGCTCCTGCAGGCGCAGCAGCAGCTCTCCCAGGCGCAGGCGGCGCTGGCCCAGTTGCGCACGTCGCTCCAGACCGGCGAGCTCACCCAGCGCGGGACCGTGGCCACGGTGCGCACGCAGTTCCTCGACACCAAGCGCGTCTACGAGACCAACCAGAAGCTCTTCGATGAGAACCCGGACCTGGTGGCACGCGCCGACCTGGACCGGTCGCGCGAGAGCATGGAGGAGCTCCAGACCCGGCTGAAGATCGAGGAGGACCGCCTTGGGGTCATGGAGAGGACGGTGCAGGAGCAGCTCGACGCCCAGCTCGAGCAGATCGAGCGGCTCAAGGACCTCGTGCAGTTCAACCAGGACCGGCTGGGCTCCATGCAGGTGCGCGTGCCCGTGGCCGGCGTGCTGGCACCCCTGGACATCCCCCTCCAGGAGGGGCAGTGGGTGCAGTCGGGGCAGCAGCTCTCCCGGGTGGTGGTGCCGGGCCGGCTGAAGGCGGAGATCCGCATCCCCCAGACCCAGGCCCAGGACATCGTGGTGGGCCAGCAGGCGCTCATCGACACCCGTACAGACACCATCGTCGGCCAGGTCGTGCGCATCGATCCCGCCGTGCGGAGCGGAACCGTCACCATCGACGTGGCGCTTCCTCCGGACCTCCCGCCCTCCGCCAGGCCCGACCTGAGCGTGGACGGCAACGTCATCATCGAGCGCCTGGACGACGTGGTCTACGTCGGCCGCCCCAGCTTCGGCCAGGCCAACCAACAGGTGAGCATCTTCCGCGTCACCCCCGACGGCGGATACGCCGAACGGGTCACCGTGCGCCTGGGCGCGAGCTCGGTGAACGAGATCGAGGTGCTGGAGGGGCTGAAGCCCGGCGACGTGGTGATCCTGTCCGACATGTCCCAGTGGGACGGCTTCGATCGGGTGAGGCTGAGAAACTGATGATCAAGCTCCGCAACCTCGAGAAGTCCTTCCGCACCGGCGCGGGAGAGACCTTCGTGCTCCGGCGCATCGACGTGGACATCGCGCAGGGGGAGTTCGTCACGATCATGGGTCCCTCGGGAGCGGGGAAGACCACGCTCCTCTCCATCCTGGGGATGCTGGACGGGGACTGGCGCGGGGAGTACTGGCTCCACGGTGAGGCCGTGCACGCCATGAAGCCACGCGCCCGGATCGAGCTGAACAAGCGCTACGTCGGCTTCGTGTTCCAGCAGTACCACCTCCTCGACGACCTGACGGTCTACGAGAACCTGGAGATCCCGCTCTCCTACCGGAACGTGAAGCGGAAGGACCGGGAGGCCATCGTCGCCGACGCCCTCGACCGCTTTCAGATCGTGGGGAAGAAGGACCTCTACCCCAACCAGCTCTCCGGGGGACAGCAGCAGCTCGTCGCGGTGGCGCGCGCCGTCATCGCCGAGCCCACGGTGATCCTGGCGGACGAGCCCACGGGAAGCCTCCACTCCAGCCAGGGGCGGATGATCATGGACCTTCTGGCGCGCCTCAACCGCGAGGGGACCACCATCATCCAGGTGACCCACAACGAGGAGTACGCGAAGGTGGGGAACCGGATCATCCAGCTCCGCGACGGCTGGATCGTGGACGCGTGAGGTGCTGCAGGGGAACTGGCCGCTGAGCGCGGGTCAGCTCCCGCCCGCCTCCACCGTCACCGGGCGCTCCACTTCCATCCAGCGCCGGTCCGTGGTCTCCACCCGCGCCCGCAGGACCCAGTTCCCGGCCACCTCGAAGCGGAACTCCGGGGACAGGTAGAGCCCCGCGCCCTGGCCTCGCGCGGTGTCCACGACGAGCTCCACGCCGTCCCGGATCCCCGTGACGACGACGGTGGCGCCGTTCTCGGGGGTCCAGTCCACGTCGGCCACTTCCAGCCGCACCGCGGCCATCCCCACACGTGGGGGCGAGGGCTCGAAGCTCCACTTCACCTGGAGGTCGGCGTCGCCGGTTCTGGCCTCGCCGCCGCACCCGAGAACGAGGGCGCCGGCCGCGACCGCGACGGTGGCGAGAGGACGGAGGGTGCGGCGCAAGGCTCGGCTCCTGGGGACGGGGGCGGGGACCTGGGCGGGGGGCCAAGCTAGCGGAGGCGGGCGAGGCGACGCCACCGTGTGAGCACGCAACCGTTCCCGGAATGGTCGTGTCCCAGGATACGGAAGAGGGAGTCCACGGCGATCCAACGAGCTCTTCTTTGACAGACATGGACGTGGTGGGGCGGGCGCAGGGCGGCGATCAGGCGGCGTTCCGCGCCCTCTATGACGCGAACGTGGACCGGATCTACCGGCTCATGTACCGCATGGCGGGCGAGGACCACCTGGCCCGGGACTTCACGCAGGAGGCCTTCCTGCGTGCCTGGCAGCGCCTCGACCAGTTCCGCGGGAACGCGGCGTTCTCCACCTGGCTCCACGCCATCGCGGTTTCCGTGGGCCTGAACGGGCTGAGGAAGGTGGATCGCCACCGCAGGCGGGAGCGCTCGCTGGAGGACGCCGCCCCCGTGGCGGTGGGACGCCGGGAGCTGGACGTGGGCGCGCGGGAGCGGTTGGCGGAAGCGGTCGACGGCCTCCCCGAGATCTACCGGACGGTGCTGTTGATGCACGACCTGGAGGGGTACGGACACGGCGACATCGCCGGCATCCTCGGCGTCCCGGAAGGGACCTCCAAGGCCCGGCTGTCCCGGGCCCGGGAGAAGCTGAGGGCAACGCTGGGCGATGCCATGAAGGAGTATGTGGGATGAGCGAAGAGCGCACGGACGAGCTGACCCGCCTCCTGCGGGAGGAGTACAACGCGCCCCCGGAGGCACCGCGGGACGAGATGTGGAGCGCCATCCAGGCGCGCCTCGAGGCTCGGGAATCCGGGGTGGTCTCCCTGGACCAGGCACGGAGCCGGCGCGCGGCACGCTTGCGCGCCCCGTTGGCCTGGGCGGCGGCCGCGGCGGCGGTCCTGGTGCTGGGGGTCGGGATCGGGCGGATGACCGCGCCGACGGCGCCTCCGGTGGCCGAGGCTCCGGCCGGGGCGACGGGGGGCGCCGACCCAGGCATCCTGCGCCTGGCGGCGGTGGAGCACCTGGGGCGCACGGAGGCCCTGCTCCGCATGGTGCGAGCCGACGGGGCGAGCGGGTGGGTGGATCCGGCGGTGGGGACGTGGGCGCGCTCGCTCCTCACGGAGACCCGTCTCCTCATGGACGCGCGACAGGAGCAGGACCCTGCGATGGAGGAGCTCCTGGAGGACCTGGAGCTGGTGCTCGTGCAGATCGTGGGCGTGACGGAGGCGGCGGGGGGAGACCAGGGGCGGGCTCGCGAGGAGCTCATCCTGACGCTGGACGGAATGGAGCGACGTGAAGTCCTGTCCCGCATCCAGGCGGTGGTGCCGCCCGGTGCGGGGCTGGCCGGGACCTGACAGGAGATGGAACCCATGCGTGCGACGACGATGACGATGACGATGACGACGATGATGACGGTGGCCCTCTTCGCCCTGGGCCTCGCGGCGGGCGAGCTCGCTGCTCAGCACGCGTTGAGGGCTCCGGCGGCGCCGACTGTCCCGGCGATGGCGATCGCCCCGGCGGCGCCGGCCGGCCCGGCGATGGGCACCACCAGCGGCATGGCGCCTGCCCCCTGGATCCAGGAGGACCCGGGTGCGAAGGCGTACCAGGCGGCCCGGGAGGCGCTCAATGCCCGGCGCTACGAGGAGGCTGCGCGGCTCTTCGCCGAGCTGCGGAGTGGCCATCCCCGATCGGGCTACGTGGCGGATGCGTACTACTACGAGGCCTTCGCCCGCTCCCGGGGCACGGGCCGGAGCGAGCTCCAGCGGGCGCTCGAGCTCCTCGCGCAGCAGCGGGCCCAGTTCCCCGGCACCGGCACGGCCCGGGACTCGGACCAGCTCCGCGTGCGCATCGAGGCCCAGCTCGCCCGGCGAGGCGACGCCGAGTCCGCGGCAGCCATCGCGCGGCAGGCGGCCAACACCTCGTGCGGCCCCGAGCAGGAGGTGCGCGCCGCGGCGCTGAGCGCCCTCCTGAACATGAACGCGGACGCGGCGCTGCCCCTTCTGCGGGAGGTGTTGCAGTCCCGGGACGAGTGCTCCGCGGACCTCCGGAAGAAGGCGGTGTTCCTCATCGCCCAGCACATGGACGACCAGGCCGTGGACATCCTCCTGGACCTGGCGCACCGCAATCCCGATCCCGACCCCGAGGTGCGGGAGCAGGCCGTGTTCTGGCTCTCCCAGGTGAAGACCGAGGAGGCTCTGCAGGCGCTGGAGTTCATTCTCCAGGAGAGTGCCGACCCGCAGATCCAGGAGCGGGCGGTGTTCGCCCTCTCGCAGCACGGGAGCGCGCGGGCCGCCGACGTGCTCATGAAGCTCGCCGAGCGCCCCGGGGCGTCCCGGGAGGTCCGGGAGCAGGCCATCTTCTGGATCGGGCAGAACCCGCAGGCAGGGGGGGTCCGCTACCTGCTCGAGCTCTATCCCAAGCTCGACGACCCGGAACTGAAGGAGCGGGCGGTGTTCGCCATCTCCCAGACCGACACGGAGGAGTCCCGGCGCTGGCTCCTGGAGCGGCTCAGGGACCCGTCCGAGTCCGTCGAGGTCCGCAAGATGGCGCTCTTCTGGGCGGGGCAGGCCAAGGGGGTGTCCATCGCCGACCTCCAGGGTCTCTACGGCTCCCTCCCCGACACGGAGATGAAGGAGCAGGTCATCTTCGTGGCCTCCCAGCGGAAGGAGGCGCAGGCGGTGGACTTCCTCATGGAGGTCGCGCGCACCGAGAAGGACCCGGAGCTGCGGGAGCGGGCCATCTTCTGGCTCGGTCAGAGCAAGGACCCCCGCATCGCCGAGTTCCTCCTCTCCCTCATCCGGCGATGAGGCACGGTGCGGCGCTGCTGGCCCTCGCCCTGCTGGCGACCCCGGTGGGGGCCCTCGGGCAGGGGCTGGCCGAGCGGATCACCGGCGGGGGTGACGGGGTGGTGCGGATGAGCTTCCCGGCGCGGCCGGGGGTGGAGATCTGCGATCAGGGGATCCGCCTCTTCGGGGAGCGGAAAGGGCGTTCGGGGACGGGGTGGCGGGAGCAGGCCTGCGCCCCGGGGCCCGTGGTGGTCGAGGTCCTGGTGCGGGGCGGGGAGGTCCGCGACGTGGAGCTCCTGAGCCGCGGCGACCCGCGGGCTCCGGGCGCGCGCGACCTGGCGACCGTGGGTGCGTCCGAGGCCGTGGCGTTCCTGCTGGCGTCGGCCCGCGGCGGCGCGGGCGGCCGGGGCGTGGAGGAGGCCGTCCTTCCCGCGATGATGGCCGACGCGCGGGAGGTGTGGCGGGAAGTCCTGGCCATCGCCGAGGATGGGCGTGTGGGCGCGGACGTGCGCCGCACGTCGCTGTTCTGGCTAGGCCAGGAGGCCGCGGAGGCGGCCACGGCGGGGCTGGCGGGGGTCGCCGCGGACGAGGGCGAGGACCAGGAGGTACGCACCGCCGCGATCTTCGCCCTCTCCCGCCGGCCCGAGGCGGAGGGCGTGCCCATCCTGATGGAGCTCGCCCGCACGGCCCGGGAGCCGGCCACGCGCAGGGCGGCATTCTTCTGGCTCGCCCAGTCCCGTGACGAGCGCGTGGCCCCCTTCTTCCGGAGCGTGCTCCTGGGCAACCGCGGCGGCTAGGCGCCGCCCCGCTCGATGTGTCCGGGAATGCCCCTGCCGGGCTGAAAACAGGTGTTCCGGGTTCGTGGCGCGGGTGCGGCGGGCGCGTTACCTTGCTAACGACTCGAGTCCTGCCCCCGCTGCCCACCGCACGGTGCCCCGGCGGTGGGCAGTGTAAGGGTGTCTTCAACTCCCAGACGTCGGCGGAGGCCCTTGCGCCAGCGGCCCATCAAGGTCCTGTTGGTCGAATCCGATCGCGAGTTCCTCGAGGAGCTGCGCGAGCGGCTGGGCGAGGTGCGTTCGGGCTCCGGGATCGAGTTGGACTGGGCCGGGAGCGTGAGCGAGGCCCTCGCGCGGATGAACGAGGGCGGCATCGACCTGGTCCTCCTGGACCTGGAGCTCCCGGACAGCCACGGCATGGTGACCTTCGAGCGCACCTACGCCTTCGCCCCCGACACCCCGGTCATCGTGCTCACCCAGGAGGACGACGAGAGCCTGGCCATGAGCACCGTGCAGGGGGGCGCCCAGGACTACCTGATCAAGCACGAGCTCACGGGAGGCCTCCTGGCCCGCTCCGTGCGCCACGCCATCGAGCGGCATCGCCTGCTGTCCGCGCTGCGCTCCCTCTCCCTCATCGACGACCTGACCCAGCTCTACAACCGCCGGGGGTTCGCCGACCTGGGCGAGTGGTACCTGAAGCTGGCCCGACGCACGTCGCGGGGCGTCACCATCGTGTTTCTGGACCTGGACCGGTTCAAGACCATCAACGACTCGCTGGGCCACCACGTCGGGGACCGGGCGCTGATCAAGGTGGCCGAGATCCTGCGGGCTACCTTCCGCCGCTCGGACATCATCGGCCGCCTGGGCGGCGACGAGTTCGCCGTGCTCGCCCTGGAGGCGTCGGGGGAGAGCTCGGAGCTGCTGCTCGAGCGGCTGCGCGACCGATTCCGGGAGTTCAACCAGAGCAGCCGTGAGCCCTACCAGCTCTCGGTGAGCATCGGCATGGCGCGCCACGACGGGGACATGCGCCTGCGCCTCGAGGATCTGCTCTCAGAGGCGGACAATGCCATGTATGAGGAGAAACGTTCCAAGCGTCGGACGCTGGCGAGGGGTGGATGAGCGGCGACCCGGCGAAGGTGAGCGGGCAGGGGCCCCGGAGCCCGGCGGGCGCGGTGCACTGGCTCGTGCGCATCGCCGAGCGCGCGGCGCTCCCGGTGAGCGAGCGTCCCGACGTGCCCCCGGGGACGCGGGCGACGGAGGCCTGGAGCGCCGTCACGAAGGCGTACGCGGTCTCCGACCAGAAGCTGGCCTTGCTCGTGGCGGAGTACTTCCGCGTCAAGGTGGCCAACTTCGCCGAGGCCGACCCCAACGCCGTCCTCCTCATTCCGGAGATGATGGCGCGCAAGCACCACGTCTTCCCCCTGGTCGAGGACGACCGGCACCTGGTGGTGGCCACCTGCGATCCCACCGACGTGGAGGCGGAGCGCGCCCTGGGCTTCAGCTCGGGACGGACCGCCCACTTCGAGGTGGCCTCCCCGTCGTCCATCCAGGAGGCGCTGGACGGTCGCTTCTCGCCGGAGAAGGCGGTGGAGGCCTTCCTGGGCCAGCTGGAAGGCGAGAGCGAGGACATGCTCAAGCTGGTCGAGGAGATGGGTCCCGAGGCCATCACCGAGGAGGACGCGGGCGCCACCCCGGTGGTGAAGCTCACCAACCTCATCATCCGCGACGGCATCAGCGCCGGGGCCAGCGACATCCACGTGGAGCCGGGCCGGAAGATGGGCGCCGTGCGCTACCGCGTGGACGGCGTGCTGCGCAAGCACATGGACCTCCCCATGACCGCGCTGAACCGGGTCATCTCCCGGATCAAGGTGCTGTCGCGGCTGGACATCGCCGACCGCCTCCGGCCCCAGGACGGCAAGGCGCGGGTGCGCATCAAGAACCGGGGCTACGACCTGCGCGTGTCCACCATCCCCGCGGGCGGCGCGGAGAAGTGCGTCATCCGGATCCTGGACTCCAGCGCCGCGCTCACCCTGGAGGACCTGGGGATCCCCAAGGTGGAGCTAGAGCGGCTCCGGAGCCTCCTGGCGAACCGAGACGGTGTGGTCATCGTCACGGGCCCCACGGGGTCGGGGAAGACCACGACGCTGTACGGGGCGCTCCGGGAGCTCGCCGACGGCAAGGTCAACATCATGACCGTGGAGGACCCGGTCGAGTACGAGATGCCGGGGATCACGCAGACCCAGGTGGAGACGAAGCAGGGGATGACCTTCGCGGGCGCGCTGCGCGCCATGCTGCGCCAGGACCCCGACGTCATCCTGGTGGGCGAGATACGCGACAAGGAGACCGCCGTCACCGCCGCCCAGGCGGCCATGACGGGGCACCTGGTGCTGGCCACCGTGCACGCCAACGACGCCGTGAGCGCGGTCACCCGCCTGGCGGACATGGGGCTGCAGTTCAGCACCATCGCCCAGACCATGCGGGGCGCCATCGCCCAGCGCTTGCTGAGGAAGGTGTGCGCGTCCTGCGCGGAGCCGGTGCGGGGGCAGCTCACCCCGGACGAGCGCCGCCTCACCGAGCGCCACGGCGTGGAGCCTGTGGTGCGGGCGGTAGGGTGCTCAGAGTGCGGGTTCACCGGGTACCGGGGCCGGCTCCCCGTGAACGAGGTCCTCATCGTGGGACCCCGCTTCCAGCAGGCCATCGAGCAGCGGAAGGGGTGGGCCACGCTGAGCCGGGTGGCGGCCCAGGGCGGGATGCGCAGCCTGCACGAGGTCGGGTTGGAGTGGGTCACCCAGGGGAAGACCACCCTGGTGGAGGTGGAGCGGGTGCTGGGCCAGGCCGTGGACGAGAACGAAGCGCAGGAGTCGAAGGGGCCGCCGCGCATCCTCCTCGTGGACGACGACGCCGACGCCCGGCTCCTCATGCGCACCATCCTGGAGAAGGACGGCTACGAGGTGGAGGAGGCGGAGGACGGACACCGGTGCATGGAGGTCCTGGGAGGGGACCCCGACTACAGCCTGGTGATCCTGGATCTCGCCATGCCCGGGCTGGACGGCCGCCAGGTCCTGGACCTCATCCGGGGCTCAGTGAGCACCTCGGCGCTCCCCGTCCTCGTGCGCACGGGCACCGGGAGCGACAAGCTGGAAACCGAGCTCCTTGAGGCGGGGGCCGACGACTACGTGGAGAAGTCGGTGGACCCGGATCGGTTCCTGGCGCGGGTCCACGCCGTGCTGCGCCGCGCCCTCCTCTGAGCGGGTCGCTGGAGAGCAGGGGCCCGCCACCCCAGGGGGGGCGCGATTGACACACCCCTGGGGGGGGGACAGCTTTACAGGCTGTTGTCCCCCAGCCCTTCGGGGCTCCTTCTCCTCCGCGGACCAACGCGCCGGACATGCTCAACACGGTCAGAGGCCGCCTCGTCATCATCACCCTGATGGTGGCCGTGGCGGGTTGGCAGCTTTACGCCAAAGGGCTCAAGCTCGGGCTGGACCTCCAGGGCGGCATGCACCTCGTGCTCGAGGTCGACGACCCCGACGGCACGCTCACCGACGACGCGAAGGCGGATGTGATCGACCGGGTGGACCGGATCATCCGCACGCGCATCGACGAGCTGGGCGTCGAGGAGCCCCTCATCCAGAAGGCCGGAAACGACCGGCTCATCGTGGAGCTGGCGGGGATCTCCGACGAAGCTCGAGCCAAGGGGATCATCCAGTCCGCCGCCTTCCTGGAGTTCAAGCTCGTGCTCCCGTCGGCGGACATGCAGGCGGCGCTCGCACGCATGGACCGGGCCATCGTCGCCTCGCTGGGCGTGGATTCCATCCGCGCCATGGGGCGCGCAGTGGAGGGCACCGCGGACAGGGGCGGCAACATCGAGGAGCTCCTCTTTGGAGGCGACACCACCGCCGCGGGCGACACCGCGGCGGGAGCCGCATCCATCGCCGCGGACACCGCGGCGAGCCAGGCGGCCGATTCAGCGGCCGCCGCCGAGACGGCGCTCCGACCGCTCTCGTCCCTGCTCAACTTCGGCGACTCCGAGGGGACGTTCCTGGTCGCGGTGGAGGACGTCGCCGCGGCCCAGCACTTCCTCGCGCTCCCCGAGGTGCAGCGGGCGCTCCCCCGCAACCAGGTGCTCCAGTGGGGCGCCGACGTGGAGGGGCGGGGGGCGCGGAACTACAAGCGCCTCTACGTCCTCGAGGAGAAGCCCTTCCTCACCGGCGAGTACCTTGAGAGCGCCGTCGCCGCTCGCGACCCCCAGTTCAACCAGCCGCAGGTCCAGTTCGAGCTGTCCCGGGCCGGAGGGCGCCTGTTCCAGCGCTTCAGCGGTCAGCACGTCGGTGACTTCCTGGCCATCGTGCTCGACGGCGAGGTGATGAGCGCCCCGGTCATCCGGGACCGCATCGGCGCCCGCGGCCAGATCGAGATGGGGGCAGGCACGCCCATGGAGGAAGCCGCCGACCTGGCGCTGGTTCTGCGCGCCGGATCGCTTCCCGCGAAGCTCAACATCATCGAGGAGCGCACGGTGGGGCCGTCGCTGGGACGCGACTCGATCGACCAGGGCAAGATCGCCGGCACGCTGGGGATCCTCTTCGTCGTTCTCATCATGGTGGTCTACTACCGGGCCGCCGGGATGCTCGCCGTGGGCGCGCTGGTGTTCTACACCGTCATGCTCATGGGTGCGCTGGCGGGGCTCGGCGCCACGCTCACCGTCCCCGGCATCGCAGGGATCATCCTCTCCATCGGGATGGCGGTGGACGCCAACGTGCTGATCTTCGAGCGCATCCGGGAGGAACTCGCCGCCGGACGCGCCACCCGGACCGCCGTGGACGAGGGCTTCACGCACGCCATGTCGGCCATCGTGGACTCCAACCTGACCACCCTCCTCACCGCCCTCATCCTGTTCCAGTTCGGGACGGGGCCGGTGCGGGGCTTCGCCGTGACGCTCTCCCTCGGCATCATCGCGTCGTTCATCTCCGCCGTCTTCGTGACCCGGACCTTCTTCCTGGTGTACGTGCAGGGGAAGAAGACCACGGATCCCATCAGCATCTGACCCGCCATGAGATTCTTCGCCAACGCCAGATTCCACTTCATCGAAAACCGCAAGAAGGCCTACACCTTCTCGGCGGCGGTCATCGGCATCGGCCTGGTGGCCATCGCCGTGAACCTCGTCACCCTGGGCTCGTGGGTGCCCTACGGTGTGGACTTCTCCGGGGGCGCGCTCGTGCAGGTGCGCTTCACCGGGGCGAGCGTGGACGCGGGTGACCTGCGCAGCGCGCTCGGCGGAGCCCAGGCCCCGCCCCTCACCCGCTTCGGCGAGGAGAACGAGTTCGTCATCCGAGCGCCGTTGGAGGAAGGGGTCTCCCTCGAAGCCATCGCTGCGGGGATCGAGTCGGAGATCAACACGGCGTTCGGGGCCGGGAGCTTCGAGATCGTCCGCACCGAGCTGGTCGGCGCTAAGGTGGGCGGCGAGCTGCAGCGCAAGGCGATCCTGGCCCTGCTGTTCTCGTTCGTCATCACGCTCGCCTACCTGGCCATCCGCTTCGAGCTCCGCTTCGGCATGGCCGCGGTGATCGCGACGATCCACGACATCCTGATCACGATGGGCTTCATGGCGCTGATGCGCCTGGAGTTCGACCTCCCCTCGGTGGCCGCCATCCTGACCGTCGTGGGGTACTCGCTGAACGACACCATCATCGTCTTCGACCGGATCCGCGAGAACCTGCACAAGAAGGGCGCGCGCAAGCGCGACCCCGTGGAGCTGATCAACGAGTCCATCAACGAGACGCTCCCCAGAACCATCCTCACCTCCGGCACCACCCTGGCGGTGCTGGTGGCGCTGATCCTGTTCGGCGGCCCGGTGATCCGGGACTTCACCATGGTCCTCATCCTGGGCATCGCGTTCGGGACGTACTCCTCCATCTTCGTCGCCTCTCCCGCCCTCCTGGAGATCCAGAAGCGTTGGGGCCTGGGCGAGCTGAGGGAGAAGAAGCCCAAGCCCGAGCCGGCCCCGGTCTGAGGGCCGGAGCCGACCCCCGTGCCGCGGAACCCGTGATCGAGCTCTTCGACAGTCACTGCCACCTGACCGACGCCGCCTTCCGGGATGACCGGGAGGCGGCGTTGCTTCGTGCCCGGGAAGCCGGCGTGGCAGGGCTCGTGACCATCGCGTCCACACTGGACGACGCCGGCGACGCCGTGGCGCTCGCCCGCTCCCACGAGGGGGTGTGGTGCACCGCCGGGGTCCACCCCCACGAGGCCTGCGGGGCCTCACCCGACGCCGAGCGACGGCTGCGGGAGCTGGCGGCGCTCCCCCGGGTGGTGGCGCTCGGGGAGACGGGGCTGGACTACCACTACGACCACTCGCCGCGCCTGGTGCAGCGGCGCCTCTTCGACCTCCACCTTGCGCTGGGCGCCGAGACGGGGCTCCCCGTGGTGGTGCACGCCCGGGAGGCCGACGAGGACGTGGCAGCGGCGCTGCGCGCCGCTCCCGGGGCGATCCGCGGGGTGCTCCACTGCTTCACCGGGGGCGCACGCGCCTTCGAGGAGGCCATGGTCCGGGGGTGGCACGTGTCCTTCTCCGGGATCGCCTCCTTCCGCACCTTCACGGTGGCAGACCTGCTCCGCGAGGTGCCCGCGGGACGGCTCCTCGTGGAAACCGATTCCCCGTACCTCGCGCCCGTTCCCTTCCGGGGGAAGCGCAACGAGCCCGCCTTCGTGCGCCACGTGGCCGAGGCGGTGGCCGCCCACCTGGGCGAGAGCGTGGAGGCGGTGGCCGCGCGCACCACCGCCAACGCCCGTAGCTTTTACGGGCTCGCGGGGTAGCGAAGCAGTCCCCCGGCCGCAATCCCCCCCTCAGGAGCCCACCGTGCCCCGACGCATCCACATCCTCCCCGACGCCGTGGCGAACCAGATCGCCGCGGGCGAGGTGGTGGAGCGCCCTGCCTCGGTGGTGAAGGAGCTCGTGGAGAACGCCCTCGACGCCAGGGCGACGCGGGTGGAGGTGGCGGTGGAGCGCGGGGGGAAGCGGCGCATCCGGGTCACCGACGACGGGGTGGGGATGGGGCGTGAGGACGCGCTCCTCTCCCTCGACCGGCACGCCACCTCCAAGATCACCTCCGCCGACGACCTCAGGGGCGTGCGCACCTTCGGCTTCCGCGGCGAGGCCATCCCCTCCATCGCGGCCGTCTCGCGCCTGGCGCTCGAGACGCGGGAGGAGGGGGACGAGGTGGGAACCCGGATCACGTGCGAGGGCGGGGGCATCTCGGGGGTGGAGGACTTCCCCCGGCGCCGCGGCACCACCGTGGACGTGCGCAACCTGTTCTTCAACGCGCCCGCCCGGGCCAAGTTCCTCAAGTCGGTCGCGGCGGAGACGAGGGCGGTGGGCGATACCCTCACGACCCTGGCGTTGGCGAACCCCCGTGTGGCCTTCACCCTCACCTCCGAAGAGCGCACGCTGCTGGAGGTGGCGCCTGCCTCGGACGCGGCCACCCGGCTGGTGCAGCTCTGGCCCGGGGAGGAGGCCGGAACGCTCGTTGCGGTGTCCGGCGAGGTGGGCGGCGTGCAGATCCGGGGACTGGTCCAGCGTCCCGACGCCGCCAAGCCCGGGCTCCGCCGGGTGCACCTCTTCGTCAACGGCCGCCCGTTCCGGTCGCCCGCGCTCGTGCGCGCGTCGGAGCGCGGGTACCGGACCACGATCGCCCACGGCGTGCGCCCGTGGATCATCCTCTACGTGCAGGTCCCCGGTGGCGACGTGGACGTGAACGTCCACCCCGCCAAGGCGGAAGTGCGCTTCCGGGAGCAGGCGGAGGTGGAGGCGGCGGTGGAGACCGCGGTGCGGACCGCCCTGGAGGGCGAGGGGAGCGCCGCGACCTTCGAGGTCGCGACGGCACCGCCTCCGCTGCAGGTCCGGGAGACGGGGGCCGCGGCGCCGCTCCGCGACACGCAGATGGCGCTCTTCGCCGCCGGCACCGCCACGCCCGGAGCCGGAGGAAGCGCTGCCCCCGCGCTGGAGACGCCCCCGGTCGGCGCCGCGCGGCCGCGGCTCTGGCAGCTCATGAACACCTGGATCCTGGCCGAGACCCGCGACGGGCTCCTCCTGGTGGACCAGCACTCGGCGCACGAGCGCATCCTCTACGAGCGCCTCATGGGCGCCTTCGGCGCGGAGGGCCAGGAGAGCCAGCGCCTCCTCTTCCCCCTGACGCTGCGGCTCACGCCGGCCGAGGTGGCGCAGGTTGCCGAGCTCTCCGGGCTCCTGGCCAGGGCGGGGTTCGAGGTCGAGGGGTTCGGAGGCGATGCGGTCATCGTCCATGCCGTCCCCGACCCCCACCCGTGGTTCCAGGCGGAGCGGGCCTTCCGCGAGATGATCCACGAGCTCACGCACGGCTCCGAGCTGGTCCGCTCGGCGCGCAACCAGCACGAGCGCATCGCCAAGACGTTTGCCTGCAAGAGCGCCATCAAGGCAGGGCAGCGCCTCACGGATGCGGAGATGGAAGAGCTCTTCGACCGTCTCTTCGCGACCGAGCTCCCCCACCACGACGTGCACGGGCGCCCTACCATCGTGCGGCTCTCCCGGGGGGAGCTGGAGCGGCGCTTCGGGCGCTCGTCTTGAGCACCCCGCGCGTCCTCGCCCTGGTCGGGCCCACGGCGACCGGGAAGACGGAGCTGGCGCTGGCGCTCGCCGCCGTCATCCCATCGGAGATCGTGTCCGTGGACTCGCGGCAGGTGTACCGGGGGATGGACGTGGGCACGGCCAAGGCCACGGCAGCGGAGCGCGCCCGCGTGCGCCACCACGGCCTCGACCTCGTGGACCCGGACGAGCGCTACTCGGCGGGGCGCTTCGCGCGGGAGGCGCGGAGCTGGATCGCGGAGATCGAGGAGCGCGCTCGGCTCCCCCTTCTGGTGGGGGGGACCGGGTTCTTCCTCCGCGCGCTCCTCGCCCCCATCTTCGCCGAGCCCGAGCTAGACCGGGAGCGGGTCGACGCGCTGCGGCGCTGGCTCGCGGCGCAGCCCCGTGAGCTCCTGGGGGCCTGGGCGCGGCGCCTCGATCCGGAGCGCGCGGCGCTGGCGGCCGAAGGGGGGCCCCAGCGGCTGTCGCGCACGCTCGAGGTGGCGCTCCTCACCGGGCGCCCCCTCTCCGCATGGCACCGCTCGGCGCCCGCGGACGGGAAGGCCGTCGAGGCGGTGGTCGTGCGCCTCGACCTCCCCCGGGAGGATCTGGACCGGCGCATCGAGGCAAGGGCCCGGCGGATGGTGGAGGAGGGGTTGGTGACCGAGGTGGCCGGGCTCCTGGCCAGGGGATACGGGCCCGGGGCACCCGGGATGACGGGCGTGGGGTACAGGGAGATCGTGGCCCACCTGCGGGGGGAGCGCACGCTGGACCAGGCGGTGGCGGACGTGGCGGCGGCGACCCGGCGGTACGCGCGGCGCCAACTCACCTGGTTCCGGAACCAGCTTCCGCCCGACACGGCGGCGCTGGACGCGACGCTGCCGCTCCCGGAGCGTGTGGAGGCGGTGGTGCAGGCGTGGCTCGCACGCGGCGGGCTGGAAAAGGCACGATGATGGAACGGGAGGAGTGCCGGTGAAGATCGGGATCACATGCTATCCCACGTACGGGGGCTCGGGCGCGGTGGCCACGGAGTTGGGGCTCCAGCTGGCCACCCGCGGCCACGAGGTCCACTTCGTGTCGTACGCGCAGCCGTTCCGCCTGGGGCACTTCCGCGAACGGGTGTTCTTCCACGAAGTGGAGATGGAGGACTACCCCCTCTTCGAGCATCCGCCCTACTCCCTGGCGCTCTCCGTGGCAATCCACGACACGGCGCTGCGGGAGGGGCTGGACCTCATGCACGTGCACTACGCCATCCCGCACGCCACCTCGGCCTGGATCGCACGGGAGATGCTGGCGCCGGAGCGCGACCTCCCCATCGTGACCACGCTGCACGGCACCGACATCACGCTGGTCGGGCTCCACCCTTCCTTCCGCCCCATCACCAGCTTCTCCATCCTCCGCTCCCAGGGGCTCACCGCCGTCTCCGAGTTCCTCCGCCGCGAGACGGTGCGGGACTTCGACGTGCCGCGGGACCGCATCGACGTCATCCCCAACTTCATCGACGTGGACCACTGGCGCCCCGGCCTCGCGCCGTGCCACCGCTCCTCGCTGGCGCCCGGGGGCGAGAAGATCGTCATGCACATCTCCAACTTCCGCCCGGTGAAGCGGGTGGACGACGTGGTGCGGATCTTCGCCCGCATCTCGGAGAAGGTGAACGCCCGCTTGGTGTTCGTCGGCGACGGCCCCGAGCGGCCCCGCGCCGCCGTGCTCGCCGAGGAGTTGGGGATCCGCAACCGGGTCCTCTTCCTGGGCAAGCACGCCTCGGTGGAGGAACTGCTGGCGTGCGCCGACCTCTTCCTGCTTCCGTCTGAGACCGAGTCGTTCGGCCTGGCCGCGCTCGAGGCCATGGCGTGCGGGGCGCCGGTGATCGCATCGCACACCGGCGGGCTCCCCGAGGTGGTGGAGCACGGCGTGTCCGGGTACCTGTTTCCGCCCGGTTCGGTCGAGGAGATGGCCGATGCCGGCATCGAGGTCCTTTCGGACCCGGAGCGGCGGCGCGCCCTCTCCGAGGCCGGGCGCAGGGTGGCGGTGGAGCGCTTCTCGGCCGCCTCGGTGGTGCCCATGTACGAGCGGGTCTACGAGCGGGTGATGGCGCGATGAACCTCTGGGAAGCCACCGTCCTGGGGCTCGTGGAGGGGATCACCGAGTACCTCCCCGTGAGCTCCACAGGACACCTCATCCTGGCCAGCGCCCTCCTGGGGCTGGATCGGCCGCCCGAGACCAAGGCGGCGGTGGACGCCTTCGCCATCGTCATCCAGGGCGGTGCCGTCCTCGCCGTCCTTGGGCTCTACTGGCCCCGCGTGCTCGCGATGCTCGACGGCCTCCGGGGGCGGAACCCGGCCGGGCGCCGCCTCCTGGGGCTCCTCGTGGTGGCCTTCCTCCCGGCGGGCGTCCTGGGCCCCCTCCTGGACGACGCCATCGAGGCGCGCCTCTTCAACCCACCCGCGGTCATCGCGGCGCTGGCGTTCTGGGGCGCCGTCATGGTGGGAATGGGGGCGTGGCAGCGGCGCCGCTTCGGCAAGGAGGGGAGCGGCCCCGACCCCGAGGCGCTGTCGTGGCGCGCGGCCGCCTTCATCGGCGTGATGCAGTGCATGGCCATGTGGCCCGGCACGAGCCGCTCCATGATCACCATCGTGGCCGCGATGCTGGTGGGGCTGCGGCCGCGCCAGGCAGCCGAGTTCAGCTTCCTGCTGGCGCTCCCCACCCTGGGCGGCGCGTGCGTCTACAAGGCCGCGAAGGACGCGCTGGGGTCGGATCCGTCCATGCTCGCCCAGCTCGGGCCGGGGGCCGTGGCGGTGGGGATCCTCGTCGCCACCGCATCCGCGGCGCTGGCGGTGCGCTGGCTGGTGAGCTATTTAGACCGTCACGGGCTGGCCGTGTTCGGCTGGTACCGGCTGGCGCTCAGCGCCGTCTACGTCGTCCTCGTCGCCAGCGGCTGGCTGGCGTTCGCCCCCCAGGCCCCGACGCCATGACCTTCCCCGACCACGCCGCGCTCCTCCGGGCCCGCTCGGCCCTCGTCCAGCTCGCGCTGGAGGAGGACCTGGGGGAAGGGGACTGGACCACACAGTGGACCATCCCCGAGGCCCACCGGTCGCGGGCCGTCATTGTGGCCAAGGCGCCCCTCGTGGTCGCGGGCACCGACTGTCTCAGGGAGGTATACCGCGCCGTGGACACGGACGTGGTCGTGGAGCTCCCCGTCCCCGACGGCGCCCGGGTCGAGCCGGGGACCATCCTCGCGGGCGTGCGCGGCCGCACCCGGAGCGTGCTCGTGGGGGAGCGCACGGCGCTCAACTTCCTGGGCCACCTCTCGGGGATCGCCACGCTGACCCGGCGCTTCGTGGACGAGGTCGCGGGCACCGGCGCCCGCATCCTCGACACGCGCAAGACCACGCCCGGGTGGCGCCTCCTTGAGAAGGCGGCGGTGCGGGCGGGAGGCGGGCAGAACCACCGCGTCGGCCTCCACGACATGGTGCTCGTGAAGGACAACCACGCCGACGCGTGCGGCGGTGTGGCCCGGGCCGCGAAGGCGGCCATGGAGGCCAACGACCAGGGGCTGGCGGTGGAGGTGGAGGTCCGGACGCTGGAGGAGCTGGAGGAGGTCCTCCCCCTCCGTCCCGACCGCATCCTCCTCGACAACATGCCGCCGGACGCGCTCCGCGCTGCCGTGGCGCGGGTGCGCCGCGAGGGCGCCCAGCGCCCGGAGACCGAGGCCTCGGGGAACGTGACGCTCGCCACCGTGCGCGCGGTCGCCGAGACGGGGGTGGACTTCATCTCCATCGGGGCGCTCACCCACTCGGCGCCGAGCGCCGACGTCTCACTCCGGGTCGTGCGGTAGGCACAGCGCATGGCGCTCCTCACCCACTGGGACGGCGAGCCGGTCCACGTGTGGGCCCGCGTGTGGCGCGCCGATCGCTTCGAGGCGCACGACGTCCTGGGGAGCACGAACGACCGGCTCCGGGAGCTCGCCGCGGAGGGGGCGGGCCGGTACTCGGTGGTGGTCGCCGAGGAGCAGACCTCGGGTCGGGGGCGGAGCGGGGGCGTGTGGCACTCTCCCCCGGGCTCGGGAATCTGGATCTCCGTCCTCCTCCCGTGCCCCGGGCTCGTGCCGCCCCACCTCCCCCTCGTGGTGGGCGTGGCCGCGGCCCGCGCGGCGGAGCGCGCGTGCCCCGGCGTGACGGTGGGGATCAAATGGCCCAACGACCTCCAGCTGGGAGGGCTCAAGGTGGGAGGCATCCTGTGCGAGCATGTCCACGGCGCCGTGGTCGCGGGGGTGGGCATGAACCTCCGCGTCGCTCCCGGAGCGCTGCCGGGGGAAGTCGCGCTGCAGGCGGCGGCGCTGGAGGGCGCCACCTCGGCGCGGGTCTCGGTGGGCGAGCTGGGCACGGCGCTCCTTCACGAACTCCACGCCCTCGTGCCCCGCTCGGCCAAGGGACTGGACGGGGAGATCCGGGGTGAGCTCGAGCGGCGCGACGTCCTCCGGGACCGGGCGGTCGTGACGCAGCAGGCCGGGCCAGGGACGGCCCGGGGGATCGGGCCCGCGGGGGCGCTCCTCCTGGAGCGTCCCGACGGGGGGCGGGTAGCGGTGACGGCGGGGAGCGTGCGGTTGGCGTAGAGGGGATCCTCGAGAGGAGGGGTCATGCAACTCGTGGTGGACGTGGGCAATACGGAGACGGTCGTGGGGCTCGCTCCCTCGCCCCTGGACATGGCGCACCACTGGCGCGTGAGCTCCGTCGTGCCGCGCACGGTGGACGAGTTGACGGCGCTCCTGCGCGTGTTCCTCTCGGGCGCGGATCTGGATCCGCGCAGCATCACCCAGGGCGTGGTCGCCTCGGTGGTCCCCTCCGCCACCTACGTGTGGCGCGGGAGCCTGGAGCGCCTCCTCGGGGGGCCGGTGGTGGTGGTGGGGCCCGAGTCCGCCCTCCCCATCCGGATGGACGTGGAGGAGCCCAAGTCGGTCGGCGCCGACCGCATCGTGAACACGCTGGCGGCGCGGGAGATGTTCGGCCGCGACACCATCGCGGTGGACATGGGGACGGCCACCACCTTCGACTGCATCACCGCCGACGGGGTCTTCCTGGGCGGCGTGATCTCGCCCGGGCTATCGGCGGGGCTCGAGTGGCTGGACAAGCGCACCGCGAAGCTCCCGCGGGTGGAGCTCGCGCCCCCCGGGCTCGTCATCGGGCGGCGCACGGAGACCTGCATCCAGAGCGGGGTGTTCTACCAGGCCGTGGACGGCGTGGACGGCATCGTTCGCCGCATCAAGGCGGAGTGGAGCAAGCCCGACGCCCTCGTGGTCGCCACGGGCGGGTTCTGCAAGATCCTCGGGCCCCACCTGGCCACGGTGGACCGCATCGAGCCGTACCTCACGCTGTACGGCCTCGCCCTGGCCGGCCGGCACATGGCCGCAGCCGGGTGACCGGGGCTAGATTACCGGCTCCGCAGAACGAAACCCAGCGCTCTTCGCACCCATGACCCTATCTCCCGTCTTCCGGTCCCACGCGGCGGTCCGCCTCCTGGAAGAGCAGGGCGTCTGGCGGCGCCTGGCCCCCGACGTCCAAGGCCAGGCCGACGCCGTGCGCACGCTCTACGCCGACCTCCGGGAGGTGCTGGGGAGCGAGTTCCGCGCCGCCGAGCCCCACGTTCCCGACGCCGCCGAGGCGCTGGCGCCGGCGGGGCTCCACTTCGTGCAGGAGTACTTCTTCCTCATCCTGTTCCGGTCCATCTTCGCGTCGCTGGGCGTGGGCGCGGAGCGGCTCCGCCTCTACTCCGAGCTCAACTTCTGCATCAAGGGCACGATCACGGCGGCGGACAACCTGTTCGACGACCAGGACAAGAGCCTCCTCCCCCTGGCGCCCGTCTCCGGCGCCCGCTTCCGCTCCATCCTCCAGCTCCTGGCCTTCGAGCGGCTCCTGCGCCGGGCGCTCGACCGGGGGCAGCACGCGAGGCTCCTCGACGGTGCCCAGCGCGACGCGGTGCTCCGGGGGCTCCTGGACCGCATGGCGTCCATCGGGAGGCTGGAGGGCTCGGAGGAGGGAGGGGTGGACGAGGTCCCGACGCCCGAGGAGATGGTGGAGCGGGTGCACCGCGTCCGGGGCGGCGCGCTCTTCGCGCTGGCGTTTGCGGCGCCCTCGGTGCTCGAGGACGGGGACACGGCGGTGAAGTTCGCCGCCGCCGAGCCGGCGGTGGCGCGCCTGGGCACGGCCTTCCAGATCGTGGACGACCTCACCGACTTCGAGTTCGACCTGGGGCGGCGGAGCCACAATCTCCTCACCTCCCAGGCCTTCCACCACGGCACCGGGGCGGAGAAGGCGGCCCTGGCCCGCTTCCGCGGCGGCGAGCCTGTGGCCCCGGGCGCGGTGGAGAGCCTGTTCCGGGGCTCGGCGCGCGCCGTGCTGGAGCGGGCCTACGAGGAGGCCCGGGCGTCCTTCCGGGCGCTGGCGGAGCTCGGCCACTGGCTGGAGCCCGCCATGGCGGACGAGGTGGTGCACGCCATCGTGGGGCTGGACGGGGTGGCCCGCATGGAGGCGCTCACCTCCCGGGGCTGAACTCCGGCCGCCGAGGGGCGCCCGCCGCCCCCCTTCGCCCGCCCCTGCCGTCTTGACATCCTCCCCGGACCCGTCAGATTTCCCTCGTTGTTAGCACTCATGGCAATGGAGTGCTAACGAAGCTGACATCCCTGCAGCAACTCACTTTTTTTGGGTCAGCCCTGTTACAGAGGAGGAAGGCCTGATGGGAAAGAACACCGCTTCCAGGATCCAGCCCCTGGCCGATCGCGTGGTGGTCAAGGCGATGGAGGAGGCCGAGCAGATGAGGGGCGGCCTCTACATCCCCGATACCGCCAAGGAGAAGCCGTCGCAGGGCCACGTCGTGGCCGTGGGACCCGGCAAGCTCTCCGAGGAAGGGAAGCGCCTGGCGCCGGACGTGAAGGTCGGCGACAAGGTCCTGTACGGAAAGTACAGCGGGACGGACATCACGCTGGACGGTGAGGAGTTCCTCATCCTCCGTGAATCCGACGTCCTGGCCATCGTAAAGTAATCCAGCGCAACGCATCCGACTCGATCGCAGGAGATAGAAAACATGGCAGCCAAAGAGCTCCATTTCGACGTCGAGGCGCGGGCGCGCCTCAAGATCGGCGTAGACAAGCTGGCCCAGGCCGTGAAGGCCACCCTGGGCCCCAAGGGCCGCAACGTGGTCCTCGACCGGAAGTTCGGCTCCCCCACCGTGACCAAGGACGGCGTGTCCGTGGCCAAGGAGATCGAGCTCGAGGATCCGGTCGAGAACATGGGCGCCCAGATGGTGAAGGAGGTCGCCACCAAGACCTCCGATGCCGCCGGTGACGGCACCACGACCGCGACCGTGCTGGCCCAGGCGATCTTCGGCGAGGGCCTCAAGAACGTCACCGCCGGGTCCGACCCCATGGCCATCCGCCGCGGGATCGACAAGGGCGTGGAGGCCGTGGTGGCCGAGCTCAAGAAGCTCTCCACCCCGACCAAGGGGAAGAAGGAGATCGCCCAGGTCGGCGCCATCTCCGCGAACAACAACGTGGAGGTCGGCAACCTGATCGCCGACGCCATGGAGAAGGTCGGCAAGGACGGCGTCATCACGGTGGAGGAGGCCCGCGGCCTCGAGACCACCCTGGAGACGGTCGAGGGCATGCAGTTCGACCGCGGCTACCTGTCGCCCTACTTCGTGACGGACCCGGAGCGGATGGAGGCGGTGCTCGACGACCCGCTCATCCTGATCCACGACAAGAAGATCTCCTCCATGAAGGACCTGCTCCCGGTCCTGGAGAAGGTCGCCCAGCTGGGGAAGCCCCTGCTGATCATCTCCGAGGACGTGGAGGGCGAGGCCCTGGCCACGCTGGTGGTGAACAAGCTCCGCGGCACGCTGAAGGTGGCCGCGGTGAAGGCGCCGGGGTTCGGCGACCGCCGCAAGGCCATGCTCCAGGACGTCGCGGTCCTCACCGGCGGTCAGGTGATCTCCGAGGAGGTGGGCTTCAAGCTCGAGAACACCGTCCTCGGTGACCTGGGCAAGGCCAAGCGTGTCGTCATCGACAAGGACAACACCACGCTCATCGACGGCGGCGGCGAGGCGGCGAAGATCAAGGGCCGCATCGACGAGATCCGGGTGTCCATCGACAAGAGCACGTCGGACTACGACAAGGAGAAGCTCCAGGAGCGCCTTGCCAAGCTGGCCGGCGGCGTGGCCGTCATCAATGTCGGCGCCGCCACCGAAACGGCGATGAAGGAGAAGAAGGCGCTGGTGGAGGACGCGCTCCACGCGACCCGCGCGGCCGTGGAGGAGGGGATCGTCCCCGGCGGCGGCGTGGCGCTGCTGCGCGCCCAGAAGGTGCTGGACAAGCTGAAGCTCGACCGCGAGGACGAGCAGATCGGCGTCCAGATCCTGTCCCGCGCCCTGGAGCACCCCATCCGGCAGATCGCGATCAACGCCGGCGCCGAGGGCTCCATCGTGGTGGAGAAGGTCCGCTCGAACAAGAAGGCCGCGTACGGTTTCAACGCGTTGACCAACGAGTACGAGGACCTGGTCGAGGCCGGCATCATCGACCCGACCAAGGTCGTGAGGACCGCGCTGCAGAACGCCGCGAGCATCGCGGGGCTGCTGCTGACGACGGAGGCCGTGGTGGTGGAGAAGAAGGAAGAGAACAAGGGGCCGGCGATGCCGGGCGGCGGCGGGATGGGCGGCATGTACTGATTTCCGAAACGCCGTAGGCGCTTCGGAAATCAAGCCGTCGGATCTCCGAACCCCGGGGAATCGGGAGGCTCATCGAGAGCCGACCGGCCGGGGTTCGGAGATCCTCCTCAGCAGGCGACATCCTTCGGACGTCGCCAGGGGTTTGTTGGAAGGGGGGTCGGTTGCACCGGGGTGGTGCGGCCGGCCCCTCGGCTATTCCGCGAACATCTCCTGGAGAACGCGGAGCACCTTGGAGAGGGTGGGCGCGGGTACCCGGCCCAGGCGCTTCACCATGCGGGCCCGGTCGACGGTGCGGAGCTGGTCGAGCACGATGTGCCCGTCCTTGCGCTCGAAGCGACATGGCACCCTGAAGGGGTAGCTCCTGCCGTGGGTGGTCATGGGCGCGACGGTGTACGTGCTCAGATGGAGGTTCAGGTCATCGGGGGAGACGACGAGACAGGGGCGGGTCTTCCGGATCTCCCGCCCGGTCGGCGGATCGAGGGCGACCAAGTACACGTCGCCTCGCCGAGGGGGGCTGCCTACCACACCCATTCGGCCTCGTCGAACTCGGTGGGCACGGGCTCGTTGAGGAGGCAGGAGTCGTCCGACGCGCGCAGGGCCGCCGCTGCCTCGGCCCAGCCAGCGCGGGGGCGCCCCGCCCACTCGATGACGATGCCGGCGTCGGTCAGGCGCAGCTCCACTTCCCCCTCCAGGCCGGCCTCCTCGAGCAGCGGCTTGGGGATGCGGACGCCACGGGAGTTGCCGATACGGATGATCCTGGTCCTCATGGCATGGAGCAGGTGGGAGGGAAGCGGTAATTACAGTGTGATCCCGTTGGTTGCCGGTCGGCAAGGCCGCGCACCCGATGACTGATTCTGGCGAACCATGGGGCGTGCCCGTATCGTGCCCGCACCCCCAGGGACTCACCCACGCCCCGAACCCCCCTCGGAATGCTCATCAGGGCCCCCGTCGGAACTGACCGCGCCGAGTGGCTGCGCATGCGCCGCGCCCTCTGGCCGACGTCGGACGACGACGAGCACACGCGGGAGGTCAGTGGTTTCCTGGAGTCCGCCGTCGCTCCGGTTGCCGTGTTCGTCGCCGACCGTGAAGCGGGGGGCAGCCTGGGCGGCTTCCTCGAGATGGGGCTCCGAAGCTACGCAGAAGGCTGTCGCAGTTCGCCCGTACCCTACATCGAAGGCTGGTACGTGGACCCCGACCTCCGCAGGCGGGGCGTGGGCGAGGCGCTGGTGGAGGCTGCGGAGGCGTGGGCCCGCGAGCGCGGGCACACCGAGATCGCCAGTGACACCGCCCCTGACAACGAGGTGAGCCTGGCGGCCCACGAGCGGCTGGGGTTCTCCGTCACCGACCGGATGGTGTGCTTTCGGAAGGAACTGGGGGCGGGGCAAGGGCATTACCCAGGTTGCGCGCGACGCCGGCCTGTCCCGTGAGAGCCTGTACAAGGCCTTGTCCGGCGAGCGGAGCCCCGGGTTCGACGCTATTCTCAAGGTGGTCGGTGCTCTCGGGCTGAGGCTCCACGCCGGCGCCGAGGTGGGGTTGAGGGGCCGCTAGCTGACCACGACCGTGTCCCATTGAATCAGAACAATTCGTGAAAGGGCCGGTTGCTCCGCTTCGGCGGGGTGATCGGCCCTGCTTGTTGCGATGGGATTCGAGAGGCGTTCCCGGATAGGCTGTGCGAATAGAGTGGCGCGGTGGCCTTGCCCTCCCTATTGTGTCGGCACTCCTCGGGGACAAACCCGAGCCCCGGGATTTCCGTGACGCACTATGCCGGCGCTCTCCTTGAGCCGATTTTGCCCACCCGCTGCGGCCATGCCGTGGCGGGTGATTTTGTGTGCGCTATGGTCGCGGTGGGGGGGGTGAAGTGCTGGGGGCGGAGATCGCGCGTCATGTGCCAGCTCGGCTGGAGAGGCGGCTCGACCACCACAGTCTAGCCGCGACCCTTGCAGGCGATGGCACATAGCGCGTGCGGTACTCTACCCCCAGGGACGAATGGTTGTGGTCGTATTCGCACTTTACGCGCTCCCTTCTCAAGAGGTACGCCGATGCGTAGCCCAGTGTGGATGGCGGTGGTGGTGGGTTCTCTTGCCTCGCTACCGATTGGGGTCTCGGCACAGGCCGTTCAGGCAGCACGAGGCGTAGTGGGCGACAGCGTCATGTCAGTTCAGGACTACTCGGCCGCCACGGGACGCGGGGTTTCTGCCTTGCGCGGCATTCCGCTGCCGAAGCAGTACCAGGACGTCGCGTTCGCAGTCGGCTTCGACTGGAACTCCAGCGGTCCAGACGGCATGACGGTCTCGACCAACCTACTTGGTGCGGCAGTCGGCTCGGCGTTTGACCTGATTGGATCGACCCAACTGAAGTCATTCCTGACCGACAACCTGACAGCGGGCTTTGCGGTCCCCTCTGGGGACGCGGGAGCCATAAGCGGGACGGTTGCGGTGGCGGTGGGTGGAATCAGGTTCGGAGATGCTTTCGCGATGTTCCCCACTCTGGGGTTCGAGCAGACCACCGCAGACTCAACGTACGTTCCCTCGAGTGTATTGAGTTCGGGCGCCGACCAGGACACTTGGAGCCGCCCGATTCTTTCCGTGGCGTTCCTATCGCCGACTATGTTCAAGGAAGTCAGCAGAGGTTTCTGGTTCTTCAGCAGAATCTGTGGGTGGATTCCGGCTCAGGTAGGGCGCCGAGGGTGTGATACAAGGCGATTTCCATGGCTTTGAAGGTCCGAAAACCGTACGCCTTTCTGGTAGTCACTTTCAGTTTGT
>DATIKQ010000121.1:0-81834 GCA_035477395.1 Longimicrobiales bacterium
CGAGCCGCGCCTTCCCGGGGTCGCGTTCGAACGGGTGCGCTGGTCCGCCGAGCGCGAGGCGGAGGTGCTCGCGTCGCTGGACGTGGGGCTCTACCCCCTGGACGACACCCCCTGGACGCGGGGGAAGTGCGGCTTCAAGGCGCTCCAGTACCTTTCGTGCGGTGTGCCGTGCGTGGCCTCGCCCGTGGGCGTGCTCCGCGACATCGTCCGGCCCGGTGTCACCGGCCTCCACGCCGGCGACCCGGAGGGCTGGGCGGCCGCGCTGGCGCGACTTCTGGGCGACGCCGCCGAGAGGCGGCGCATGGGTGAGGCGGGACGCGCGCTGGTGGAGGAGGGGTACTCGGTGGAGCGTGTGGCGCCCCTGGTGGCGGAAGCCATCGAGACGGCGGTGCGGGGCCCCCGGGCCCCGGAGGCGGGAGGGATGCCATGAGGAGCATGTGCCCATACTGCGGATCGACCGCGCAGCGCCCGGGGCCGGAACGCTCCACGTTCCGCTACGCCCGGTGCGCACGGTGCGGGAGCGGATACGTTGCGAGCGAGCCCATCGACTTCCGCGCGTTCTACGGGGAGTACGACCCGGCGCTGGTCCTGGAGCTGCCCCCGGTCCTCCGGTCCCGGTACCGGGACATGATCGCCATGCTGGGCGCGGCCGCCCCGGGCCGGCGCATGCTGGAAGTGGGGTGCGGGAACGGCCATTTCCTGGCGCTCGCCCGGGACGCGGGCTGGGAGGTGTGCGGCACCGAGCTGTCCCGCGCGCACGCGGAGCGGGCCCGGGACCAGGGCCTGGACGTGCTGTACGGGGACGTGGTGGAGGAGCGCCTCTTCCCCGGACGGCGCTTCGACGCGGTGGTGGCCATGGAGGTGATCGAGCACCTCCCGGAGCCGAGGCGCTTCCTCGCGTTCGCGGCGGAGCGGCTCTCGTCCGGGGGACTGGTGTTCCTCACCACGCCCAACTTCGGGTCGGTGACGCGGCGGGCGCTCGGCTCGGCGTGGAGCGTGCTGGGCGAGGAGCACGTGGCGCTGGCCAGCCCCAGGGGCCTGTCCCTGGCGCTCCGCGACGCGGGCTTCGACGTGGTCCGCCTGAGGAGCAAGAGCCTGTACCTGGGCGAGTACCTGCGCGCGTTCCGGGGAGGTGAGGGCCGGACCGGCGTGCCGCTGGCGGCGGAGAACGCCGCGCTCCGCGACCAGATCGAGGAGTCGAGGGCCCTGTCCATGATGAAGCGCGCGGCCAACGCGGTGCTGCGCGTGACCGGCTTGGGCGAAGCGCTGGAGTGCCTGGCGCGGCTCGGGCGGAGGGGCGCATAGGCCATGTGCGGGATCGCCGGCATCGTGCGCCTGGAGCGGGAGGCGCCCCCCGCGACCCGGGAGGAGGCCTTGGCCATGGCGCGCCGCATCCGCCACCGGGGGCCCGACGGGCAGGCGGCGTGGGTGTCGCCGTCGGGCTCGTGCGCCCTGGGCCACGCGCGCCTCAAGGTCATCGACCTGGAGACGGGCGACCAGCCCATGGGGAGCGGGAACGGCGCGGTGCAGGTCGTCTTCAACGGCGAGATCTACAACTTCCGCGCGCTGCGCTCGGAGCTCGAGGCGAAGGGGCGCCGCTTCCGGACCCGGAGCGACACCGAGGTCCTCGTCCACGGGTGGAGCGAGTGGGGCGAGTCGCTCCCCGAGCGCCTGGACGGGATGTTCGCGTTCGCGGTGTGGGACGAGGCCGCGGGCCGCCTCTTCCTGGCCCGGGACCGGGCGGGGAAGAAGCCGCTCTTCTGGGCGCGGCAGGGCGGGCGCCTGGCGTTCGCCTCCGAGATCAAGGCGCTGCTCGCGCTCCCGTGGGTGCCCGACGAGATGGACGAGGGCGCCCTCCCGTTCTACCTGGCGTACGGGTACGTGCCGGGGCCGAGGACGTTCCTGCGCGGCATCGAGGCGCTGCCCCCGGCCACCGCCATGACCGTGGACGGGGCCCGCCAGGCGCAGCGCCGCTACTGGACGCTGGACTGGCGGCGCGGAGCGGACATCGGAGACGAGGAGGCGATCGCCCGCGTGCGCAGCCTCCTGCGTGACGCCGTGGAGCGGCGCCTGGTCGCCGACGTGCCGCTGGGGGCGTTCCTCTCCGGGGGGATCGACTCCACGCTCATCGTGGGACTCATGCGCGAGCGCATCGAGGGGCCGCTGCGCACCTTCTCCCTCGGGTTCGCCGACGACGCCACCTACGACGAGACGCCCTTCGCGCGCGCGGCGGCGAGGCGGTTCGGCACCGAGCACACCGAGTTCATCGTGGAGGCCCACGCCGTGGAGCTCGTGGACGAGCTTGTCGAGGCGTACGACGGGCCGTTCGGCGACTCCTCCGCCATCCCCACGCACATCGTGTCGCGGCTCACGCGCGAGCACGTCACGGTGGCCCTCACGGGCGATGGAGGCGACGAGATGTTCTGCGGCTACCCGCGCTTCCTGGGGATGGCGGTGGCGGAGCGGGTGGGGCGGGGGGTGGCCGCGCTGGGCGACGCGGTGGGCCGGCGCCTGCCGCACCATCCCGATTTCCGCCACCCCCTCCGGCGCTTCCAGCGCTTCTTCGCCGCGGCCGCGCTGGCGCCCGAGGAGCGCATGCTGCGCTGGATCGGATACCTCCCCGAGGTGGAGCGGTACCTCCGGCCGGAGCTCGCCTCGGCGGTGGACCGGAGGGCGCTCACCGAGAGCTTCCGCGTCCCGTGGGAGCGGGAACGGGGACAGAGCAGCGTCACCCGGGCGCTGGCGCTGAACTTCGAGACGTACCTTCCCGACGACCTGCTCGTGAAGGCGGATCGCTGCTCCATGGCCCACGGCCTCGAGCTGCGCGCCCCCTTCCTGGACACGGCGGTCATGGAGTTCGCCGCCGGGCTACCCGACCGGCTCCGTCACCGGGGCCGCACGCTCAAGTGGCTCCTGAAGCGGGCGTTCCCCGATCTGCTACCGCCCGAGATCGCGCGGCGCGGCAAGTGGGGGTTCGGCGTGCCGCTTCCCGTCTGGTTCCGCACGCACTGGCGCCCGCTCTTCGAGAGCCGGGTTCTGGCTCCCGAGGCGCGGATACGGGCGTGGCTCGATCCGGAGCCGGTGGCGCGGCTCTGGGCCGAGCACCTGGGCGGCGGGGCGGACCATGGCCATGCGCTCTGGGCCCTGCTCACCCTGGAGACCTGGCTGCGCCGCCGCGGGTGAGCGGTCAGGCGGACTCCATCCAGCCCACGAAGCGCCGTATCCCTTCGCGGAACGGCGTGCGCGGATCGTATCCGAGGACGGCGCGCGCCCGGGAGATGTCCGCCCACGTGCGCTCCACGTCTCCCGGCTGGGGAGGGAGCTGCTCCACCACCGGGTCCACGCCCAGCTCCTCGGCCAGGGTCCCGATGAGCTCGTTCAGCGTCACGGGGCGGTCGCTCCCCAGGTTGACCACCTCGAAGCGCCCGGGCCCCGAGCGGACGAGGTCGAGGGAAGCGATGAGGCCGGAGACCAGGTCGCCCACGAACGTGTAGTCACGGGCGGTGCTCCCGTCGCCGAACCGGGGCAAGGGACGGCCGGCACGGAGGAGGCGGGCGAACTTGTGGATGGCCAGGTCGGGGCGCTGTCGCGGCCCGTACACCGTGAACAGCCGCGCCGCCACGACGGACACCCCGGTGAGGTTGTGTGCCGTGCGACAGAGCAATTCCCCGGCCAGCTTGGTGGCCGCGTAGGGCGAGATGGGATCGTGTACCTCGGCAGATTCGGAGAACGGTACGGTGGGCGTGTTACCGTAGACCGACGAGGACGACGCGAATACCGCCGCGCCGATCCCGCGCTCGCGCACGAAGTCCAGCATGCGCTGCGTGCCGGTGACGTTCACGTCGGCGTACAGCGCAGGCTCCTCGATGGAAGGGCGCACCCCCGCCCGTGCGGCCAGGTGCACCACCGCTTCCACACCCTCCGGCACGGCGTCCCAGGCAGCAGGATCACGAATGTCGCCCCGGATCTCCGTGAAGCGCCCGGAGGAACGCAGGCGCGTCAGGTTCCGCTCCTTCACCGCCGGATCGTAGTACGGGTCGAAGGAGTCCAGGCACACCAGGGTCTCCCCGCGGGCCACGAGGGCCTCGGAGAGGTGGGACCCGATGAAGCCTGCAGCTCCGGTGACGAGGACGCTCACGGTGTACCCAGGCTTGCCAGGAAGTGGAGCGACCGGCCGAAGAGCCACGAGGCCGGCGCGGGATAGAGGGGAAGGTCGGCCTCCCAGGCCAGGACGTCGAGGTCCAGGGAGCGGAACGCGCCGCGCCACTGCGCCTCGGTCCAGTAGTTGTAGGGGAGCACTACGCCATGGGGAGCGTTGCCCACCCAGTCCATGAGCCGGAGCGTGGGGCCCGCGAGCCACCCGTCCCGGGTGTGGTCCTTGAGAAGCACGGTGCGGCGCGCGACCCGGGCCGCTTCGGCGAGGAGCACGGCCGGGTCGCCGGTGTGGTGCAGGACGTCCACCATCATCACGGTGTCGAAGGCGTCGTCGGGAAACGGGATGACCCGCCCGTCGAAGAGGGTCACCGGAACGTGGGGGTGCGGGCGCTCCATGACGTCCATGCCCTGGAGGCGGAGGTCCGGGCGATGCTCTCCCACCAGGCGGGTGATGAGCCCGTCGCCGCACCCCACGTCCAGCACTGAGGCGCCCTGAGGACAGAGCGCCGCGAGGCGCTCGGAGAGGACGCGCACGCGCCGCCCGTAGACCGCGCGCTCGTGGAGCGAGCCCAGGACGCTCATCGCCGCGTCAGCCCTAGCACGCTCAGGAAGAAGCTCCCGAACACGACCTGGCATCCGAGGGCGAGGGCGAGGACGGAGGGGACCACGATGCGCAGCACCGACGAGGGGTCGAGTTCCCCGAACGCCGCCGAGCGCCACGCGGTGACCGCCCAGACGGTGCCCGACGCTCCGAGGACCAGGAGCACGATGCCCGCGACCAGGCCGGTCTCCAGCGTCACGTAGCGGAAGACCCGCATCATGCGGGGGTCCGCCGGGAGGAGCCCCTCGGTGATGGCGAAGACCTTCGTGAAGACCGCGAAGAGCACCGCCTGGAAGCCGACCAGGACGAGCCCCGCCGCGTACAGGAGCGTGTGGACGTCCAGGGTGACCGGGCCGAGCCGGCGGGGGCCCGGGAGGAGCCAGGCGCCCACGGCCACTCCGGCGACCATGAGGAGGAGTCCCGGATAGAGGAAGAGCCAGCGGGGGCTGAAGAGCAGCATGAAGCGGAGGTGCCGCCAACCGTCCCTCCAACTCCGGAGATGCGGCGGCCGGCTCCGCCCGTCCGGGGAAAGGGTGGTGGGCACCTCGGCCACCGACAAGCCGAGCAGGGTCGCCTTGACCACCATCTCGCTCGCGAACTCCATCCCGGTGGTGCGCAGCCCCATGGCCTCATAGGAGGCGCGGCGGAAGCCCCTCAGCCCGCAGTGGAAGTCCCGGGAGGCGCTGCTGAAGAACAGCCTCCCGATGGCGGTGAGGACGGGGTTGCCGAGCCAGCGGTGGAGGGCGGGCATGGCTCCCGGCGCGATCCCTCCGGCGAACCGGTTCCCCATGACCAGGTCGTGGCCGGCGCGAAGCTTCCGCAGGAACGGCATGAGTGCGGTGAAATCGTAGCTGGCGTCGGCATCGCCCATGATCACGAATTCACCCCTCGCGGCGGCGATCCCGCCCATGAGGGCCGCGCCGTACCCGCGGGCCGCGACGTCCACCAGGCGCGCCCCGGCTTCGGCGGCGATGCGCTGGGACCCGTCGGTGCTCCCGTTGTCGGCGACGATCACCTCGCCGACCACCCCGTTATCGTCGAGGAAGCGATGCGCCTTGGCGATGCACGTCGCCAGGGTCTCCGCCTCGTCGAGGCAAGGCATCACGATGGAGAGCTCGGGGCTCACGGTGCCTCGCTCGGAGAGGGTGGTGGCTCGGGTGGCGCCCACCTCCGCCACCAGGGATTGCGCACCAGCCTGGGGGCGAGCCAGGCGCCGGCCATCCCCACAAAATAGGGGTCCACAAGGGGGATGCGGTACCGGATGACCGGCGTGCCGATGAGGTTGGACGCGGTCGCGACCAGCGCGAACGAGACCACGAGGCCGACCAACGGCCGCGCCCCGGGATGGCGGCGCCACGTCTCCACGAGGCCCAGGGTGCCCAGCACGAGCCAGGGGAGGAACAGGGCTATGCTGCCCGCTACGGCGCGGGGGGAGTAGAACCCGGGCGTCAGCCACGGGCGCCACGTGTGCCATACCCCGTGGAGCCGGTAGCGGGCGAAGGCCCAGGGGTCGCGGGCGATTCCCGCGAGCGCCTGCTCCTTCCAGAATGCCTTCCGCTCGGCCAGGGTGTGCGGGGGCCACCCGCCGGCCATGGAGGGGATCTCCAGGGTGAGGAGGGAGTCCAGGGCAGGCTGGGCGCCGGCCGGGTCCCACACCGCTCTCTGCGCCGCGGGCGTCGTGGTGTACCAGATGTTGAACCACCCGGCTTCGTTGACCAGGACGCGGGTGCCGTGCCGGGCCTCCACCCGCGAGGACCAGGGGAGGATGGGGACGAGGAACGCGACGACGAGGATCGCCCCGTCCGCGGCCCAGCGGAGCACCTCCCGCTGGACAGGAGCGCTCCCGGCGCGCAGGAGCGCGAGCCAGGCGATGAGGAGGGGGACGAGCAGGAGCCCCACCGGGCGCACGAGCGTGATGGCGCCGAGCACCAGGCCCGCGCCGGCGACGCGCCCGCGCCCGGGTGCACCTCGCCCAGGCGGCACCAGGAGCGCCGCCGCGCCGAGGAGGCCGACCTGGAACCAGGTCTCCGTCTGGACCGTGGCGGCGTGCAGCAGGAACGGCGGATAGACCGCGTACCAGGCCTGCGCCACCATCGCCGCGCCCCCCCCGGCTGCGCGCCGCACCATGCTCCCCAGGAGGAGCATGCCCCCCACGTCCAGCACGCACTGCACGACCAGCACGGCGATCACCGAGCCCGGAAGGAGCGCCCACACCGCCGCGATGGCCGACGGGTATCCCGGGGGGCGCCAGAACGGGAGTCCCGAGGACTCGGGGTAGGGAGCGCCGGAGGCCAACGCGCGGGCCGCGTCCAGATAGTCCTGGCTGTCGCCCATGAGACGGCCGTCCTCGCCCAGGATCCAGACGGTGGCCAGGCGCACGGCGAGCGCGATGGCGGGGAGGAGCCAGACTGCCGGCCGGAGGGCTCGGGTGGATGGCATGATGCCTGACGGTAGAGACGGGCGATGGTCCGGGGCAAGGACCGCGAGGCGGGTGGGTCCGGCGCGCACGCGGCCTCGTGACCGTTGCGGGCGGAGCGGGGCGGCGTCACCCTTCTCCACCGGCACGAGACCGAACCTCCGGAGCGCACCTTCCCCATGACCCGTCCCCGCCTGTTCTATGTCCTCGACTCCCTGGAGGAGAACGAGGTGGGAGACCAGGTGGCCACCCTCCTGGGCCGGATCCCGCGCTCGCAGTTCGAGCCGCGCGTCGTGTCGCTCGGGCCCCGGGGGTCGCTGGGGTCACGGATCCGGGAGATGAGGGTCACCGTGCACCGCCTGGAGCTGACGGGGGCGTTGGGGGCCGCGCTCGCCGTGCCGCGCCTGGCGCGGCTCCTCAGGGGCCTCAGGTGCGAGGTGCTGCACGCGTTCCAGCCCTGGTCCGGCGCCGTGGCTCAGCTGGCCGCGCCCCGGGGGGCGCGGGTGTACCGGTGGGTCCGGGGCTTCCCCCCGGAGCCGCGCACCGGGGAAGAGCGCTTCCAGGCCTGGCTCGAGCGCCGCGCGGCCGGCCGCCCGGGCCGCAGGGTGTTCGCGTCCGACGAGGGGGCCCGCGCCGCCGTGGCCGCGCGCTTCCGTCTGGAGGACGTCGCCGTGGTGCCCGAGTGCGTGGACCTGGGGCTGGTCCGGGACCGCATCCTGCGGGTGCGCAGCCGGGAGGCGCGCATCCACCTGGGCATGTCCGAGGGGCAGCGTGCCGTCCTGTGCTTCTCGGACTTCCGCGACGGGGCCCGCATGGGCCAGCTCCTGGAGGGGTTCGCCATGGCACGCACCGAGCTGCCCCTCCTCCGCCTCTTCGTCTACGGGCGGGGACCGGAGGAGGGGGTGGTGCGCTGGCAGGCGGAGGCCCTGCGCCTGGAGGACTCGGTCGTGTTCCTGGGCGCGGCGACCCACCGGGAGACGGCGCTCCGGGCCGCCGAGGCCGTGGTGGACGCGGGGACGTGGCCGGGCTGGTGCCGCGGCGCCGTGGAGGGCATGGCGCTGGGGCTCCCGGTGCTCCGCTGGATCGCCTCCGAGCGCGATCCGGACGCCGTGCGCTACCCGTCCACCACCCTGGGCCCGCCCGAGCGCTTCGCCGGGGACGTGCTGGAGCTGATGCGCGACGAGGTCCTCCGGACGAGGGTGGCCAGGCGATGCGCGGAGGAGGCCCAGGACTACGACGTGGCCACGGTGGCGGACCGGTGGGCGGAGCTGTACGCATCGTGACGATGCGACCGTCGCCGTGACGCCCCGGCCTGCATAGCTTTCGACGACCTCCCCTTACCCCCCGCGCAGGAACCTTCCCCCCATGCGCATTCTCGTGACCGGCGGCGCCGGGTTCATCGGCTCCCATCTCGTGGAGCGGCTTCTGGAGCGCGGCGAAGAGGTTTGGGTGGTGGACGACCTCTCCACGGGCTCCCTGTCCAACCTGGACGCGGTGCGCACGCACCCGGGGCTCCACCTTCACGTGGACTCCATCATGAGCTGGCCCCTCATGAACGTGACCGTGGCCAGGGTGGACCAGGTGGTGCACCTGGCCGCGGCGGTGGGGGTGAGGAAGATTCTCGAGAAGCCGGTGGAGACCATCACCACCAACGTCCGCGGCACCGAGATCGTGCTGGACTGCTGCGACCGCCACGCCAAGCCCCTCTTCATCGCCTCCACGTCCGAGATCTACGGGAAGGCCGGCGAGAAGCTCCACGAGGAGCACGACCGGATCATGGGGAGCACGACCCAGCGCCGGTGGGCGTACGCCTGCACCAAGTCGCTGGACGAGTTCCTCGCGCTCGCGTACCACCACGAGCGGGGACTCCCGGTGATCCTGGGCCGCTTCTTCAACACCGTGGGCCCTCGCCAGACGGGGGAGTGGGGTATGGTGCTCCCCAACTTCGTCGGGCACGCGCTCCGGGACGAGCCGATCCAGGTGTACGGCACCGGGGAGCAGCGGCGCTGCTTCTGCATGGTGCACGACACCGTGCGCGCCGTGATGGGGCTCATGGAGAGCGACGAGGCGTGGGGGCAACCGTTCAACATCGGGTCCGATGACGAGATCACCATCCTGGGGCTGGCCGAGAGGGTGAAGGAGCGGCTCGGCTCGACCTCGCCCATCGAGGTCATCTCGTACGACGTGGCCTACGGCGAGGGCTTCGAGGACATGGAGCGCCGCCAGCCCGACACCACGAAGATCCGGGACCTTATCGGGTGGCACCCCGAGCACACGCTCGACCAGATCATCGACGCCACTGCAGCGCACATGCGCTCCGCCGCGCGGGCGTGATGGACGCAGCGGTGCTCATCCACCGCGTCATCGCCCGCCTCAACGTGGGCGGCCCGGCCATGCACGTGGTCAACGTCACCCGGGCCCTGAACGAAGGCCCGTGGCGCACCCGCCTCATCGCCGGCTCGGTCCCCTCCACCGAAGGGGACATGAGCTACTATGCCGCCGAGCGGGGCGTGGAGGTCACGCTGCTCCCCGAGATGTCCCGTGAGATCAGCGCGCTGGACGACGTGCGCGCCCTGCTCGCGCTCTGGCGTCTATTCCGCCGGGAGCGGCCCACGGTGGTGCACACCCACACCGCCAAGGCGGGGACGCTGGGCCGCCTGGCCGCCATCCTGGCCGGCGTGCCGGTGCGGGTGCACACGTTCCACGGGCACGTGCTGGGGGGTGGGTACTTCGCGCCGTGGAAGACCCGCCTCTTTCTGGAGATCGAGCGTCAGCTGGCGCGGGGGACGAGTCGCCTGGTGGTCCTCACACGGCGCCAGGCCCGGGAGATGTCCGAGGAGCTCGCGGTGGCGGCGCCCGACAAGTTCGCCGTGGTCCCCCTGGGGCTCGAGCTGGAGCGCTTCGGCGCCGTGGACCGGAGCGACGGGGTTCGACGGCGGGTGCGCTCGGCGCTCGGGATCCCCGCGACGGCGCGGGCCGTGGGGATCGTGGGGCGGCTCGTGCCGATCAAGAACCACGAGCTGTTCCTGGAGGCGCTGGCTGCGGCTAAGCTGCGCCCAGCCGGACGCACGCCTGTGGACCCCGTCGCGCCCTACCGGCCCGCAGCCCTCCTCGGCGTGGTCGTCGGCTCCGGCGAGCGCGAGTCGGAGCTGAGGGCGCTGGCGGCCCGCCTGGGCGTGGGCGACCGGGTCCTCTGGCTGGGGTGGCGCCGGGACCTCCCGGAGATCTATGGCGCCCTGGACGCGCTCGCGCTCCCCTCTCACGACGAGGGGACGCCGGTGGCGGTGCTCGAGGCGATGGCGGCGGGGCTCCCCGTGGTGGCCCGGGACGTGGGGGGCGTGGGGGAGGTGCTCGCCGACGTGGGTGCCGGGACCGTGGTCCCCCGGGAGGCCGGGGCGGAGGTGTGGGCGGCCGCGCTGGCCGAGGCCGTCGGGGCGCCCTCCCTGGGCCGGGCGGTGCGCGACGCGGTGGTGGCGCGCTTCTCGGTGGAGCGCCTGGCCCGGGACCTGGCCGCGCTCTACCTCGAGGAGGCAGCCCGGGCATGAGGATCCTGGTGACCGGCGTGGGCGGGCTCCTGGGCCCGGACGTGGTGGCCGTGGCCCGCTCGCGGGGTCACGATGCGGTCGGCGTCGGCAGGAGCGAGCTGGACGTGACCGACGGGGCCGCGGTACGCGCCGCGGTCCGCGCGCAGCGGCCCGACGCCGTGGTCCAGTGTGCCGCGTACACCAACGTGGACCGTGCGGAGAGCGAGCCCGACGTGGCCATGCGTGTCAACCGGGACGGTGCCGCGCACATGGCGGCGGCCTGCGCGTCGGCGGGGGCGGTGATGGCGCTCGTGTCCACCGACTACGTGTTCGGCGGCCCGCGGGACCGCCCCTGGGGAGCGGACGAGCTCCCGGCGCCGGCGAACCACTACGCGCTCACCAAGCTCGAGGGGGAGCGGGCCGTGGCCGCCTCGGGGGCCGAGCACGTCATTGCCCGGGTGAGCTGGCTCTTCGGCGCCGCGCGCCGCACGTTCGTGGACGGGATGCTGGAGCGGGCGCTCCAGGGCCAGCGCCTTCGTCTGGTGAGCGACCAGTTCTCCACGCCCACCTGGACGCGCTCCGCCGCGAGCACGCTGGTGGATCTCCTGGAGCGGGGGGGACGTGGCGTCTTCCACGTCACCGACGGCGGCGGCGCGGCGTCGCGCCTGGACTTCGCCGCAGAGGCGCTGCGCATCCGCGGGCTCCTCAACGACGTGGAGGCGGTTCCCACCGGGACCTTCCCCGAGCCCGCGCGGCGCCCCCCGTACACCGTGCTGGACGTGTCGGCCACCGAGGCGTTCCTCGGGCGCGCGATGCCCGGGTGGCGGGACACGCTGCGGCGGTATCTGGAGCAATAGGGGGGTACGGGAGGGAGTCCGGGGTGGGGCGAGTGCCGACGAGGCCTTCCCCAACCCGCCATTCAGGTTGCTGTGTCCGAAGAAGTGACCCAAATTAATGGGTCAATACTCCAAGACCTCCAGGAGGCCGAATGAAGAAACGCCCGCCTGCCGGGACGGCCGTGGAGGTGCCCGCCAGCGAGGTCAAGAAGGGCTGGCACCACTATGTGGACCGGGTGGCCCAGGCCAGGGAGACCATCGTGGTCACCCGGTACGGGCGCCCCGTGGCCAAGCTCTCGCCCATGGAATCGGGCGACGTGTGCCGACCCGGCTTACTCATCGGCGCGCTGGCCGGCACGGTCACGTTCCACGGGGACGTGCTCGGACCCACAGGCGAGACCTGGGAGGCGGATGGCTGAGGACCCCGGATCGCTCCTCGTCCTGGACACCCACGTCTGGCTCTGGGCCGTGGAGGGTGCGACGGAGAGGATGTCACAGCGGGCCGTTGAGGTCGTCGAGGAAGCGGGCCGACGCGGACGTGTCGCGGTGTCCGCCATCTCCGTTTGGGAGGTCGCCATGCTGGAGGCGCGTGGCCGCATCAGCCTCTCCCGACCCGTGGACGAGTGGGTGCGCGCCGCGCTGAGGGCGCCAGGGGTCCGACTGCTCGAGCTCACCCCGGAGATCGCCGTGGAGAGCACGAGGCTTCCGGGCGGATTCCACGGAGATCCCGCCGACCGGATCCTCGCCGCCAGCGCGCGGGTGGTGGGCGGCGCCCTGGCGACCCGCGACCGGGCCCTGGTGGAGTACGCCGGACTCGGGCACCTCGAGGTTCTCGATGTCTCATCCTGACGGAGAGGTCACGGAGACCCCATGAAAGGCATCATCCTCGCCGGGGGCCTGGGCACGCGCCTGCTCCCGATGACCCGCGTGACGAACAAGCACCTGCTCCCGGTCTACGACCGGCCCATGATCCACTATCCCATCCAGCAGATGGTGCACGCCGGGATCGAGGACATCCTGGTGGTCACCGGGGGGAACCACGCCGGCGACTTCCTGAAGCTGCTGCGCAACGGCCACGAGTTCGGGCTGAAGCACCTGGCGTACGCGTACCAGGAGGGCGAGGGGGGGATCGCCGAGGCGCTGGGGCTGGCGCGGCACTTCGCCGACGACGGGCCGGTGCTGGTGATCCTGGGCGACAACATCTTCCAGCACCCCATCAAGCCCGCGGTGGAGGCGTTCCGCGCCGATCCCACCGGGGCGCAGATCCTGCTCAAGGAGGTGGACGACCCGCACCGCTTCGGCGTGGCGCGCCTGGAACGGGGCACCGACGGGCGCGAGCGGGTCGCGCGGATCATCGAGAAGCCCAAGGACCCGCCCAGCCGCCTGGCAGTGACCGGGTGCTACTTCTACGACCGGCGGGTGTGGGAGATCATCGGGGAGCTCAGGCCCTCGGAGCGGGGCGAGCTGGAGATCACCGACGTGAACAACCGGTACGTGGCGTGGGGCACCATGAAGCACCACGTGCTGGACGGGTGGTGGACGGACGCGGGGACCATCCTCTCGCTGCACCGTGCCGCGAACCTGGTGGCCGCCGAGGGGGACAACCCGGTCCTGGCCGGGTTCCGCAGCGGCTCGGTGAGCCCGCACGCCGGCGATCCCCACGGGGACCGCGAATGAACATCCTCGTCACCGGCGGCGCCGGGTTCATCGGCTCCAACCTGGTGCGCTGGCTCCTGGCCAACCGGGCCGACGTCCGGGTGATCAACCTGGACGCGCTCACCTACGCCGGGAACCTCGAGAGCCTGAAGGACGTCGAGCGCGACCCGCGCTACACGTTCGTCCACGGCGACATCTGCGACCCGGGGATCGTGGCCGAGGCCATGCACGGCGTGGACCTGGTCCTCCACCTGGCGGCCGAGTCCCACGTGGACCGCTCCATCCTCGCCGACGCGCCGTTCGTGCGCACCAACGTGCTGGGCACGCAGACGCTCCTGGCCGCGGCGCTGGCGCTGGAGGTGGGGCGCTTCGTGCACGTGTCCACGGACGAGGTGTACGGTGAGCTGCCGTGGCGGGACCCCTCGGACGGGGACCCGACGGCGCCCAAGTTCACCGAAGACACGCCCATCGCCCCGCGCTCGCCCTACTCGGCGAGCAAGGCGGCCTCGGACCTGCTGGCGCTGGCGTACCACACGACGCACGGGATGGACGTGGTGGTGACGCGCTGCTCGAACAACTACGGGCCGTACCAGTTCCCGGAGAAGCTCGTCCCGCTGATGATCACGCACGCGCTGGAGGACCGGGCGCTCCCGGTGTACGGCGACGGGCTGTACGTGCGGGACTGGATCCAGGTGACGGACCACTGCCGCGGGATCGTGGCGGCGGCGGAGCAGGGGCGCGCGGGGCGGGTCTACAACTTCGGCGGCGACGCGGAGCGCACCAACCTCACGGTGGTCAGGGCGATCCTGCGGGCGCTGGGGAAGCCCGAGGACCGCATCGAGCACGTGAAGGACCGGAAGGGGCACGACCGACGCTACGCCATCGAGTTCAGCCGCGCCGAGGAGGAGCTGGGATGGCGCCCCTCGGTGACGTTCGAGCAGGGGATGGCGGATACCGTGCGTTGGTACCTGGAGAACGAGACCTGGTGGCGCCGGGTGAAGAGCGGCGAGTACTGGGCATACCACCGGGAGCAGTACGGGAGGTAGCGAGCGCGGACCGGCGGCGCGGGGCCGTCGCGCGCCGGCCTACTCCAGGTCCAGCCGCTCGCCCAGGAGCGCGCGCAGGTGGAACGCGAGCACGCGTCGGTAGAATGCCGTCTGGCTCGCGTAGTACGCCTGGTTCGGCCCCGGCCTCCGACCGCGGAGGCCGAAGTACCCGATGCGGATGAGCGCCCCCACGGCCTTCACGCCCATGAGCGCCGCGGTGGCCAGTGCGCCGGTCCGCTCGCGGTAGATGTCGTAGCCCCGCTGCAACGACAGGTCTATGCGCATGTCACCGTAGCGCTGGGCGGAGCTGCGGTGGTCGAGGTGCACGATCTCGCCCTCCGGGTGGAACCGGATCCGCCACCCCCGGTCGCGGGCCCTCATGCACCAGTCCAGGTCCTCGCCGTACATGAAGATGCGTTCGTCGAACCCGCCCGTCTCCTCGAACACCTCCCGCCGCACCATCATGGCAGCTCCCCACACCGCGTCCACGTCCCGGGCCCGGTCGTGGGGCCAGTACCCGCCCAGGAGGAGCTCTCCCTGCATGCGGCGTGGGAGAAGCTTGTAGAGCAGCAACTCCTCGAGGATGGAGACGCCCACGGACGGGGAACGGCCGCACGAGGACTGGGTGGTCCGGTCCTCGTTGAGGAGCCTGCACCCGGCGATCCCCACGTCGGGCTCGGAGGCGACCAGGTCCGCGAGGCGCCCCACCGAGTCGTCCACGAGCAGCGTGTCGCTGTTCAGGAGGAAGAAGAGGTCGCCGCGGGCGACGCGCATGCCCTGGTTGTTGGCGCGTCCGAACCCGACGTTCTCCGCATTGGCGATGAGGCGCACCTCGGGGAACTCGGCGCGCACCATGTCCGCGCTCCCGTCGGAGGAGGCGTTGTCCACGAGGATGACCTCGTGGGGGACGGCGCGCATCCACTTCCGGACGGAGGCGAGGCAGTCGCGTGTGATGTCCCGGGTGTTCCAGTTGACGATGATGATGGAGAGGCGCGGCGCGGCGGTCGACACCGTCCCGGCCGCCGCCGGTGCCTCCAGAGCCGCACCTTCCGCCGGCGGCGCCAGGAAGAGCTCCCGCCAGAGCTCGAAGGTCAGGAGCGCGAGGATCCACCGGGCATGGTCCGCCTTCCCGCCGAAGTGCTCGGCCAGGAGCGTCTCCACCGCGGCGGGCTCGAAGAACCCGGCGCGCCGCACCCGGTCCGGGGCCAGCACGTCCCGTACGAACGCCTCGGTGGCGGGGGTGATCCAGTGCCTGAGGGGGATGGAGAACCCGCGCTTGGGCTGGTGCGCCGCTCCCTCGGGCAGATGACGCTCGGCGAGGCGGCGGAGCACGTGCTTGGTCATGCCTCCCCGGAGCTTGAGGGAGGCGGGCATGCGCGCCGCCAACTCCACCAGGCGGTAGTCCAGGAACGGCGTGCGCACCTCCAGGGAGTGGGCCATGCTCATGGAGTCGGTGGCGCGCAGCAGCTCGTTGGGCAGGTACGTCTTCTGGTCCACGTACAGGACCCGGTTCAGGAACTCGGGGGAGCGGCACGCGGCGAAGTGCCGTCGGAGGTACGCGGAGGGGCCGTCGGGGTCGGCGGCGGCCAGGGTGCGCGAAGAGAGCATGCGCCCCCGCTCCTCGGCATCGGTGGCCTGGAGGAACCGGGTGGCGAACCGCTCCACCGGATCCATGAGCGCAGACTCGGCGCCCCGGGCGAGACGGCGCGCGCGGGCGCCGCCCACCCCCATCGCCTCCATCCCGCCGGCCAGCAGCCGCGCGGCCTGCCAGGCTGGGCGGGGGACCCACGCCAGAGCCGCGAACCGGGCCACCGCCTGGTGGCTCGGGTAGCCGGAGAAGAGCTCGTCGCCCCCTATCCCGGAAAGGGCCACGGTGACGTGCTCCCGGGCCGAGCGGGAGACGTACCACCCCTGGATGAGCGACTGCGACGGCTCGTCGTGATGCCAGACCATGTCGCGCAGGTCCCGCCACGCCGTGCCGGCGTCCACCACGTGCTCGTGGTGCCGCGTCCCGTAGCGCTCCGCCACCGCCCGGGCGCCGGCGGCCTCGCTGTACCCGGGGGCGAACTCGATGTTGAACGTGGTGATGTCGGCGGCCGAGCGGGCCATCATGGCCACCAACAGCCCCGAGTCGATCCCGCCGGAGAGGAACGCGCCCAGGGGGACGTCGCTCACCAGGCGGATGCGCACCGCGTCCTCCAGGAGCTCCTCCGTCGCGTCGAGCCACGCCTCCTCGCTGCGCTCCTCCGGCGGACCGCACCCAGGGTCCCAGTACCGCGACAGCGCGGCCGTCCCGTTCTCGAACGCCAGCACGTGGGCCGGGGGCACCTTTTGCACGGCGGCGAGGAGGCCCTGGGGCTCGGGGACGGCGAAGAACGTCAGGTATCCGAGGAACGCGTCAGGGGAGAGCTCCCGGGGGATGTCCGGGTCCTCGAGGAGCGACTTGATCTCGGAGGCGAACCAGAGGCGCTCGCCCCTCTGCACCCAGGCCAGCGGCTTCTTCCCGAGCCGGTCGCGGGCCAGGAGGAGGCGCTTCCTGCGCTGGTCCCAGACCGCGAACGCGAACATCCCGTTGAAGCGCTCCACGCAGTCGTCGCCCCACTCCTCATAGGCGTGGACCACCACCTCGGTGTCGCACCGCGTGCGGAACCGGTGCCCCAGCGACTCGAGCTGGGCCTGGAGCTCGCGGTAGTTGTAGATCTCGCCGTTGTAGGCGACCCAGACGGTGCCGTCCTCATTGGAGAGGGGCTGGCTCCCCGCCTCCAGGTCGATGACGGCGAGGCGGCGCGCGGCCAGGGCCGCGCGGGGGGCGGCGGCGTCGTCGAAGTGGAACCCCTCGCCGTCGGGGCCCCGGTGCGCGATGACGCGCGCCATGCGCCCCACCACCGCCCTCTCGATGGGCCGATCCGAGAAGTCAACGATGCCGCAGATGCCGCACATGCGCCGGGACGCGCTCCCGCGGATGGGGTGAAGCCGACTGGATCGCTGAAATGAGGCGAAGGAGGGTGCGCGGCGCCACCCCTACGGCAACCCCGGCACCGGCCCCGTGCGCGCCGGTCCCCCCGCCTGGCCGGCCCACGTCACCGCGTTCCGCCAGAGCCTGCCGTAGTCCCCGGACACGGTGCCGGCGGCGTGGTGCGCCGGGTAGAGGCTGACCGCCACCATGCGTTGCCCCGACGTGCCGTCGCGATACCCCAGGAGGGGGACGCCGTCGGCCCACAGGGCCACCACGGTGGTGCCGGACCTGGCGCTCACGCCGCCCCGGTACCCCGAGGAGGAGAGCGACGCCACGCCCTCGGTGAGCGCGTGCGGGGTCACGGTGCCCAGCGTGGACGGCGAATAGGATGCGCCCCCGCCCGAGGGGTTGAACGGATCCACTCCTTCGAGGGCGCCCCACCCGGGGGCCCGGACGCCGCTGTCGCTGCGGCCCTGCCAGAAGAACGACGCGAACACCACGTTGCCGCCCAGCGCGACGTACTGCGCCAGCTCGTTGCCCAGCTCCACGGACTCGTCGAAGAGCCCGTTCTGGTAGAGGAGCACCACGTTGTAGGCGCGCAGCGCCTCGATCCCGGGCGTGGCGGCGACGTGGAAGAAGGTGGACACGGCCAGGTCGGCCACGCCGCCCAGCACCGACGCGGCGGCGCTCACGTCGTTCACGTCGCCGCCGGAGAGGACCAGGACCCGGGCGGTGCACCCGCCGGCGCGGTACTGGAACGCCGCCACCGCCGCGGCGGTGGCGCTCCCCAGGGTGACGGAGCGCTCGGCGGGGCACGCGGTGAGCCCGGCCCGCGCCGGGACGCGCACCGCGTACGTGCCCGCGGCCAGGTCCATGAACAGGAACGTGCCGTCGGTCGCGGTGGTGGTGGTGGCCACCTGCGCGCCGGATCGGAACACCTGGACGGTGACGCCGCCCAACCCCTTCCCGTCGTTTCCGGCCACGCTCCCCCGGAGCCCGGGCCCGGTGTAGCGCACGCCCACCTGGGTGGGATCGCCTTCGTCGCCCTTGGTGGCGGTGGTCTGAACGGTGGCGGTGAACATCTCCACCTGCCCCTGGAGCGCGGTGACGGTGACGTCCAGCACCGCACCGAGCGCCGACTCGGGGAGCACGATGTCCAGCTCGTGCGCCGACGCTCCCGGCGTGACGCGGATGATGGTGTCGGCGTAGAGCGTGTGGTTCACCGCGTCCTCCACCTTCACCCGGAAGCGGTCCACCCGGTCGAACGCCTGGCCGAGCGCCGCGCCCTCGGTGGCCGGGACGCCCTCGGCGGCCTGGAGACTGAACACGAGGGGGATCCCACGGTCGCCGGGGCCGGCGACGTCGGAGCAGGCGGAGAGGGCCGCGAGCGCAGAGAGGGATGCGCAGATGAGCAGCGCCGCGTGGGATCTGCGAACCCGTCGAGGCGAGAGCCGCCCCGGCGCCGCCAGCGCCCGCACCCGCCGCGCCCTCACGCTCCACCTCCCCGCACGCTCAGCCCCACGCTCGCCTGCACACCGTCGTAGGCGATCCCGTCCAGGTCACCGGAGAGCTTCCCGGCGCCCACGTCCAGGCGGACGGGCCCGACGCGGAGCCCCACCCCGCCGGTGAGGGCCCGCAGGCCGTCCTCGGCGAGGGCGTACCCGCCGCGGAGCACGAGGAACCTGAGCCGCTGCTCCACGCCTGCGGACACGCGCTGCTCCCAGGGGGCGCTCTGGCGGCCCCGGGGGGAGACGGCGGAGGCGTCCAGCTCGACGCGGGTCCCGTGGATGCCCTCCCACCCCACCCCGGCCCGGTACACGGTGGGGAAGTAGGCCTGGGTGAACAGACCGCGCGCCGCCTCGAACGTCGGGAGGCTCACGCCGGAGGGATCCAGGGGCGTGTCGGCGAACCGGTCCAGGAGCTCGGTGAGGTCGGCCGAGTCGAAGTCGTCGTCGGTGAACGTCGCCTCGTGGCTCAGCAGGGCGTCGTCCCACGTCATGCGCTGCGCGATGTTCTGCGCGGCGAGGGACATGGCCCACCCGCGTCCCATGTCGAGGGCGAGACCCACGTCCACGCCCCAACCGGAGCCGCCGGGGGCCTCCACGGCCACGCCGGTCAGGCGGAGGGTCTCGTCGTTCAGGTCGATCTCGGGCTCGAAGAAGCGCCCCTGCGCGAGGCGGTGCCCCTGCACGTAGCGCGCGGCGACGCCCAGGCCCAGCCGGCCGGCCACGGTGTACCCGTACCCCAGCGTCATCTCGGTGAAGGAGGCGACGCGGAAGCCGGTCTCGCGCACGGCATACTCGCGGATGCGCTCGGGGTTGAACCCGCTCACGGTGAGGTCGGCGACCTCGCGGCTCATCGCCGCCTCGGCCAGGACCCGATTGCGCACGCGGAGCCCCACGGGGCCCCAGGAGAGCGCGAACCCCGGGAGCGACGCCTCGGGGGACGGGAAGTCGCCGGCCTCGGCGCCCTTGGACGCGGCGTACCCCTCGGTGAGCGCCGACACCCGGAACCCGTCGGCGGGAAGGCGCTCCACGAGCGCGCGATCGCCCTCGCCCGCGGCGGAGGCGATGTCCCAGAGGTCCTCCATCGTCGTGCCCGTGAGGAGCCCGGCGGCGCCCAGGTCCAGCAGGGAGAGGGACCACCCCCGGGAGAGCCCCAGGTTGGCCGGGTTGAAGTCCAGGGCGTCCACGCCCCGGGCCCACACCACGCCCGTGCCGCCCATCCCGCCGGAGACGGGGCCGCCGGCCCACTGCGCAGATGCAGCGCTGGGTAGCGTTAGTGCGAACGCCACCGCGACTGCGAACGCCACCGCGCACACCACCGCGAACGCCATCGCAGATCCAGCCGCCGCTGCGGCATTCGCGAACCGCGCCGCGACCCTGCGCCTCACCGCCGCCGCCCCCCTCATCCGCGGAGCCTCGCGAAGAGGATCACCGTCCCCTTGGTCGTGGATCCGTCGTCGTTCTCCATCTCCACCTCCTCCTCCACGCGCAGCGTGAGGAGGCGCCCGGTGCCGATGGGCGAGAGGCCGTACTGCATGGTCCGGTTGTCGCCGTCGGAGGTGCGGGAGAGGATCAGGTTGTTGCTCGCGAAGCGCACCCCGGTGGCCACGGGCACGTCGGAGCCCGCGCCGGTGCGGAACGACTCGTCCACCTCGTAGCTGGACACGCCGCCGCCAAGCTGCGCGCGGAGCGTCCCCTTCAGGCTGAGCGAACCGAGCGCCTGGGTCGGGAGCCCGTTGGCGTCCATGCCGCTGAACACCAGGTCCGCCTCGAGCCGCGGCGACAGGATGACGAGCGTGCCGCCCAGCCGGTCCAGGAGCGCCTTGGAGGCCCACACCTGGACCATCCCGGACGAGAAGCAGCGGCGAGCCTCGGGGCGGCACGACGCGTCGAAGCGCTGGCCGGCGTCGGCGAGGAGCGGGCCGTCACCCGCCGGCTCGCCCGCGCCCCACGCGCCTGCGCGCCACGCCCCCACCGGCGACGCGCCCCCGAACGTCCCGCCGCCCAAGGTGGGCGGGAGTCCGGTTCCCACCGGAATGGCGTCGTCGGAGAGCACGGCGGCCACGGGCCCCAGCATGAGGAGCGACGCGCTGAGGAGCCCGGAGGTGCCGTCGTAGCTCCCCGAACCCACCAGGTTCGCGCGCCCCGCGGACGCCTGGGCCACGCCCAGGCGCACGGCGTCGGCGGCGGGGAGGCCCTTCACCGGGAGCCGGAGCGACACCCGGGCGGGGACGGCGAGCTGGATCCCCGCCGGGGCGACGTCGAACACCGTGCCCGGGATGATGGACCCCGCGTCCCCGGGGAACGCGGCGTCCAGCCGGGGCGTGAGCGTGATCTGCGTCCCGTTCTTCAGCGCCCCCACCGGGAACACGATGGCGATGCCCGAGGAGAGGCTGATGGTGCCGCCCAGGGGCCCGATGGTGCGGCTGGCGGTGGCGCCCTCCTCGAGCTCGAAGGGGAGCGCCTGGTCGGACTGGAGGCACCCGCCGAGGCCGACGCTCGCAAACAGGGTCGTACCGAGGACCAGGTGCGGGATGGCGACCGGCCGGGGGGAGCGCGGGAGCATGCTCCAAGCTGCGGCGCGGCTGCGCGATCCGCAACGTTGGCGACGCGGCGGCGCGTCGCGCCGGGCCCGGCCGAGGGGCGGCGCCGAAACGCTTGCCCTAACAGCGTTCCCGGCTTCCATTACCAGCGCCCCTCCCCCCACATCCCAGGCGCCCATGAGCCCCATCCTCCTGGCCGGGATCGTCGCCGGCCTCGCCCTGGTCCTCACGGCCGCCCTCACGCCCCTGGTGCGGGGCGCGGCCATCGCCGGCGGCATGGTGCGCAAGGTCCAGGCGGACCGGTGGCACAGCCGCCCCACCCCGGCCATCGGGGGGGTGGCCATCTTCCTGGGGTTCGGCCTGGCCGTGGGGATCGGGTTCGTCCTGGACCCCAACGCGGTGCAGGGGCTCACGGTGCGCCCGGCGCAGGCGGTGCTCCCCCTCACCACCTGGGAAGGGCTGATCCTGGCCGCCACGCTGGCGTTCCTGGTGGGGCTGGTGGACGATTTCGCGCACCTCAGGCCGCTCACCAAGCTCGCCGGCCAGACCGCCGCCGCGCTCATCCTCCTCCTGAGCGGGACGGGCGTGTGGCTCACCGGCGTGTACGCCGTGGACGCGGTCATTTCGCTGCTCTGGTTCGTCGGGCTCACGAACGCGCTCAACCTCCTGGACAACATGGACGGCCTGGCCGCGGGCACGGCGGCCATCGCCGGAACGTACCTGGCCATCGTGTTCTTCCTCGAGGGATCGCTGGGGCTGGCCATCCTCTCGTTCGGGTTCTCGGCGGCGCTGGTGGGGTTCCTGGCCCACAACTACCCGCCCGCGCGGATCTTCATGGGGGACTCGGGCTCGCTCTTCCTGGGGCTCTTCCTCGCCGGGCTCGCCCTGGCCCCCGCTCCCGGCCTCTCCCGCAGCCTGGCCGCGGTCCTGGCGGCGCCGGTGCTCATCCTGGGCCTCCCCATCCTGGACACCACGCTCGTCACCATCGGGCGCATCCTGGAGGGGCGGCCGGTGAGCCAGGGGGGGAAGGACCACACCTCCCACCGGTTCGTGGCGCTGGGGATGGAGGAGAAGCCCACGCTCTGGCTCCTCTGGGGGATGGCGGCGACGGGGGGCGCCATCGGTCTCCTCCTGCGCTCGGCGGAGCGGGGCACGGCGCTCCTCCTGGGCGGCGTGCTGGTGGGGATGGTGACGCTGATGGGCACCTACCTCCTGGCCGTGCGGTACCGTGCGCTGGGCGCCGCGGTCATGGCGGAGGAGGGCGAGGCGGGGGCGGCGAAAGGCGCCGGCGCCGCCGGGCTCTCCCTCTACCGCTTCGTCATCGAGAGCCAGCAGCGCTATCCCGTGGCGGCACTCTTCCTCGACGGCGTCTGGATCTCGCTGGCGTACTACGCCGCCTACCTCATCCGGTGGGAGCCCTCCGAGCTTCCCGCCGAGCTCCCGTACTTCCAGTCCACGGTTGCCATCTACGTCGGCGTCAAGTTGCTGACGCTCATGTTCTCGGGGATCTACGGCACGCCGTGGGCCACGTTCGGGCTCTACGACGCCCTCAGGGTGCTCCGCGCCAACCTGGCGGGGACGCTCCTGGCGGCGGGCACGCTCATCCTGGTGGAGCGCGTGGGGCTGTCCCGGGGGGTGGTGGCGATCGACCTCCTGGTGTGCTCCCTCCTCACCATCGGGGCGCGATTCTCGTTCCGCCTCCTGGAGGGGACCACGCGCCGGTTCTCCGAGGAGGGGACGCCGACGGTGATCCTGGCCGAGGTGGAGGACGCGGAGCTGGCCGTGCGCCAGCTCCCCCGGGTGGGTTCGCCGCGGCTGCGCCCCGTAGCCGTGGCGGCGCCGGGGGTGGCGGTGGCCCGGGCCTCGCTGGGTGCGCTGCCGCTCTTCGGCGGACAGGCTGCTCTCCGCCACGCGCTCCACGACACCAAGGCCAGCGCCGTCGTGCTGGTGGCGCGGGACGGCGCCGACGGCACGCTGCGCTCGGCGCTGAAGCACCACCTGGAGACGGAGGGCGGGGTGGACGCCTGGGTGCTGGAGGTGACGGTGCGGAAGGTGGAGGGGTAGGGGGGGGGGCTTCACCCGTTGCGGGTGCGGTCCCTCCGATCATCCAGATCTTCTCGGGACAAGCCCTGGTAGATGTCCTCGCGGTCTCCGTCCGCCCTCTTGCCCACGGCGAGCACCAGGACGAGGACGGCACGCCCGTCCACATGGTACACCACCCGCCACCGGCGCACAGCCAGCCTGTAGTACCCTGCCAACTCCCTGCGCAGGGATGCGCCGTATCGCTCGGGGTCCGAGGTCAGCTTCTTGGCGATCACCCGGAGCAGCTCCGCCGCTGCGGAGGGACCCAGGTCTCGCAACTCCTTACACGCTTCGTCGGCGAAGCGCACCTCGAAGCGCCGACCGGACTCATCCACCGCCGGGTCCGCCCCGCGGGACGACCACGCCGAACTCGCCTCCCAACTCCTCCAGGGAGGTGGTCCCCATCTCTCCGCGGTCCACCGCAGCCTTGCGTGCGACCGCGAGCTCGGCGAGCTCCAGACTCTCGAGCCGGTCGAGGCGTGCCAGGATCTGCTGGTAAGCCCGGAAGCTCAGGTAGACCCCCTGAGGGTGGTTGTCCTTCTGCACGACGACCACGTCGCCCTGGTCCGCTCGCTCCATGAGGTGACTGGTGCGTCTGCGCAGATCGGTGACCGTCGCGACGGTGGTGTCCTGGGGCACGCGGTACATGGCACTCCGGGGATGGGGCGACAAACATGTAGTCAAATATGTCTCCATATAAGGGTGCAACGGAAGGTCCCCTTATCTTCTTGAATCGATCCGGGCGAGGGTATACGCGGATGGAGCTGCGTACGACTGAGGAAGAAATCGCGATGGGGACCCCGCCGCCCGCCCGCTCGCTCGCGCCTAGATCCACCTCGCCGGATCCGACGCCAGGAACTCGTCGAGGGGGATCCCGCCGGCCCCCACCAGGAGGATCCGGGCCGGCCCGAACGCGCGCAGGAACGACTCGGCGCCCGGGATGTGAGCCGGCGCCCGCCCGCTCTTGACCTCGAGCGCCGTCAGCGAGGGCCCCGCCCGGAGGACGAAGTCCACCTCGCGGCCACGCTCCCTCCAGTAGAAGAGCTCCAGTCGAGCTCCCAGCGAGGCGTTCCTCAGGTGCGCGCCGACGGCCGACTCCACCAGGCGCCCCCATGCGTCCCGGTCGGCGCGGGCCTCGTCGAAGGTCAGGCCCGAGAGCGCGGACATGAGCCCGGTGTTGAGCACCTGGAGCTTGGGGCTCGATGCGCGCGCCCGCACGCGGCTCCCCGAGAACTTGGCCAGCCCGGCGACCATGCCGGCTCCCTCCAACAGCTCCAGGTAGTGGGCCAGGGTCGTGGTGTTGCCTGCCTCCTGGAGTTGGCCGAGCATCTTCTGGTAGGAGAGGATCTGACCCGAATACGCGCACGCGAGCTCGAAGAGCCTGCGCAGGAGGGCCGGCTTGTCCACCCGCGTCAGGAGCAGGACGTCCCGGGAGAGCGTGGTCTCCACGAGGGACTCGAGCACGTACGAGCGCCAGCGCGGGTGGTCGGCGGCGAGGGGAGCGGCGCCCGGGTATCCTCCGAAGAAAACATATCGCTCCGTGCTCCATCCGAAAGCGTCCCGCATCTCCGCGAACGACCAGTGGGGGACGTGGAGCGTCTCGAACCTGCCGGCCAGCGTCTCGGAGAGCCCGGAGCGGAGCAGGAGAGGAGCGGAGCCCAGGAGCACGACCTTGAGGGGGACGCCCCGGCGGGTGTCTTCGTCCCAGAGGTCCTTCACCACGTCGGACCACCGCCCCACCTTCTGCACCTCGTCCAGGACCAGAAGCGCGCCCTCTCCGCCGGCGTCGCGGGCAAGAACACGGGCGCGCTCCCACTGCTGGGCGATCCAGCTGCGGTCCTCCAGCGTGGGCGTGTCCGCGGACGCGTAGTGGGCCGCAACCGGCGTGGCCGCGAGCGCCTGGCGCACCAGCGTGGTCTTCCCTGCCTGGCGCGGCCCGGCCAGGACCTGGAGGAAGCGCCGCGGCTCGGCCAGACGCTCCCTCAACGTGGCCAGGAGCGGCCGGGCATACTCGGGAAGGCCACCGGGCTGCACACGAATTGAGAGACGCATTGAGTAATTCTACTCAATATGTTGAGTAAATGGTAGAGTCCAGGGCGGCAGCGATGCAACCGTTCCCAAAGGCCGACTCAACTGGTGGGCCCGCCCGCCCGCGCCCGCTCCACCAACGCAAGGGGAAGGAACATGGCCGTGGGGCGGGGGCGCGTGTCGAGCGTCCCGGCCGTGACCTCGAGGGGGAAGAACCCCAAGTCGCCATAGAAGCCGATGGCGTCCGGCTTGGCGTCCACGACGATCCCCAGGCAGCCGAAGCGCTCCGCCATCTCCAGGGCGAGAAGGCACGCCTTGCGCACGAGCGCCGTGCCGATGCCGTGTCCCCGATCCGATGCGGAGACGGCGAGCCGCGCGAGGCGCAGGAGGGGGAGAGGGTAGCCCGGTAGCCGGCGCTCGAGCGTGGCCTGGAGCTCATCGGTGTCGAGTTGGCCCGGGGCCAGCGTCACGAATCCCACGATGCGGCCGGCCGCGACGGCGACCCAGGTGGCTCCGAGGTGATGCCGGAACTGGTTCTGTCCGGCGTATCGGTGGAAGAAGCGGTCCAGGTCCTCGTCGCCCGACGAGAACGCGGCCCGGTCGTCCGACTCCCGGAGGAGCCTAAGCTCCATCGGCCTGCATCACGCGACGCAGACGCCGGCTCGGCTCGCCCGGAGACTCCAGGCGCTCCACGACTTCCTCGCTAGAAAAATATGGAGTCGTCCGGGTGAATGCGCCATGCGTTCCCCAACGAAGCTGCGCGGCATGCCGGGCCTCGGTCATGGCGGGTTCGGCCTTCGTCCTCGCACCCCCTTTGCCACACCCCCGCCGTCCCCGCAATATTTCAGGGCTTTCGAGCTTCCCCACCTGAGCCACACCCCACCCAGAGCCCAACCATGGTCGAGCGGACCTTGAAGCGTTTCGAGAACGACGACGTCACCCTCGGGATCATCGGCCTCGGCTACGTGGGCCTCCCCCTGGCCACCGAGGCGGGGGAGAGCGGCCTGAAGGTCCTGGGCTTCGACGTGTCCAAGCGGGTCGTGGACCTGGTGAACCGGGGCGAGAGCCACATCCAGGACGTGCCCGCGGAGCAGGTGGCGGCGCTCAGGAAGAAGGGGCTGCTGGAGGCCACCACGGACATGGCGCGCCTGGGGGAGTGCGACGCCATCTCCATCTGCGTGCCCACGCCGCTCTCCAAGACCCGGGACCCGGACGTGTCGTACATCCTCGCCGCCACCGAGGCGGTGGCGGCGGCGCTGCGGCCGGGGCAGCTCATCGTGCTCGAGTCCACCACGTATCCGGGGACGACGCGCGAGATCATGCTTCCCGCGCTCGAGGCGAGGGGGATGAAGGTGGGAGAGGACTTCTTCCTCTGCTTCAGCCCGGAGCGCGTGGACCCGGGGAACCCGACGTGGCACACGAAGAACACGCCCAAGGTCATCGGCGGGATCACCCCCGAGTGCGCCCGGGTCGGCAAGGCGCTCTACCAGCGCTTCATAGACACGATGGTGCCGGTGTCGTCGGCGGAGGCCGCCGAGCTCACCAAGATCCTGGAGAACACGTTCCGGGCGGTGAACATCGGGCTGGTGAACGAGACCGCCATCATCTCCGACCGGCTGGGCGTGAACGTGTGGGAGGTCATCGACGCCGCCGCGACCAAGCCGTTCGGGTTCATGAAGTTCACGCCCGGCCCGGGGCTCGGCGGGCACTGCATCCCCATCGACCCGCACTACCTGTCGTGGAAGATGCGCACGCTCAACTACAAGACCCGCTTCATCGAGCTGGCCTCGGAGATCAACGCCGAGATGCCGCTCTACGTGGTGGGGAAGGTGCGCGAGGCGCTGAACCGCGCGAAGAAGTCGGTGAACGGCTCGCACATCCTCATCCTCGGGGTCGCGTACAAGAAGGACATCGACGACCTGCGTGAGTCGCCGGCGCTCGACGTGATCCACCTCCTGGAGGCCGACGGGGCGCACGTGGACTTCCACGACCCGTACGTGCCGGTCATCAAGGAGGACGGCGCGGAGATGAAGTCGGTGGCGCTCACCGATGCCGCGCTCACGGGCGCCGACGCGGTGGTGATCGTCACGGACCACTCGAGCCTGGACTACGCGCGCGTGGTGCGCCTCTCCAGGATCCTGGTGGACGCGCGCAACGCCACGGCCGACATTCCGGAGGCACAGGCCGCCGCGAGCCAACCGGGCGGGGCGAACTGGATCGTGAAGGGGTAGGGCGATCGCCTCAGCCCCACAGGCACGAGAGGGGGATGGCAGCCAGGCGCGGCCCGACGGGGACCACGGCTTCACCGTCGTAGAGGAGCCCACCGAAGGCGAAGCGATCACGGGTTGCCTCAGCAAGGCTCCGGAGCCCCCGGAAATCAGTGGGCCCCACGGTTGCGCTGGCCTTGACCTTGATGCCCGCGACCATGCCGTCGTCGCGCTCCAGTACCACGTCCACCTCGTTCTGCTGTTGATCGCGGAAGTGGTACGCCGCATAGGCCCTCGGCGATGCTCCGGCGAGTTTGAGTAGCTCTGCGTGCACGAAGCCCTCGAGCAGCGGCCCGAATTGCGCCCTATGGGTGCCTACGGCCGCGGACCCGAGGCCCTGCGCGGCGGCGAGGAGTCCGGTGTCGAGGAAGTGGAGCTTGGGCGTCTTCACGATCCTCTTCAGGGCGCTGGTGTGCCACGGCTCCAGCGTCCTGACCAGGAAGATCTGCTCCAGAAGCCGCACATAACGCTGCCCCGTCTTGTGTGTCACGCCCACCGATGCCCCGATTTGCGTGTAGTTCACGAGGTGCCCAGCGTGGTGGGCCAGCAGCCGGACGAAGCGAGGGAAGTCCGTGAGCTTCTCGATGTCCGCGATCTCTCGCAGGTCGCGGGTCAGCACTGCGTCCAGGTAGGCTCGCGCCCACGCCTGGCGCCTGGCTTCGGTGGGGCGGGCCAGCGCCTCGGGGTACCCACCCGTCAGGACGGCATCGGCGAGATCCGGGCCCAACAACAGCCGCGCAGGTGTCCGGGGTGCCGCCGCGAAGAGGTCCTCCAGGAAGGTCGGCTGAACGCTCTCCACTTCGCCGCGAGCGAGTGGCAGCATGCGGACGGTCTCCATGCGTCCCGCGAGGCTGTCGGCCACACGGGGAAGCGTCATGGCGTTCGCCGAGCCGGTGAGGAGGAAGCGGCCGGGGCGGGGGTCCTCGTCCACGGATCTCTTCATGGCGAGGAAGATCTCAGGGACCCGCTGCACCTCGTCGATCACGACACGGTCGAGGCCTCTGATGAACCCCACCGGGTCGGCCCGTGCCACGTCGAGTGTCGTCTGGTCGTCCAGCGTGAGGTAGACCCGCGAGGGGTCGGCCAGGCCGCGCGCGGTGGTGGTCTTGCCGCACCGCCGGGGGCCGATGATCAGGACGGTCGGGGTGTCGTTCAGAGCCTCCCGGATGCGAGTCTCGACGTAGCGCCGGTACATCCCTGCTCCTTGATGGATGAGCGGAATTCTCCAGGACGATTGGGAGCAAGGTCTATGATAATTGGGAGGAGATATGCTGACAACCGGGAGGACGTGCGCCGACAATCGGGAGCGTAAGGTGCGTCACTCCTCGTCCGGCCAGGGGGCCTGGATAGGAGATGCCGAGGGGGATGCGGGACTCCCCGATGGGGCGCCAGACATCTGCGCGCACGCCCGTGTCCGCAAGGTCCTCGCCGGTGAACAGGAGCCGGGCGTCGAGCGCCACGGCCTCCCAGGCACTACCCGAGCTCGAGCGCCGAGCGCAGAGCCGCACCCAGCGCCCGCAGCTTGGCGGGTCCGAGGGACCCCACGAAGTCGGTCAGGCGAGCCTTCTCGAGGCTCGAGAGGCTGTCGCAGGCGATCCAGCTTGCGTGCTTCAGCCCTTCCTCGGGACCGACCGCGACCTGCGTCGTGAGCCCTTCCCCATGGGTCATGACCGGCGCGCACACGACGGTGGCGTGCTTGGAGCGGACGAGCGCGGCACGGCTCACGATCACGAACACCCGGGCCCGCTTCGGATCTCCGGAAGGGTGCCGCACCCGATAGAGCTCACCCCGCCTCATGGTGGTCCGTCCCCTGGGCATCGTCGGGCCAGGGCGCCTGGAACTCCAGCACTTCGGCCATGTCGGCGTTGAGCTGGTCGGCGGCGGCGTTGATGCGTTCCACGTCCAGGCGCTGAGCCGCCTCCCGTTCCACGCGCCGGAAGTGACGCCGGAGGACCCGCTCGATGTACGCGGAGCGGGACTGGCCCGACCCAGCGCGCCGATCCAGGTCCCGGACGACGTCCTCGCTCAGTGTGATAGAGGTCTTCTGTTTCATACTACGAATATACCGCATCACATACCTCTCGCCACTGGCGATCGGGAGTCTACTCCTTCACCACGTCCGTCCGCGCGAAGTCCCCGCGGGTGAACAGGAGTCGGGCGTCGAGGGCCACGGCCAGGGCGTAGGCGAAGCAATCCCCGAAGTTGAGTCCCGCCGGGTGCCGACCCTTCCCGAACCTGCGGAAGGCCTGACGAGCCATGTCGGCGTGATCCGCCGTCACGGGGACGATCTCCACCTCGGCGCGCTGGAGCAGCAGATCCAGCTCCCTCTCGCCGTGGTCGCCGAAGCGTGCCTGGAGGACGATGCCCGCCTCGACCACGCTGGCCGCGGAGACGTACCGCCCGTCCGCCCGCTCGAGGGAGTCGAGGAGCGTGCCGGCCTCGGGTTCGTTCTGGAGGACGGCGATGAGGGCCGAAGTGTCCAGGACGACGGAGGTCACGCGGGAAGCCCCGATCCGTCGTAGCCGAGGATCTCGTCGTCTGTGCGGGGGTCGAGCCTGGGCAGCGCGGCCACGCGCTCCTGGATCCGCGCCACGTCCTCCCTCAGCCCCCGACGGCGGCGCCGTCCCTCCAGGCGCGCCAGGCGCTCACGGAGGGCTTCCGTCACGGCCTCGGTGAGGCTCTCGCCGGCGAGCTGGGCGAGCTGTCGGGCCAGGCGATCCGCCTCGTCGCTCTTGATGTTCAGGGGCACGGTACCCCCGGGGCGCTGCGGGGAACGGCAGGTCTCATGATGGAAGAATCTACCCATCATTCTTTCTTTGTGCTATATGAATGGTCGGTGACCCCCCAGGTTGATGCCAGGGCCGGGACGCCGGAATGCCTGGATCGGGCCGGCGTCCGACGTCGCCGTCGGGTCTGACCCCTTTCGTGGAGAAGGGGTATCATATTGTCGGTTACGGCCTTATATGGAGGATAACCGACAACATGTTGCCAATAGAACTCCAGACTCCCCGCGACACGGCACGCATGCTGGCCCGTCGGGTCAAGGCGCTGCGCCTGGATCGCGGCTGGACTCAGCAGGAGGTCGCCGAGCGTGCCGGCCTCGCCTTGGCGACCTACCGCCGGTTCGAGCGTACGGGGCAAATATCCTTGGAGCGTCTCCTCAAGCTCGCGGTGGTCCTGGATGCCCGCGCGGGCCTCGAACAGATGTTCGTCCGATCCCCGGCGCGGTCCTTGGCTGAGCTGGAGCAACGAGCGGAGCCGCAAGCACGCAAACGAGGGAAGCGACGTGATGCTCGCCATTTGGAAAGCTCCCCGTGAGACCGGGGGGCTATTCGAGCATGCGGAACGGGACTCCGCTGAAGTGTTCGGCGCATTCAACAACCCCCTACCCGACGGCTACCGCCACTTCCTCGCCAGATCCCCCGCCACGGAAGACGCCCCGGACATCGGCGCGGTCGAGGCGGCAAACGCCCTCATGGCGCGGTCGGCCGGCGAGGAGGTTCCTGGGACGACCCTGTTCGAGACGCGGGACGGGGGCCGCTACTTCGCGGCGGAACGCTTCGACCGCGAGGGAGCCCTGGGGCTCCACATGCACACGCTCAGCGGCCTCTTGCACGCGAGCCATCGGCTTCCGTCCATGGAGTAGGAGGGATTCCTGAAGTCGAGGCGCTTCCTCACGAAGGACCAGCGGCAGGTCGAGGAGGCGTTTCGGCGCGTGGTCTTCAACGTGCTGTTCCACAACCGCGCCGACCATGTGAAGAGCTTCTCCTATCTCGTGACGTACTCTGACGGCTGAAGCCGTCAGCTTCTCGGGTCAGGCGGCAGCGGATGCTGCGGCCGTATCCGGCGGCCCCGTCCAGGCCGCGTGTCCGCGGGCGAGGATCACGCGAGCAGCTGCGACATCCCGGTCCTGGACGAGACCGCAAGGACAGCGGTGCAGCCGTTCACCGAGACCTTTCTTCGCGGTGGCGCCACACTCGGAACAGGTCTGGCTCGTGCCGTGCGCGCTCACCTGTTCCAGTCGTGTACCGGCGCTTTCAGCCTTGTACGTCAGGAACGAGAGGAACTGCGCCCAGCCCGCGTCGTGCACCGACTTGGCCAGCATGCCTCGGGGGAGGCCCCGGATGTCGAGGTCTTCGACGGCGATGAAGCCGTACTCGGCCACCAGGCGGGCCGAGACCTGGTGGTGGAAGTCGCGTCGCTGCTCGGCAACGCGCGCGTGGATGCGGCCGACGGCGGCCCGGAAGTGACGCGGGTTCTCGATGAGCGTGCCGTCCGATAGCGCCGCGAACGTCTGTAGCCCGACATCGAGACACGACCTCACCCTCAGCTGCTGAGCGCGCCCGGAACGCCTCGGCCGGCCCCTGGAGCGCGAGCGTGGCGAACCATCGATCCCGTCCATCCACCTGAACCTGGATCTGCTTGATCCTCACCCCCTCGGGTAGCGGCCGGTGCCACTTCGCCTTGAGTTCGCCGACGCCCTGGACGTAGATCACGGGCCGGACCCCTCGTCAACCCTCAGCTTGCAGCCGTCGCCGTGCACGAAGCTCACCGAACGGAACCGGTCCGCCCCTTTGAACCGGGGAAACCCCGGCTTCTGGCCGACCTTCACGCGCCGAAAGAACGCGGTAAACGCCTTGCTCAAGCAGCGCAGCGTCTGCTGCAGCGCGCTGAAGTTCAGTGCGGCCAGATCCTCGCGGACCGAGCGGATCTCTTTGAGTTGGACCGCTTGGTCGTTGTAGGAGACCGAGACGCCACACTTCCGGTACGCATCCCGACGCTCCTGGAGCGCGGGGTTGTACAACTCGCGATGCAGACGCAGGGTCTCCCGCAGGGCGGCCACCTCGGCTGCCCTCGGGTAGATCCTGTACCGGTAGTTGCGCACCGTGTCCGTCACCGTGTCCTCTGGGTCTCGATGTAGCCACGCAGGTCCACGAAGAGATGGACGTGATCGGGCATGATCCCGAGCGAGGACACACCGCCTGCGTGATGAAGAACCCACATGACCGGACATACACCGAAACCCTTGCTCCGCAACGGGGCACGATTCCCCCGACAGCTAGAGCAGTCGGTCCCCTTGTGCCTATCTCATGGACCCGGATGGCGTGTGGGGTCTCGCACCCGCGTACGACCTCGTATTCTCGGAAGGGCCGCGAGGACAGCACGCCATGGCCGTGGCCGGAGAGGCGGAGCGACCCACGGAGCGGGACATGCTGCGCGTCGCCGAGGATTGCGACGTAGATTCGCGCCGGGCGCGAGAGATCATCCAGCAGGTCCGCGACGCGGTTGGACAGTGGTCCCGGTTCGCCCGTGCCACGGACGCTTCGACCGCAACAGCACGCCGGATCGGAAGTGCGATTGCTGGGCCACTGGTACGACGCTGAACGCCACCGTAGCCCGTGAGGGACACGCGGTCCCGCGGCCCGGTGCGGTGGAGCCCGCCCCGCACCCCGTTCCGACCGCCCTCGGCCCAGGCGTCCCAGTGCAGGTCGGTGGAGCTCACCTCCAGGTAGGTCTCGGCGCCGATGCCGGGCGCCGTAGCTGGGGGGCGTCGGCGGTGGCCGGGGTGTGGGCCGAGCTGAGGAGTCGACCCCATGGCGCGTAACCCGCTCGTCAGCGTGGTGATCGCCCTCAGCCGCGGTCCGCCAGCAGAGGATTGCGGGTCTCCAGCTCCGGGAACCGCCCGAAGTCCCGGTCGGCGGACCAGAGGGTCTGCACACCGTGGTGCAGGCACAGCGCGGCCACGCGGGCGTCATGCACCTGCGGGCCCGCGATGCGCCCCGCTTCGACCAGGCGGCGCAACCGCTCCCAGTACCCGGGCGACTCCGTCAGAACCACCAGGTTGGGGGCTTCCAGCCAGGCGGCGATCTGGTCCAGAGCGACTTCGACGGGCGTGGGGGGGTCGTAGATGCGCGGGTGGGTGACGATGCCGTAGAACTCGTGGACGCAGGGCCAGGGGATGGCCCACGGCCCCCGGGCGCCGGCCAGCCGCTCGAGCGCGGTGCGCGCCGGCTCATGCCACGCCGAGTCCTCCCGGTGCGCATAGACCAGCACGTTGGTGCCTACGGCGATCACGCGCCGCGGCCCTCGTAGATCAGGTCCCGGATGCGCTCCCACGAGCCTTCCCGGATTTCGGGCCGCAGACCCCGGCCGCAGAACGTCGCTCGGCGGAGCACGAAGTCGGACCTCGCCCGGCGCTCCTCCAGAAGGCGACGAAGGCCCTCTTCGATGAGGGCTCGAAGCGAGGTGTCCTCGCTGGCCGCCAGGATCCTGGCCTCGGTGAAGAGCGGGTCGGAAATCTCTACGGTAGTCTTCATATATAGAACCATATAACATCTCCCGTATTTACGGAAGCCGGGACGCTCGTCAACGTGTTCCGGCGGCCCGGGACCGCCGGGGTCGGCCGCCCTTCTGCCCGTTGGCCCGGGCGGCTCGCGTCTTCGCCTCGCTCCGGACCTGACCCATGATCCGGGGTGCCCATTCCCGGAGGTTGAGCGCGTCTTCCACGAGGCCGGTGAGGGACGCGTGAACGTCGAGGTCGTCCCAGTGCAGTCCATCACCGCTCGGCGAGATACGAACGTTCGGGAGCTGCGCGGTGCTCGCGTCCTCGAGGCCTGGGACGTGCTCAGGGGTGAAACCGAAGGCGTACCCGCTGCGGAGCCGCACGAGGACAAGGGCTTGCTCCGAGTGGTACATCACGGCATGCGCTCGCGGCTCGACACGGTCGGCCGCCCGGGCTTCGCGGACGATCGCGCTCCGGGACCCGCAGGGGCCGCAACCCGCCTACCGTGGCTGGCGCGGCAGGGCGGGAGGATGGCTGGATGCGCCCATCGTTCTGGCGGATCTGCCAGCGGTGCTTCGTGATGCGGACGTACCTGGCCTTCGGCCCCGGTCGGCCCCGGTGCTCCTGGCGGAAGGCATGCTCGTCGACGGCGTCGAGCGTGACCTTCACGTAGCGTTCGACTCGCTGGGCCGCCCATGCGCGTGTTGCTCGGCCAGGTCGGAGAGATCCTTGTCGCGACGCGGTTGGACAGTGGTCCCGGTTCGCTCGTGCCACAGACGTGTCGACCGCAACCGCACGCCGGATCGGAAGTGTGATTGCTGTGCCACTGTGACGATCTCGCCTCACTCCACCGGCAGCAGCTCCACCCCGAGCCGGGAGAGGCCCTGGTCGAACGAGTACACCCCTGCGAGCCCCTTCAGGGAGCACAGGGCCGCGAGGTATGCGTCCACCACGTCGGCGGAGCGATCGGCCAGGAGCGTGTCCAGGCAAGCGCGCAGGACAGGCTTCTCGGGAACGTGCAGACCCTTGAAGGCGAGCAGCTCCCGGAGCTTGGCCGCAGCGTCCGGGCCCGGAACCCCGTAGTAGGTCGTCAGCACGAACCAGCACTGGAAGAGGACGAGGGCGGTGAGGAGCGCCGACCGTTCGCCCCGCTCGAGCTTCTCGAAGAAGGGCAGGACACCGCGGAAGCGCGGTGCGATGGTCTCCGGATCCTCCACCAGGTACCGGAGGATGACGTTCGTATCGAGCGGGTCAGCCACGCCGGGTCAGCCCCTGCCGGAGTGCGTCCGAAACGGCTTCCGCGGAGGGGAAGGGCCGGCCTTCGGCGAACGCCTTCAGGGAGCCCGCGAGGGCCCGCGCCCTGCCATGCACGGGGCGCCGGAGCTCGATCTTCCCCTCGTCGGCGCTGATCTCGACCTCGAGGACATCACCCACGTCGACCCCGAGGCGTCTGCGCACTTCCGCGGGGATCACGACCTGGCCCTTCGGGTGGATCTTCATGAGCATGGAGCGCCTGCCGGGTGGGTTATACTGTATAGTATAACCCACCGACCCCTACCACACCCACCCCACCCCCACCTGCGCAAGGAAGTTCGAGCGGTTCCGGTCCGTGAAGTCGAACCGGGTCACGTGCTCGTACCCCAGGCGCACGGTGGTGCGCAGCCCGGTGGCGGCGGGCTCCCGGGCCCAGTCCACCGTGCCGCGGACGCGGATCTCGTCGGGGTTGTCGGCGGTGCGGAACCAGTGCCAGTCGGGCGCGCGGATCACGGCCCAACGGTCGCGGCTGTAACGCTCCCATGCTCCCGACAGCGAGACCCGGTCCCGCGCGCCGGTCCAGTCCGTGCCGGCGGTGAACCCGGCCGCCAGGGGGCCCAGGGGGCTGCCGATGATCCGCCGGTCGAGGGTCAGTCCGCTCGTCATCTGGTGGTGGGCATAGGTCCGCACGCCGACCCGTCCGGCCTCGGCCCACAGGTCCCAACGCCCCTCCCGCCCGAGGGCGAACCGGCGCAGCCCCACCGCCCACGCAGCCTCGTACCAGAACGTCTCCTCGGGCCGGCTCACGAAGAGGTCGTGGTCGTCCGTCGTCGTCACCTCGGCGAAGACCTCGAGCTTCGGGCCCGGGATGGTCCACTGGGCATTCATGCCGATGAGCTTGTCCCCGATGTTCGGATCTGGGGGGAGGCCCGTGGTGCCGGGGGCTGCCCTCTTATGCAGGAAGAAGACCTCCAGGATGCGTTCCCAGACGGTAGCCTCGGGGGCGCCGTTCCCCCCTTGCTGGTTCATGAGCGTCACCCCCAGCTCGAAGTTGCGGTGAGGGCGGACAGCGCCTTCCCACACGATGAGCGTGCTCCACTCCTCCGCGCGGTTCGGGCCCAGGGTGGCCACCGTCGCCGCCCCGCTCGCGGGGCCGAGGTGCCGGAGGATCCATGGGAGTCGCCCGGGCCGATCCATGGAGAGGCGGACCATGTCGAGCCCACGGACGTTGGTGGAGAGGGCGGTGCCCAGCTCCCGGGCGTGCCCGTGCACCACGGCGTTGCGCCCCACGGTGACGGCGACGTTGCCGAAGACGCCGCGCACGTACGCGTGATCCACCGCCAGGCCGGCGGCGCCGCCGCCGTCCGTGCCGAACCACAGGCGTGGCGCCACCGATGCGGCGAAGCGTGAGCCCAGGGAAGCGTCCCTCCAGGCGGTGGCCACCACGGTGCCCCCGTCGCGAAGATCCACGCCCAGGTTCCGCTGGAGAAGGGGTGCGATGTCGGCGTCGATGAGGGACCCCGTGGCCGTGGCCCACAGGCGGGGGTCCTCCGGCACGGGGCGCGTGGGGCTGTCCGCCCACGACGAGAGGAGGGCCACGCCGCGGCTCCGGGCTCGGGCGCCCGCTCCGAAGCGTGCCTCCAGCCGGGACAGAGCCTCCAGGGAACGGGCCGGGAGCTGTGGCGCCCGAGGGTCCGTACTGTTGGCCGTCGCGGCGGCGCGGGCCTCCGCGGCAGCCCTGGCGAATAGGCTGCTTGCATAGGGCCGTTCCCCCGTGATGATCTCTCGCACCAGTCCGCCCGCGATGATGACGTCGAGGTCGGCGTACGCGGGGTCGTGGAGGGGGACCCAGGTGGCGGCCTGAGCGACGGCGCTCCCGGGGGAGAAGAGGACGGCGAGTGCCGTGATCCGAAGCAGGGCCCTGATGCCGACGTATCGGCCGAGGCCGGGGTGCGTCCACGTGATCTCAGGCATGATGCGTCTTCCGTGCGGAGAGATACCCGCGAATCAAGGCCCGGTCGCCGGCCTCGAAGCCCCACCTCCACGCCGCGGTGGCCCAGGCGGACCCGAGCGTACCGAGAATGAGGATCTGCGCGCCGAGGCTCACGTCGAGGGACGCCGCCACGGCGGCCAACGAGAGGGCAAGCCCGCCTGCCGCGAGCGCCCGTCCGGTGGCGCCGCGCAGCACGGAGCCGGGGCGGAGGCCTGCGAATCGGGTGCAGAGCACAAAAAAGATGGGGACCATCCAGGCCATCCGCAGGAGCCAAGCCAGCGCGGCTCCGGTCACGCCCCACCGGACGATGCAGAAGGCGGCCACGGTGGCGTAGACCGGGAACTCCAGCACATGGTAACGGGCCACCACGTCGGGGCGGCCCGACCCTTCCAGCAGGGCAAGGGGAGCGTATCCCAGCGCGTGCAGGAACGTCGCACCGGCGAGGAGACGCAGGGCCATGGTGCTCTGCTCGGGGAAGGGCGCGCCGAGCCAGACCTCGAGGATCCGGTCCGCGAGGATTACGACGATGAGGACCGCCGGCGTCATCATGACGGCCACGCCCCGCGTCGCTCCGGCCAGCCCCTGGCCGAGGGCGGCGCCCCCGCCCCGGGCCGCCACCGAGGTGAAAGCGGGGAAGATGACGGCCGCGACTCCGGCAGGGACCAGGAGGATCCGGGTCATCCCTTCGTACGGCACGGTGTAGTAGGCCACGGCGGCAAGCGAAGCCAGGCTGGCCAGCAGGAAGCGGTCCAGGTACAGCAGGAGCGGGATGATCGACGACGAAACGGCCACCCAGGCTCCGAAGCGCGCCAGCCCGCGCAGCTCGCCCCAGGCGAGGCGCGGGGTGACGAAGCGCCCTGGCCAGGCGCGCCGGCAGAGCGCGAGGTGCACCCACACCCCGAGGGCGCGACCCCCGGCGAGCAGTGCCGTGATGCCGGGGAGCCCGAGCCCGGCCCACATCCCGAGGAGCGGGAGGAGGAAGGTGAGGGAGCCGAGCGGGCCCCGTGCCCACGCCACCGAGTCGAAGCGCCCACCCCCTTCGAGGACGCCCCGGAGGGCGTTGCCCACGAGGACGAGGGGGATGGCGAGGCCGACGAGGGCGAATGCGGCCGCCGCCTCCGGGGCCAGGGAGGGCGGAACGGCCAGCAGGCGGCCGGCGAGGACGCCGGAGCCCGCGGCGAGCACGCCCCCGGTGACGAGGCCGAGCCCGAGCTGCGCGGCCGCCGACGTCCAGGCCACGGCCTCGGCGCCGTCCTCGTCCCCGAGCGCGCGGCGCTCCGCGAAGGCGCGCGTGGTGGCGCGGGACATCCCCAGGTCGAAGGCGCCGAAGACGCCGAGGACGACCCACACGAGCCCGAGCACCCCGAAGCGCTCCTCCCCCAGCCCGTGAACCAGGGGCGGAATCGCCACGGCGGCCAGGACCAGGGGCGGAAGCTGACCGAGGATGCTCCAGGCGGTGTTCCCGGCGAGCGTGCGCCCCTGGAGCTCGGGGGCCCCGGCCGGCACCGCTCCGCCCGCGCCTCCCGTCATTCGGGGGTCCACAGGAGGCGCAGATCCAGCCACCGGTTCCACTCCCGCACCCAGGTCCAGTTCCGTCCCCAGTCGAGCCCCACGAACGAGCGGTTCTTCCGTCGGCTGATTCCCCCTTCGGCGTGGAGCTGGAGCGTTCCGCCGGGACCCAGGGAGAGGGAGCGCGCCCCTCGGGCCCCCAGCGTCCACTCGAGGTCGTAGGCACGGAATCCGTGATCGGCGTAGTGGACGCGAACGTACGTATCGTCGTCGCGGCGCACGCGCTCGGCGAAGAATCCCAGGGAGCCCGCGTCCCCGGGGAAATCCAACCCGACGATCTGGGCGTTGGAGCCAGGGCCGATCCACGACCCCAGGAGCTGGCCGCGGTGGGTGTGGCCGTGGGGGAGCGAGGGGGCGCGCAGGGTAACCGCGGCGCGGGAGGCGGCGGGCTGGGGCGTCTCGAGGGACTGGCGGGTGAGCTCACCCCAGAAGCGCCAGTGGACGCCCCCGGGGGAGATGTCGCTTCGCGTCATGCCCAGGGTGTAGACCTGAGCATGGCTCGCGTCGGAGACGCCGGGGATCGCATTGGTGAAGAACACGCCGTGGCCCACCTCCCCGTAGGCCTCGATCCCCTCGCCGGGGAAGGAGAGGCGGAACGAGAGCGTGCTCATCCCACTCCCCCTCCGCTGGTGGGGCTCGCCCTCCGGGTCGCCGGTGGCGATCTGCGTCCACCGGAGCACCCCCGTGCCCCCGTCGGGGAGAGGCTCGTGGCGAACGACCGAGAGCGCCACCTCCGCCCCCGGGACGAACCCGAGGCGCCACGCCAGCTGGGCGGCCGCCAGGAGGCGGCGGTCGTTCCCCTCGTCGGCGTCGAACCAGTCGGACTCGTCCAGGTGCCCTCCCAGGGCGCGCACGCGCACGCCCCCGGAGAGAAGCGCGATCTCACCGTCGCTCTCGGCGTACACGTGGGGGAACCCGGGCCCCGACCCGGAGAAGAGGAGGGGGTAGCGGCGCGCCGGTCCCCACCAGAGACGCTCGGTGGAAAGGCCCAGCCGCGCAGGGCCCACGCCGGCCTCCATGTAGGAATCGCCCCACCCCAACCACGTGACCGGCCCCTCGCCCGGGCGGAGGTAGCGGTCCAGGCCGGGGGTGTTCCAGGGATCGGCGTAGCGCGACCACCCCGGGGACACCGTGTCGGGGAGCAGGAAGGAGCGGTTGGCGCTCCGCGCCAGCTCCGGGGCCAGGACCAGCGCGTAGCGCCTCCAGCGGGCCTCCATGCCTCCTGTCACGGAGGCGGAGAGCCCCCGGCCACTCCACAGCAGCCCGTCGTTCCGGTCGGCGGGGTACCCGGAGCGCCAGGAGCCACGCATCTCCATCGGCGTCGCGCGCAGGCTGCCGTCCGCCAGGGGAAGATAGGTGAGCACCCGAGGGACGGAGGGAAGGAGTGTCTGGCGGGCGCGCACGCAGGCCCCCTCCTCGCGGACGATGGCCAGGCGGGCGCCCAGGGGGCACCCCGTCAGGGGTGGACGGAGTCCGAAGTTGGGGTCGCCCGCCGGGGCGCGGGGGACGGTGTCCGGTCCGGGGGCCTGCGCCGCCGAGCCGACCGGTGCCGCCGCCGTCCACGCCGCCGCCGCGACCAGCGCTACGGCGAGCCCCGGGGAGGGGAGGCGGCGGTACGGGGAGGAGCGCTGGAGGGCGGCGCGCTCCGGGAGCGGGAGGGTCATGGGGGCAGGATAGCGAATCAGAGCGGGGCCTTCAACGACGGAGCGCGGCAGAGGCCTCTGGACCGGAGGGCCCGCGAGTTGTCTCTTTCAAATCTGTGGAGCCCTCACCTCCCGAGCCCCATCGGACCTCGATGATCCCGCCCCTCAGGCCCGACATCCCGTGCGCCGTCTGCCGCGGCCACGCAGGGAACCGCGTCATCGAGGCCCGGGAGATGATGTTCGGGCTTCGTGACCCTTTCCACTACCTGGAGTGCGGGAGCTGCGGGTGCTTGGCTCTTCTGGACCCTCCCGCGGACTGGAGCCGGTATTATCCGGGTGGCTACTACGCATTCGTCCGGACGAGGGGGAGCCCGCTCCGCAAGCTCCTGAAGCGGATGCGAGCCCGTCACGACCTGGGTGAGGGATCCGTGCTCGGCGCGATCCTGTCGCATGGGCTGGGCCCCACGCCCTGGGTCGAGTGGTTGGCTCCGGCCGGCATCGGGCGTGAGGACGCGGTCCTGGACGTGGGGAGCGGGAACGGGTTGATGCTGGAAGACATGCGCGACGCAGGGTTCTGCGACCTCACGGGCGTGGATCCCTACATCGCCCGGGACCTGGACCTGGGTCCCGGGGCCAGGGTCCTCAAACGCTCCCTGGAGGAAGTCGAGGGGCCGTTCGCCTTCATCATGATGAACCACTCGTTCGAGCACATGCCCGACCCGGAGAGCGTGTTGGCCCACCTGGCGAGGCTTCTTCCCCCGGAGCGCTACCTGATGATCCGGATGCCGGTGGCGGGGACGCATGCATGGCGCACATACGGCGCAGACTGGGTCCAGCTGGACGCCCCCCGGCACCAGTTCGTGCATACAGAAGCGAGTGTCGCCAGCCTGGCGGCGCGGACCGGTTTCAGGGTCGACCGGGTGGTCTACGATTCCACCGCGTTCCAGTTCTGGGGGAGCGAGCAGTACCGGCGCGACGTCCCACTGGAGAGTCCCGGGTCCTACCTGGTTCGGCGCTCCGCGAGCTTCGTACGGCGCAGGGACGTGACGGCGTACACCCGCACGGCCCGGGAGCTGAATCAGAGCAGGGACGGAGACCAGGCTTGCTTCTATCTCGTGAGGACGGACCCATGAGGATCCTCGTCGCTGCCGCGCTGGCCGCCACCCTGGCTTCCACGGCGTGCGAGGAGTCCGTGACGCGTCCCGGGGGCAACGAAGTGGCCAGCGTGACGCTCGACCCGGCGAGCCTTCAGCTCGCGGTGCGCGAGCAGTTCCAGTTCGGGACCGTCGTGCGGAACGGGGCGGGGCACACCATGCCGGCTGCCGTGACCTGGTCGAGCGATGCGCCCGCCTTGGTGTCGGTGGACTCCACCGGCGTCGTGCAGGCGCACCGTGAGGGCTCCGCCGTGATCACCGCCCAGGTCGGAGGGGTGAGCGCGACGGCGACCGTCACCGTGGTCCCCCCCTGGCCGGTGGCCTGGCGGGAGCACGTGTGCGCCCGCTCCAACGACGGGCAGGTCTGGTGCTGGGGGCGGGGGGTGGCGGGGGAGCTGGGGACGGGAGACCGCTCGGGGAGCAGCGTGCCCCGCGCCGTGAGTCTGGCGGCGCGGGCGAACGCGGTGGCGGTGGGAGCCAACCACGCGTGTGCCCTGGACGTCACGGGGCGGGCCTGGTGCTGGGGTCGAGGCGTGGAGGGGCAGCTGGGGCAGGGGACGGCGGTGGGGTCGCTCGCGCCGGCGCAGGTGTCCGGGGGGTACCTCTTCAAGGCGGTGGCCGCCGGGGAGCGGCACACCTGCGGGATCACCCCGGACGGCGAGCTCCGCTGCTGGGGGTGGAACCTCCACGGTCAGCTCGGCCTGGGACACACCGTGGGCCAGTCGGTCCCCATCCTCGTTCCCAACGGCCGCACCTTCGTGAGCGTCGCCGCCGGAGGGCGCCACGCCTGCGCCGTGGACGACGGGGGCACGGCGTGGTGCTGGGGAAGCAATGATCGGGGACAGCTCGGCATCGGTCCCGCGGCGGCGAGCCTGGCGCCGGCCGCGGTCCCCGCTGCGGCCCGCTTCGTGCAGATCACCGCCGGGGCAGCGCATACCTGCGCGCTCGACGAAGAAGGGCTGGCGTGGTGCTGGGGGGCGAACGACCTGGCGCAGCTCGGACTGGGGTCGCTGGAGGACAGCCGCCAACCGCAGAAGGTCAGCGTGGGCCTGCGCTATCAGCGCCTCTCCGCCGGGGCGGCCCACACCTGCGGGGTGGCAGAGGGCGCGGTGTATTGCTGGGGGGAAGGGGCCCTCGGGCAGCTGGGATACGGGGGCACGGCCCTGAGGGGCAACCCCACCCGGGTGGAGGGGTCGTTCTCCGACGTGCTGGCGGGGGGCGGCTACACGTGCGCCCTGGACCGGGGAGGCGCGCCCTGGTGCTGGGGGGACGGAGCCCAGGGGCAGCTGGGCTCCGGGCGCTTCGCGTCGGCCCTGGTCCCCCAGGCGGCGACCGGGGAGGTGCGCTTCAGCGACTTCTCCACCGGTGCGCTTCCGCCTCCCCCGCCGATGGACAGGGAAGAGCACGGGTGCGCCGTGGAGTCCAGCGGGGGCGTCTGGTGCTGGGGGCGGGGCACGGCCGGTGAGCTGGGAACGGGGGATGGGCGCAGCAGCTTCCAGCCCCTCCCGGCGACCGGACTGGGGGCCATGGGCCAGGTCGTGGTGGGGGCCGGGCACACCTGTGCCCTCGCCGCCGACGGGTCGGCGTGGTGCTGGGGCCGGGGCGCCGAGGGGCAGCTGGGGCGCGGCTCCGCGAGGGGCGCGCTCCAGCCCGTGGCCGCCGCCCCGGGAGTGAGCTTCTCGGCCCTCACGGCGGGGGTCCGCCACACGTGCGGGATCACCCTCGAGGGAGTCGTCCGCTGCTGGGGGTGGAATGCTCTGGGGCAGGTGGGGGACGGGACCACCACCGATCGGCTCTCCCCGGTGGCCATCGCCGTGCCGGGGGCCGCACGTGGGATCGCGGCCGGGGCGTGGCACACGTGCGCGCTGGACGCCGAGGGCGCGGCGTGGTGCTGGGGTGCCAACGAGCGCGGGCAGCTGGGAGGCGCCCCGGGCGCCGTCCTCACGAGCCCGGTGCGCGTGACGGGAGGCGCTCCCTTCACGCAGATCGTGGCCGGGGCGCGGCACACCTGCGCGCTGGCGGCCGACGGCCGCGCCTGGTGCTGGGGGGCGGGGGACAGGGCCCAGCTCGGAGACGGGCTCGTCTCCGATCGGGCGACTCCCGCACCCGTGTCCCTGGATCTCCGCTACGACCGCCTGGCCGCGGGCGCAGCCCACGTGTGCGGGCTGGCGCCGGGCGGCTCGCTCCACTGCTGGGGCGAGGGCGCCGACGGCCAGATGGGCGAGGGCTCCAACCAGATCCGCGGCAACCCGGGGCGCGTCGCCGGCTCGTGGACGGACGTCTCCGCCGGGGACGCCCACACCTGCGGCCTCGACTCCTCGGGGCGCCTATGGTGCTGGGGTGCCGGCGGGGCGGGGCAGCTCGGCACGGGGAATACCTCGGGGGCCCAACTCCCCGTGCGCGCCCTGGGGGACAGGACGTGGGCGAGGCTCGGGAGATGACGCTGCGGCGGCCCGGGCCGTGGGCTTGCGCCTTGGCTGCGCTCTTCGCCGCGGGAGGGTGCGGGAGCGACCCGGCCGCGCCGGAGGGCGAAGCGCCCTGGGTGCAGGTGGCTGCCGGGGGTGCCCACACGTGCGCCCTGGACGGTGCGGGGCGCGTGGCCTGCTGGGGGTCGAACGGGAGCGGCCAGCTCGGCTTCGGCGGCGAGCGCCTCTCCTCCAGCCCGCGGTACCTCCCGGTGGAGGGACCCTGGAAGGCGGTGACGGCGGGGCTCCGCCACACGTGCGCACTCGCCGAGGACGGCTCGGTGTGGTGCTGGGGCGCGAACGACGCCGGGCAGCTGGGCGACGGAGGGCCGAGGTGGGGCGGTCCTGCCCAGCGGAGCGCGCCGGCGCCCGTTCCAATGCTCGGACGGTACGTGGCCGTCACCGCGGGCGAAGTCCACGCGTGCGCCCTCGCCAGCGGGGGTGAGGTCGTGTGCTGGGGGTCGTCGGAGGAGGGGCAGTCGGAGGGCGGAGGCCTGCGCGTCCCTGCGGTGCTGCCCACGCTCGTGCCCGGGGGCCCGTGGAAGGCCGTGACGGCCGGGGCATTCCACACGTGCGCCCTGGCGCGCGACGGCACCGCCGCGTGCTGGGGAGCCAACGGCGCCTCGCAGATCGGCGCCGGCGTGGCGTTCGCCGACCGGATGGCGGTGTCCCCGGTGGGAGGCGGCCGGCGCTTCCTGTCCCTGGCCGCCGGGGTGGCCACGGCGTGCGGGGTGGACGAGTCGCGGCGCGTCCTCTGCTGGGGCGACAACACGGCCGGCCAGGTCGCCGCGACGGGGGCCCGCCACGGCTCGCCCGTCCTGCGCTGGGTCGGCCCCGCGGCGGCCGTGGGCGCCGGGGAGGCGTGGGTGTGCGCGGTCGCCCTCGGGGGCGAGGTGACGTGCTGGGGGGCCCGATGGGACCGTTCCGGGGCCTTCACGCCCGAGGTGGAGCCGGCGGGGTGGGAAGCTCCGGTGTCCGCCCCCGCCCAGCTCTCCGTGGGAGCTCGCCACGCCTGCGCGGTCACGGCCGACGGGGGCGTCGTGTGCTGGGGCGATGCCTCGGGAGGGCGCCTGGGGCCCTTCGCCCCCTGATCGCCCGCGGGGTGTCCGCGCATCCCCCGCGGTCGCTTGCAGGCGGGGCCTTCGCGCCTATCTTGAGAGGGTTCCCAGCCGGCCCCCGGATCCGCTTCCGGCGCCCTTGCCAGGCCTCTCCGATCCCTTGAGCCCCACGCACGCATCCCCGACCCTCCCTCGGCGCGTCCGGGTGCTGGGGCTCCCGGTGTCGGCCACGCACACCGACGACGTGGTGGAGCTGGCTGTCGCCGCGGTGGCCGCGGGGCGGACGCTCCGCATCGCCGTCACGAACCACAACAAGTGCTGGCTGGGACGCCGGGACCCCGCCGTGCGCTCCTTCCTGGAGGACGCCGAGGTGGTGGGCGCCGAGACCTCGGTGGTGTGGGCCGCCCGTGCCCTGGGGCGGGAAGGCGTGGGGGCCGCTCCTGGCGTGGTCCTGATGGGACGACTCCTGGAGCGGGCGCACGAGGGGGGGTGGAGCGTGTACCTCCTGGGCGCCCGGGAGCCGGTGAGCCGGGCATTGGCGGATAGGATGCGTACAAGCTGGCCCGGCGTTCGGCTGGCAGGGCGCCATCACGGCTACCTCACCCGCGACGACGAGGAGCGGGTGCGGGGGGACGTGATGACCGCCGCACCGGACCTCCTCCTGGTGGCCATGGGCAGCCCCCTCCAGGAGCGGTTCCTCGCGACCCTCCCCGTGGGGAAGGGGCCCCGGGTGCGCCTCGGCGTGGGGGGGGGCTTCGACGTCCACGCCGGCATGAAGAGCGACGCCCCGCGGTGGATCCGGGGTTCGGGGATGGAGTGGTTGTGGCGCTCGGCGCAGAGCCCGCGGCTCCTCCCGCGGTACCTCGTGCGCAATCCCTGGTTCGTGGCGGCGGTGCTCCGGGAGCGGTGGCTGGGCGCGCCGAGGTAGCCGCCGCGGCGGCTCGCCTCCTCTCCTGGCTGGACGAGCGGAGCTGGCGGGGGCACGACCCCTTCGACCTCCTCCTCTCGCCGATGGCCGCACCGCTCCGCCGCTTCCGGTGGCCTTCCGTGGCGTGGACCCAGCTGGGGAAGCGCTCTCCGGTGGACCTGCGCCCCCTGCTGCGGGTCCCCCCGCAGGAAAACCCCAAGGCGCTCGCCCTGGGAGTCGAGGGGTGCCTCGCGACGACGCGGCACGGCGACCCCGCAGCCCGGGACGCGGCGGCACGGCGCGCCTCGGAGCTGCTGGGCCGGCTGCTTCGCGCCGAGGTCCCGGGGGGCGGGTGGGGATACCCCTTCCCCTGGGCCAATCGCCATTTCTACGCACCGGCAGGGACGGCATCGGGCGTCGTCACCTCCTTCGTCACCCGGGCTCTGAGCGCCGCGCTGGACGCTGCGGAGCGCCCCGGCGGCGGCTTCCTCCTGCCCGCGGGCATGCCGCGCGCACAGGTGGAGGGCGCGGTGGTGCGGGGAGCGGCGTTCGTCGCGGAGCGCCTACGCAGGGTTCCCACCCCGGAGGGCCCGCTCTTCTCCTACACGCCTGTCGACGCCCGGGGCGTCCACAACGCCAGCGTCCTGGCGGCGGCGGCATTGTCCCGGGGGAGCGCTCTCCCAGGGGGGGACCCGGCGTGGGCGGAGACGGCCCGGACGGTGGCTGCGTCTACGCTGCGAGCCCAGAGGGCGGACGGGAGCTGGCCCTACGGCGTGTCCCTGCGCGACGGGTTCGTGGACGGGTATCACACGGGGTACGTCCTGACGGCCCTGTCGGAGCTGGACGCCCGGGTGGGGCTGGAGGGCGCGCCGGCCGCGGTCGAGCGCGGACTGGCGTACTGGCGCCGCGCCTTCCTGGTGGGCCCGGCGGTGGGGCCGCGCCCGGGCCGGCCCTATCCGGTGGAATTGCACGCCGTGGCCCAGGCCATCCTCACCCTCCTCGAGGCCGGGGACGGAGACGAGGCCCTCCGGTTGGCGGGCTGGACGTTGGAGCACGCACGGCGTCCCGACGGGGCGTTCGTCCACACCTGGACACCCGGGCGGGTCAACGCCATTCCCTACCTCCGGTGGGTGCAGGCCTGGATGTTCCGGGCGCTCGCTACCGTCGCGGCCACTTGATCGGGGTCCGTGGTCGCCCCAAGTTGGCGTTCTATGCGAACCTCCAACCACGGCCCTGCGGCGGGCGTCTCCAGGGTCCTCGCGGTCCTGGCGCTCGCCCTCGCGCTCCCGCCCGCACCCGGCCTCTCGCAGCAGGCGCCTCCGGTCCCCGACACGCCCATCCTGACCGGCGACGTGATCCACCTCAAGGTCTGGCGGGAGCCGGACTGGAACGGGGACTTTCTCGTTGACCAGTTCGGCGTGGCGGCCCTGCCGCTGGTGGGGGACGTCCAGGTGGCCGGCATGACCCAGCGGGCCCTGAAGGAGATGCTCCGTGCGGCGTTCGCCCGGGAGATCCACGAGCCGCAACTCCAGGTCCTGGTCATGAAGCGCATCCGGGTGCTCGGCGAGGTTCGCAACCCGGGGGTCTTCACGCTCGACCCCACCATGAGCGTCGCAGACGCCCTCGCTGTGGCGGGAGGGAGGGGGGAGTTGGGCCGGGCCGACAGGGTCCTTCTCCGCCGCTCAGGGGAGACGCTGGCCACGAACGTGCTCGTGGACACCCGCCTGGCCGAGCTGGCCATCCAGACGGGGGACGAGCTGAGCGTCCCCGAGCGGTCCTGGATCTCGCGGAATGGGGGCACGTTGCTGGGCACCTCGGTGGGGATTCTGGGGCTCATGACCGCGTTGCTCGTCCGATGAGCGCCTCGCCAGGCGAGGTTGCCGCCCTGCTCCTGCGCCGCTGGCCGCTGGTCCTTGGGACGCCGCTGGCCATGGGGGCGGTGGCCCTCGCATTCGCGCTCGTCGTGCCGCCCCGGTTCGAGGCGGCCACCGCCATCCGCGTCGTGGAAGACGAGGAGCCGCTCGGCACCAGCCTCACGGGCGCCGCGCAGGGCGGGGGAGGGGTGGGGATCCTCTCGGCCCTCACGGGGCGGGGAGTGCCGCTGCAGACCGAGATGGCGGTCCTGTCCAGCCGGGGCCTGGCCGAGGAGCTCGTGGAGGACCTGGGGCTCCGCCTGGAGGTTCGCGAGCCCCGCAAGTCCCGCCGCAGCGACGTGGTCTCGAAGGTGGACATCCCCCTGGAGGGTCCCGAGGGCGAGCTCGTGCTGCGCCGCGGGGCGGACGGCCGCTTCACGGTCACCGGGAAGCTCCTGGCCGAGCGCGACCCCTTCCGCGTCGTCCGCGCGGAGCGCTGGGAGCGCAGGGAGCTGGGCACCGTCGCCCCGGGCGAGGCGCTGGCCCTGGAGGGCACGGAGATCGTGCTCGCCGAAGGGGCCGCGGCGCACGACCGCATCGTGCTGCGCCTCCTCTCCCGGGACCGGGCCATGGAGCGCCTCGAGGACGAGCTGTCCGTGACGCGGCCCCAGCGCGACGCCGACGTCCTCCGGGTGGCCCTGACGTGGACCGACCCGTACCTGGCCGCCGACGCCGTGAACCGTCTCGTGAGCATCTACCTGGCCTACCGGGAAGACGTGCGCGTGCGCCAGGCCGGTCGCTCGTCGGCGTTCCTCGCCGAGCAGCTCGACTCGCTGCGTGGGGAGCTGGAGACGGCCGAGGAGGAGCTGAGGCGCTACAGGGAGGCGAGGCACGTGCTGGCCCCCGAAGCACAGGTGTCGGCCGAAGTGGAACAGCTGGCGGACCTGAAGGGGCGCAGGGAGCTCCTGCAGGCGGAGCGCACGGCCCTCACCGAGCTGATCGCGGCGCTGGACGCGGAGCCAGCGGGCGCATCCCAGCGGCGCGTGGTGTTCTTCCCCACGCTCCTGCAGAGCCAGGCCACCGCGGAGCTCCTCCGCCTCCTGGGGGAGCTGGAGACGCAGCGGGCCGAGCTCCTGGACCGGCGCACCGAGGACGCCCGCGAAGTGATGCTGTTGACGTCGCGGATCGAGGGGCTCGAAGCCGAGCTCCGGTCGGTGGCCGAAACGTATCTCCAGGGACTCGGCGAGCAGGTGTCGGCGCTGGACGCGACGCTGTCCGGGTTCGAGGCGAGGCTGGAGCCCATTCCCGAAGTGGAGATGGAGTACGCGCGCCGCCTCCGGCAGGTGGAGCTGCTGACCCAACTGGCCCTCTTCCTCGAGACCCGCCAGAAGGAGGCTGAGCTGGCGTCGGTGCGGCAAGGCGTGGGTGCCTACGTCCTGGCCCCGGCCCGTCCGCCCCAGGAGCCGGCGTCACCCCGCCCGAAGCTCACGCTCGGGCTGGCGCTCTTCGTGGGGCTTCTCCTCGGCATCACGGGAGCCGTCCTCCTCGAGCGGCCCGTCCCCGTCCGTCCCCCGGCGTAAGCGCCGTCCCCCGTGGACCGCGTGAGCGCGACCGCACCCGCCCGCGCCGCACCAGGAGATCGCGACCTGTCGGTGATCGTCGTCACGTGGAACGTGGCGGCCATGGCGGAGGTGTGCGTCCGCCGCGTTCTGGAGCGGTGCGGGCGTCTCGACATCGAGGTCCTGGTGGTGGACAACGCGTCGCCCGACGGAACGGCGGACACGCTGCGCACGGCGTTCCGCGCGGAGCCGCGGGTGGCGGTCCTCGACGCCGGCGCCAACGTCGGGTTTCCCCGCGCCAACAACATCGCGCTGGGCCGCGCGCGGGGGCGGCACGTGCTCTTCCTGAACCCGGACACCGAGGTGGGCGAGGGGACGCTGGAGGCGTGCGTGGCCGAGCTGGACGCCGACGCCTCGGTGGGGGCCGTGGGATGCCGCCTGGAGTACGCCGACGGCACGGTCCAGTCCGAGGGAGGGAGGCGGCACTACCGGCTCCTCGACCTTCTCTGGGAGGGCCTCTACCTCCAGGTCCTCTTCCCCGGGAGCCGGGTCTTCGCGGGCCAACTGATGGGCGAGTGGGACCATACCGGGCGGCGCGACGTGGAAGCGCTCATGGGGGCGTTCATCATGGCGCGGCGCGAGGCCGCTCTGGAGGTGGGAGGGCTCCCCGACGAGCTCTTCATGTACCACGAGGACATGGCGTTCTGCCTCAGGCTGGGGCGCCGGGGCCGGCGCGTCCGCTACCTCGGCGACGTGGCGACGCTCCATCATGCCGGCGCCTCGGCTCGGGCATCCTCCTCGCCCCTGGGTCTGCTCGAAGGGGAGGTCCGCGTGCGCCTGATCCGGGAGAGGTCCGGGTGGGCGGCGGGGGTGGCGGCCCGCGCGCTCTTCGGCGTGCGCTCCCTCTGCCGGGTGCTGGCGGCGCTGGTGGTGCGCCCCGTTCCCGCGCTCCGGAGGCGCTACCCGCGCGTAGCCGAGGTGTCCAGACACGCGCTCCTGCTGGCCTGGACCGTGTGGCCCGGAGTGGTCGCGCGGCGCCTCGCCCGCTCGGGGATTCCCGTGGATGAGCGCCCGTGGATCCTGGTCGTGGCGCCCACGCCTCCGCCCGTCCACGGCACCTCGGTCTACTCGGCCATGCTCTTCTCCAGCATGGAGCTCCGGGCCCGCTTCCGGGTCCGCCACGTGGACACCGCCGACCGCCGCTCGCTGGACAACCTGGGGCGCTTCGACGTGCAGAACGTCCTCCTCGGTCTGCGCCACCTGGCCGAAACGGCGCTGGCGGTGGCCGCGGTCCGGCCCCGGGTCGTCTACGTCCCCATCGCGCAGAACGGTCCGGCCTACCTCAGGGACGCCCTGTTCATCGGTGCGGCGCGCCTGGGCGGCGCGCGCGTCGTCACCCATCTGCACGGGGGGCACTTCGGCGCCTTCTACCGCGAGGCGGGCCCCCTCCTGCGGCTGACGGTGCGGATCAGCCAGCGCTGGGTGCACCGCTGCTGGGTCCTCGGCGAGGGGCTGCGGGGCCTCTTCGACGGGCTCCTCCCCCCGGAGCGCGTGCGGGTGGTGCCCAACGGCACCCCGGCCGTCGCGGGGCTGGATCGGAAGCCCGGGGAGGACCGCGGGGCCGGCGTAGCCCGGCGTGAGGGCGACTCCTGCGCCGTGCTCTTCCTGGGCCAGCTCTGTGCGGCCAAGGGGCTCGACGACCTCCTGGCCGTGCTGGAGCGCCAGGCGGCGGGCGGCGCGGCCCTCCACGGCATCCTGGCCGGCGAGTTCGCCACCGAGGCGGAGCGGCGCGCTCTGGAGCCGCGCATCCGGGCGCTGGAGAAGGCCGGGCGGGCGCGCTTCGTGGGCCTTGTCCAGGGCACGGCCAAGGCGGAGGCGCTTGCCGACGCCGACGTCTTCGCCCTCCCCTCGAAGTTCGCCTACGAAGGGCAGCCGCTGGCGATCCTCGAGGCCATGGCCGCCGGCCTGCCGGTGGTGTCCACGCCGCGGGCGGCGATCCCGGACATGGTGCGCGACGGCGAGACCGGGCTCCTGGTGGCCGAGGGCTCGGTGGACGAGCTGGCTGCGGCGCTGGACCGCCTGGCCCGGGACCCGTCGCTCCGGCGCCGCATGGGCGAGGCGGGACGCGCCCTCCACGCCGAGTGCTTCACCCGGGAGCGCTCCCTGGCCCGGGCGGTGGAGGAGCTGGCCGATGCCGCCCGCTGAGTCCGCGACGTCGCGCCGCGTCCCGCTCAGGTCGCTCTACGCCGCGGCCATCGTGGTCCTGGCGGCCGGGCTCGCCTGGGAGCCGTGGCTGGCGTTCGGGGCCATCCTGGGAGGCGGGCTCCTCGCGGTCACCCTGCGGTGGCCGCTGGCCGTGGTGGCCGCCATGCTGGCCATCGGGCCGTTGGACCTGTCGTTCCTCACCGGCGGGTTCAAGAGCCTGTTCGAGCGCCTCGGCGGGCTGGACATGAACGGGATCCGCCTGATCGTCGTGAGCGCCGGGCTCGGCATGGGCATCGTCCGCGACCGCGCGCAGTGGCCGCGCCTGGCGTCGCCTCCGGTGCGGTGGTACGTGGCCTTCCTGCTGTACGCGGCCGTCACGGTGGGGTATTCGCTGGACCCGGTGGAGGGGCTCCGCCTTCTCCTCAAGCTGACCTGGCCTCTGCTCATCTTCCTCGTGGTGTCCCGCCCGGGGCGGACCTGGGAGGAGATCGAGCGCCTCACCGACTGGCTCCTGGTGGGGGCCGCCGTGCTCATCGTCCTCAACCCGGTGTTCGTCCTCCAGGGCGACCTGTACGTGGAGGACACGGGCGAGGTCCGGCTCATGGGCGCCGGCACGCACCAGAACCCCTTCTCCTTCGCCATGCTGGCCGTGGTGCTGGTCTCCCTGGGCCGCTTCGCCGCGCGGGGGCACGCCCGCTACCTGGCCCTGGCCGCGGGGGCGCTGGTCTGGATCGGCCTCACGTTCACCCGCATCACCTTCCTGGCCGGGGTGGTGGCCTTCGGGGTGGTGGCGCTCTACGCGGCGATCGTGCGCCGGAATTGGCGAGGCGCTCTGGCCGGAGCCGGCGCGGGCCTGGCGGTGGTGCTGGTCATGGCTCCCTCCTTCATGCTCCGCACCTTCGGGTACATTCCCGGCCCCGGGGACGTGTGGGCGCTGGCCCGGGATCCGGTGGCCCTCTACGAGGCCGTGAACTGGTCGGGCAGGGAGATCTTCTGGGGGGTCCTTGCGCTCTCCTGGATGCAGAGCCCCTGGGTCGGGCTGGGGCTCGGGTCGTCCAGCGGCATCCTCAAGAGCCTCTTCCCGCCTGAGATGGGGCTCGTGGCGCACAACGAATACCTCCGTCTCGGCACCGACGCGGGCGTGGTGGGGCTGCTGCTGTTCACCGCCGCGATGCTGGCCTGGGTGCGGGAGGCGGCGCGCGCGGGGCAGAGCCCCGATCCGCGGATCCAGGAGGTGGCGCTGCCGGCCCTGGCCGTGATGGTGGCCTGGGGCGTGATCTCCATCACCGACAACGCCTTCGACTACTACGCCCCCTTCACCCAGGTGGCCGGCTTCCTCGTGGGGGCGGGCCTGGTCCTCGGACGCGAGCGCCCATGAGCCGGCCCGCGTTGCCCGCACCCTCTGCTGCGCCCGGCGAGGTCCTGGTCCGGGTTGAGGCGGCGGTGGCGCTCGAGGCGCCCCGGGACGTGGCCAGGGACCGGTATGCGCACCGGCGCAGGCTCCGCAAGCTCGCCTTCTTCCTGCTGCGCGAGGGTCCCGTCCTGACGGCGCGCAAGTGGCGTGCCCAGGCGCTCCAGGGGCACATCCAGCGAGCGCGGCGGGTGGTGGTGGCCTGGGGCCGGCGCGCCGTCGACGGCGCCTGGGTGGCGGCGGTGGGGCCCCAGCCCGACGCCGGCCTCGACGTCATGGCGTTTCCCGGGGAAGGCGTGCGAGCGGCGACGAACGAGGCCGAAGCGCGCGCGCTCCAGGAGCGGTGCGCGGGGTGGCTGCGGACGCACCCCGAGACCGTGCGCGCCGTCCACGTCCACAGCGGTTGGAGCGGGCGGGCCTTCCCCCTCCCTGCGGAGGCGTGGGGTGGGGCAGGGGCCGGGCGGGAGGCTCCCGCAGCAGCGCGCGAGCCCCAGCCCCCCGCCCGCCTCACCCGACCGATGGTCCGCGCGGCCGGGACCAGCCATGCGGGCAACGGGCGATACGACCTCTTCCTCGTCGGGGCCGGCGCCTATCCCTGCGCCTACGTGCTCCCCTACCTGACCGGGCGGCGTGCGCTGGTCATGGACCTCAACCCCCGCGCTGCGAGCGAGGTGGGGGCGCGCTACGGGTTCGGGGCGTGGACGACATCGCTCGAGGTTCTTTGCGAGGAGCTGGCCCGCAGCGCTGCGCCCGCCCTCGTGGTGGCGGGATACCACGAAAGCCACCTTCCCACCGCCGAGGCGGCGCTGGCGGCCAACCCGGCGACGCGCGTGCTGCTCGAGAAGCCACCGGCCACCACGCGGTCGCAGGTCGAGCGGCTCATCCAGCTCCGCGCCGACCCGCGCCGCTTCATCGAGATCGGGTACAACCGGCGCCACATCCCCTGGGTCCGGCACATGAAATCCCTGCTGGGGGCCGAGGCGGGACCGACGGCCATCACCTGCTCGGTCCGCGAGATCCGGCTGCCACCCTGGCACTGGTACCTCTGGCCGACCCAGGGGACCCGGGTGGTCGGCAACCTCTGCCACTGGCTGGATCTGGGCGTGCACCTGGTGGGCATGCCGCACGTGGAGGTGAGGGTGGAGGCCCACCCGGTTCCGGGAGCCCCGGACGTGGCCGAGGCCGCGCGGGTGGAGGTGGCGTTCGCCGACGGCTCCACCCTGACCGTCCTCGCCGACGACCAGGGGGACGGCGCCCGAGGGGTGGAGGAGCGCATCGAGGTCCGCCGCGGCGCCCTCCGCATCGCGGTGCACGACTTCCTGCGCTGGGAGGAGGAGCGCCATCGACGCCGCGATGTGCGGCGCCGCGTGCGGCGCGACAAGGGGCACGCCGCCATGTACCGGGACTTCGAGCGGCGGCTCGCCACGCCGGGCGCGACGCCCTTCTATCCGGATGCGGACCTGGAGCCGTCCTGCCGCCTCATGCTGGACGCGGCGGAGGCGGCATGGGCGGTCTGCCTCCGGGAGCCCGCCGCTGGCGGCGGGCCCGCGGGAGCGCGATCTTGCTCAGCGTGATACCTGCCGCCGCAGACCCCCTCCCCGCCTGCGGGTACTCCTTCCGAAGCCCCACGAACCCGCCGGGAATCCTGTGATCATCTCGCAGACGCCGCTCCGGATCAGCCTCCTGGGCGGCGGCTCCGACTTCCGCGAGTTCTTCCGGGAGCACGGGGGCGCCGTCCTGGCGTTCGGCCTCAACAAGTTCGTGTACGTCATCCTGAAGGACCGCTTCGACACCGACGTGTACGTCAACTACTCGGTGAAGGAGATCGTGCACACCGCCGACCAGGTGAAGCACGACCTGGTGCGCGAGGCCATGCGCATGACCGGGATCTCGCAGGGGGTGGAGATCACGACGCTCGCCGACGTGCCCTCGGGGGGGACGGGGCTGGGGTCCTCCAGCTCCATCACGGTGGGCCTCCTCAACGCCATGTACGCCCACCAGGGGATCCAGGTGGGCGCGGAGCGCCTGTCCCAGGAGGCGTGCGAGATCGAGATCAACGTCCTGGGCAAGCCCATCGGCTACCAGGACCAGTACCTCGCGGGCCACGGGGGCCTCTGCTTCATCGAGTTCGGACCTGGCGGCGGCGTGAGCGTGGAGAGGATCGCGCCGGCGCCCGAAGTGAAGGCCCAGCTGGCCTCGAGCCTCATGCTCTTCTACACCCACCGCACGCGGAGCGCCGACGGGATCCTGGCCGACCAGCGCTCGCGGATCTCCGAGCGCCTGGACCAGCTGGGGTTCCTCCGGGACCTGGCCTACCGCGGGCGCGACGCGCTGGGGTCCGGGGACCCGGACGCCATCGGGGGCCTGCTCCACGAGAACTGGATGCTGAAGAAGGGGCTCTCGGAGCGCATCTCCGACCCGGAGATCGACCGCATGTACGAGGCGGCCAGGGCGGCGGGGGCGCTGGGCGGCAAGATCGCGGGGGCGGGGGGCGGCGGCTTCCTGGTCCTGTACGTGCCCCTGGGGAAGCAGGCGGCGGTGCGGGCGGCCATGAACGGGTTCCGGGAGCTGCCGAGCGGGCTCTCCCGCGACGGGAGCCGCATCATCTTCAACATCAACGACTGACGACGACCGACGATGCGGCTCCACCTCCTGCGCCACGGGGAGACGGCGTCCAACGCTGCCAGGGTGTACGCCGGGCGGAGCGAGGAGCCGCTGACCGCGCGCGGGCGTGCGCAGGCCCTGGAGGCCGGGCGCCGGCTCCTGGGCGAGGGGGTGAGCGCCATCCACTCGAGCCCGCTCAGGCGCGCCGTGGAGACGGCGGGGGTGCTCGCCTCGGCGCTGCAGGTGCCGGTGAGGGTGGAGGAGGACCTCACGGAGATGGCCCTGGGACCCTGGGAGGGGCTCAGCGAGGAGGAGGTGGCGCGGCGCTACCCGCGGGAGTGGGCGGTGTGGCAGACAAGCCCCACCCGACTGCAGCTTCCCGGGAGGGAAACCCTGGCCGAGGTCTTGCGCAGAGTGGTCCCCTGCCTTGAACGTATCTCCCGCGCGCACCCCGACGGCGCCGTTGCCGTGGTGTCGCACCACGCGCCCATCCGGGTCGCCATGCTCCATCACGCCGGGATGGAGCTGACCCACTACAGGGCGGCCTCCGTGGGGAACTGCGTGCCCGTGGAAGTGGAGATGGGACTGCCTACCGCAAGGGCGATCATTGACGGCTGAGCATGAAGTGCGGCGCTGGCTCGACGAGGCGCGCGCCGCCCTGGACACCGTGTCCACCGAGGAGGTGGGCGCGGCGCTGCAGGTGCTGCTGCGTACCCGGGAGGCGGGCGGAACCCTGTTCGCCGCCGGGAACGGCGGGAGCGCCACCACCTGCAGCCACCTGGCGCTGGACTTCCAGCGGGCGGTGCGTGCCGACGACGGCCTCAGAACGCGCGCCACGTCGCTGGCCGACTCGGTGGGGAGCATCACGGCGTGGGCCAACGACGAGGCCTACGCCGCCGTGTTCTCCCGCCAGCTCGAGCTGCAGGCGCGACCCGGCGACTGCCTCATCGTGGCGTCGGTGAGCGGCGACTCCCCCAACCTCGTGGCGGCGGTGGCCTGGGCCCGGGAGCATGGTCTGTCCACCGTGGGGCTCCTGGGCCGCGAGGGCGGCGCGCTCAGGGCCATGGTGGACGCCGCCGTGGTCGTCCGGTCCCACGACTACGGGTGGGTGGAGTCGGCCCACCTCGTGCTGGAGCACGTCCTCACCTGCGCCCTCAAGCTCCCTTCGGGCGCGGTGGGCGCCTAGCCGCCCGGTCCATGGAATCGGCCGTCCACAGCCTCGAAGCCCGCGGCCTGCTGGCGAAGTTCGAGTCGCCGGCCGGGCAGGCGCAGCTCGCGGTGAAGCGGGCCCTGGACGTGGTCTTCTCGGCGGTCGGGCTGCTCCTGCTCTCCCCGGTCCTCCTTCTCCTCGCCCTGGCCGTGGCGGCGGACTCCCGGGGGCCGATCCTGTACCGCTGGGAGGTGGTGGGGAAGGGGGGGCGGCCCTTCACCGGCTACAAGTTCCGCACCATGGTCCAGGACGCGGACCGCCGTAAGGGCGAGCTCATGGAGGCCAACGAGATGAGCGGCCCGGTCTTCAAGATGCGCGAGGACCCGCGGGTGACGCGGTTGGGCCGCTTCATGCGGAGCCACTCCCTGGACGAGCTGCCTCAGCTCTGGAGCGTCCTGGTGGGGCACATGAGCCTGGTGGGCCCCCGGCCTCCGCTGAAGACGGAGTGGGACCGGTTCACGCCCCACCAGCGCCTGAAGCTGAGCGTCACCCCCGGCATCACCTGCCTCTGGCAGGTCGAGGGGCGCTCGGGGATCAGCGACTTCGACGAGTGGGTGAGGCTCGACCTGGAGTACATCCGGAACTGGAGCCTCTGGCTGGACGTGAAGATCCTCCTGCGCACGGTGCTCGTGGTCACGTCGGGGCAGGGCGCGTACTGATGGCCCGGGTCCTGGTGACCGGGGGCGCGGGGTTCATCGGCTCCCACACCGTGGACGCGCTCCTGGCCGCAGGGCACGACGTGCGGGTGCTGGACGTCCTGCTGCCGCCGGTCCACGACGGCACGGTGCCGGTCTACGTGCCCGCCGAGGTGGAGTTCATCCGGGGGGACGTATGCGACCCCGCGGAGATCTGCCGGGCGCTGGACGGCGTGGAGGTGGTGTACCACTTCGCGGCGTACCAGGACTACCTCCCCGAGTACTCACGCTTCTTCGCCACGAACAGCGTGGGCACGGCGCTCATCCTCGAGACCATCGTCCGGGAGCGGATGGGCGTGGAGCTCCTGGTGGTGGCCTCGTCCCAGGCCGTGTACGGCGAGGGGCGCTACCGGGACGCGAGCGGAGCGGTCGTGCTCCCCGGCCCTCGCGCCCTGGAGGCGCTGGAGGCCCGGCGGTGGGACTTCGAAGGCCTCACCCCCGACTGGACGCGGGAGACGGACTCGAACCCCCACAGCCCCTACGGCCTCTCCAAGCGGGACCAGGACGACTTCACCACGATCATGGGGAAGCGACACGGCCTGGCCACCACCTGCTTCCGCTACTCCATCGTCCAGGGCCCACGCCAGTCCTTCCGGAACGCCTACTCCGGGGCGCTGCGGTCGTTCGCCGTGTGCACGCTCAACGGCGCGCCCCCCGTCGTCTACGAAGACGGAGCGCAGCTCCGGGACTACGTGTCTATCAGGGACGTGGTGAAGGCCAACCTCCTGCCCCTCGACCACACGGGCATGCACGGGCGCTCGTTCAACGTGGGGGGGGACCGGAAGGTGACCGTGACGGAGCTGGCGGCGCTGGTCCTGGAGTGGTGCGGTGTCGGCGGGCTCGAGCCCACGGTCCCCGGCCTCTTCCGCGTGGGCGACACCCGCCACGTGTTCTCGGACGTGGCCGCCCTCCGGGAGCAGGCGTGGGCCCCGGAGGTGGGGCAGCGGGAGATGGTGCGCTCCTACCTGGACTGGGCCCGGGAGCAGCCCGGGCTCCCCAACACGTTCGCCGCCGCCGAGCGGAAGATGAGGGAGCTGGGGGTGCTGCGGACGAGCGCCCTCAGCGCTTCGCCGACGGGTCCCAGGTGAGCGCCAGGTCGAGGAAGATCTGAGACTCCCGGGGCCCCACCAGGTGGGCGTTGCTCGAGTACCGGATGTAGTCCCGGTTCCAGCGCAGGCTCAGGCCCCCGTTGGCGCGCACCGAGACGCCCGGAACGTCCGCCAGGCGGCCGGCGAAGCGTGGGATGGGGCCCTGATACAGGACGCCGAAGCGCCACTCGCGGTCCTCGCCGGAGGAGCCGTCGCGGCGCTTGAAAACTTCAAAGTGAACGTCGAGGTCGCGGGTGACGTGCTCGACCTCCGCTCCCAGCGTCGGCCCGCCGGGTGAGGTGCGCAGGACGCTCAGCCACCAGGCGCTGGCGCCCGGGCCGATGGACGAGCCCAGGGGCTGGCCCTGGTGGGTATGACCCTGGAACGCCATCCCGTGGCGAGAGGTGGAGGTCACCGAACCCAGCCTCGGCTGCCGGAGGGCGCGCCCCACCGAAGACGAGGCCTCCCCGGTGAACACCCAATCCACGCCGCCGGCGGTCCAGGAGGTCCGGCCTCCGACGGTCCAGAGCTGGGCATGGTCCGTGTCCGTGAGAAGGTCTTCGACGTCGAGGGCCCCGTCGGCCCGCGCCCAGGTTCCCCAGACGCCGACCCGCCCCACGTCCCACCGCGCGTGGGCGGCTGCCATCCCGTCTTCATTGAGCTGGTCCTCGCTCTGAGCCGATCGGGTCCTGAACGGTTGGAGGAGCATGGACGGCATCAGGGCCCCCTCCACGGGGTCCCGGTAGGTGAAGGAAGTGCCCAGCGCCAACCCCGGCGCGAAGGCCGGCGCCCAGTCCAGGGTGAACAAGGTGAACAGCAACCGGTCGTTGTCGGGATCCCCGTCGAAATAGGGAGACTCCCGCAGCATGCCGTATTGGACCCGGACCGCCACCCGACCGACCGGGCCCGGGCGGCCACCCACCTCGAAGAAGGCGGACGGCACCCCCGGCCCGGACGCACCCAGGATGATCGGGTACCTGGCTTCGGGCCCTCGCACCTGGTTGGCGGACGACGCGCCCACCGCCATCCCTCGCCATCTCACCTCGGCCACGGACTGGCCCAGGCGCAGCTCATGGACCGGACCCTTGCCCCACCGACGCACCAGATCGAAGGGCATCCACGGCGTCGAGTAGGCTGAGTACCCCATGGCTGCATCCGCCAGAGGGAACGCTCCGTTGGATGCGACGGTCACCTCTGGCGCCAGGACCAGGCGAAGCGGGCCGGCGGCGTAGGCCATGCCCACACGCAGCAGAGCGGATGCTCCCTTTCCAGCCCAAAGCGCGCCGTTGTCACGGTCGTCGGTCCAGGAGGAGCGGAAGGCACTCCGCAATTCCAGTGGGATCACCGAGGCTCCAGCCGGGAGCGGCGTTCCCGCCAAGGGGTAGCGCGTCAGGCTTGGAGACTCCGGTGTGGATTGCGCCCTGACGAGGCACGGGAACGCCAAGGCGAGCATCACGACAACGAGCCACCTCCCGGGGCGAGGGGAGTTCACACCGTTCAGGAGCGACGCCACCCGCCCATCATCCGGACGTCTTTCCACAACCCGGCCCATTCGGCGGCGAATTCGCGGTACTCCTCCCCCTCCTCCCTGCGCGCCCGCTCGGAGTATTCCTTCAGGAACGCGAGGAGGATCCCCAGCATGCCCCCCAGGATCACGCCCAGCGCGAGCTTCAGAACACGGCCCCGGGGATCGGGTCTCACAGGGCGCTCTGGCCGCTCCACGACCGTGATCACCGGTGTGTTGCGCACCTCGGCGATGCGTGCCTGCTCATGGGCCTCGGCGAGGCCGGTGAAGACCTGCTGCTGCATCACGACCTGCCGCTGGAGGCGGTCGCGCTGGAACGTCAGCTCGGGGGAGCCGGCCCACTGCCGGTTGTTCTCCATGAAGCGCGCCAGGCGGTCCTCGGCTGCCCGGAGCGAGTCCTGGACCTCGGCCAGCCGTGTCTCGATGAACGCGCGTTCGGCGGCGGCCTGGGTCTGTCGGGTCTGGAGGTTGAAGTCGTTGACCAACTCGAGAACCTGCCTTGCCAGCGCTTCGGAAAGGTCGGCCCAAGGGGTTGTGACCGAGATGGAGACCATGCCGGTTTGGCGTCCGGCGTTGACGTAGATCGCATCCTTCAACCAGCGCATGGCTGCATCGCGGCGGATTGCTGGGTCAGTGTGTCTGGCCTCCAGTTCCAGAACATCTGCCACCGTGCCGGAATGCTGTCGGCCGCCGGCCTCCATTTCCTCGAACGAGAATTCCTCGAGGGCCAGAGCGCCCAGGATTTCGCGCGAAGTCACGAGTCCAACGTAGAACTCGGGAGACTCCGCGGCGGCTCCGGTGGGGATGGAGACTCCGAACTGCCCTGCGAGGCCAGCCAGCCCCCCGAGACCCGAGCCACCGCCGGACGCGGTCTGAGGGACGAACGAAGTGGACGCGGTGAAGACCTTCGGGGTGAGCAGCGCGACCACGAGGGCCAAGAGGGACCCCACGAGTACCGAGTACACGATGATCGCACGGTGCCGCAGCAGCGTACTCCCCACGGCAACCAGCGAGATCTCATCCTCCTCCGGCTGCCACGCCACCGCGCGCTCTTCGGTCATCTGCATCCCTATCTAAGTTGGTTCGACAAGACCAGAATGGTGAGCACGCTCGTGGCGATTCCCAACGTGCGCGAAAGGAACTGGTCCCAATCCGTTCCTGCCGACTCCGCCTTGGCCGGCACGAAGATCTGACTGCCCGGTTCCACGTCCGGGAAGCGCCGGAAGAACAGGAACTTCTTGGCCACGGCCCGGCTCCCGTTGGGATACTGGACGCTCACGCGGTCCAGGTCCGCCGAGCGGTCAGCCCCGCCTGCAGCATCGAGGTAGTCGCCGACGCCAAGTCCCTTCCTGTGGACGATGCGGACCGGGAAGATGACGCTGCCGGCAACCAGGACGGCCGGGTCCAACGTCGGCACCACCAGCTCATCTCCCGGATGGAGCAGGACGTCAGCGTCCCCCCCTGGCCGAGCCAACGCAACCGGGAGGTCGATGGCCAAGAGGGTCGCGTCTCGCTGCAGCCGGGCGCCCGGGGCATACGCCTGCGGGGTGAGCCCTCCGGCGCGCGCGACAACGGACGAAAGCCGTTCCTGCCTCGTCTCCAGGGCGTAAGGCCCAGGGTGGAGCACTTCTCCGCGAAGCTGGGCGAAGGCCGGGTCGACCCACCCGGCGAGGCGGCGGATGATCACCTGGTCCCCGTCCCTCAGCCGGAAGTCCCGCGCCGAACCGTCGAAGGTGCGCCGGTCGTCGAGCCTCTCGTAGGCCGTCGCCGCCAGCGCGAGCGGAAGTCCGTCACTGATGCGTACCTGGTATCGGATCGTCAGGGTGTCGGAGCGATCGGCGCCGCGGTGGACCCGAGCCACCGAAGCTACGAATGGATCGGCCGCGGCCGTGAACCCCCCCGCAGTCAGGATGAGGTCCTCCACGGTGGTGTTCTGGTCCAGAGGGTAGCGATCGGGCCGTTTCACCTCTCCCAGAATCGCCACGCTCTCTTCCACACGCAGGGCGTCCACATCGAAGACCGTGACCTCGTCCAGATCCTCCAGCGGAAGGTCGGCGGTCGGTACGCCCCCGGCTTCGGGAGCCAGGGAGACCCGAAGCAGGCGGGTCTCTCCGGTCTCGACCACCAGGCGGCGCACGTGCGCCACGGGCTGGTAGGCGGAGGGCAGGAGCCCGTCACCCCGCGCCACCAGTTCGCGGACCGTCATGCCCGGCGCGAACTCGTACTCGCCGGGGCGCCAGACGGACCCGCTCAGCGTCACGCGCCCTCTGGTCCGATCCAGGACCCCGTAGACCGTGACGCGATCCCCGGCTTCGAGGGGAAACGCGGCGCTTTGCCCAGTCTCCAGGGCGAGGACGTCGGCGTCGAGGAGCACCCTGTCCCGGCCGGGCTGCCTCTCCTGGGGCGGCAGGATGCGGTCCACCTGAACCCGTTGGACGTAGGCCTCGGGGAGGAACCCGCCGGCGAACCGAACGACGTCCGCCAGCGACTCGCCCGCCCTCACCTCGTAGATGGCCGACCGACGCACCTGCCCCTGCACGGTGACCTGGGCGCCCGCGGGGGGGACGAACACCACGTCGCCCTGCTCGAGCCGGACATCGCTGGCGGCGTCGCCCCGGAGGAGATAGTCGTAGAGGTCCACGGTGGCCACGACGCGGCCGCCCCGCTGGACCGTGATGGCCCGGAAGCTCCCATTGGCGGTGGGCCCACCGCCACGGTACAAGGCGGTGAGGACTGTGCCCACGGAGCTGACCTGGTACGCACCGGGGCGGGCCACGTCCCCGATGACGAACACCTGGTTCGTCCGAAGCCGGCCCAGGGACACGTCGAAGCGGGTGCTGGCTTCGGAACTCCGGCTAACCCCGCTGTATACCCGTCCCAGGCGGTCGTACAAGCGCCCACGCAGCCCTTCCATGGTGAGCCCGTTCACCGACACCTGTCCGACGTCGGGGATGACGATGAATCCCTCGCGGGTCACGTCCAGGGAGTAGGCCAACTCCACGTCGCCGGTGAGGATGAGGACGATCTGGTCGTTGGGCCCCAGCCGATAATCCGGGTCCACCGGGCCCATGGCGACGGGCTCGAACTGGTCCGTTCCCCGCCGGAAGACGTCGAGGCCGAACACCTCGATGCCTTGGGTTGGTACGGGCGGCGCTTCCGCAGTCTCGCCCGCACCGACGACCGGCGGCGGCACGGCTGCCGCCATTCCAGGCTGGAGGATCCCCACCGCCCCGAGTGCCGCCAAGAACCCCTGGTCCGCATCGGGTAGGGCACCGCTCCGGCCTTCCAGCCGGTCATAGTAGGGATCCACGAGCGCGGGGTCGTACCCAGCCTGCGCGAGCCGGGCCTTCGCCTGCTCCCGATTGACGCCGGAGGCCCTGAGCCGCTCCAGGATCTGATCCTGTGAGACCTGCTGCCCGGAGATCTGCTGAATCAGCCGCTGGGCTTCGGTCTGGGCGGCGACGGGCGGTGCAATGGCCAGGAGCGCGATGCCCACGGCTCCGCCCAGGAGCACGCCGTGGAGGGCACGGAGGGTCGGTGTCATCGGGTGGATACCCTAGGTAGGAAAGGACTAGAGGGACAATAACTTGCCGCGGGTGGTGCCACTCGGACAAGACCGGTCCGGCGCACCGCCTTGCGAACCGCAGCCGCCCGCCGCAATATGTTTCCCACGCAATGGCCGGATTCGGCTACCCTGAGTGCGTATCCTGCGGACCTCTGCGCGCCGCCTCGCCTCTCGAGCCAGTGAACGCCCTCCAGGCTCTCGGAACCCTCGTACTTCCCTTCGTCGACCGCCATCGCCGCGCGGTTGCGATGGCGCTCTACGCCGGAGTAGCCACCCTGGCGTTCGCTGCAGCGTTCTTGGTCCGGTTCGACTTCAACCTTGTTGTCCTGAGGTCGGACGGGTTCGTCCTCGGCCTCGGGGCCCTGATCCCCTGCCGGCTGGCCGCCAACTATGCATTCCGCCTGGGGATCAGCCGTTGGCGCTTCGTGGGGGTCCGGGATCTGCCGCGGCTCGCGATGGCGGTCACGGCGGGGTCGGTGCTCTTTGTCGCCGCGTCGTCGGCGATCCCGTTCATTCCGCCGATTCCCCCGTCCGTCCTCCTGCTGGAGTGGGTGTTCAGCGGGTACCTGATCGCGACGCTCTGGGTCGGCTACCGGTCGGTCTACGAAGCCCTGCGCTCCCGACGGGCCACCACCCGAAGCCGGGTCCTGGTGGTGGGGGCGGGTGAGGCGGCGCAGTACCTGGTGAACCAGATGTTCCGCTCGGAAGCCGGGCTCGTGCCGGTGGCCCTGGTGGACGACGATCCTCTCCGATGGGGGACGCTCGTCCACGGCGTGGAGGTCGTGGGGGCGATCCGGGACGTGGCTGCGATTGCGGAGAACGTCCGGGCGGAGCAGGTGCTCATCGCCATTCCGTCCGGCTCGCCTGGAGAAGTCCGCATGATCGTGGAGGCCTGTGAGAAGGCCGACCTTCCGATCAAGATCCTCCCGGGGGTCGAGGAAGTCTTGAGGGGGGACGTGGAGTTGTTGACGCAGATCCGCAGCCTCGAGGTGGAGGATCTGCTCGGCCGGGATCCGGTGCGACTGGAGCTGCCGGAGCTCGCACAGGACCTGGGCGGCAAGCGCATCCTGGTCACCGGCGCGGCGGGATCCATCGGGTCGGAGCTGGTGCGGCAGATCGCGGCCAATTCTCCCGCGCTCCTGGTGCTCCTCGACCAGGCCGAGACCCCGCTCTACTTCCTCGAGCTGGAATTGCGGAAGCGCTTCCCGGCCCTCGCCCTGGAGGCCGTGGTCGGAAGCGTCACGAACCCCGATACCCTGGAGCAGCTGCTCGAAACGCACCGACCCCACCGGGTCTTCCACGCGGCCGCCTACAAGCACGTCCCCATGATGGAGGGCAATCCCTGGGAGGCGGCGCGGAACAACGTACTTGGCACGTACCTGGTGGCTCGAGCCGCGGCGGAGGCGGGGGCCGAGGCGTTCCTGCTCATCAGCACCGACAAGGCGGTCCGTCCTTCGAATGTCATGGGTGCCTCGAAGCAGTTGGCTGAGCGAGTGTGCCTGCATCTGCACGCCCAGTACCCGCGGACCGCCTTTCGAGCGGTGCGTTTCGGCAATGTCCTGGGGAGCAATGGCAGCGTCCTCCCCTTGTTCCAGCAGCAGCTGGAACGGGGTGAGCCCTTGACGGTGACCCACGAGGACGTGACGCGGTACTTCATGACGATTCCGGAAGCCGTTCAGCTCGTGCTGCAGGCCTCCGTGCTGGCCGAGTCCCGCGGTCGGATCTCCATGCTGGACATGGGCCAACCCATGCGGATCCTGGACCTGGCCCGCAACATGCTTCGGCTCTCCGGCCAGCCCTATCGCCCCGGTGAGAACGTGATCATCACGGGGCTCCGCCCTGGTGAGAAGCTCCACGAAGAACTCTCCGCCCCCGACGAGAAAGCCTGGAGAACAGCAGTGGATCGGGTGTCCGTGCTCGAGACCAGGCCAGAGTTCGGTGAGCTGCCCTTCGAGGTGGTCCGGGCTCTCGAAAGTGGCCAGGTTGGTCCCTTGGTGGACTTCCTCTTCGCTACGGCACCCGGCGTCGACTCCGGAGCGAGCGCAGCGCGGGTCGGGCGGGCTGGGACCGCCGCCTCTTGGCGAATGGCGGCCGGGAGCGATCTTTGACGGTGCCGTTCCGCCCCTGAGCCGACGCCGTAATTCATGTTCAAGGCCCTTCTGAAGACCCTCATCGGCTCCCGCCACAAGCGGGAGGCGAAGAAGCTCCAGCCCATCGTAGACCAGATCAACGAGATCTACGAACGGCTCTCCTCCCTCTCCGACGAAGCGCTCCGGGCCAAGACCCAGGAGTTCCGGGACCGGATCGCCGCGGCCACCGCCGAGCTGGACGGCGAGATCGCCAAGCTCAAGGAGGAGAAGCGCCACTCCGAGGAGCCCTCGGAGCGGGAGCGGCTGGGCCTCGAGATCTCCGGGCTGGAGAAGCAGGCGCTGTCCACCGTAGAGGACACTCTCGAGGCGATCCTCCCCGAGGCGTTCGCGGTGGTGAAGGAGGCGTGCCGCCGGCTCCTGGGGAAGGAGATCATCGTCACCGGGCAGAAGCTCACCTGGGAGATGCTCCCCTACGACGTTCAGCTCGTGGGCGGGGTCGCGCTCCACAAGGGGAGGGTGGCCGAGATGGCCACGGGCGAGGGGAAGACGCTCGTCGCCACCATGCCGCTCTACCTGAACGCGCTGGCGGGGCGGGGGGCGCACCTGGTCACGGTGAACTCCTACCTGGCCCAGCGCGACGCCGAGTGGATGGGCAACATCTACACGTACCTCGGGCTCGAGGTGGACGTCATCGACCTCTACGAGCCGGGCTCCCCGGAGCGGCAGAAGGCGTACCGGGCCGACATCACCTACGGGACGAACAACGAGTTCGGGTTCGACTACCTGAGGGACAACATGGTGCACTCGCTCGCTCAGCGGGTGCAGCGCGGGCACCACTACGCCATCATCGACGAGGTGGACTCCATCCTCATCGACGAGGCCAGGACCCCCCTCATCATCTCGGGCCCCGTGGGGCGGGACACGTCCACCCCGTTCAAGCAGTACAACCCGCTGGTGAGCGGGCTCTACAAGAAGCAGATGCGCATCACCAACGAGCTGGTGGCCGAGGCGCAGAAGCACCTGGAGGCCGAGGAGCAGTACGAGGCGGGGAACAAGCTGCTGGCGGTGAAGCGGGGCATGCCCCGGCACAAGCAGCTCCTCAAGATGTTCGCCGACGACCCGTCCCTGCAGACGCTCGTCGGCAAGGTGGAAGCCGACTACATGAGGGAGAAGCGGCTCCACGAGGTGGACGAGATGCTCCTCTTCGCCATGGACGAGAAGGGGCACCAGGTGCACCTCTCGGACCGGGGGCTGGACGAGCTGTCTCCGGGCGACACGGAGGCGTTCGTCATCCCCGATCTCTCCGGCGAGATGGGCGAGATCGAGAAGAGCGAGACGCTCTCCCTGGACGAGAAGCGGGAGCGCATCCAGGCGCTGGAGGCCGAGTACGCCGAGAAGAGCCAGAAGACGCACGTGATCCACCAGCTCCTCAAGGCCTACACGCTCTATCAGAAGGACGAGAAGTACATCATCGGCGACGCCGGCGAGATCGTCATCGTGGACGAGTTCACCGGCCGCCAGATGGCCGGAAGGCGCTGGAGCGACGGGCTGCACCAGGCGGTGGAGGCCAAGGAGGGGGTGGAGATCCGGGGCGAGACGCAGACGCTGGCCACCATCACCATCCAGAACTACTTCCGGATGTACTCCAAGCTCTCCGGCATGACCGGCACCGCGGAGACGGAGGAGAACGAGTTCCACCAGATCTACAACCTGGACGTGTTCGTCATCCCCACGAATCAGCCGGTCATCCGTGACGACCGGAACGACCTGATCTTCCGCACCAAGCGGGAGAAGTTCAACGCGCTCATGGACGAGATCGAGCGGCTCCACAAGATGGAGCTCCCCGTCCTGGTGGGCACGACGAACGTGGACGTGTCGGAGACGCTCTCCCGCATGCTCAAGCGCCGCGGGGTGTCGCATCAGGTGCTGAACGCCAAGCACCACAAGAGCGAGTCGGAGATCGTGATGATGGCCGGGCGGCCCGGAACCGTGACCATCGCGACGAACATGGCTGGCCGCGGAACCGACATCAAGCTGGGGCAAGGGGTCACCGACGCCCGCACGGTGTCGTGGGCGAAGGCCAAGGGGATGAACCCCGAGGACCTGCTCCCGGTGGACCCGATCCGGGCCGAGAAGGTCAAGCTCGACCGCGACGACGAGGTGCTGGAGAGCGGGGGGCTGCACATCCTGGGCTCGGAGCGCCACGAGAGCCGGCGCATCGACCGCCAGCTCCGCGGCCGGTGCGGGCGCCAGGGCGATCCCGGCGCGACGGAGTTCTTCCTGAGCCTCGAAGACGACCTGATGCGCCTGTTCGGGAGCGAGCGCATCGCCAACGTCATGGACCGGATGGGGGCCCAGGAGGGGGAGGTCATCACCCACGGGCTCGTCACGAAGTCCATCGAGCGTGCGCAGAAGCGCGTCGAGATGAACAACTTCGAGGCCCGCAAGCGCCTGCTGGACTACGACGACGTGATGAACCAGCAGCGCGAGGTCGTCTACGACATGCGCCTGTTCGCCCTGGAGGGGGGCGAGGACCTGAAGGGCGAGATCTGGGAGATGATCGAGGCGGCCGCCCGGCAGGCGCTGGACGAGTACGTCCCCGAGGGCCAGCCCCCGGAGAAGTGGGACGTGGCCGGGCTCCGGCGCCGGATCCTCCTGGACCAGTTCGTGGTGGTGAGCGAACTCCCCGAGACCAACCAGCCCGACCAGGAATACGAGCGCGACGACATCGAGCGCTGGGTCATCGAGGGCCTCAGGACCGCGTTCCACCGGAAGATCGAGAGCCTGGGACCCCACGCCGAGCCCGTGATGGGTTTCATCATGCTCTCAGTGATCGACGACAAGTGGAAGGACCACCTGTACGACCTGGACCACCTGAAGGCGTCCATCAGCTTCCGCGGCTGGGGGCAGAAGGACCCCCTGGTCGAGTACAAGCAGGAAGCCTACACGATGTTCGTCAGCCTCATGGGCGACCTCCGTAGGAGCGTGGCCCAGTTCTTCTTCCGGGCCCAGGTCGGGGTGCCCCAGCAGCAGCGGAGGCCCCAGCCCCAGCGGCTCCAGTACTCTGGGCCCGAGGACGCCCCGGGGGCGCAGCTCGCTCGGGCGGCGCAGATGCGCCAGCCGCTGCAGCGTCCGGACGCTGCGGAACCGGCACAGCCTGGCCAGGTGGACGAGTTCGGAATGGCGAAGAGCGCCCGGTCGGCCCCGAGGGTTGCGATCGGGGGTGTCGCGGGGCTACCGTCGGCCGCACCGGATCCGCGGACGCTGGTGACCAACCGGGGCGAGGAAGGGGGCCCGAAGAAGCCGATGCACGCGGCCAACGAGCCGGGGCGGAATGATCCGTGTCCGTGCGGGAGTGGGAAGAAGTATAAGAAGTGTCACGGGAAGTGACACTAAGCCCTACCACCCAGCTAGGCCACCATGAAGAACTTCACCCTTATCGGTGCAGCAGGTTACATCGCGCCCCGCCACATGGAGGCCATCCAGGCCACCGGGAATCAGCTCGTGGCCGCCATGGACCCCCACGATGCCGTGGGTAAGCTGGACAGCTACTTCCCCGATGCGAGCTTCTTCACCGAGTTCGAGCGGTTCGACCGGCACGTTGACAAGCTTCGTCGGACCAACGACGAGCAGGCGGTGCACTACGTGTCCATTTGTTCGCCGAACTACCTTCACGACTCGCACATCCGGTTCGCACTGCGCTCCGAGGCCGACGCGGTCTGCGAAAAGCCGCTGGTCATGAACCCGTGGAACCTGGATGCTTTGGAGGAGATCGAGGTGGATACGGGGCGCAGGGTTTACACGATCCTCCAACTCCGGCTGCATCCGGCCATCAAGGACCTGCGCTCTCGGGTCGGGGACGGCGGTAAGAGCGGCTCCAAGCATGAGGTGGACCTGACGTATGTGACGGCTCGGGGGCGTTGGTATCACCACTCGTGGAAGGGAGACCTGAAGAAGTCCGGGGGGGTGGCCACGAACATTGGCGTCCACTTCTTCGACATGCTCCACTTCGTGTTCGGTCCCCTTCAGGAGAACCGACTCCACTACCGCTCGGACACCCGCGCGGCAGGGTACCTTGAGTACGCTAACGCTCGAGTGCGCTGGCTCCTGTCGGTGGACGTCGTGGATGTGCCGGAACGCCTCCGCGCCGAGGGGCAACGCACCTACCGGTCCATCTTGGTGGACGGCTCAGAAGTCGAGTTCTCCGGGGGGTTTACGGACTTGCACACGGAGAGCTACCGGGCCATTCTGTCGGGGGCGGGGTTCGGGATCGAAGAGAACCGGGTCGCCATCGAGGCGGTCTCGCACATCCGGTTCTCCCCCACCCAACTCCCCGGCCCCGGGGAAGCCCACCCCCTTCTGCACGCCCTTCCCGCCACCACCTGAGGCCCCTCGTGACCCTGGAATACCAAGCCCACCCCACGGCGATCATTGACCAAGGGGCCCGCATCGGGGCGGGGACCCGGATCTGGCACTGGGTGCACGTGTGCGGGGGCGCCCGAATAGGTGAACGGTGCAGTCTGGGGCAGGGGGTCTACGTGGGGAATGACGTGGTCCTCGGGGACAACTGCAAGGTCCAGAACAACGTGAGCATCTACGATGCCGTCACACTGGAGGACGACGTCTTCTGCGGCCCCAGCATGGTCTTCACTAACGTCCACAACCCGCGAGCCGCGGTTGTGCGCAAGCATGAATACCGGCATACTCTCGTTAAGCGGGGCGCTACTATCGGGGCCAACGCCACGATCATCTGCGGTGTGATCCTGGGCGAGTACTGCTTCGTCGCAGCGGGGGCTGTGGTGACGCGGGACGTGCCGGCGTTCGCCTTGATGGCTGGGGTGCCTGCGCGCCAAATCGGCTGGATGAATGAGTTCGGTGAGCGTGTGGAGGTGCCGCCTCAATGATTGAATTCAGCGACCTGCACCGACAGCAGGATGCGGCCCGTCCCGCACTGGAGCGCCGAATCGCCGCGGTCTTGGCGCACGGCCGGTACATGCTTGGTCCGGAGGTCAGAGAGCTAGCGGGGCATCTCGCTGCTTTCACCGGCTCAAAGCACTGCGTCATGGTGGCGATCGGAACCGATGGATTGCTGATTAGTCGCATGGCGCTCGGGACCGCGCAGCGTGACGAAGTGATCATGACGCCGTTCACGTTCGCGGCCACAGCGGACGTGGTGGTGCCGCTGGGATCCGGACCCGTGTTCGTGGACGTGGAACCTGATTTCAGCAAGATCCAAGCGGGGGGTGTGGAGGCGAAGACCACCCACCGCGCGAAGGCGATCATGCCGGTGAGTCGGTATGGCCAGCCGGCTGACATGGATGTGATCAACGAGGTGGCCGGCAGGCATGGGGGCATTCCGGTCATCGAGGATGCAGCCCAGATTCTCGGCGCCACCTGCAAGGGCAGGAAGAGTCACAGTCTTTGGACCCTGGGAGTGGCGTCGTTCTTCCCCAGCAAGGCTCTGGGGCGCTACGGCGACAGGGGGGCGATCCTCACCAACGACGACGGGCTAGCTACGGCGTGACGCGAAACCCGGGCTCACGGTCAATCCCGGCGGTATGTGCATACCGGGGTGGGGTGGGATGTCGGATGGATGCCTTCCAGTGCGCCGTGGTTCGCACCAAGTTGGAGCGATTCGAGTGGGAGGTACAGCAACGTCAACGCATCGCTCGTCGCTATCATTACGCCCTGAATGAGCGCTTGGAAGCCCTTGAGTCGATCTAACGTCCTGCCCGCTGAAGTTTCTACGCCGGCCGAAGTTAGGCCGAAGCAATGTGTTCGCGCAGCGTACGGGCGTCGCGGGGGGCCGCGACCAACTGCAAGACAAGCTCAACGCCGCAGGCGTTCCGACTTCGGAGCACTATTCGCTGCCAGTTCTTGAGTAGCCTGCATACCGTGACCATGTTGGCACCGACTGTGCGGTGGACGCGGCGGAGTTGGCACGTCGGGTGATATGTCTGCCGATGGGTTTTGATCTGACGTGTGAAGAAGAGGATCGGGTCATTGGCGTGATTCTGTTACTCGTTGGACCTCCGACGGAGGCCCTATGCCGACGCATCAAGGCGCCGCGAACATGCTAAATGGCCTTACTCGCGTCCTCGAGTTTATCTAATACGTCTGCCGTGGTGGCCCTCACTGTGATCTGGCCGGGTCAACCACCCAGACACTTCGGTCGATGGCGCGCCGCCCGCCCGGCCGTTTGTGTGTGATCACCTTGTTTCGATCCGGGAGATGCTGTGAGGAACTCGTTCTTGTCCTTTTCTGTTCCGTTGATCGGGGAAGAGGAAATTGAAGAGGTCGTGGCCACACTGCGGTCTTCTTGGATCACTACCGGTCCGAAGACGAAGCAGTTCGAGGCGGAGTTCGGTCGGTCCATCGGAGCGCGCGGTGCACTAGCCCTAAATTCGTGCACCGCGGCGCTCCATACTGCCTTGGCTACCATGGGCGTGGGCAAGGGCGATGAGGTCATAACGACCCCGATGACTTTCGCGGCTTCCGTGAATGTGATTGAACATGTCGGGGCGCGACCCGTTCTGGTGGATGTCGAAGCCGACACGCTCAACATCGATCCCATGGCGGTTGCGGATGCGGTCACCAGCCGCACTCGCGCCGTGTTGCCTGTTCATTTCGCCGGCCATCCCGCCGAAATGGACCCGATACAGCACCTTGCTGAAGTGAATGGGTTGATGGTCGTAGAGGATGCGGCGCACGCGTTGCCCTCGAAATACCGCGGAAGGACGATCGGATCCGGCGGCAACCCCACTGCTTTCAGCTTCTATGCCACGAAGAACCTCGTTACAGCCGAGGGCGGGATGCTCACCGGGGAGCCGGGGTTCTTGGAGCGGGCACGTATCTGGAGCCTGCATGGCATGAGTTCTGATGCGTGGAAGCGCTATCATGCCGGTGGAAAGTGGTTCTACGAAGTGGTTGTGCCCGGCTATAAGTACAATATGACGGACATTCAGAGCAGTATTGGTTTGTGGCAGTTGCGTAAACTCGAGGCGTTCCAGCAACGACGGCGGGAGATTGTCGGGAATTACAGCCGCGCGTTTGAGGGTATTGAGCCCCTCCAAGTGCCATCACAAAGGGCTCACGTTGATCATGCCTGGCATCTCTACGTACTCCGGCTGCGAATAGATCGGCTGCGCATTGGCCGCGACGAGTTCATTGAGGTGCTGGCACGAAAGAACATCGGTACATCGGTTCATTTCATCCCGGTCCACATGCATCCCTACTACCGAGACAAGTACGGGTATACCCCATCGCATTTTCCTGTGGCGTATGATGGTTATGCTCGGAGCCTCAGTCTCCCTCTCTGCCCGTCTCTTTCGGACAAGGACGTAAATGATGTCATTGAAGCAGTCCTTGAGACCGTGGAGGAATACCTGGCTTGAGTTGGACAAAGCGAATCTTCGATATCGCGTTGAGCTGTATGGGTCTCTGCCTCTGTGTGCCTGTCCTCCTAGCCATCGCCGCTGCTATCCAGCTTGATGATGGTGGGCCGGTACTGTTCCGACAGGAGCGGGTCGGGCGTGGTGGCACGAATTTCTTCATTTTGAAGTTCCGGACCATGCGGGCTGATGCTGAGTGCGTGGGCGGGCAACTCACGGTGGGCGATGATCCGCGGACTACCCGACTGGGCCGTTGGCTGAGGAAGTACAAGCTCGACGAGCTACCCCAGCTGGTAAATGTGCTCAGGGGGGAAATGAGTCTCGTTGGGCCGCGGCCAGAGGTTCCGAGGTATGTCGCCCTTTACACGCCGGAACAGCGGGAAGTCCTGCGATTGGTGCCGGGCATCACAGATCCCGCCTCCATCGTCTTCCGTGAAGAGGCGGAGCTCTTGAGCCCCTCGAACGATCCAGAGCGCATGTATGTAGAGAGGATCATGCCTGAGAAACTGGCGTTGAACAGAGAGTATGCGTCTGAGGCGAACGTGGTGAGTGATCTGTTGGTGATCTTGCGCACCATTGGCGTTGTCTGGTGGTAATCGGCCAAGGTGAATTCTTGTGCTGACTTCTCACCCGGGCTGCGGGGTATCGACCGCGGAGGGCGACTAGCTGGTTATGTGCGGGATTGTCGGTCGGTTTGCACGCCGGGAAGGACATGAAATCGAGAGGGCGGTCGCCCGGGCTGTGGCCGCCCTCTGTCATCGGGGCCCAGATGATCACGGGCAGGAGGTCTTTACGCTTCCTGAGGGGACACTGGTGCTCGGCCACACTCGGCTGTCAATCATCGATCTATCAGCCGGTGGTCACCAGCCCATGCACTCGTTAGATGGCCGCTATTCGATCGTCTACAACGGTGAGATCTACAACTACCGAGAGCTCAGGGGACTGCTCGCCGCCCATGGTCGGACTTTCCGCACGGATTCTGACACCGAGGTCCTACTGGCCTGCTGGGCGCAGTGGGGGGCTGCTTGCCTGGCGCGCTTGCGGGGGATGTTCGCCTTTGCGGTCTTTGACCACGCTGCATTGACGGTCACTTGTGCCCGTGACGCTTTTGGCATCAAGCCCTTGTTCTATTGCTTTGACGGCGGGGGCTTCAGTTTTGCCTCTGAAATGCCCGCCCTTTTGGCCGTCGCGCCAATCCGGCCTGCTATCGACCAACAGTCGGCCTACGATTACTTGGTTTGGGGACGGTACGATGACCGCCCACAGACGTTCATTGATGGCATCCAACACCTGTTGCCGGGGCACGTCTTGGCCTTATCGCTTCAAGACCGAAGAGCGGTGGATCCTGTGCGTTGGTGGTGGCCGAGCATTGAAGAGCGTGACGATCTGACGTTCAGCCAGGCGGCGGAGGAACTGCGCGAGAAGTTTCTCGACAATGTCCGCCTGCATCTTCGAAGCGATGTGGCGGTGGGGGCGGCGCTATCAGGGGGTCTGGACTCTTCCGCAGTCGTGTGCGCGATGCGGTATGTCGAACCGGACATGCCGATTCACACGTTCAGTTACGTGGCACGCCAATCAGGCTTCGACGAGGAGCCGTGGGCCGACATGGTTAATCACCATGTCCGGGCCATCCCTCACAAGGTGGTTGTGTCTCCTGCCGAGATTGCGGGGGACCTCGAGGATATGATGCGCGCGCAGGGGGAGCCATTCGGCAGCACGAGCATCTATGCGCAGTATCGTGTCTATCGAGCAGCGCGAGAACAGGGCATTACCGTTGTGCTCGATGGCCAGGGTGCCGATGAGTTGCTTGCTGGCTACCACGGGTATCCGAGTGGCTACCTTTCGAGCCTTCTGCGTCGCCGGCGCTATTGGGAAGCGTTGAGATTTCTGCACTTCTGGTCTCGGTGGCCAGGACGTGGCCGAAGGCGGGCGATCCTGGAATTGGGTTCGGTGCTGGTGCCTTCTAGGCTGAGCGGCATGGCTTGGTGGGCGATCGGCCGGAGGCGCGAGCCACGGTGGCTGAGGGCCGACATCTTGAGGGAGTCGGGTGTTTCCTTGGTGCCGCCGGTGTTCGGGGAGTGCGAGGAGGAATCCGACCGGCGGTGCCTGGCAGGAGCGCTGCGCACTGCGCTGACTCGCGTGGGGCTGCGTTCTCTCTTGCGACATGGGGATCGCAATTCGATGAGGTGGTCGGTTGAGAGTCGGGTTCCTTTTCTCACGAACGACATCGCTGAGTTTCTACTCACTCTGCCGGAGAGCTATCTGCTGTCTGAGAAGGGCGAGACAAAGTCGGTGTTCCGGGCCGCGATGCGTGGTATCGTGCCAGTCAGGATCATTGAGCGGCGTGACAAGATCGGCTTCCAGACACCCCAAGCGGAGTGGTTGGCTGCGAACGCGGGCGATGTGCGCAACTGGGTGTTGGCTTGCAACGTGCTGCCATTCATCAACGAGACGGAAGCGGTGTCAGAGGTGGAGAGAGTCCTCGGTTCGCCGAATCGGGCCAGTAGCGAGGCGTGGCGGTTGGTCAATTTCTCGAAGTGGGCCTGCATGCAATGAAATGTGTCCGTTCCCGTGATGCTCAGATGAGGTTGCGATGAATGTGGTGTATCTGACCTCAGTGCATCCAGATTGGGACGTCCGCATCTGGAAAATGGCGACGTCTGTGGCGCTGCGGGGCGTGAATGTGACACTCGTGTGCCCCTGGGACGTGCCTGAGCAGAGGCGCGAGGGTGTCCTGATGCGCCCATTCGAGCGGGCTAAGTCCATCCACGAACGATTGTGGGCGGTCAGGCGGCGGATCAAGGCAGTACTCGCCGACTTGCCTTTGAAGGACACGCTTCTTCACTTTCATGACCCAGACCTCTTGTTGATGGCGAACTGGATGTCCCAACACGCGCCGGTCGTCTACGACGTCCATGAGAATTTCCACGAGGAGATCAGGACGCGGCCATATGTGCCGCCGGCTATTCGTGACCCCGCCGCGATAATGGTCGATATTGTCGAGCGGGCGCTGGCGGGGAACTGCGATGGAATTATCTGTGTGGTTCCGAATCAACTTGAACGGTTCTTGACGCTTGGGAAGCCAGTCGGATTGGTGAGGAACTTCGCATCGGCCAACCTGTTGAGAGACTCGGATCCTAGTGATTATTGCGGCCGGGAGCCGATTATCGGTTTCAGTGGCGCGCATTACGAGTCGAATGGCTCGTTGGTGGTACTGGAGGCTGCCGCCAGGGTGTTGTCTCGATGGCCCAAGGCCCGTTTCGAGGTTGGGAATCGATTCGCCGACGACGGCATTCGAGAACGCTTCATGGGCGAAATACAACGTCTCCAGTTGGCCGACGTCGTGCGCGTGGTGCCCAATGTACCCGCGACCGACATCATGATCAGGCTAAATCGCTGGCGGGTAGGGCTGTCGCCCAATCTCGATACTTCGAAACAACGGAAGGTGCTGCCGACGAAGGTGTTCGAGTATATGGCTGCGGGCCTCCCGGTTGTGGCAAGTCGACTTCCGGAACTCGAATCACTAGTTGGCATTGGGGATGGGGTGGAATTCGTTACACCCGGGGATTCCGTCGCTGTGGCCGACGCGGTGGTCGCCCTCTTGGAGCAGCCGTCCCGTGCCAGGGCGATGGGGCTCGCTGCGAGACGAGCCTTCCGAGAACGACTTACTTGGGAGGGTCAACTTGAGGAGCTCCTGCGCCTCTACCGCCGCCTCTTGAGTGCGGAGAGTTCCCCAGTACGTAGTTGGCGACGTTTGGGTCAAAGGTCGATGGCTGGAGCCTCCCGTGCCAAGTGAGCGAGGCCCGCAGACGGGATGCTGCGCCGGCGAACGCGCCGGAGCCGGCTGATTTCATGGTTGAGTGGGTGGTTGGGGACGGATCTCCCCGTTACCGTGCCTATTCCGGTGTTCGGAGTGGGTCTGTCCCGCTTTCGTGGACGGGTGAACATCAAGCTGTGCCGAGTGCGGATTGCTTGCCAAATCGCCGGTCGTGCCAGATCGCCCAGCACGATTTCCCCATGTACCTGCACCGGGGTCTTGTGCCAATGGTTATCGAGCGGCCATCCGCGGCTGTGTCGCTTGATGCGAGGCATGAGTTTCTTTCGGGTGGCCTTTCTTCTAGCGCCCGCGATTTCCCTGCACAGTCGATTGGCAAAGACGAAGGGGCCCAGAGAGAGGTGGTAATGTTGTCCAAGAAAGCCAGGGAGTCCGCAGCGTAAGACGGAAGTGGTGCTTCGGCTCCTGCGAGGAGAAGACCTCGGAGAGGTGAGCCGCGAAGTCCAGGTGCCGGCGTCCGAGCTGGAGGAGTGGCGGCGGGTGTTCCCGGACGGGGGCTAGCAGGGACTGAGGCGACGAGGAGGGGACCCGGCCGACCGGGAGTTGGTCCGGCCCCGGGCGAAGCTGGGTGAGATGACGATGAGACTGGAACTCGCGAGCGAGCTCCTGGAAAGAAGGGGGTACGGGGACGACCTGAGGAAACTCTTGCAGCGGTCGGGCGAGTGAGTCCCGGGACAGGTAAGCCGTACCGGCTCGTGATGATCTGCGAGGTCTGGAAGGTACCGCGCTCGACGGTCTACGCCGTGCGTGAGCGGGGCGTGGGCCCCGAGCCGATGGTGCGTGCGAAGCGAGGCCCGAAGACGAAGCTGAGCGACGCAAAGCTGGTGGACAAGATCCGCAAGGTACTCAAGGAGAGCGACTTCCTGGGCGAAGGTCACCGAAAGGTCCGGACCCGGCTGAGGCCCAAGGGATTCTGGGTGGGCAAGGCCCGAACGCTCCGGGTCACGAGAGAGCACGGGCTGCTGGCCCCGACCCATCAGGGGCACCCCCGGGGGGACCGGAGCCATAGCGGGACCATCATGACCGAGCCGCCCAACGAGCTGTGGGGCACGGACGCCACGCGGTCCTACACGAAGCAGGCTGGGTGGTGCTGGTTCTTCGGAGCCGTGGACCACTGCTCGACGGACCTGGTGCGGTGGCACGTGGCGAAGAAGGCGGAACGGTGGGCGGCCCTGGAGCCCATCCGGCAGGGGGTCCAAGCCCACCTCGGGGCCTGCGAGAAGGGCGTCGCGCTGGGCCTCGGGGTCCGGCACGACTAGGGGCCGCAGTACACGGCCCATCAGTTCCATGGGGAATTGAAATGGCTGGGAATCCGGTCCACGCCGTCGTACGTGGGCGAGCCGGAGTGCAACGGGGTGGCGGAGCGGTTCATGCGGACGTTGAAGGAGCAGTGCCTGTACTTGCCCGACTTCGTGAGCGTCGAGGAAGCCCAAGAGGCCATCGCAGGGTTCCTAGAGTGGTACAACCGTGGGTGGCTGCTGGAGCGCTATGGGCATAAGACCCCGGCCCAGGTCCGTCAGGAACTCACCCCCAGGGAGGCCTGATAAGGCCGTCTACTTGTCCAGGAAACCGGGACCGGTTCACTCCACCGCCACACAACGCTGAGCACGACGCCTTCCTCACCGCGCCGGCGGTCGGAGATCAAGCCGAGGATCCCGAGGAATGCACCGGTGGTGCGGTATGAGCGAAGCCACGTGCTCCGCCGGGAAGCGGGAACCGGTTCACGGTTTCCCTTTCGCCTTCCGGCGCACCTCCGGTTTGTTGTGATTGTGTCTTGGGGCTGATAGGAGGGTTTTGATGTGAGGATACTATCTGTGGTAGGTGGAACCTCGGAGGCATGGAGGGCATCCGTTCTCTCGACTAGGCTGCGCGAAATGGGTTCGGGGGCTCCTTTCGTTGAGGATGTCTGGCATGCGTTGGGCAGAGGGGACTCTCGACTCTACAGGTACAGCGCGCATGCGCCGGTATGTGACTCGCCCACCGGCGAGTCCCGTGCTGGTGCGCAGCACATAGAAACTAGACTGGAAGCGCTGGAAGGGATCTGCGACACGGTGAAGCCAGACGGGATCCTAGTGTACGGAGCTACTGGTACTACCTTGCTCGCTGGACTGGTTGCTGCGGAGCGTAGGGTGCCCCTGATCTCCGCTGACGCGGGGGAGAGGACGTTTCGGCGGTGCGGTCTCGACGGTGAGGCGAGTCGCGTGCTCTTGGATCACTTGGCCACGCTATGCTTGCCCAGCTCGGAGCGCGCTGCTGCGTTTCTCCGCAGGGAGGGCATCGGCCCCCAGCGGATCTCCGTCGTGGGGGACCCTATGTATGAGCTATTCCTCCAGACGTGTACGCGTCTTGGCCTCACTGGCGCTGCGAGAGGAGGTAGCCGCCACCTCCACTCCCGAGGATATCACCTGGCAGTCCTGCACGGGGTTGGGTGCGAGCCAGATGTGCTCATGGGGGTGCTAGAGGCCCTCGAGGATGCCTCCAAGCCTGTGCTTCTGCTGGCGGACCCATATGTCGGACGTTTCTTGCGGCAACAACGAAGATCCCCAGAGAACAATCTGCGTCTAATGGGACCAGTCAGCCATGTTGAGTACGTGGAGGCGCTGCTGGGCGCAGATTGCTGCGTTACGGATTGCCCTAGATTCGCCAGAGAGGCCTTTTGGGCGAAGCGACGTTGCGTAATCACAACGGAGCCGGTGTGTAGCCAGCTAGTGGATAGCGGCTGGGCAGTCGTGACAGGCGGGGATAGGCGGAGGATAACGCAGGCACTTGAGTGCGCCACGGAGCCTGCGGCTATGCCTGACGACGTCTTCGGCGATGGACACAGCGGACGCAGGTATGTCGAGGAAATAGCCAAGCTCCTTGATGGTGGGGTGGCACACGTGGGGTGGCATCCGTTGGGTAGCTGGGACCAACTACCCCGACCTCATTCTTCGAGGCTGACCTTGCGAGCCTATGTAGACCTTGTGCAAGCCCTCAAGAAGCGCGGCTACGACTTCCGCGGTTTTCCTGAGGCGGCGGCTGCACTGGAGGAAGATCCGACATTCGTGTTGATGCGACATGACATCGACTTCAGCCTTGAGGCAGCATGTCGAATGGCGGAAGTGGAGGCGGCCCACGGCATTCGGTCCACCTATTTCTTTATGATCCGCACGGAGCACTACAACGTTTTTTCGCCAGACGGCACCCAATGGGTGCGGAAGATACTTGCCCTGGGACACCACCTCGGATTGCACGTGGACGGCGCCGCCTACTCGCTGTCGTCTGCGGGGACCGAGCTGGCGGCGCGATGTGAGCAAGAAGCAACCATGCTTGAGGCGTGGTTTGGAATCCCAGTCGAGGTCATCAGCTTTCATCGCCCCAATGAGTACGTCTTGGCTGGTAGCCCGGCACTCACTGCACCGCGGCTCCATACGTACATGGAGCTCTTCCGCGGCCGTATGACCTATATGTCCGACTCTCGGGGACGTTGGCGAGATGGGAGCCCCGACGAGAGCGATGTGTTCCGGGAGGGAAGACCCCTGCACTTGTTGGTGCATCCCATCTGGTGGGGCAGTATTCCCGAGGCACCATTCGCAAGGCTTGAGGCCTTCTTGGACGAGCGGTGGCAGCAACTGCGGATGTCGGTCGCAGAGAACAACACAGTATTCCGTGTGGGCATGTACGAAAGGATCAAGGACTGATGAAGCACCCAGAGTTGGAGATTTCCCGCCGAGTTGGCGTGTGTGGGTGTAAGCACACGACGAGGGACCTGATCCGCGCGCTGGTCCGCGGCGGGTACGAAATCGACCATTGCATAACGATCGGGCCCCAATTAGCCGAGATCCAACGGGTGGCCGGGTACTGCGATTTGCGGCCATTCCTGGAACAACTCGGCGTGCCCTACACCATAGCCAGGAGCTACAGCCTTGAGAGCCAGGAGGACCGGCACAGGATTCCTGCGCTGCAACTCGACATGTTGTTGGTCACTGGCTGGCAGAGGTTGATCCCGCCCTGGCTTCTTGGAAACCTCGCGATTGGCGCCTTTGGGATGCATGGATCGTTCAAGCCGCTGCCGCACGGGCGCGGCCGCAGCCCGATGAACTGGTCCCTCATTCTCAACAGGACGGAATTCTTCACCCACCTCTTTCGGTACTCTCCAACGGCAGACGACGGACCCGTCGTAGGGGAGCAGATATTCAGTATCACACCGCATGATACGGCCAAGACGCTACACTATAAGAACGTCGTCGCGATGTCTCAGTTGTGCCTCCGGCATTTGCCCGACCTGATTGCGGGGCATGCGAAACTCCGTGCACAACCCCAAGAGGGCATATGCTACTTTCCCAAGCGTACGGAGGAGGATGGCCTAGTCTATTGGAGCGACACGGTGACGGATATCTATAATCTGATACGGGCGGTCACTCGGCCATTCCATGGCGCATATACGTACTTGGACGATGACGAAGGAAAGAAGGTCGTGTTGTGGCGTGCGATACCGTTTGACACACATCTTCGATGGCCAGGGGCAGCGGTGGGCGAGGTCATTGAGGTGTTCGACGGGGGAGAGCTTTTGGTTCGGGCGGGGGACTTCACTCTCCTAGTTCAGGAGTTCCAGGGGGTTGAGCCGAGTGAGGAGCTTGTGGGGCGTCGCTTTGGCCACCTCGGGATTCCTAGAAAGAACTGGGGGGAGTTGCCCAGATGACTGAGTGCTTCCGGTCGATTGCCCTCAGTGGTTCTTGCGCAGCGGAGCCTGTCAACGCCGATGAGACAGTGGGGGGCCGGTAATTAGTGAGTGTCCTCCTGGGTGGCGGGTCGATTGATCCAAGCGGCGGTGGGCAGCTTGGGCGGTTGGGGTATGCCGCGCACGAAGCGCTCGGGATGGG
>DATIKQ010000122.1:0-59619 GCA_035477395.1 Longimicrobiales bacterium
CTGGACCTGCGCGCGTCGGAGGCGATGGTGCGTGCCGCCGACGCCCGCGTCTCCCAGGCGCGGCGCTCCCGGCTCCCGCGCGTGGAAGGCTTCGCCCGCGTGGCCACACACTCGAACCGCGTCTTCACCGGCGCCGAGAACGACTTCACCGTGGGCTTCCAGGTGCGCATCCCCCTCTTCACGGGGTTCGCCATCACCGCCCACGAGCGCGCGGCCGCCGCGATGCGCGACGCTGCCGCCCAGGAACACGAGCTGCGACTCAGCGAGGCCCGGGCCCAGGTGGCCGAAGCCGCGCGGGCGGTGGAGGCCGCGCGGCAGGGAGCCGCCGCGGCCACCGCAGCCTCCGATGCCGCCTCCGAGGCCGCGCGCCTGATGCGACGCCGCTTCGAGGAAGGGCTCATCACCACCGCGGACCTGCTGGGGGTGGAGGCGCAAGCCGCCGCCCTGACCATGCAGGCCGTGAACGCCCGGCTCGGCCACCATCTGGCGATGGCGCGCCTCGCCTTCCTCACCGACACCACCACCTCGAACTCCACGACCGTAGACATCACCGGGGGAACCGACCGATGAAGCGCATCATTCTCTTGACCGCCACCCTGGGCCTGGCCGCCTGCGCGTCCGAGGAGCCCGGCCGCCTTCCGCGCGCGTCCGAGCCCGTGGCCGTCACCGTGTCCCAGGCGCTGCGGGCGCCGGCCGTGGAGAGCTTCCCGGCCTCGGTGACCTCGGAGCGCACTGCCGAGATCGCCACCCGCATGAGCGGAACCGTAGGCCGCGTCCTCGTGGACGTGGGGAGCCAGGTTCGCCGGGGCCAGCCCCTGGTGGAGCTGGACGCCAACGACGTGAACGCGCGGGTGGCGGCTGCCCGGGCGCAGCAGGAGCTGGCGCAGGCCTCGCACCGCCGGGTGGACAACCTGGCCAAGGACGGGGCCGCGTCCCAGCAGGAGCTGGACCAGGCCACAGCCGCCCTCGCGGCGGCCGGCGCCATGCTGGCCGAGGCCGAAGCTCAGGAGGCGTACGCGGTGGTGCGCGCCCCCTTCGACGGGGTCGTCACCGCCCGCAATGTGGACGCCGGCGACCTGGCGCTCCCCGGCCAGCCCCTCTTCGTGCTCGTGGCGCCGGGGGCGCTCAAGGTGGTGGCGGACCTCCCGGCCCAGCGCTCCGGCGCCCTGAAGGTCGGGGACGCGGTGCGCGTCCGCCTGGAGGGCTCCGACGAGCAGGTGCAGGCCCGCGTAACGCGGGTCGTACCGGCGCTCGGCGGCTCCAGCCGGACCTTCCGCGTGGAGGCGGTCATGCAGGACGCCCCGTCCGGCGCCATCCCGGGCGCGTACGCGCGCCTGGAGGTGGTCCGCTCGGGCGAAGGGCCCAGGTGGATCCCCGCCGACGCGGTGGTGGACCGGGGCCAGCTCACCGGCGTGTTCGCCGTGGAGGCGGATACGCTGCGGCTGCGCTGGGTGCGCCTGGGGCAGCGCCGTGACGGTGCCGTGGAGCTCCTCTCGGGCCCCGCAGGCGCCGACCTGACCGTGGTGCGCCGACCCACCGCCGACCTGTTCGACGGGCGCGCGGTGGGGCAGCAGAGCGAGGAGCGCTGGACCGCGTCGGGCGTCGCCGCGGCGGCGGCCGGGGAGGTGGTCCGATGAAGGAGAACATCGCAGGGCGCCTCGCCGGCGCGTTCCTCCAATCCAAGCTGACGCCGCTGCTCATGATGGCGGCGCTGGCGGTGGGCGCCTGGACGGTGGTCACCATGCCCAGCGAGGAGGAGCCCCAGATCATCGTGCCCCTGGCCGACCTGTACCTCCCGCTCCCCGGGGCCACGCCCCAGGAGGTGGAGAACCGGGTCCTGGTCCCGCTGGAGAACGTCCTCTCGGGGATCGAGGGCGTGGAGTACGTCTACGGCCATGCCGAGCCCGGGTTCGGGCTCGTCACGGTGCGCTACGAGGTCGGCCTGGACATGGAGGAGAGCCTGGTCAAGCTCTACAGCACGCTCATGAAGAACATGGACCGGATGCCTCCGGGTCTCATGTTCCCGCTGGTGAAGACGGTGACCATCGACGACGTCCCCTTCTTCACGGCCACGCTCTTCGGGGGGGACATGGACGGGGGCGAGCTGCGCCGCGTGGCCGACGAGGTGCGCGCGGAACTCTCGTCGCTCCCCGACGTGCGGGACGCCCAGGTGACCGGTGGGCAGCCCCGCGAGATCCGCGTGGAGCTGAACCCGGAGCAGCTCGCCACCTACGGCATCGACCCGCTGCGCGTGGCGCAGCGCCTGGCCGCGGAGAACGTCGAGGGCGAGGCGGGCACCTTCACGGCCGACGACAGGGTGGTGAGGGTCACCGCCGGGTCCTTCCTGGCCGACGCCGGCGACGTGGAGAACGTGGTCCTGGACGTGAGGAACGGCGCGCTCGTGCAGGTGCGCGACGTGGCCAGGGTGATCGATGGTCCGGCGGAGGTGTCCAGCTACACCTTCCACTCCGAGGGCGGCTCCGACTGGGTGCCCATGGTGACCGTGGGCGTGTCCAAGCGCCCCGGCGCTGACGCCACCCAGGTCGGGCGCGCCCTGGAGCACAAGCTGGACGAGCTGAAGGGCCGCGTCGTCCCGGAGAACACGACGGTGAAGGTCACCCGCAACTACGGGGAGACGGCGCGCCACAAGGTGCTCACGCTGCAGGAGCACCTGGCGCTGGCGGTGGTGTCGGTGGGGCTGGTCATCCTCCTCACCATGGGGTGGCGTGCCGCCGTCGTGGTGATGATCTCGGTGCCGCTCACCTTCGCCCTCACGCTCTTCGTGTACCAGGTCTTCGGGTACACCCTGAACCGGGTGACGCTGTTCGCGCTCATCTTCGTCACCGGGATCGTGGTGGACGACTCCATCATCGTCGCGGAGAACATGGAGCGGCACTTCAAGATGAAGGACCGCCCGCTCCGCGCCGCCGCCGTCGCCGCCGTGGACGAAGTGGGGAACCCCACCATCCTGGCGACGCTGACGGTCATCGCCGCGGTGCTCCCCATGCTCTTCGTGAGCGGCCTCATGGGGCCGTACATGAGCCCCATGCCCGTGGGCGCCACCGTGGCCATGCTCTTCTCCCTGGCCGTGGCGCTCATCGTGACGCCCTGGCTGGCGTTCAAGCTGCTGGGCGCTGGGCACGGCCACGAGGGCGGCGAGGAGTATGCGCTGGAGAAGACCTGGATCTACCGGAACTACGAGATGGTCATGCGGCCGCTCCTGGCCCGTCCCCGCCAGATGGCGATGGCGCTGGGCGCGGTGGCGGTTCTGCTCCTGGGCGCCGCCGGGATGTTCCTGACCCGGTGGGTGGAGGTGAAGATGCTCCCCTTCGACGACAAGAACGAGGTGCAGGTCATCCTCGACATGCCGGAGGGGACGCCCCTGGAGACCACGCTGGCGCTGGCCACGGACATGGGCCGAGCCGTGGGCTCGGTGGCGGAGGTGGCCGACGTCCAGATGTACGCGGGCGTGGCGGCGCCGTTCAACTTCAACGGGATGATCCGTCACTACTACCTGCGCCAGGGCGCCCACGTGGCGGACCTGCAGGTGAACCTGGTGGACAAGGGGGAGCGGAAGCTGGAGAGCCACGACGTGGCCCTCGTGCTGCGCCCCATCGTGGAGGAGATCGCGACCCGCTCCGGGACGGGAGCGCGGGTGAAGGTGGTGGAGGTGCCCCCGGGCCCACCGGTCATGTCCACGCTGGTGGCGGAGATCTACGGCGACGACGAAGCCGAGCGCGTGCGCGTTGCCCGGGAGGTCATGGACCGCTTCGAGGCCGCCGAGGGCGTCGTGGACGTGGACTGGTCGCTCACGGACCCCATGCCCGAGCTGCGCATGGAGGTGGACGCCGAGAAGGCGGCGCTCTCCGGCGTGGCCAAGGAGCAGGTGGTCGGGGCGCTTCGTCTCGCGCTGGCCGGGCAGGTGGTGACCCACCTCTCGGTCCCCGAGTCCCGGAGCCCGGTCCCGGTGCGCGTGCGCGTGCCCGAGGCAGACCGGTCCGGGGAGGACCGGCTGGGGCGCATCCACCTCGGGTCCATGATGGGGACCATGGTTCCCGCCGGGGAGCTGGTGCGCACCGTGGAGGCCACCCGGCCCCAGGTGGTGGACCGGAAGAACGGCAAGCCCGTGATCTACGTCATGGGTGAGGTGGCCGGGTCGGTGGAGAGCCCGGTGTACGCCATCCTCGACATGGAGGAGTCCCTGAACGAGATCGAAGTGGCCGGAGGCGGCGGGCTGGGCGTGCTCATGTCCCGCGAGCCGTCGTCCACCGAGCGCCCCGTGATGAAGTGGGACGGCGAGTGGCAGATCACCTACGAGGTGTTCCGTGACCTGGGGATCGCGTTCGCCGGCGCGCTGGTGCTCATCTACATCCTCATCGTCGCCTGGTTCGGCTCCTTCGTCACGCCGCTCGTCATGATGGCGGCCATCCCGCTCACGCTCATCGGCATCGCGCCGGGACACCTGCTCGTGGGGGCGTTCTTCACGGCCACGTCCATGATCGGCATGATCGCGCTGGCCGGGATCATGGTGCGCAACGGGATCCTCCTCATCGACTACCTGGAGGCCCGGCTGGAGGCGGGGGTGCCGCTGGAGAAGGCCATCATCGAGGCCGGCGCGGTGCGCACCCGGCCCATCGTGATCACGGCGGCGGCGGTCGTCATCGGTGCCTTCGTGATCCTGTTCGACCCGATCTTCCAGGGCCTGGCCGTAGCGCTCATCGCCGGGTCCGTGGCGTCCACCGTGCTCTCCCTGCTGGTGGTGCCGGGGATCTACTTCCTCATGAACCGCAACGCCAAGGAGGTGACGCCGTGAAGCTCGTGGTCCTGATGTACCTCGAAGACGACGGGCCGAACGTGCAGAAGCTGCTCCAGGCGCACCAGGTGGCGGCCTACAGCGAGCTCCCCGTGACCGGGCACGGGCTGGGCACCACCGGCTGGTACGGCACCGTGGCGCCCTACCAGTCCCGCATGCTCATCGCGCTGCTGACCGCGGACAAGGCCGCCGAGCTGGTGGCCGCGGTGGACCGGTGCACCGGCTGCAGCGACCCCAACCACCCGATCCACGCCTGGACGCTGGCCGTCGAGCAGGCCGTGGCCTCGGGGCCCCCCTTCACCTCCAGCGGGAGCTGACCATGTCCCTCGAGCACACCCTCCGCCTCATCGCCGGAACGTTCGTCCTGGCGTCCCTCGCCCTGGGCTGGTGGGTCAGCCCGTGGTGGTTCCTGTTCACCGCGTTCGTCGGGCTGAACCTCATCCAGTCGTCCTTCACCAGGTGGTGCCTGATGGAGGACATCCTGGAGGCGACGGTGTTCAAGGGTTGATGGTCACCACCCTCGTCGCGTCCGGCTGGGCGACGAACCCGGGGATGGTGGCGCTGACGGTCGAGCTTCCCGCCGCCAGCGGATCGAAGGCCACGCCGCCGCCGGCCACGGACGTGGGCGAGCCGTACGCGCCCACGGGGATGGTCACGGTGACGCTGGCGGAGGGGCCGGCCGTGACCTTGAGCGTTCCTGCCGCCGGGTTGGAGGCGGTGACGGTGGCCGTCACTGCGGAGCCGCCGGCGCGGATGTTCTGCGTGGTGATCCCGGTGCCGTAGGCGATCCCCACGCGCACTTCGAAGGGATCATCGGCTGCCGCTGCGGTGGTGGTGGTGGTCAGGCCGATCACCGCCAATTTGGCCGTCTCCACCGTCCAGGTGGCGCTCCCGTCGGTGAAGCCCGGGGCCGACGCCGTGAGGGTTGCCGTCCCGGTCGTTCCCTCCACTCCCTGCACGTAGTAGTAGACGGTGGTGGTCCCGGCTGCGACGGGCACGTCGATGAAAGCCGTGCCGGGCGTGGATGCGTTGGGCGACACCAGGAGGATCCCCGGCGCCGAGCTCTGGATGCGCACCGTCACCCCGCCGTGCCCGGACGAGCCCAGCGCCAGGTAGGGATTGGTCTGCAGCCCGGCGCCCACCGCCCCCGAGTACACCGTGATCCCAGGCGCCGACACGGTGACGATCCGGGTTGCATCGGTCTGGGAGGTGAAGCCCGGGATGGTGGCGGACACGGTGGTCGTCCCCGCCGTGAGCGCGTCGAAGGCCACGCCTCCCGCCGCCACGGTGCCCGGCGAGGAGGAGGAGCCCACGGGGATGGTGACGGTGGCGATCCCCGTCGAGCCCACCAGGGTCGAGAACTGTCCCACCGCCGGGATGCTGCTGGTGACGGTGGCGGTCACAGCGGTGCCGCCGGCGCGGATGGCCTGGCTCAACACGTACGAGCTGTAGGGCACGCCGACGATGACCGTGAACGGATCGTCGGCTGCGAAGGTGTTCGTGCTGGTGGTGACGCCGCTCAGGTAGAGCGCCGCCTTCTTCACCGTCCAGCCCACCGTCCCGTTGGTGTAGGCCGGTGCCGAGGCGGTGACCGTCACCGGCGTGTCGGCGCTGATCCCCTCGAGGCCCTGGGCGAAGTACGTGAAGCTGGTGTTCCCGGCGGGCACGACGAAGTCCACGAACGCGGCGCCGGGCGTGGTGGAGTTGGGCGAGATGAGGAGCGCCGCGGGGTTGGCGCTCTCCACCCGCACGGTCACGCCCCCCGTGGGAGCCGCGGCACCCAGGTAGACGGTGTTGGATGTCTGGAGCCCGCTGCCCAGGCCGTACGAATCGGAGTAGACCGTCAACGCCGGCGCCGACACGGTTACCGTCCTGGTGGCATCGGTCGTGGAGATGAAGCCGGGGATGGTGGCGGAGACGGTCGTGGTGCCTGCTGCCACCGGGTCGAACGCCACCCCGCCGGCCGCGACCGTCGTGGGCGAGTTGTACTGGCCGACGCCGATGGTCACCGTCGCGGTGTCCGTGGATCCGGCCGTGGTGGCGAGGCGACCCGTCGCCGGCGTGCCGTTCACGATGGTCGCTGTCACCGGTGTGCCGCCCGCCCGGATGGCCTGAGCCGGCGAGATGTACGTGCTGTAAGGCACCCCAATCTGGACGTAGAACGGGTCGTCAGCGGTGAGCGTAGTCGTCGTCGTGGGGAAGCCCGCGACGTAGAGCGCGGGCTGCACCACGGTCCAGTTGGCCGAACCGCTGGTGTACGCCGGTGCCGATGCGCTCACCATCACCGTGCCGACCTGGGCTTCCATGCCCTGGGCGTAGTAGCTGAGCGACGAAGATCCTGCCGAGACCAGGACGTCGATGTAGCCGGTCCCGGGCGTGGTGGAGTTGGGCGAGACCTTCAGCCTGGAGGTGTCGGCGCTCTGCACCCGCACCGTCACGCCCCCGGCGGGGGCGGCGGCGCCGAGGTAGGCGGTCTGATTGTCCTGAAGCCCACTGCCGACCGTGCCCCCGTACACCGTGATCCCCGGCGGCGGGTTCACCGTCACGTTCAGCGAGTCGGGGACCACCGAGGTCGCGGTGACCTTCACATAGCTGCTGCAGGGGGTCGTGGACTCACCCCCATAGGAGAGGGTCGCGACCACCTGGGTCTGCCCCGCCGGGATGAGCACCGGCGTCGGCGCGAAGACGCAGTAGATGTTGGTGGCTGTGAGGGTCACGGTCAGCCCTCCGGCAGGCGCGGCGATCACGGTCCCCGCGCTCTCCAGGCGGACGGTGATGTCCGACGTCATGGTCCGGGGGAACGACAAGCTGGACTGGGTGATGTTCAGCGATGCGGTCACCGAGACCAAGGTGGAATCGGAGCCGTATCCGACCGAGGCCACGCGGATGACGGCGGTGCCGGGGAGGATGCCTTGGATGCTGGCGTTCGCCGACAGCGCGCCCTCCGGGATGGTCACGGTGGACGCCACCGGCTGGGCGATCCCCGGTGCGGTTGACGTCACCGTGAGGGAAAGCCCCCCGGCCGGTGCCGGGGCCGACAGGGAGATCGGGAGCGACGCGCTGCCGCCGAAGGGCACGTTCAGGGTGGGGGGCGTCCCGACGATGGCCAGGATGATCTTCACGGTGTCCGCGGACATCGTCCCGGACAGGTCGGTGACCCGGGCCACGATGGTGTGGGGTCCCGCGGACAGGGTGTAGGCCGAAAAGGAGCCGCCGGTCCCGATGGTGCCGTTCTTGCTCGACGTCCAGGTGATGGACGACGTCAGCGTCCCGTCCTCGAGGTCGCTGGCGACGGCGGAGAACGTGATGGTGTCGCCGGGGTCGAAGCTGGCGCCGTCGGCGGGGCTGGAGATGGTGACCACCGGAGGCGTGCTCGTGGGCACCGTCACCGCCACCTGCGCGGCGTCGTTGGACGGGAAGGTGTCGCTCTGCGCGAGGGCGGCGATCCTGGCCCTGTTCGTCAGGGTCGTGCCGCCGGCGCCGAGCCCCACGGTGTGGTACGTGAACAGCGAGGCCGAGTCACCCGCGGCCAGGGAGGGGACGGTCCAGCTCCCGCCGCCGGCGGCTACGGTGCCCACGGTGGCCTTCGCGCTGTCGAAGGCCATGAGGAGGGGCATGCTGTCCAGCACCTGGACACTCGTGGCCGAGCCGGGTCCATGGTTCCGGAGCGTCACGGTGTAGCGCACCTTGGTCCCCTCGATGGGGGCGGCCTGGTCCAGCGTCTTCTCCAGCGACAGGTCCAGCGGCCGTTTCTGCAAAGTCACCGTGACGGTCGCCGCATCGTTCTCCCCGACCACGTCGGGCTGGTCGAGGGCCGTGAGGCTCGCGGTGTTCGACGCGGTCGTGCCGCCCGAGCCGTCCACCACCGAGGCGGACAGTGTCAGGATGGCCGAGTCCCCTGCCGCCAGCGCGCCGACGGTCCACACCCGGGTGGTGTCGGAGTACGACCCCTGGGTGGCCGAGGCCGACACGAACGAGAATGGGGCGCGCAGGGAGTCGCGCACGGCCACGCCGGTGGCGCCGGTGCTCCCCCGGTTCCTGGCCCGCACCGTGAAGGTCACGGTGCCGGTCTCCCGCACCGTCGTCGGATTGGCCTTCTTCGTGACCTCGATGTCCACGTTCGACAGCGTCTGGACCACCACGGCGGCGGAGGCCTTGTCGTTGGCACCGTTGGGGTCGGTCTGGTCGAGCGACACCAGGCCGAGGGTGTTCACCAGCGTGTCGCCCGCCGTCCCCGCCTCCACCTGGGAGTCGAGGAAGAGCAGCGTCGAGTCCCCCACGGCGAGGGAGTCCACCCGCCAGAGCCCGCGGCCGATGGACGTGACGCCGAACCCCCAATCCACGGCCACGGAATCGAGGCCCAGCGGGAGGGTGTCCTGGACCACGACGTTGGTCGCCTTGGCGGGCCCGTTGTTGGCGACGACCAGCGTGAAGATCACCCGCTCGCCCTCGAGGGGGTTGGGGCGGTCCGCGCGCTTGCTCACGCGCACGTCGGCCTCCATCGCCGACGGGAGGACGGACACGGCTGCCTCGGCCCGGTTGTTCTCCGGGTTGGGGTCCACGACGCCGGGCGCTTCGATGATCTCCGCTGCGTTCACGAGCGTCTTGCCGACTGCGTCCGCGCCCGCGGTCGCGGCGACCGAGAGCGTGGCGGAGCCCCCCGCGCGGAGCGCGAGCTCCCAGAGCCCGGTGCCCGGATCCCAGGACCCGGACGTGGCCGTAGACGCCTTGTGGGTCAGCCCGGCCGGGAGGACGTCGTTCACCACGACGCGGTCCGGCGTGTACAGCCCGCCGTTCATGACCGTGATGGTGAAGGTGACGTCGAGGCCGGCGGCCACGGACGAAGCGCTCACCGTCTTGGTGATCCCCAGATCGGCCTGGCGCAGCGGCACCTGCACCGCGGCCTCGGCCCGGTCGTTCCCCGGGTTCGTGTCCTCGTAGCCGTAGGGGGCGGCCACCGTGGCCGCGTTCACGAGGTTCTGCCCGCCCGTGCCTGCGGACGTGCGGGTGCGCATGCGCAGCGTGGCCGAGGCCCCAGCTGCCATGGTGCCCACGCCCCACGCGCCGCCGGAGAAGCTCCCGGCGGTCGCCGAGCTCTCCACCAACGCCAGCCCGGCGGGGAGGGCGTCCAGCACCTGGACGCCGTCCACCGGTGAGGCGCCCTGGTTGGTGACCGTCACCGTGAACGTCACCGTGTCGCCGGCTTCCACCGTGGCCCGGCCCGCGCTCTTGACCACGGCCAGGTCGGTGCGGACGGGGAGGACGCGGAGGGAGGCCTGGTCGCGCACCGACGGAGCTCCCGCCACGGTGGCTTCGATGACGGCCGTTCCGAGCGCCAGCGCGCGGAAGACGCCCGCTCCCCTCGACTCGGCGACGGAGGGGGCGAGGCTCACCCACACGACGGAGGCGCCGGCGACGGGCTCGCCCCTCCGGTCCAGGACGCGGGCGGTGAAGCTCCCCTCGCGCCCGAGGCCGGTCAGGGAGATGCTGTCCGGGGAGACGACGAGGGTCGCGGGCCGTTGGACGGCGGCCACGGCGGCCGTCGCCCGGTTGTCGGCGGGCACGGGGTCGGCGTAGCCGGCGGGGAGCGACGCGCGCGCGACGTTCACGAGCGTCGTGCCGTTGGCGCCTCCGGTGCGCACGGTGGTCAGCCGCAGGGTCGCGGAGGCCCCGCTCTGCAGGGTGCCCACGGCCCAGGTGCCGTCCGAGAACGCACCGAGCGTGGCGCTGGATCCCACCAGGGAGAGCCCCGCCGGGAGGCTGTCGGACACGGTCACGCCGGATGCGGCGGGGCCGGAGGCGTTTCTCACCGCGACCGTGAAGGTCACCGTGTCACCCACCTCTGCCGAGTCCCTGGACGCGGCCTTGGTCACCGTCAGGTCGGTGACGATGGGGTCCACCCGGAAGACGGCGCGGGCCCGCAGCGTGGAGTCGGCGGCGGCGCGCGCCTCCACCTGGGTGATCCCGACCCCGACGGCGCGGAAGAGCCCTCCGCCGGCCGATTCGGCGACGGCGGCGCCGAGGCTCCTCCAGAGCACGCCTGACCCGGGAATGCTGTCCCCGCGGCGGTCCAGGACGCGGGCTGAGAAGCGCCCCTCGGAGCCCAGCCCCACCACGACGATGGTGTCGGGCCGCAGCGACACCGACGCCGGACGCTGGGCCACGGCGATGGAGACGGTGTCGGCGTGCTTGCCGGAGAACGCGACGACGCGGAGCGTGCCCGGGAGGAGCGCGTGCACCGTGGTCCCCGTCAGGGTGCCCACGGCGGGGTCCAGCACGGTCCAGAACACGGTGGGCGTGGCGCCCGCCACGCTGGTGGTGACCGACGCCGTGAGCGTCGTGCTGTCTCCCTCGAGCAGGGTGGCCGGCGCGCCGGAGACGGTCACCGACGTCACCGAGAGGTTGTCGGTGGGACCGCGCACCACCTCCACGGACACGGGCTGCTGCTGGGCCTGGGTCGCCACGGCCAGCACGATGGGCCCGGCCTGGCCAGCGAACTCCACGCTCTCCGCGCCGGTGGCGTCCACGTGGATGAGCTGCAGGATCACCATCACCTGGAGCCCAGGGGTGGTGAGGGGGATCTCCAGGCCGATCTCCCACTGGTCGTCGGTCGGCGAGACGTCGAGGACCGTGGTCGCGAGCACCTGCCGGTCGGGGATCCGCTCGGCCACGGCGCGCACCCGGTGGATGGCGAGGGCGGCGCCGTCGGCGGGGGAGGGGATGAGCGTCGCCTGCAGCGGGAGGCTCACGCGCGCTCCCGGGACGCCGTCGGGGCCCAGTGGAGCATCGCCGTCCACGCACGCCCACGCGAGCAGAAGGGCTCCGGCCAGGGCCAGGACGAGGCGGTAGGACAGCCGTGGGATGCTCACGGGGTGCGTCTCGAGACAGAGGGAACGGGTGCTGCTGACGAGGCGCGCTGGGGGGGCGGGCCTTCACCATGCTGCCACCGGTCGAGGGGCGCCGCAAGCTCGATCCACCGCGGCGACGGGCGGGGTGGGGGCGAGGGCTCCTGTTCTTGTCACCATCCCCACGCCGGGCGAACTTTCTATGCTAAACCACAGCCGCAACCGGACCGTCGAAAAGCGAGCGATGCGATGCGTTGTGTGAACGAAGGTCGCGTTTCCTTCCCCGGGGTCCTGATTCTCCTGGGCTTCACGACCCTCCTGGCGTCCTGCGGGGGCTCGACCCCCGCTGCCGCGCCTGCGCCGGCTCCGACCGCCACGGGCGGTCGCGAGATGCCCGCCGCCGGGCTCCCACTGGTGAAGACCGACGAGGCGCCGGGGCAGGTGGCCGGGCCCCTCGTGTACGGCGTGGACCTGGACACGGTGAAGGCCGGGCGCTTCGACCAGGGGAAGATGTGGACCTTCGAGTTCCCCCCGACGGCGTACCTGGCCGAGACGTACGGATTCCGGCCCGACGCGGCCTGGTTCCAGAAGGCGAGCCTCGGTGCGCTCCGCCTCTCCAACTGCTCGGCGTCGTTCGTGTCGCCCAACGGCCTGGTGCTCACCAACCACCACTGCGCCCGCGAGTTCGTCACCCAGGTGCAGAAGGAGGGTGAGAACCTCCTGGACGACGGCTTCTACGCCAGGGACCTGGCGGACGAGCGCGCTCTGGAGGATTTCACCGCCGACCACCTCATCGAGATCCTGGACGTCACCGCCGAGGTGAACGCTGCGGTGGACTCGGTGACCCTGGAGGAGCGTGGCGACGCCCGGGAGGCCGTCTTGGAGGAAATCGAAGCCCGGCTCACCGAGGAGCGGGGCGGGGAGGAGGCGGGATTCGTGGTGGAGATGGTGTCCCTCTACAACGGGGGGCGCACCTCCGCCTACATCTTCCGGCGCTACGCCCACGCGAAGCTGGTCATGGCCCCCGAGCTCCAGATCGGCTTCTACGGCGGAGACCCGGACAACTTCACGTACCCCCGCTACAACCTGGACTTCTCCCTCCTCCGCATCTACGACGAGTCCGGCAACCCGCTCAAGAGCGACGTCTACTTCCCCGTGGACGACGACGGCCTGAAGGAGGGGGACGCCATCTTCATCATCGGCAACCCCGGGTCCACCAGCCGGCTCCAGACGGTGGCCGAGCTGGAGTTCCGCCGCGACGTGAGCGACCGCTACGTGGTAGAGCTGCTCCGGTCGCGCATGAAGGTGCTGGACGCGTTCATCCGCGCCCATCCGGAGGAGGCCCGGGCCCGGGACCTGCGCAACTCGTATTTCGGGCTCAGCAACTCGGAGAAGGCCTACGGCGGGCAGGTGAAGGGCCTCGAGGATCCCGTCATCATCGCCCGGCGCAAGGACACGGAGAAGCGCTTCCAGGCCGCCATCGACGCCAAGCCCGAGCTGAAGGAGCGCTACGGCGGCCTTATCGCGCGCCTCGCCGAGCTCCAGCAGACGAAGCGTTCCCAGGCGCCGGGCTTCGGTGCCTTCCTGGCCATGACCAGCGAGGACCTCGAGTCGGCCACGCTCCACCGCGCGCTCATCGCCTTCCAGATCCTGAGCGCCCGCCAGGGCGGGGCCCCGGCGGAGGCGGTGGGGGAGCTGGTGGACGGGCTCAAGGGCGTCCCGCAGCAGCACCCGGAGCTGAACCGCGGGCTCATGGCGGCCCGCTTCCAGGACTTCGTGAACCGCTTCGGCGCCGACGCCGACTGGGTGAAGGGACTCCTGGCCGGTCGCACGCCCGAGGCCGCGGCCGCGGCCACCGTGTTGCAGAGCACCCTGGCCGACTCGGCGGGGGCCGTGGCGGCCGTCGAGGGCAACACGCTCACCATGGACGACGCGGCGCTGAAGGTGGTCCAGGGCTATCTGCCGGCGTTCATGCGCTTCCAGCAGACCGCCGGGCAGGTGTTCCCGGAGGAAGCGGAGATCGCCGCCGAGCTGGGGCGCGCCCGCTTCGAGGTGTACGGCACCGACGTGCCGCCCGACGCCACCTTCTCGCTGCGCATCGCCGACGGGGTGGTGGGCGGCTACCCGTACAACGGGACCATCGCGCCGGCGTTCACCACCTTCTACGGCTTCTACGACCGGCACTTCTCCTTCCCCGGCCGTGAGGAGTGGGTGGTCCCTCAGCGTTGGGCCAAGCCCCCGGCAGGGCTGGACCTGGGCACGCCGCTCAACTTCGCGTCCACCGCCGACATCATCGGCGGCAACTCGGGCTCGCCGGTCCTGGACAAGGAGCTGGAGGTGGTGGGCGTGGTCTTCGACGGCAACATCGAGAGCCTCCCCGGCGACTACATCTACCTGCCCGAGCTGAACCGCTCCGTGACCGTGGACATCCGCGCCATCCTGGCGGCGCTCGACCACGTGTACGACCTGGACCGGCTCGTGCTGGAGCTCAGGTCGGGACGGCTGGTGGCGACGGAGGCGGAGGCGGACCGGAGGCGCTGACGGCCGGAGGCGCGCGAGTGGAGAGGGGCCGCGGGACCGTCCGCGGCCCCTCTCTCATGCCCCCGGCTACCGCTTCATCACGTTGAAGGCGTACATCACCTGAAGGATGTCGTCGCCGGTGAACGTCAGCTCCCAGTCGCCCGTCCTGCGCGCGCCGGGGAAGAACGACCCTGCGTACACCGACGCTTCGGACTTGAGCTTGAGGACCAGGGTGTAGGGCTTCGCCATCTCGAAGGGGCGGTACCGTCCCCGGTCCCGCACGGCCTGGGCCACGCCCTCCCGGATGCGGTCGCGCGCCGCCTCGGGGTGGAGGCTCTCCGCCGCCTCGCCGATCCCGCGCTTCGTGGCCACGGTGGGCACGTCGCCGAAGAGCTCCTTCACCTGGTCGCAGATGGCCTTGTCGCCCGCCACGAACACCACCGGCACCCCGTACTTGCCGGCGATGAGCCCATTGTAGCCTGCCTCGGGGATGGACCGGCCGTTGATGGCGAAGTCCACCACATTGCCGGTGCTGGTGTGGTCGATGATGGCGTCGGCGGTCCCGGCCTTGGCGTGGTACCCGATGAAGACCACCGCATCGAAGCTCTCGTCGATCCCCTCCATCATCACCTTGGGTCCGCCGGACCAATCGCGGATGAGCTCGGCCCTGGGGTCGAGGAGGTCGGGGAGGATGTTGCGCGCGGAGCCGTGGGAGTCGCGCACCACCACTTCCGAGGCGCCGGCGTCGAAGGCCCCCAGGACCGCCGCGTTGGCCTCCAGCGACATGAGCCGGCGGAAGTAGCCGAAGTCGCTTCCGGTCTGACTCGTCTCCTCCGCATTCACCAGGCCGGCGATGCCCTCCATGTCCACGGAGATGAACACCTTCGGGCCAGGGGCGCGCTGGGCGGCCGCGGGAGCGTGCAGGAGAGCCGCCGGCAGGGCGCAGAGGGCGGCGAGGGACAGCAGCGTGCGAAGGGCGGATCTCATGGGACCTCCTACCGAGGGACACGGGCCGGCCCCGGGGGCCGGCGCGGCGGGAGGTCCTGGCTGCATTATGGGGGCCGGCGCGGCCCGGCGCCATGCTGCGTCAGGGTTCCGGCGCCCGCTTGAAGCTCACGGAGAGGCCGCTCCCCCTGGAGCCCTCGATCCGGGTCTCGAGGTTCGGCGTGCCCTCGAGCGCGTCGAGGAAATCGGCGACCCAGCCGACACGCCGCCCGGCGACGTTGTGCGCCGTGAAGCAGCCGTCCACCTCGAGCTTGGGGAGGACGGCGCGGAAGTAGCGCGTGTACCAGTCCTTGTCCGCGTCCACGAAGACGAAGTCGAAGGGCCCCTCCAGCGCGGGGACCAGCTCGTGCGCGTCGGCAAGGCGCGCGTCGATGTAGTCGCTCAGCCCGGCTTCCCGGAAATTGGCTACCGCCTGCTCCCAGCGCCCGCGGTCGATCTCGACGGTGACCAGCTTGCCCCCTGTCTTGCTCAGGGCCCAGGCGATCCAGATCGCCGAGTGCCCCGTGGAGGTCCCGATCTCCAGGGCCCGCGTGTAGCCGTGCTCGACGATGAGGTCGTGCAGCCGCTGTCCGTCGGCCGCCGGCACGTTGAGGTCGCTCCACCGGCGGGCGTGGGCGCCCAGGAAGGCCCGGACGCGCGCGTCCAGCGCAGCCTGCTGGCGCTCGTCCGGCACCTGCGGCCGGCGAGAGGTCTGTCCGGCACAGGGCGGCGTGGCGAGGGCCGTGGCCGACGCCAGCGCGAGGGTGAGCCAGGGTGCCGTCCGCCTCATGGTCGCGCCTCCGGAGGAGAGGATCCTCCCGAAGGATCGACTCGGCACGCGCGTATAGGAAGGACCGGAAACCACCAGGAGGCGACATGGCGGGCAGCTTCTCGAATAGCTGGGCGCTGGTGAAGGCCAGCGCCGACGTGCTCAGGATGGACAAGGAGCTCCTCGTGTTCCCCCTGCTCTCGGGGGTGGCCGCCGTGCTCGTCATGGTGAGCTTCTTCGTCCCCATGCTCGTGCTGGGCGGCTGGCCCGCGCTGGCCGACATGGAGGGCACGTATCTGGGCTACGCCGTGGCCTTCCTCTTCTACTTCGTCCTCTACACGGTGGCGTTCTTCTTCAACGCCGCGCTGGTGGGCGCCGCCCTCATCCGCCTCGACGGCGGCGACCCCACCATCTCCGACGGTCTGGCCATCGCGTCGAAGCGCATGGGCGCCATCCTGGGGTACGCGGCCGTCGCGGCCACGGTGGGGATGCTGCTCCGCGCCATCTCGGAGCGGTCCGGGTTCCTGGGGCGGATCGCCGTGGGGCTGGTGGGGATGGCGTGGAGCCTGGCCACCTACCTGGCCGTCCCCGTCCTGGTGACCAAGGACGTGGGCCCCCTGGACGCCATCAAGGAGTCGGCCTCGCTCTTCAAGCGCACCTGGGGGGAGCAGGTGGTGGGGAGCTTCGGGATGGGGTGGGCCGTGTTCAGCGCCGTGCTGTCGTGGTGCCTTTTCAGCGTCCTGCTCATCATGCTGGGCGCGAAGATTTCCCCGGTCGGGGCGCTGACGGCCGTCGCGGTCGCGGTGGCGGGGTTCGTGTTCCTCGCCCTCCTGGCCTCGGCGCTCAAGGGCGTGTACACGGCGGCGCTCTACCGCTACGCCGAGACCGGCGAGGCCGGGTACTTCGACCCCGCCATGGTGGGGAACGCGTTCCGCCCGAAGCGCTGACAGGGTCGGGGGGCGGTCCGGCGGCGGAGCGCGCCCGGGAGGCGGTGGGGGGCCGGCGAGGCCCCCGGCGGCTTGGATGCCGGGCCCCCGGGGCTGTAGGGGATTTCCCGCTTGCGTCCCCCCCGGGGCCTGTCTACGATCCCCTGGTCCAGCGGGTCCAAAAGCGGGGCCCACGGCGCCGTACCGGAAGACGGCGCCGGCGGGCCCCGATGCATCCAAGGAGAACGGGATGGCATCGGCCAAGGAGTACACCACGGACCAGATCCGCAACGTCGCGGTCCTGGGTCACGGTGGATCGGGGAAGACCAGCCTCATTGACGCCCTGTGCTTCGTGTCGGGCTCGTCCAAGCGCCACGGTCACGTGGGCGACGGGACGGCCCTCACGATGCACACCCCCGAGGAGCAGGCGCACCAGATCAGCATCCAGCTCACGCCGGCCTTCGCCGAGCACCTGGACACGAAGATCAACCTGTTGGACACCCCGGGATACCTGGACTTCACCGGGGAGGCGCTGTCGGCGGTCCGGGTGGCGGATGCCGCCATCATTGTCGTCGGCGCCACCTCCGGCGTGGAGGTGGGCACGGAACGGGTCTGGCAGTACTGCGAAGACCGGGGGATACCCCGGGTCTTTTTTGTCTCGGGGATGGACAAGGAGCACGCCAGCTTCGAGGGCGTCTACCAGCAGATCAAGGAGCGCCTGACCGAGAAGGCGCTTCCGGTGGAGATCCCGGTGGGCGAGGGCGTGAGCTTCCGCGGCATCATCAACCTGTTCTCCGAGAAGACCCACGTCTACAAGAAGGGCACGGCCACCGGGGAGTACGACGAGGAGGACATCCCGCCCGAGCTCAAGGACAAGGAAGCCCAGTGGGAGAGGGAGCTTCAGGAGACGCTGGCCACCACGGACGAGAAGCTCCTCGAGCAGTACCTCGAGGGAGGGCAGATCTCCCGTGACGAGGCCATCCAGGCGATGGCCTGGGGGATGGCCAAGTGCGAGGTGTTCCCGGTGTTCTGCGGCTCCTCGACCCTCACCTACGGGATGCGCGCGCTGCTCCGGAAGATCGTGGAGCTGTGCCCGTCACCCGCCCAGGTGAGGCCTGAGAAGGCGAGCCGCCCGGGGCTGGACCAGGAGGTGGAGGTCCACGCCAACGACGACGACACGCTGGCGGCGCTGGTCTTCAAGACCGCCGCCGAGCCCCACGTGGGCGAGCTCTCGTACTTCCGCGTGTACTCGGGGAAGATCGCCAACGGCATGGAGGTGGTGAACGCATCGGACGGCAGCGTCGAGAAGCTCAACCACCTGAGCGTTCCCATGGGCAAGGAGCGCATCGAGGTGCCCATGCTCCACGCCGGGGACATCGGCGTGGTGGCCAAGCTCAAGCACACCCACACCAACGACACGCTCTGCCAGAAGGACCGGCCGGTGGCGCTGGCCAAGATCAAGTTCCCCACGGCGGACATCGCCATCGCCATCAAGGGCGCCACCCGCAACGACGAGGACAAGCTCGGCGAGGTGCTCCCCAAGCTGCACGAGGAGGATCCCACCTTCTCCGCGGCCTTCGACGGCGAGCTGAAGCAGACCATCGCCCGCGGCATGGGCGAGCTCCACCTGGACATCCAGTTCGAGCGCATGGCCCGCAAGTACGGCGTGAAGATCGAGACCGAGCAGCCGAAGATCCCCTACCGCGAGACCATCACCGCGAAGGCCGAGGGGCAGGGGCGCCACAAGAAGCAGACCGGTGGCCGTGGCCAGTTCGGCGACTGCTGGATCCGCCTGGCCCCGAGGGCGCGCGGCGCCGGATACGAGTTCGTCGACGCCATCAAGGGCGGCGTCATTCCGGGCAAGTACCTCCCCTCGGTGGACCGCGGCGTGCAGGAGGCTTCGGCCCGCGGGATCGTGGCAGGGTATCCGCTCGTGGACTTCACGGCCGAGTGCTACTTCGGCTCGTACCACGCCGTGGACTCCTCCGACATCGCGTTCAAGCTGGCGGGGGTGCAGGCGTTCAAGAACGTGGCGGAGAAGTGCCGCCCCATCCTCCTCGAGCCCGTCCTCGAGGTGCTGGTGGCCACGCCCGACGAGTACGTGGGCGACATCATGGGCGACCTGACCTCACGCCGCGGCAAGGTGCTGGGGATGGAGCCCGACGCCGGACGCACGGTGATCAAGGCGCTGGTCCCCGAGGCCGAGCTGTACAAGTACGCATCGTTCCTCCGGTCCATGACCGGGGGTCGGGCGGTCCACTCGCGGCGTGTCGCCAGCTACGAGCCGGTCCCCGACCACCTGGCGCAGAAGATCGCCGTCGAGCGCAAGAAGGAGCTCGAGGAGGCGCACGAGTAGGAGCGGGGAGCCGGCCTGCCGGCGTCCCGACAGATCGTCCTTTGCGGCTCCCGTCGGACGGAGCCAAGGAGGCAGCCGGAGGGCGGCGCCCCCCGAGGGGTACCGCCCTTCGTGCGCTTCAGCGGTGACGCCCCCGCGGCGCGCGGCCCCCCCAGGCCCCGAACTGCCTCAGGTGGTGGTCGGCGTGGCGCCATGCCCACCGGCCCCACTCGCCGCGGGTGAGCCGCCCGAACACCGGGTGGGGTTGCAGGGAGGCGGGGTCGGCGGCGGCGAAGTGGTCCATCAGCGCCACCAACCCCGCCACATCCCGCGCAAAGTCGCCGGGGGGCGTGCCGCCTCCGGCCACCTGATCCACCTGCGGGGCCGTGGGCGTGCCTCTCGGCCAGGGCAGCGGCGTCCAGAGAGCGAAGATCCTCCCCAATGTCTTCACCAGGAAGTTGGGGAAGGGAGGGATGGGGCGGTCGCCCAGCACCGCCCGCATGGAGTCCGCCAGGTGGCACACGGCCTGATGGGCGCTCATGCGCCCCCAGCGGCGTGCGGAGTCGGGCCGCAGGGCGGCCAGGCGTTGGTGCAGGGCGGCCCGTGCCGCCGGGTCGTAGAGCGTCGTCATGGGACCGAAGGTGTCAGGCCGCGTCTTCCTTCTTGGCCAGGATGTCGTCGATCAACTGCTGGAGCGCGTCCTTGGGGTAGGCGCCCACCACGCCGCCCACCGGCTCTCCGTTGCGGAAGAAGCCGATGGTGGGGATGGAGCGGATCCCGAAGGCGCCCGCGGTCTCGGGGCTCTCGTCCACGTTCACCTTGGCGAAGCGGACCTTCCCGTCGTACTCCTCGGCCAACTCCTCGATGACGGGGCCCACCATGCGGCACGGGCCGCACCAGGGGGCCCAGAAGTCCACCACGGTGACGCCTTCGGTCTGGGCCACCTGCTCGTCGAAGGTGGCGTCGGTCACGTCGATCACGGCCATGTTCCTGGATGCCTCGCGCAGGGACCCCGCCGGGGTCGTGGATCGCAAGATAGAAGTATATGGATGATGATATGTCTGGCAAGGGGGGTGCCGGCTCTTTCCTCCCGGCGGGAGGCGAGCCATGGTCTCTGACCTCCCGCCTCCCGAGACCTTCCACCCCCTGACCGGAGCGCCCCGTGAAGCCGATCCTACTCCTGCTGCGGACCCTGGCCTGGCTCTTCCTCCTCACCGCCGTGGCCGAGCTCGTCGCCATCAAGTTCACGTCCATCGGGATCGCCGGCCTCTTCGCCGCCACCTTCGGGTTCTTCTTCGGCGGGCTCTTCCTCGCGCTGGCTGCGCTGATGGAGGACGTGCGGGCGGTGCGCGTGTCGCTGGAAGCGCAGGGGCTGCGACCCGGAGCGTGAGCGTCCTCCGGCCCTGCTCCCCGGAGGGACCGGGGTCACTCCGGTTCGGGGAACGGCAGGTACCCCTGGTGGGCGGCGCCCCAGAGCGCCGAACCGTACGCCGCGCCGCTCCCCATCCAGAGGGCCAGGGCAGGGGCGAGCGTCCAGTCGGTGAGGACGGCGCACAGCATACCCAGGACCGCCCCCGCCGCCACGCCCAACACGGAGAAGGCCCGGTACCCCGGGGGCACCAGCCGCTTCGAGGCCCTGGGCACGTCGGGCCGCGGGTTCCTCCCCCGGGCCACGCGCCACAGGAATCGGCCGGCCACCCACACCATCCCCATCCCCATCCAGAGCAGTAGCCCGCCTGCCAGGATCCCGGCAAAGGCCAGCGGAGCCAACGACTGAACCAAGCGGGACGAGGGGGCGGACGCCTGCGCCAACTCCAGCGCGCCCCAGGGGCCACCGACGAGGAGCAGCACAGCCACCACCAGCTGGGCCCAGGGGGAGCGTTCCGGGACGGTCCTCATGGTGATGGCGCCTCCTTGGAAGCGTTGAGGGCCGGCCCAGAGGCGGAACGCGGGGGAGGGGCTTCGGTGTCCATGGCGTGGCGAACGTAGGCCGCCCTCCCGGCCGGAGCCATGGGTTCGCGCCGGGCGTGCCTTCGGATTCGCTCGACGAGGAGCCTGTGCGGCGCTCCCGCCTCCGGCGCGCGCCCGGTACGCCTTCTGTTCATGGGACGGCGGGACCGGTAAGTTGGATCCAGCCGCCAGGGGCATCCCGGGCGTGCGGCGACCATGACACCGTCGGCGCACCGGGATTGAGAACGACCCTTGGAACCTGATCCGGTTGAGACCGGCGGAGGGAGCGCGGCGACGGGGGGTCGACGACGCTCCCCATGGTGGCTGCCTGCCCCGCTCCCCTCCGAGTCCCTGCCTCGAGGTGGAGCACCATGAGCGAGAAGACCGACTACCCCGACGCCTTCCCCAACTCCCGGAAGGTGTACGTGGAGGGGACGCGGGGGATCCGGGTCCCCATGCGCGAGATCCACCTCTCAGGCGGAGAGCCCCGCCTGCGCGTCTACGACAGCAGCGGGCCGCAGGGCGTGGACGTGCGCCTGGGGCTCCCCACCATCCGGGCGCCGTGGATCCGGGAGCGCGACGTTGTCGAGACGGGGCGCACGCGCGCTCCCGCCGCCGGGGTGGAGATGCCCGAAGGCCTCCGGCGAGCGACGCTGAAGGGAGGGAGCGGCCCCATCACCCAGATGGAGTGGGCACGGAAGGGGGAGATCACCCCCGAGATGGAGTTCGTGGCGCTGCGGGAGGGGATGGAGCCGGAGTTCGTGCGCTCGGAGGTCGCCCGGGGGCGGGCGATCATCCCGGCCAACATCAACCACCCCGAGCTCGAGCCGGTCGTCATCGGGCGCGCGTTCGCCGTGAAGATCAACGCCAACATCGGCAACTCGGCGGTGTCGTCGTCCATCGAGGAGGAGGTGGAGAAGCTCCGCTGGGCCACCCTGTGGGGCGCCGACACGGTCATGGACCTGTCCACGGGCAAGCACATCCACGAGACCCGGGAGTGGATCCTGCGCAACTCGCCCGTGGCCATCGGCACCGTGCCCATGTACCAGGCGCTGGAGAAGGTGGACGGCGTGCCCGAGGAGCTCACCTGGGAGATCTACCGCGACACGCTCGTCGAGCAGTGCGAGCAGGGGGTGGACTACTTCACCGTCCACGCCGGCGTGCTCCTGCGCTACATCCCGCTCACCGCCAACCGGCTCACGGGGATCGTGTCCCGGGGCGGCTCCATCATCGCCAAGTGGTGCATGGCCCACCACAAGGAATCGTTCCTGTACACGCGCTTCCCCGAGATCTGCGAGATCATGCGCGCCTACGACGTGGCGTTCTCGCTGGGCGACGGCCTTCGCCCCGGCTCGATCCGCGACGCCAACGACGAGGCTCAGTTCGCCGAGCTGAAGACGCAGGGGGAGCTGACGCGCATCGCCTGGGCGCGCGGGGTGCAGGTGATGAACGAGGGGCCCGGGCACGTGCCCATGCACCTGGTGAAGGAGAACATGGACAAGCAGCTCGAGTGGTGCGACGAGGCTCCCTTCTACACGCTCGGGCCGCTCACCACCGACATCGCGCCGGGGTACGACCACATCACGAGCGCCATCGGCGCCGCCCAGATCGGGTGGTACGGCACCGCCATGCTCTGCTACGTCACGCCCAAGGAGCACCTGGGGCTCCCCGACCGGGACGACGTGAAGCAGGGGGTCATCACCTACAAGATCGCCGCCCACGCCGCCGACCTCGCCAAGGGGCACCCGCGGGCCCAGGAGTGGGACGACGCCATGTCGAAGGCGCGCTTCGAGTTCCGGTGGCGCGACCAGTTCAACCTGTCGCTGGACCCCATCACCGCCGAGTCGTACCACGACGAGACGCTCCCCGCCGAGGGCGCGAAGGTGGCGCACTTCTGCTCCATGTGCGGGCCGAAGTTCTGCTCCATGCGCATCACGGAGGACGTCCGCCGGTTCGCCGCCGAGCACGGCATGGAGACGGTGGAGGCCATCGAGGAGGGCCTGAAGGAGAAGGCCGAGGAGTTCCGGGAGAAGGGCGGGGAGCTGTACGTGGAGGCGGGGGGGTAGAGAACGCGGCGCGCGTCCCGTGCAGCCGCGGGTGCACCCGCCTTGCCCGGTTCCGTTCTGGGGGGCAAGTTCGGCCTCGTCTCCGCACGACTTCCGATCTGGCACGGGGTTTCATCATGCCGAAGCGCTTCTTCGTTGTCCTCGTGGCCGCAGCCGCGGCATTCTTTCCGCGGGTGGCCGCCACCCAGACTCCCCAGGACATCGCGCGCTGGGAGCAGAGAGCGAGCCGCGTCACGATCACGCGCGACGACTGGGGCATTGCGCACGTGCGCGGGCATACCGACGCCGACGCGGTGTTCGGCGCCCTGTACGCGCAAGCCGAGGACGACTTCAACCGCATCGAAGTCAACTACATCAATGCCATGGGACGACTGGCCGAGGCGGAGGGCGCGTCGCAGATCTGGCGCGACCTTCGGACGAAGCTGTTCATCCATCCCGATACGCTGGCGAAGCTGTACACGGGCAGCCCGGACTGGCTCAAGCAGCTGATGGACGCATTCGCCGACGGGCTCAACTTCTATCTCTACAAGCATCCGGAGGTGAAGCCGCGGGTCATCACGCGTTTCGAGCCCTGGATGGCGCTGAGCCTTGGCGCCGGACAGGGCGCCTGGGGCGACGTGAATCTCGACGGATTGGCGGCGTTCTATGGGCGGGTGCCGATGCCAGCCGGACGCGACGGCATGGGGGAGGACGACGGGCAAGAGCCGGAACCCTTGGGGTCCAACAGCATTGCCATCGCACCCAAGAACACGCTCAACGGCCATGCGTTGCTGTGGCTCAACCCGCACACGTCGTTCTACTTCCGCTCGGTGCTGCAGATGACGAGCGACGAGGGGCTGAATGCATACGGCGCGGTCACCTGGGGGCAGATCTTCGTCCACCAGGGGTTCAACGAGACCTTTGGCTGGATGCACACGACGAGCGGCGTGGACAGCGTGGACGAGTTCCTGGAGACCGTGACCCAGCGCGGCGATGGGTATGTGTACAAGCACGGCGCGCGCGAAGTCCCGATGACGACGGCTCGGGTGACCGTTCCATACCGGACCGCCGTCGGCATGGCCGACACGACGTTCACCGTCTACTACACCGGGCACGGGCCGATCGTACGGAGCGTGGGCGACCGGTGGGTGAGCATCAGCCAGCGGAATAGCCCGGTGGACAACCTCATCCACTCGTACACGACGACCAAAGCCAAGAACTACGCGGCCATGCGCCAGATCATGGAGGTGTATCCCTCGGGGGGCAACACGATGGTCGCCGACGCCGAGGGTAACATCGCGTACTTCCCGGCCAACTACATCCCGCGGCGCGATACCCGCTTCGACTGGACGAAGCCGGTGGACGGGAGCGATCCAGCCACCGACTACCAGGGGCTGCTGGCCCTCGACGAGACGCCGGTACTGGTGAACCCGGCCACCGGGTGGCTGTACAACGCGAACAACTGGCCCTGGTCGGCGGCGGGGGCGAGCAGTCTCAAGCGAAGCGACTATCCGGTGTACGTGGACGAAGGCACCGAGGAGACCCCGCGCGGGTATCTCGCGCTGCGCGTGCTGCCGGGTCATACGGATTTCACGATGGCGTCGCTCACGGCCGCGGCGTTCGACAGCTACCTGCCGGCGTTCGAGGCCATGCTCCCGTCGCTGGTCAAGGCGTACGACGAGCTGCCGGCCACGGATGCGCTCAAGGCCGGGTTGACCAAGCAGATGGCCGTGCTGGCGGCGTGGGACTATCGGTGGGGAGTGAACTCGGTGGCCACCTCGCTGGCCGTGTTCTGGGGTACCGAGGTCTTCCGCCGCGTGGGGAGCGAGGCTCGAGCGGCCGGGATGTCGCCCGTGACCTACGTGGCGCAGCGGGCGTCGCAGGCGGACCTGCTGCAGTCGTTGGCCGCGGCGTCCGACAAGTTGGCGGCGGACTTCGGGAACTGGCAGACGCCGTGGGGCGACATCAACCGCTTCCAGCGGTTCAACAACGACATCGAGCCGCGATTCGACGACGCGAAGCCGAGCATCGCGGTGCCGTTCACGTCCGCGCGCTTCGGGTCACTGGCCAGCTTCGGCGCCCAGGCGTATCCCAACACCAAGAAGTGGTACGGCACCAGCGGCAACAGCTTCGTGGCGGTGGTGGAGTTTGGCGACAGCGTGCGCGCCCGGGCGGTGACGGCGGGGGGCGAGAGCGGCGATGTGAACTCGCCACACTTCAATGACCAGGCCGAGCGGTACGCCACGGGCCATCTGAGCACCGTGTACTTCTATCCGTCGCAACTCACGGGGCACACCGAGCGGGTATATCATCCGGGCAGTTGACGGGCGTCCAGACCCGACGACCGTGCACGGCCCACGTTTTCCCGCCATCAGGTAGCTCGCTTACTGTTCGGGGTTTCGCGCCCACCCTTACGTGGGTGCTGGATGCGCGAATACCCGGCCGCGAGGCAGAGCATATCGGGCTGCAGGGCTGCACTTGCACTCCTCGTCGGCGTCGCTTCCCTGTCCGAGTAGCGGCCGGTGTCAGGCCGCGCGCGGTGGAACGGGCGCTCGACGAGCTGCGGGCGCGGGTCGACCTGCGGATCGACGGAATCGACGAGCTCCCATTCGACGGCGGGGTGCTGCGCAGGCTGCGGAGGGCGGTGGAGTATCGACGGGAGCAGTTGCGGTAGCGCGACACTGGACCTGCGGCCCTTGGCGGCTCGCAGGTCCTTCGAGCCCATGGTGACTCCGGACGGCCGCCGCCTGTACTTCTCGTCGGACCGGCCTCTGGACTCGGGGGCCGCGCCGGGCGGGCCGCCGATGCTCAACAACTGGTATGTGGACCGGGAGGGTGACGGCTGGAGCGAGCCCAGGAACCCCGGACCGCCCTTCAGTCCCATGAAGGCCATGTACGTCTCGGTGACCCGGGCCGGTGAGATCTACACCACCGACATCTCCTCGGGGATGGGCCGGGAGGGGATCGGCGTCGCGAGGCCGGCCCAGGGAGCGAACGCGGCCATCGAGCGCCTGGGCGCGCCGGTGAACGCCGGGGCCGCCAACCTCTACCCCTTCGTGGCGCCCGACGGGAGCTACCTGGTGTTCACGCGGAGGGAGGGGGGGCCCGGCAGCCCTACTGCTCTGCACGTGTCGTTCCGGACCACCGACGGGAGCTGGGGGGAGCCTGCCCCGGTGGCCCTGGGGATGAGCGCCGGCGTGTCCTACGTGTCGCCGGATGGACGGTACCTGTTCTTCACCGCCGGGGAGCGGGGCCGGAGCGACATCTGGTGGGTGAGCGCGGACGTGCTGAAGGGGGGGTCCGGGAGGTCGCTGATTCGCCAGGCCGCTTCCGCCGAGCCCCCCCGGGTCCCGGCCGGGCAACCTCCCGCCTTCCCCGGAGCGTCGCAACGAAAGGGGCCCGAAGCGGGTCCAAGATGGGTCGATGATGTGTCGAGGCGCGGGCTCCAGGGAGATCGCAGCGAAGCTCCCGCGCCGACCTCAGGCGCGAAACGCGCGGGGAGGAAGGGATGTTGCGCAACTTGGCCCTGGGCCTGCTGCTCCTCGCCCCTGGCGCCCTTGCGGCCCAGCAGGGGAGCATCGCCTACAAGCACGTGGTCAGGCTGGACATCCCCCCGGAGGTGCGGGCGCGCCTGGAGGCGCTCGGCCCAAACCGGTCCGGGGGTCCGGCCGGCTTCCCGACGGAGCGGGTCAGCGACGCCATCCTGATCTTCAACCCCTCCGAGTCGCTCATGAAGCCCGTCCCGCCCGCCGCCGGGGCCCCGGGGCCCGAGGCGCTCCACGGTGAGGGGATCGCCATGGCGCGCCCGGGCGGGCCGCCCCCCGGCATGGCCGGCGAGCACGGCGTCATGGTGCAGCGGATGCGCATGAGCTCGGCGACGCGACGGGACCGCGAGACGATCGTCGAGGCGTACGTGCGCTACGAAGACGAGACGATCGTGGAGTCCCGCGAGTTCCTCGGGCGGACGTTCCTCATCGAGGACGAGCGCCCCGCGTTCGCGTGGAAGCTCACGGGCGAGCAGGCCGAGTTCCTCGGCTACCTGGTCCAGAAGGCCACCGCGCAGCAGGACAGCACCACGATCGAGGCGTGGTTCACGCCCCAGATCCCGATCCCCGGGGGGCCCGCCATCTACGGAGGACTGCCGGGGATGATCCTCGCCGTGTCCCTCGATGGCGGACAGGTGCAGTACACCGCGACGCAGGTGGCCCTCACAGCGGTCGCCGAAGGCGTCATCGTGCGGCCGACCAAGGGCGAGAAGGTGGACCGGGCTCGCTACGAGAAGATCGTGGCGGATAAGCTGCAGGAGCTCAGAACCGTAGGGAGCGACCATCCTTGAAGACTCCGAACCGCAACCCGGCGCGCCGCGGCGCGACCACCTTCGGCCTGGCCCTCCTCGCCCTCGCGGCGCTCACCCTCCCGCGTGGTGGGGCGGCGCAGACTGCCCAGGACGTGCGGGGCACGGTCGTGGACTCCGCCGGCGGCGCCGTGAACGGGGCCATGGTGGTGGCACTGACGCTCCCCGACTCGCTCCTCGCCAAGTTCTCGCTGACCGACGGGAGCGGCCGCTTCACGCTGCGGCGTGTTCCCCCGGGGTCGTACATCCTCCAGGTCACCATGGTGGGGCGCCAGACCATCCGGCAGCCGCTCACGGTGGCGGCCGCCACCGTGGACGTGGGCACCCTCCGCCTCCAGGTGCAGGCCGTCGAGATGGAGGCGCTCGTGGTGAGCATGGACCACGTGCCCTTCGTGAGCCGCCGGGACACGATGGACTACAACGTGCGGGCCTTCGAGGTGCGCCCGAACGCGGCGGTGGAGGAGCTCCTGGCGCGCCTCCCAGGGATCGAGGTGGACACCGACGGCACCATCCGCGCGCAGGGTGAGCAGGTGCGCAAGATCCTGGTGGACGGCAAGGAGTTCTTCGGGACCGACCCCACGGTGGCCACGCGGAACCTCCCCGCCGACGCCGTCGAGCGGGTCCAGGTCTACGACAAGCAGTCGGACATGGCCGAGTTCACCGGGATCGCCGACGGCCAGGAGGAGCGCACGATCAACCTGGAGCTCCGCGAGGACGCGCGGCGGGGCGTCTTCGGGCGCGTGGCGAGCGGACTCGGCGGCGGGCTCCAGCCCGCCGCGGTCATCGAGTCCCAGCCGGACGGTCGCGCCCGCTACAGCGGCGCGCTCAACGTCAACCGCTTCTCCCCCTCGACCCAGGTCGCGATCCTCGGGGGCGCCAACAGCGTGAACGAGGCGGGCTTCGCCTGGGGCGACTTCGTGAGCTTCAGCGGCGGCGCCCAGGGCATGCGGGGGAGCGCCGCCGGCCACGGCGGCGGCGGCGGGATCCAGCTCTCAGGAGGCCGCAACGACGGGTTCACCGAGACGCTTGCGTTCGGCCTCAACGCGAGCCACGACTTCGCCGCGGACCGCTGGCTCCGCACGAGTTACTCCTACACCTCGCTGGACAACACGCAGAAGCAGGTCACCCAGCAGCAGCAGCTCCTGGGCTCGGCGGCCTCCGCGCTCCAGAGCTCCTCGGCCGACCAGGTCACCGGCAACGGAACGCACCGCATGGACGTGAACGGCCAATACGGGTTCTCGCAGGGGCACGATGTGTGGATCCGCGGCAACCTGAGCGTCGGGTCGTCGTCCATGACGAGCCTCTCGTCGGACCAGACCACCACCCTCGACGGGCGCATCCAGAACACGGGCACGAGCAACAACGTGGTGGACGGCGAGGACCTCGGAGGGTCGGGGAGCCTCATCTGGAGGAAGCGCATCTCCGAGGGCGGCCGCGCGGTCGTGGCCGAGGCGACGGCGAGCGTCCGGGAGCCCGAGCTGTACGGCGACCTGCAGACCACGACGGGGATCGCGAACGCCGCCGGCACCCTCGTGACGAGGGACATCTTCCAGGAGCAGAACCGCACCGGCCGGACGCTCTCGCTCTCCCAGCGCCTCTCCCTCACCCAACCGCTGGGCGCGAGCGCGGTGCTGGAGGCGTTCGGGGAGCGGCGCGCGGTGGAGGAAGATCAGGACAACTCAGTGTTTGACGTCGGCGGGGGCTCGCGCATCCTCAACGACGCGCTCAGCTCCGGGTTCGAGCGCACGTACAGCTACCTGCGGGGCGGTCTCCGCTTCAACCGGAACACCCCGTCGCGCAGGCTGGTGCTCGGGGTCGAGGTGCAGGGCTCGGACCTGGACGGCACGATCCTCGACCGGGACGAGCGCATCCAGAACGGCTACACGCACATCCTGCCGTCCGCAGACTTCCGCTACCAGGTCAACGACGCGAAGACGCTCACCCTCCGCTACACCACGTCGACGCGCGAGCCGTCCATGACCGAGCTCCAGCCGTTCGCCGACAACACCAACCCGATCCGGACCTACGTCGGCAACCCTAACCTGAAGCCAGAGTACACGCACTCGTTCAACACCGACTACCGGTTCTTCGACGAGTTTTCGTTCGTCAACCTGTTCACCTACCTCCGCTTCTCGTACACGACGGACGACATCGTGCAGTCGCGCGCGAGCGACGCGCAGGCGCTGCAGACCGTACGGCCGGTGAACATCGACCACAGCTGGTCCACGAACGGCGGGCTCACCTACGGGCGCCCCATCCGGCCCATCGGCGCGCGCATCAACCTGGACTACAGCGTCGACTACACGCGCGGCGTCGAGATCCTGAACGACGCGGAGAACCGGAGCCGCGTGTGGCGGAACTCCATCGACGCCAGCATCGACAACCGCGACAAGGACGTGTTCGACCTCCGGGCCGGCGCGCGCTTCGGGTTCAACGACGTCGCCTACACGCTCAACCCCCAGCTCAACCAGACATACCTGGACCGCACGTTCTACGGCAACGGCCGAGTGCGCTTCGGCAAGGGATGGACCATCACCTCGTCACTCAACTGGCGGCTCTACGACGAGAGCGTCTTCGGCGCCGGGGACCGGAACGTCGCGATGCTCCAGGCCGGGGTGTCCAAGCTCGCGATGAACGACCGGGTCGAGGTGGAGCTGGTCGGCTTCGACCTCCTGGACCAGAACAAGGGCGTGACCTACACCAACGGCGCGAGCTACATCCAGGAGCGGCGCACCGAATCGATCGGCCGCTACTTGATGCTCCGCGTCAACTACCGCATCGGCTCGTTCACGATGGGAGGTCGGGGCGGGGGGATGCGGATGGGGCACTGAGCCTCACCACGCCGATCCCGCGCGCTGCGTCCCACTCGATCGTGGTGCCGTAGGGCCGGGAGCGCTCCACGAGGTCCCCGATGATCTTGGCGCCCAGCTCGCGGTCCGCGAGGAGGGGACGCCCCCGCACCACGGCGGGCTTGCCGAACCCGAGCGTGATGGGGTGGAGCTCGAGCGACACGAGCCGCCCCTCGGCCCAGGTGGGCACGGCCACCACCGACTCCCAGATCTCCCGGTTCGCGGGATAGCTCCTGGTGTCGTTCTGGTAGCGGGCGGCGTTGAAGTCCGCCACCCACTTGCCCATGTCGTCGGCGATGCCGTAGGGCTCGTAGTTGTCCCAGGGCAGGCGCAGGACCGTCTCGTTCTGGAACATGAAGTCGCCGAGCGAATAGAGGATCGGCTTGCCCTGGTAGCATTCGATCCCGGTCAGGTAGTGGGTGCCGTGGCCGACCACGACGTCGGCGCCCGCGTCCACCACGGCGTGCGAGAACGCCTTCAGGTAGTCGCCCAGCGTGTGCGCGTGGATGGCCACGATGACGAAGTCGGCCGGGGCGGCGGGGGTCTTGGGTGTGGGCACGACTGGCGGTGCTGATTCGGGGCGCCCGATGGCGACGACAGCCGCGCGCAGCGCAGCATGGGGCGCGAGCACGCCGTGGTAGCGGTGGCGGTGGACGCGAGGAGGGGGGACAAACCGAGCGAGCCGCTCGAGGAGTTCGAGTGGGGCGAGGATGATCTCGGTGTGGCCGTCCGGTGTTGGTCTCGCGAAGCGATAGAGAGGTCGGGCCCGGGGGGGATGCGAGGGAGGGGATGCCGGGGAGGGCATGGAGGCGTTCGAGAGCGAAGGGAGGCCTGGCACGACCAACGCTTCGCGTCGGTGCCCGCGGATGAGCCGTTCGAGACCAGCGCGGTCATCGCCCTGGATGTGCACCGAGGCGTCGATGCTGAACCCGGCGGCCGAGATCGTCTCGAAGACCCGAAGTGGTTTCCGCCGGCTCTGCGAAGCTCACCCAACGGATCCCTGCCCGACCCGCCTTCGGCGGGTGCCCGGCATACCGTTGGTGTCGTGTTCCTCGAGCAGGCCCTGGGTGCGGAAGTGGCGCAGAACGCGGCGCAAGACGCCGTCGAGGACGACCAGGTGGAAGTGGAGCCGAGCGGCCCAGAGGTCGGGGCGCGAAGCGCATCGGCCAGCCCATCCGCGAGACCTTCGAGCGAAGCTCGAAGAACTGGGGGTTGAGAGAGGACCCGAAGCGGTGCAGGAAGCTGACGGCGCCCAGCTGTGCGTCAGGGGGAGCGCCCGGGCTCGTGCGCCGGAGCGTGGTCCGGATCGCGCGCAGGAAGATCCCGAGGACGGCCCCGGCGACCTCCGGATTGTGGTGGAGGTAGGGGCGGAGGCGCTTGGGGATGGGCAGCACCCACTGCCGCACGGGCAGGTGGGGGAGGACGTGATCGGTGAGATGGGCGGCGAGCCCCGCCATGCGGCGGGCGTTGCACGAGGGGCAGATCCCACGGCCCTTGCAGGAGTAGGGGATCAGGCGCTCATGGCCGCAGGCGTCACAGTGGGCGCGGGCGAAGCCGTAGGCGAGAACCCTCCGGACCTGATGCTGATCGGAGACCAAAAGAGGTGCCCCGGAGGCTCTCCGGAGCGAAGCGGAGGTCATGCCGCAGCGCAGGTAGGGGGTGTCCCGCAGGGCGCCGCCATGGACGGCTGAGCAACCTCACCCCCTCCCGCGCGCGACCAACTCCGGGTCGGGTGCTGCGCTTGGGTCTGACGCGCCGTCCATGGCGCGGCGCATCCGTTCGCCGAGGAAGGCGGCGAACGGGCCGATATCGTGGTCCGTGCTGGCGCGCTCGAGGGCGTGCATGTACGGGTCACGCTCCTCGGTGCAGATCACGAGCCACGGGTAGCGCCCGGCGGCCAGGAGCGTGTTCATGAGGAAGCGCGCGACCCGGCCGTTCCCGTCGGGGAAGGGGTGGATGTAGCCGAGCATCCAGTGGCCGAGCACCGCGCGCACGGCGTGCTCCTCCTCCTCGGCGATGAGCCGGAACAGGGCCGCCACGGCATCGCCCACCGTCTCGCTGCGGGGCGGGACGTGGCGCGAGTTGCAGATGTAGACGGCATGGCGCCGGTAGCCGGCCAACTCGGAGGCCTCGAGCATGCCGGCGGTGACGGCGGGCTGGAAGAGCACGCGGTACCAATCCCGATGAGCTTCTCGGACGATGTCGGCGGCGCGGGCAGGCTCGGCGAGGATGCGTTCCACCGCGCCTCTCACTTCCTGAAATGCCAGCCAATACCCGCGGGCGGCCAGGGCATCGCGGGTGGCGCGGTCGGCCTCGTTGCGCTCAGGGTCCCAGCGACCCTCACGCACGCGATGGATGAGCTCCGGCGTGACGCGATACCCCTCGATGGAAAGCGAGTGGTAGGCATCCTGGCCGTAGACTCCCTCGACGGAGCGCAGGTAGGACCCGGCATCAGTCAGTCCATCGGGCGGGGCCGGAACGAGGTCCAGGACGGGCCCACGCATGGATGCCCAGAGCCTGGTGAGCCGGGTGACGATGGGGGGCTGGGCGGGGGGCAGGGGCCCTGCGGCATGGCCGGCGGAGAACGGATCGTTGACACGCACATCGTATCCGACCTGAACCATGGCGCGGACCACCTCCCGGGCGTCGTAGGCGCGGCCCACGTGCTCCAGGGCTCCCGCCAGACGGCCAGCGACAGTCGAGTGGTCCCCTGCGAGCAGCACGTGGAGCAGCTCGCCGACGTCGCCGACGCGGGTGAGGGCGACCTCGGCTTCGAGTGGATGACGCCGGAAGAAGGACGCGGGCACGCGCACCAAGGCAACGGCAGGCGTCAGGAGCCGCAGCCCCTCGCGCATCACGACGTGGGCGGGCTCGAAGGGCGGCGTCCGGTAGTCGAAGATGCTGGTGCCGAAGGGCAGGCCGACCTGGTTGTTCGTCCCGGACGGCGTGTGGAGGATGACCTGCGGGGGGATGGCCGTGGCCTCCGCATGGCGTAGCAGGGAAAGGTCGGGGGCGAGGTGCCAGTCCTGGCCGAAGCGGAAGGTGGCGTAGCGGGCACAGAACTCCCAGAACGAGGCGTGCCAGGCCGTGGTGTCGCCGGGCTGGGCGTCGGGGTTGGCGAGCATCCACCACCCGCGGATGACGGGCGTAATGAAGCCGTTGCGCGCCAGCCGCTCCCGGTGCGTGCGGCTGAGTTCCGATGTCTGGAAGACACGCCGGCCCTGCCGTTGCAGCCCGGCTAGGACGCCGAGGGAGGCGGCGAGCTTCTCTTTGGGCGTGCTCATGAAGGAGGCCCGTGTCCTACGGGATCCGCGTCATCTCACGTAAAACGTGCCGCGGTATGGTAAGTAAAAGACGATGTGCGTAATCAAGTGAAAAATGCTGTGTCATGTCAAGTCTCAAGAGCGTTTCCGGGGGCACCCGGTAATGGCGGTCCCAGAGGAGCTCACCTGGGAGATCTACCTTCAGCGTGCCTCGGTAGCTGCGTGCCGCGGTAGCTGCGTGCCGCGGAACCTCCAGCCTACGCGACGAGGGCGAACCCTTCGTCCGTGAAGTGCGCATCGAAGGCGAACGCGCGCCCGATCGAACGAGCCCGCATCACGACGAACGACGTCGCATCGACGAGGCTCACGGAGGTGGCCCCGCGCTCCTGCAGGTGGTCGAGGGCCCGCTCGTGGATGGGGGCATCGACCCACACCACCTCGAGAAGAGGGGCGAGGTGGCGGCGGAGCGCGTCGACTGCTTCCCAGCCCACGCGGCGCTGGAGCAGGGCGTACGTCTCGACGAGTACGTACGAAGTCGTCACCATCCGCGCGTCTTCGCGCCGCAGAAGGGCGAACGCGGCGCGCGCCCGCTCGTGGAAGTCGTCGGACGCGACCATCAGGGCGTAGAGCCCCGACGTGTCCACGAACGCGGGGCTCAACGGTATGCCTCGTCCAGGTACGCGTCGTGGCGGGCCGCCACGTCGCGCGCGCGGGCCGCATCCACGAAGGCGCCGACCATGGCATCAGCCTCTGCCCAGCGATCGGCCCGGGTCGGCTCCTCCTCGGCGATCAGGCGGTCGAGCCCGCGTCGGAGGATCTCGGCCATGGAGACGTCCTCCCGGCGCGCCATCGCCTTCACCCGCCGGGCCTGCTCGTCCGAAAGCTGGATCTGCGTGCGGATCATGGATGGAAGTGTAATCACATCATTACATCACAGCAAGATACCGACAGGTTGGAACCCCGTGGGGTGGCGTTCCCGGGGAGGATGGCGGTGTCGTCGGGGCCGGTCCATGGTGCGGTGGGCGGCACCGTTCGCGCCGACGTGCTCCAGGGCATTGGACCGGCCGGAAGTGACCGGGCGTGCCAAACGGACGGGCGGGGGTTAGAGTGGCCCCATGAAAACCACCAAGGCAGAAGCCGACTCCACAACGGCTCGGGCTGGATTGCCCACGGCGAAGGACAAGCTGCTTTTCACCCCCGGCCCGCTCACCACGAGCCTCAGCGTCAAGCAGGCCATGCTGCACGACGCCGGCTCCTGGCACTTCGAGTTCAACGCGCTGGTGGCCGACGTGCGGGAGCGGCTCCTGGCGCTGGCCGGCGTGTCGCGGGAGGGCGGATGGGAGGCGGTGCTCCTGCAGGGCAGCGGCACGTTCGGGGTCGAGGCCGTGCTCCAGACCTGCGTGCCGGCGGACGGCAAGGTGGTGGTGCTGGCCAACGGCGCATATGGGGAACGGATCGTGCAGATGCTGAAGCACGCCAGGATCGCCCACGCGGTCCTGCGCACGGCCGAGGACCAGCCGGCGGACCCCGCCGCGCTCGACGAGCTGCTCACCCGCGATCCGACCGTGACGCACGTCGCCGTGGTCCATTGCGAGACCACCACAGGCATCCTCAACCCCATCGAGGCGATCGGGCGCGTGGCCCGCAAGCACGGCAAGATCAACATCGTGGACGCGATGAGCAGCTTCGGCGCCATCCCCATCGACTTCGAGACGTGCGGCATCGACTTCCTGATCTCTTCGGCCAACAAGTGCGTCGAGGGGGTTCCGGGCTTCGCGTTCGTCCTGTGCCGGCGCAGCGTGCTCATGGCGTGCGAGGGTTATGCGCGCAGCCTGAGCCTGGACTTGCTGGGCCAGCTCAAGGGCTTCGAGAAGAACGGCCAGTTCCGCTATACGCCACCCACGCATGCCGTGCTGGCGTTCAGGCAGGCCCTGGAGGAGATCGACGAGGAGGGCGGGGTGGTGGGGCGCGGCGCGCGCTACCGCCGCAACCACGAGACGCTCGCGGCGGGGATGCGCGAGCTGGGCTTTCAGGTCTTCCTTCCTCCCGCGGTGCAGAGCCACATCATCACGGCCTTCAAGACGCCGGCGGATCCGGCGTTCTCGTTCGATTCGTTCTACGTCAAGCTCAGCGAGCGCGGGTTCATCATCTACCCCGGCAAGCTCACGCAGGTGGACACCTTCCGCATCGGCAACATCGGCCGCCTGTTCCCTTCGGACCTCGATCAGCTGGTGCACGCGATCCGCGGGACGTTGGCCGAGATGGGCTGCGCCGTGCCGGTCCGGTACCGCTAGGCGGAGCGCCTCGGCCCACCAGCACACTCACGGAGACAACCATGGAATTCGTATTTCGCAGGTCGTATCGGGGGCCGCTGAAGGCCGTGCTGCTGGATTGGGCCGGCACCACCATGGACTACGGGTGCATGGCACCGGCCGTGGTGTTCATGGACGTCTTCAAGCGGAAGGGCGTCGAGATCACCGTCGATGAAGCCCGCGAGCCGATGGGCGCCCACAAGAAGGTCCACATCCGGCAGATCACGAAGAACGAGGCCGTCGCGAAGCGCTGGGAGCAGAAGCACGGGCGCAGGCCCACCGAGGCCGACGTGGAGGCCATGTTCGAGGACTTCGTCCCGCTGCAACTGCAGTGCCTGGCCCGCTACGCCGACCTGATTCCCGGCACGCTCGAGGCGGTGGCGGAGTTCCGTCGCCGTGGGCTGAAGGTCGGCTCCACCACGGGCTACATGGAGGAGATGATGGCGATCCTCCAGGACGAGGCGAGACGGCGCGGCTACGTCCCCGACTCGACGGTGTGCGCGTCCCAGGTGCCCGCCGGCCGGCCGCATCCGTTCATGTGCCTCCAGAATGCGATCAACCTGCAGACCTATCCCATGGAAGCGTTCGTGAAGATCGGGGACACGCTTCCGGACATCGAGGAAGGACTGAACGCAGGCATGTGGACGATCGGCCTGGCCAAGACCGGCAACGAGATGGGCCTGACCGAAGGGGAGATCGCTGCGCTCGACCCGGAGGCCCGCAGCGCCCGGATGGCGCGCGCCTACAAGCGCATGGCCCAGGCCGGCGCCCACTACGTCGTGGACGGCATCGCCGACGTCGCGCCGCTCCTCGACGAGATCGATGCGCGCCTCGCCCGCGGGGAGCGCCCTTGACCGACCCGGAAGGGAGTGGGGGGGGCGAGCGGGGGGGCGACGTGTCCGGATTCGAGTCCGAGGGTGACCTGAACCTGTCGCCGCGCCGCGAGGAATGGCTGGCGGACAACCTGGATCCGGAGACCCGGGCCTGGCTGGACGAGGATGCCCGGTATTTCCTGCATCAATCCCTGTCCACGCCCTGCCTGAACGTGCTCCGGAGCTGCGACGGGATCTGGGTCGAGGACGTCCAGGGCCGGCGCTACATGGACTTCCACGGCAACAACGTCCACCACGCGGGCTTCCGGAACCGGCGCGTCATCGAGGCCATCAAGGCCCAGCTCGACGAGCTTCCGTTCTGTACGCGGCGGTACACCAACATCCCCGCCATCCGACTGGCGAAGAAGCTGGCCCAGCTCGCGCCCGGCAACCTGAACAAGGTGCTCTTCGCTCCGGGCGGGACCACCGCCATCGGCATGGCCCTGAAGCTCGCCCGCGTGGCCACGGGCCGCTTCAAGACCATCTCCATGTGGGACTCCTTCCACGGCGCCTCCCTGGACGCCATCTCGGTGGGCGGCGAGGCGATCTTCCGCCGGGGCATGGGGCCGTTGCTCCCGGGAGCCGAGCACGTGCCGCCGCCCGATCCCTCCCACTGCCCGTTCGAGTGCGGGTCACAGTGTTCGCTGCAGTGCGCGCGTTACGTGGAGTACGTCCTGGAGAAGGAGGGCGACGTCGCCGCCGTGGTGGCCGAGACGGTGCGCAGCATCCCCTACATCCCCCCGCCGGACTACTGGAAGATCGTCCGCGCCGCCTGTGACCGGCACGGCGCGCTGCTGATCCTGGACGAGATTCCCCACGGCCTGGGTCGGACCGGAAGGATGTTCACGTGCGAGCACTACGGGATCGTGCCGGACATGCTCGTGATCGGCAAAGGCCTGGGCGGCGGCGTCATGCCCCTCGCGGCCCTGCTCGCGCGCGAGGACCTGGACGTCATGTCGGACCGCGCGCTGGGGCACTACACGCACGAGAAGAACCCCGTCGCCTGCGCGGCCGGGCTCGCGACCCTCGAGTGCATCGAGGAGGATGGGCTCCTGGAGAACGCCCGCATGCTCGGTGAGCACGCCCTGCGCCGCATCGAGGAGATGAAGGCCAGGCACCCCATCGTGGGGGGAGGCCGGGGGCTGGGCCTGCTGCTCGGCATCGAGCTGATCGAGGACGCCCACACCCGTGAGCGCGCCCGCGACGCCGCCGAGCGCGTGATGTATCGGGCGCTGGAGAAGGGGCTCAACTTCAAGGTGACGATGGGGAACGTCCTCACGCTCACCCCGCCGCTGACGATCACGCGTGCGGAGATGGACCGCGCCCTGGACATCGTCGGGGAGTGCATCGCCGAGATCGAGACTGCTTAGGCCGGTTCCTCGGACGTGACTCGATCCCGCACGGCGTCGCCTCGGGGCAAGGCCCGCCACACCAGGAGCGCCGAGAGGACCAGGAGAAGGCTTCCCCAGCCGGCGAGGTGGAGCGAGAAGGTCTCGAAGAAGGCCAGGCGCGTCGTCCCGCCCTGGGCCAGGTCCCGGTACAGCTGGACCAGCACCGAGCCGGTGTACCCCACGGCGTCGGCGACGTAGATCCCGAACACCGCCGTCCCCGCGGTGCCGCCGGCGGCCACGAACCGGTCGAAGAGGACCGCCCCCACAGGAACGTAGGCCAGGTACGATCCCACCCCTACGGCGACCATCCACGTCATCCCGCTGCTCCCTCCCGCCCGGAAGAGGAGGGTGGAGGCGCCCACCACCGCCAGCCCCGCCACCATGAGGGCGTACACGGCCATCAGACCCCGGCGGTTGCTCCGCACCAGCCCCAGCGCCGCCAGGGCGCCCATCACCGCCGCCGCCGCGGGGAGCTCGGAGCGGACGAAGAGGCCCGGGACGCCCGTGTACCCCAGTGCCCCGAAGATCTCCACGCCGTAGTTGTCCCGGAAATCCCGGTACGCGGTGAGGAAGAAGAACATGGCGATGAGCGGGGTGAGCCCCACGCCGTAACGGCGGAGGAAGGCCGTGCGCTCCCGGCCCGTCATCTCCCGGCGAGGCACCCGTTCAGCCCGGTCGAGGGCGTCGGGCTCCGCCGTGGACTCGAGGACCCTCACGGACACGACGAAGGGGGCCAGGAAGAGGGCGCCCACCACGGCGGGCATCCACACCTCCGGGACCCCTCGGCCGTGCATGACCCAGAGCCCCACGTCCTTCATCACTCCCGAGGCCACGATGTAGGAGATGGAGAGGAAGGCCAGGAGCGGCTCGGAAGCGCGGCGGCCCTCCAGATAGCGGACCACCAGCCCCCAGACCATCCCCAGGGGGAGGCCGTTCACGAACATGGCTGCCACCTTCCATCCACCCGGCGCCACGGCGAAGGCGAGGAGCGCCGCTTCGGCGGTGACCACCAGAGCCACCAGCGTGCGACCCTGCGCCTCGCGGCTCACCGAGGAGCAGACCACGATACCGAGGTACTTGGAGAGGGCGTAGCCGACGAGCTGCCCAACCAGGAGGGCGGTCTTCAGGTCCACGCCCGACCCCCCAAGGGAGAGGCCGGCGAACTCGGTGGCGTTGATGGGCTTCCGGAAGGCGTACATGGAGAAGTACGCCATGAACGAAGCCGCCATGAGCACCAGGATCTGGCGCCAAGACGTCGTGCGGGCCTCGGGGGCGGGCTGGGGCGGGTTCAGGTTCTGCCTCGGAGAGGGACCAGCCGGCGCCAACCGGCGGACACTGCATGCCGGAGGCGGCGCCCCGACATAATGGCACCTCCCGTCCCCTGGTCAACAGCGCGGTGCCGAGGTCGTGGCCGCGGCCTCCGCCCACCGCTCCGGCTACCGGATGAGGTAGAACTCCGACTGGCGTCCGTCCACCCACTGCCAGCCGCCCTCCAGAAGGACAGCGTCCTCCTCGAGGGCAAAGCGCACCTCCTGGCCGCCCCACTCGGGGACGGGCTGGACGTGGTTCAGCTCGATGGCTTGCCAGGTGTGGGGACGGAACACGTGGTCCCCGCGCACGGGCACGCCCGTCTGGTAGTCGGTCATGCCGATGGGCGGGCCGGCGGCGTGGCCGTGGTAGCCGACGGCGTGGCAGTAGATGCTCGCCACGATCCCCTCGGCGCGCGCCTGTGCCAGGGCGGCGGCCAGGGCCTGGTTTCCCGTGGCGCCGGCCTTGGCGTGCTCCAGGGTGATGTCCTGGAGCCGATTCCCCTTCTCAAGCCCCGCCTTCAGCCCTTCGGGCGCGTCGGTCTCTCCGGGGAGGAGGACGTAGGCGTTGTGCTGCGTGTCCGTGGAGTACCCCAGCATCACCAGGCCGAAGTCGGTGTGGAGCATGTCGCCGCGCTGGATCACGTGTCCGCCCGGAGGCGTCCCGGCCGGGAGGCCGCCCCGGCGCTGGATGCTCACCGAGGGATGGAACCACGAGTCCATCCCCATCTCCGCCACGCGCTGGCGCATCCACCACGCCACGTCCTCGTTGGTGGTGGAACCGGGCACGACGACCTTGTTGCTGAACGCTTCGGCGATAACCTGGTGGGCCAGCCGGACGGCGTACCGGTACTGGTCCGTCTCCGAGGGGAGCTTGGTCTCGAGCCACCCCACGGCCAGCATCTCCGCCGACGTGAGGCGGTCGGCCCAGGGCCCCAGCCCCTCGACCAGCCTCGTATGCTCGTTGTGGCTCAGCCCGTCGGCGTGGTTCCACGCGTCGGAGACGTTGATGCCGATGCGCTGGGGCCGGCGCTCCTCCACGAGCCGGCGGAGCCCCACGTACTGGGAATCGTTGTGCGCGCGGTAGAGCTTGAAGAGCCCCGAGTAGTCGAACCGCCCCACGCTGACGGCCTCCACCCCCTCGTCACCCCCACGGTCGTGGAAGGCGAGGATGGTCCTCCGGCGGGACGAGTACGTCTCCAGGGGCGCCATCGAGCGGAACACCGGGTCGTCGTTGTACTCGCGGCTGATGACCAGCCACATGTCGATCCCCTCGCGCCGCATAAGGTTGGGGAGCAGGGTCCGGAACCGTTCGGCGATGCGCGCGTGCACCAGGGGCGCCTGCTCCCGGTGGGTCAGGACCCGGTTCCCGGGGAGCGTGGGCTCGGCGCGGGGGAGCTGGGCGGTCGCCGGGCCCGCGAGGGCGAGTACCGCGGCGAGCGTCAGGGGAGCGACCAGGTCGGCGTGACGGACGGCGCGGTACAGGGTGGCCTGGCGCATGCGGCGCTCCTTCGGGCTATGACCCGATCCAGTACGTGGCCTTGAGCATGAAGACGTTGTCCGCTTCGGCGTCGAACATGGCCCTCGCATCCCGGCCGAAATCGAAGCGCCCCTCCTCCAGGTAGTCGGAGCGGCTCTGCTGCCACACCAGGAAGAGGGTGGAGCCGGGCCGCCACTCCCAGCGCAGCACGGCCGTGCCCCTCAGCGACACCCGGTTGAAGTCCGGGTCCCCGACGGAGAACGCGGCCGCCGGCCCAGCGAGTCCGTCGGGATCGATGGAGAAGTCCCCGTCGGCATCTCTCGAGATGGTCCCCTTCTCCAGGCCGTAGCGGTCGAAGTCGAAGGCCCTGGGCGCGCGGAGCTCCTTGAGGGCGCCGTAGTCGCCGCTGGCCATGAAGGGTTGGGCGTACATCTCCAGGGTGAGGTCCGGGCTGAAGGTGAGGTTCAGCCTGGTCTCCAGGGAGAGCGTGGTCTGCTTCAGACCGGCGAAGAGGTACCGGTACCCGTGGGTGGACGCGGCCGTGGCATCCTCGACTCTGGTCACGTACTGCGCGGCGCCGTCGTTCACCGAGATCCGCGGCCCGAGGGAGAGCTCCCATCTGCTGCTGGGCTTGATGCCGAAGGACCCGCCGAAGCCGACCTGCCGACCCCCGGCCTCGTCCCACTCGTAGCGACCGTTGCCCCGGAAGGTGTAGGGGCGGGAGAAGTCCGAGGATCCCCCGAAGGAGATCTGGTTGCCGGCGATCTTCCGGGCCAGGGGCCCGCCCCGGGTGAGACGGTCGTCCAGGGCCGCGAAGTCGTGGTTGAATCCGAGGTTCACCGACCAGTAGTTCACGAACGTCCAGTTGCCCCGGAGGTTCAGCCCGGTTCCCAGCCGGTCCATGCCGAAGTTCCACGTGGCGTCGGTGCTGGCGTTGACGTTCCAGCGCCGGAGCACGGTGCCGGGACGGTTCTCGCTGTACTCGAGGCGCGCGGAAGCGGAGCGCCGGTCGGCGTCACGCTGGTACCCCAGGTCGTTGACCTCGAAGCCGGGGCTGATGGTCCCGAACTCCACCCCTCCCCGCCAGTGGAGGCCGGCCTGCTTCTGAAGCTCGAGGCCGGCCTTGTAGCCCGTCAGAGTGGTGGCCGCCTCGTCCACGCCGAGATAGTCGGCGTCGGGCCGCTGGTAATACCGGGCGGAGGACTCCTGGGCCGAGGCCATGACGTCGGGTTTGCCCGCGATGCGGCTGGACACGAAGTGGCCGTTCAGCGACCAGTTCCGGTCGGCGAACTCGTGGAGGAAGTCCAAGCCTCCCACGTAGGCGGTGGAGCGGAGATCGCCGGCGAGGGCCGGGTCGCTCAGGTCACGGTTCACCGCGGTGCCGATGACGCCGATGTTGGTCTGTCCCTCCCGCAGGTCCCGCCGGGCGCGAGCCACCAGGAAGTTGGTGAGAGGCTCCACCTCCGCCCGTTGCTCCAGGGCCGTGTCGTCCACCCAGGGGGCCCTCTCCCGCTGGGTAACCGCCTCCATGATCCCCAGGGACCAGCCGCCGGCCGTCTTCCCGGTGAGCTTGGTGGCGCCGAGGATCGTGGCCGCGTCGGGCTCGTCTCCGTAGATCGCCTCGTCGGGGAGCCCGCCCTTGGGGGAGGCGCCGATGCGTCGGGAATAGAGGATCTGCGCGCCCCCTCCACCTCCGCCCTCCCCACCGCCTCCCATCCCGCCGCCTCCCATCCCCTCGCCGCCGCCTCCCCCGCCGGCGAACGAGAAGATGTCGGCCCCCTCCACGAAGAAGGGCCGCTTCTCCTGGTAGCGGGTCTCGTAGGCCGTGAGGTTCACCACCGCCGGGTCCACCTCCACCTGGCCGAAGTCGGGGTTCACCGTGCCGTTCAGGGTGAGGTTGGAGCTGAGGCGGTACTTCAGGTCGAAGCCGAGGCCGTAGAAGAAATCCGCCCCGTCCCGGTAGGGATTCCCGAACGGCACGTCCTCGCTCTGGTCCACGGGCACGAAGTCGGCCCGGCCCAGGAAGTAGGGGAGGATCTCCAGGCCCCGGGACTGCTTGACCCCCCGGAGGCCCAGGAGGTCGCCGTAGCGCGCGATTCCCGAGGGCTCGTCTTTCGGGGTGAAGGCGAGGACGGCGTTCTCACGATTGCGGGAGATCTCACGGGTGAACTGGACCCCCCACACCTGTTCCTCGGTGTTCCGGAAGCGGAGCTGGGAGAGGGGGATGCGGGCCTCCAGGCTCCACCCCTCGTCGCCGATGTGGGTGACGGCCCGCCAGACGGGGTCCCAGGAGCTGTCTCCGTGGCGGTCCTGGCCTCCCGAGAGCGCCTGGTCGCCCCGGACCCCCGAGGGGTTGACCTCGAACTTGAAGCCCGTGCGGTTGTCGTTGTAGCTGTCGAAGGAGATGACGAACTGGTCCGAGTCCATCAGGAACCCGTCCCTCCGCCCCAGGCGGGTTGAGACGGGGCTCCGGTCGTGCAGCACGGCCCCCACGTAGATCGCGTCGTCGTCGAAGAGGACGCGGACCTCCGTGCGCTCCGTGACGGGCTGCCCCTCCAGGGGGTCCATCTGGATGAACTCCGTGGCGGGGGTGGCCTGGGCCCAGGCCGCCTCGTCCAGGATCCCGTCCAGGTGGATGGCTCCGATGGCGCGCTCGGCTCGCACGGAGGGAAGGGGTCTGGCGCTCCCGTTCCCTCCCGGCGCCGTCTGACCGGACGCCGGCGCGTGGAGTAGGGCCAGCGCGACGACGAGGACGGGGGCGGCAGCTCGGCGCACGTCTATGGTTCTCCGACCGATCATGGGCACACTCTGGCGTTCGACCTGGGCTCGGTGCGAGGCACAATCCCAACCCCCCAGCGACCCGGGCCAAACGACCCGGCGCCGGAGCGGCCTCTTACGGTACTTCACACCCAACTGGCGCCAAGTGCTGACGGGCGGGCGCGGGACGGGCGGGGGTCGCCTGCGCGCAGCCCACGGGCTACCCTTCGGTCAGAGGTTGTCACCTTCCCCCAAGGGAGGCGGTTCCATGAAGGTCGGCATCATCATCTGTGACCGATATCGGACGTGCGGCGGCGGCAAGTGCCTGCGCTCGACCAGGGAGCGGGCCGGCGGCTTCGCGCGCTACGCCGGAGACGGGCCCGTGGAGGTGGTGGGGTACACCACCTGCGCCGGGTGCCCAGGCGGCAACGTGGAGTACGTCCCCGAGGAGATGATCAAGAACGGGGCGGAGGCCATCCACCTGTCCACCTGCATGGTGGTAGGGTATCCGCCATGTCCCTATCTGGACTACTTCAAGGCGTTCATCCCCGAGAAGTACGGTGTGCCGGTGGTGGTGGGGACGCACCCCATCCCGGAGAAGTACCGGCTCACGCACCTGAAGCTTCCGTCGTGGCCCGTGCTGGAGCGCGAGACGGACCTCCTGGCCACCGAAGAAGTGCGCAAGGCCTACAACTGAGTCGAGGGCGACGGCCCGGGTCGCGAGGACCCGGGCCCGCCCCTGGCCGGTTCCCTCGGCGGGCGTCAGTCCCCGCAGGGCACCTTCGGCAGGATCGCCTCGAAGATGGGCCGCGCCACGGCGGCGCTGGTCTCGCCGTGGTCGCCGTTCTTGACCTGGACGACGATGCGCACCGAGCCCCGGAAGGTGATGAACTCGTCGCCCATGGACACGGTGTGCATGGCCACCGGCCAGCCGCCCATCTCGTGGAGCTTGAAGGCGGCCAGGCCGGCGTAGCGATCACGCACCCCCTCGGCGTTCTCGCCCACCCCGGGGTCGCCGTTGGGCTCGATGGCGACGATGGCCCAGGGCTGCGAAGTCCTCGCCTCGGCGGTTGCCGGCCGGTACATGGCCGTGACGCCCCCGGTGGGGTCGGTGGCGAACTCCACCGCGATCCCGCCCGCCGACTCGGGGAAGAGGCCGGGGAGGAAGGGGGGGGGCACCTTCAGGCACTCCTGGGCGGCGGCGGGAATCGCCAGCGTCACCCAGAGCACGGCGGTGGCGAAGCTCCTCATGGCATACCTCCCCTGTTAGGCCCCGAAGACCGCCGCGCTCCCCAGCGCACGCTCGATCTCCATGAGCCGGTTGTACTTCGCGATGCGCTCGGAGCGGCAGGCCGAGCCGGTCTTGATCTGCCCGCCTCCCATGGCCACCGCGAAGTCCGCGATGAACGCGTCCTCGGTCTCACCCGAGCGGTGGGAGATGACGAAGCCCCACCCCGCCTTCCGGCACAGGTGGATGGCGGCCATGGTCTCGGTCACGCTCCCGATCTGGTTGAGCTTGATGAGCACCGCGTTGCAGCTCCGCGCAGTGATGGCCTTCTCGATGAAGCGCGGGTTGGTCACGAGGAGGTCGTCGCCCACGATCTGGACGCGGTCCCCGATGGCGGCGGTGAGGCTCGCGAAGCCCTCCCAGTCGTTCTCGTCGTGTCCGTCCTCGATGGACACGATGGGGTATTTCGCCACCCAGGCCTTGAACAGCTCGGTCATCCCGGCGGAGGTCTTGTCCCCCTGGCCGCTGCGGGTAAGGCGGTACGTGCCGCCCTCGAAGAACGAGCTGGCCGCAGGGTCCAGGGCCAGGGCGATCTGCTCCCCGGGCTTGTACCCGGCCTTGGCAATGGCCTCGAGGATGAGGTCGCACGCCTCCTCGTTGCTCTTCACCTGCGGGGCGAAGCCGCCCTCGTCGCCCACGCCGGTGGCGTACCCCTGCTTCGACAGGATCTTCTTCAAGGCGTGGAAGGTCTCCGCGCCCCAGCGCATGGCCTCCGTGAAGGAGGGCGCCCCCACGGGCATGATCATGAACTCCTGGAAGTCCATCCCCGACTCGGCGTGCTTCCCGCCGTTCAGGACGTTCATCATGGGGACGGGGAGGTGGACCGCCCCCGCTCCGCCGAGGTAGGCGTACAGGGGGACGCCGCAGCTCGCGGCCGCCGCCCGGGCCACCGCCTGCGACACCCCCAGGATGGCGTTTGCGCCCAGCTTCCCCTTGTTCTCGGTGCCGTCGATCTGGAGCATGAGCCCGTCGATGCGGGCTTGCTCCCGGGGGTCCATCCCGGCCAGCTCGGGCGCGATGAGCCTGTTCACGTTCGCCACCGCCTTCAACACGCCCTTGCCGCCGTAGCGGGCCTTGTCGCCGTCGCGCAATTCCACGGCCTCGTGCTCGCCGGTGGAGGCGCCGGAGGGCACGGAGGCGGTGCCGGTGATGCCGTTGTCGAGGTGCACGGTGACGCGGACCGTGGGGTTGCCTCGGGAGTCGAGGATCTCCAGGGCGTCGATGGCCTGGATGCGGGCGGTCATGGTATGATCCCTTCGGAGTGAAGGCCGAGGGAGCCGGGTGCCCCGCGGCCTGATGGAAGGTTGCGCGCCGCCCCCCCGCCCGCCAGGCCGGTCCAGCCTGGGACCCCGCCCCCGTGCCGTTCCCCCGGCCCTGCCGCTCCCCGGGCCCTGTCGCTCCCCCCCGGGACGGGCGCTAGCTTTCAGGGCCGCGGGCTTGCCCGAGCGGGCCCGCGGCCGGTCCCAGACGACCTTCCGGGAGCCCTTCCCTTGAAACGCATCCTCGTCACCGGGGCCGGGGGCCAGATCGGCTCCTGGCTCGTCCCCAAGCTGCGCGAGGTGTACGGCGAGAGCGCCGTCCTCGCGACCGACGTCCGCACCCTCGGCCCGGAGATCACCCAGGCCGGCCCCTTCCAGGTCCTCGACGCCACCGACGTGAGGGCCCTGGGCCAGGTGGTGATGCGCTTCGAGCCGGACACCATCTACCACCTGGCCGCGATCCTGTCCGCCATCGGTGAGCGGGACCCGCGCCTGGCCTGGCACGTGAACATGTCCAGCCTGGAGGCGGTCCTCGAGGTGGCCCGGGAGCAGAAGTGCGGCGTGTTCACGCCCAGCTCCATCGGGGTGTTCGGGCCCGAGAGCCCCAAGGACCCCACGCCGCAGGACACGGTGATGCGCCCGCGCACCGTGTACGGGATCACGAAGGTCGCCGGCGAACTCCTGTGCGACTACTACGCGCGCCGCTACCGGGTGGATGCGCGCGGCGTGCGCTATCCCGGCCTGGTCTCGTACGGGGCGCCTCCCGGGGGAGGCACCACGGACTGGGCGGTGGACATCTTCTACAAAGCCGTGGAGAAGGGGTGCTACACCTGCTTCCTGGCCGAGGGCACGCAACTGGACATGATGTACATGCCCGACGCCATCCGCGCCGCCATCGAGATCATGGAGGCGGACCCGGACAGGCTCCTGCACCGCAACGCGTTCAACGTGACGGCCATGCAGCTGGCCCCGGAGACGCTGGCCGCCGAGATCCGCAAGCACATCCCCGGTTTCGAGCTGGACTACGACGTGGACCCGGTCCGCCAATCCATCGCCGAATCCTGGCCCGACCGCCTCGACGACACCGCCGCCCGCCAGCAGTGGGGGTGGAGACCCGAATACGACATGGCCGCCATGACCGCGGACATGCTCACGCACCTACAATGAGGATATACCCATGCCCATGGACCGCCTGAGCACCGTCCTGCAAGCCCACGTCGCCGGCCTGGAGAAGGCAGGGACCGCCAAGGGCGCCGAGCACGTCGTCGTCGCGGTGAAGCCGCCCGCCGGCGACCGCGGGCCTCGCTTCCTGCTCCGGGGCCACGGGGACAAGGAGTTCATGCGCATGAACTCCAACTCCTACATGGGGCTCGGGCTCCACCCAGCGGTCATGGCCGCCGAGGAGGAAGCCACCCGCCGGTTCGGCGCCGGCCCCGGAGCGGTGCGCTTCATCAGCGGGACGTACCAGGCGCACGTGGACCTGGAGAAGAAGCTCGCGGAGTTCCACGGGCGCGAGGCGGCCATGATCTTCTCGTCCGCCTATGCCACCATCGTCTCGACGCTGGTGCCACTGGTCACCGCAGAGACGGTGCTCATCTCCGACGAGCTGAACCACAACTGCATCATCAACGCCATGCGCCTGGCCCGTCCCGTGGGCAAGGACGTGTACAGGCACCTGGAGCTGTCGCAGCTCGACGCGCAGCTCGCGGCCTGGAAGGGGAAGGCGAAGCGGGCGGTGGTGGTCACCGACGGGATCTTCTCCATGCGTGGCGACCACGCCCCTCTGGACCAGATCGTGGAGATCTGCCGCAAACACGACGCCGGCTACCCGGAGAACGTGGTTCTGGTCGTGGACGACTCCCACGGCGTGGGTGCCTTCGGGCCCACGGGGCGGGGCACCGAGGAGTACACGAAGAGCCCCCAGGTGGACGTGCTGGTGGGGACGCTGGGGAAGGCCTTCGGCGTGAACGGCGGCTACGTCACGAGCAGCACGGCGTTCATCCGCTTCCTGCGCGAGAGCTCCATGATGTACATCTACTCGAACCCCATCACGGTGGGAGAGGCGGGCGCCGCCCTGAAGTCGCTGGAGGTGGTGGACTCTCCGGAGGGACGCGCGCGCCTGGATCGGTTGCGCGCGCTCACCAGGCGCTTCGAGCAGGGCCTCGGGCGCGTGGGGATCGAGACCATCCCCGGGGAGCATCCCGTGGTCCCCATGATGATCCGCGACACACAGAAGACGAGGGACCTGGTGCGCTACCTCTTCGAGAACGGCGTGCTGGTCACCGGCCTGGCCTTCCCCGTGGTGCCGAAGGGCTCTGAGGAGATCCGCACGCAGGTCAACGCCGATCACACGGAGTCCGACATCGACCATGTGCTCGACCTGCTGGCTCAGTACAAGGCGCGGCACCCGGCGTAGGGAAGGCAGCGTCCCCCTGCGCCGAGTCCCCCCCGGGACCCCCCAACGCGTGAGGCAGTGAGATGGACAAGAACGAGAGGCTCTCGGTGTTCCTGATGGTGGTGCTCCTGGCGTTCGCCGTGGTCCTGGTGGACGAGCGCCTGCTCCGCACCGGCCTCGCCGTGCTCCCGGCGCTCATGCTGGCGCAGAAGGCGCTGGGTGTGGGGCGCCCGGCTCCTGCGGCACCGACCGTCGCCCCGTCGGACGAGCGGCGCCGCGACGAGGAGACGAGGGGGCACGTGGAGCAGCTGCTCAAGCACTTCCGCGAGTTCTACACCACGTGCCACCTCATGTCGGTGAACGTGCTCACCGTCGAGGCCGCCGAGGAGCGGGTCAACAACCTGGAGCGCGAGCTGAACCAACTCCTGGGCCGGATCACGGAGACGGCGAGGGCCAGGGGGGTGCAGGAGAAGGCGTAAGGGCGCGACCGCGGGGTCTCGGCTCCGGGGCATCCGGGCGCCCGCACCTGCCGGTCGCCGACGGTACCGAATTGAGAGTGCCCCGCGCGAGGCCTCCGCGTACATTGCGCCAGGCGCGCAGCCTGTGGGAGGCCGGCCGGTACGTGGTCCCGAGGGACTGTCGCAGGGGGGTGGTAGGCTTTCCTGGAGCACGCCGCACCAGGACGGGGCACCGAAGCTCCGCCCGGCCCGAACCATGCCAAGACGGAGGCTACCATGGCCGTACTCCCCGCCCTCTCGTTGGATGACCTTCAGAGCGCCGTGGCGGGCGAAGCGGCCGCGGTCCGCGCCCTGACCCGACTTCAGCCTGCGGGGGGAAAGGGCGACAAGGTCTTCCCACCGACCTACGCTACGGACCGGGGCGCCACTACCAAGTACGCCTTCGAGATGCGCCGTGTGGACGGCCAGGACACGCCTACGGTCCTGTTGGACTCGGTGGCGTCACAGGCAAACCGGATGGAGGAGGCCCTTCTCGCCGCGTGGGAGGACCATCGGATCCACGTGCCGGTGATCTCGGTGGATTTCATCGGAGAGGAGGGGATCTCCGACCTGGGCAGGATCACGACCCTGCAGGCCCCGCACCGGATTGCGGATGCGCTGCTGCGGGATAGCGTGGACGCTGAGGGAACGCGATTCCGCGACACCCCTATCGGCGCGGCGTTCACGGACGCCAGCGCGAAGAACGCAACCGCGATCTTCCGGTACTGCCCTACTGCGCTCGTGTTCGGGGTGTGGGATTCCACGGGGCCACGCGGCGGGTTGGGTCACAAGATCCAGCGCGCGCTCGTCTCGGAGGTCGTGGGCGTGGGCGCCGTGGCGGGCGTCAAGACGGCCAGCCGGCTGGACCCGGCCGGAATCCAGAGCAACGTCGAGGTCTATCACCGTCGTGACGACCCGGACGATTGGACGGCCGATGTGGCGGAGGCGCTGGTGCAGAAGGGCAAGCCCGTTCCGTTCAGCCGCAAGGGTGAGAGAGGCAAAGGGGAGAGGGCAACGGCAGCTGCCATCAATCACAGCAACATCCCGCCATCGATCGATGCCTTGGCCGGTGGCGTCACCCTGGACTACGCCCTGCAGACCACGGTGCTCTCCCTTCCAGCTCTGCGGCGCCTGCGTTTTCCGTTCGACGCCGAAGGTGCCCCCATGGCGGGCGAGCGACGCGCCGCGGCCGAGCGCGCCGCACGCTGCGTGCTCGCCGCCCTGGCTCTCGTGGCGATCACCGAGCTCCGGGAGCAGGGATATGACCTGCGTTCACGGTCCTTCCTCGTTCCCGAGGAGGGGGGGCCGCTTCCGCTGGAGCTGGTCCCCTCCGACGGCGGGGAGCCCACGCGCTTCTCGCTCACCGCAGGAAGCGCCGCGGATCTCCTTGCTGCGGCGGTGGCGGAGGCAACGAAGCTGGGACTGCCCTGGGACCGTGAGCCGCTGGTTCTGAAGCCCGCGCCGAAGCTGGCAGGCCTCATCCGTGAGAGCCGCAGGCGCACAGCCGCCGATGGCTCGGAGGAGCCGGAGACCTCGCCGTGAGCTTCACGCTGCGCATCGAGTACCTGACGGGTCGGTGCACGGCGACGAGCTACAACGACCGGAACACCGCGGAGTGGCCTCCCCACCCGACCCGCGTGTTCTCGGCGCTCGTGGATGCCTGGGCCGACGGTGATCCGCCGGACGCGAACGAGCGGGCAGCCCTCGAGTGGCTGGCCGAACTGCCGCCTCCGGCCATCGCTGCGAGCGGCAGATCGGAACGCAACGTGGTGCCCCACTTCGTGCCGGTGAACGACGTGGGCGTACTCAAGGCCTTCGCGGACCAGCGGGAGAAGCTCGATGCGGCGAGGGCGGAACTCGCGGAGGCGGAGACTGCCCTGGCGGCGGCCGCAGCCGTCGGCGATGCCCGGAAACGCACGACGGCTGAGCGCCAGGCCTTGAGGCTGTCCAGGGCATTCGACAGGAAGCGCGCCGCGCTGGCATCCGTGCTCGCTGAGGACCAGGGAACTGACGACGCGCCGAACGCGGCGGCGATCCGCCGTGCGCGCAGCGTCCTGCCGGAAGGCCGCACCAGACAGGCACGCACGTTCCCGTCCGTGACACCCCACGAGTCCGTGGTCCACCTGGTATGGGAGGCCGAGGCGGCGTCCAGCCACTGCCGCGCGCTGGACGCCCTCGCCCGCCGCGTGGTGCGCCTCGGGCATTCCTCCAGCTTGGTTTGGTGCAGGGTCGTGGAGGCGGTGCCGCCCGTGACCCTCGTGGCTCGCGACGACGGTCCTGTGATACTGCGTGTTCCCTCGGCCGGGCAGGTCGGGAAGCTCGTGGATGCCTACAGCTTCCACCAACAGGTCGAGCCCCGGGTGCTACCGTGCCGGTTCCAACGGTATGGCGCACCGGCCGACACCGGGGTTCCTCCGATTCGTGCTTCCGTGTTCGACGACGAGTGGATCGTGCTTCGGCAGGTGGGTGGTCCTCGCCTCTCTTCGACCCTGAGTGTGGAACTGACCCAAGCCGTCCGCGCCGCGCTCATGTCGCATGCGGAAGATCCCCCTCCCGAGGTCATGTCCGGGCATCGGGTCGACGGGGCGCCGTCGGAGGCCCCCCACCTGGCGACGCTCGCGCTCCCCTACGTGGGAAGCGCGCACGCCACCGGAGTGATTCTGGGCGTTGCGGTGGTGATGCCGCGAGGCATCACGCCCGAAGACCGGAGGGCGCTCCTTCGGGCCATCGGAACCTGGGAAGCGGACACGCGGATCCGCCTCGGCGACGAGGAGGTGGAAGCGCCACCCGTCCAGGTCCGGCTGGGTGCGCGCGGTGTGATCGAGCTGGAGCGTGTCGTGTGGGGGACCGCGCCGCTCGCGAACCTCCGGCCCTCGGCGTGGTGTCGGCCGGCCCGCACATGGCTGTCCGCGACTCCCGTGGCCCTGGACCGGAACCCCGGGAGCCTGAACGCCCGCGACCCTGACGAGGCGCGCGCGGCACACGACAATGCGGCAGGGATCATCGCCCTGGCCTGCGAACGCATCGGGCTGCCCCGGCCGGAGAGGGTGGAGGTCCTCCCTTCGGTGGCGATGCCGGGAGTGTGGAAGGCGCGCGCGTTCCCGCCTTTTCCTGCGGACCCTCGGAAGCCCCAGAGAGTGAAGGTCCATGCGCTCCTCGGGTTCTCCGAGCCCGTGCAAGGCCCCGTTCTGCTGGGCGCCGGGCGGTACTATGGCTTGGGCCTGTTCCGCCCCGTGGGTGGGGCGGAGGAGGCGACCCCGTGAACCCCTCGGACTTTGCTGCGTTCTTCGACTACGTCCACGGTCGTGCCCCCTTCCCATGGCAGATCAGGCTCGCGGAGCAGGTTCTGGGCGAAGGCCGGTGGCCCGAAGTGCTCGATCTTCCCACGGGTGTCGGCAAGACGTCAGCAATTGACGTTGCGCTCTTCGCGCTGGCGCTCCGCCCCGATGTGTTCCCCCGGAGGATCGTCCTCGTCGTGGATCGGCGGGTGGTTGTGGATCAGGGTGCCGAGCATGCGCGCAGGATCCGGACCAAACTCATGGGGGCGACTGGGGGTGTGGGGGGTGCCGTCGCCGCGGCACTGCGGACCCTCTCGGGAGGGGGGGACGGAGACGAGCCCTTCGACGTATCCGTGCTCCGGGGTGGGATGCCCCGCGACGAAACATGGGCCCGTCGGCCGGACCGAGCCGTCGTGGCCTTGTCCACCGTGGATCAGGTAGGGTCGCGGCTGCTCTTCCGAGGGTACGGGGTCTCGCCGCGGATGGCGCCCGTGCACGCCGGGCTTCTCGGGAACGACACGCTCATACTGCTTGACGAGGTACAGCTCTCCACCGCCTTCGCCGACACCCTTGGCGCGCTTCATCGCCGTTGGCGTGGCTGGCGTCAATCCAGCACCGGAACGGACCTGCCGGATCGCTGGGGGGTGGTCCGCATGTCGGCCACGCCGCTGGGGGATGACAACACGGGGGAGGGCGTCTTCCGTCTCAACGAGGCGGACCGGCGCCACGCGCTCCTCTCTCAGAGGCTCGGCGCCCGGAAGATGACGACGCCCAGACTCGTGGCCGTGTCGGGTGACGCCGAACGGCGCGCGCAGACGTTCGCCGTGGCCGCCGCGGAGGAGGCGCGCGCTCATGTGGGTGTGGGCGCAGGGACTGTCGCGGTCGTCGTCAACCGCGTGGACACGGCGCGTCGCGTGCACCGCATCCTGCATGGGGACCCCCGAAGACCCTGCGACGTCGCATTGCTCACGGGGCGCATGCGCCCGCTCGACCGCATGGATCACCTGGGATATCGGGACATGCCGGGCACCCTCGCCCACCGGATCTCGGCAGGGAGGCTCCGGGAGCAGAACGCGCGGCCCCTCATCGTGGTGGCAACGCAGTGCATCGAGGCGGGCGCCGACTTCGACTTCGACGGGATGGTGACGGAGTGCGCGAGCCTGGATGCCCTGAGGCAGCGACTCGGGCGCCTGGATCGGCTCGGCCAGCTCGGTGTGACCCGATGCACGGTGCTCGCTCGCGCCGACCAGGTGAAGCCGGACGCGGAGGACCCCATCTACGGTGGGGCTCTGGCCGCCACGTGGGCCTGGTTGGTAGCGCGCACGGAAGCGGCGGACGAAGCAGAGGGGTTGGACCTGGGCATCGCCGGCTTCCCCAACACGCCGGAGGGCCCCGAGGCGCTCGGGGCGCTGTGCTCCAGGGTGGTACGTGCCCCTGTCCTTCTTCCGGCGCACCTGGATGCCTGGGTTCAGACCAACCCCAGGCCCGAACCCGAGCCCGAGGTTGCGCTCTGGCTCCACGGGCCGCGGCGCGATGCAGCGGACGTGCAGATCGTCTGGCGTGCCGACCTCGATGCCGAACTGCTGAACGCGAATCCAGGGCCGACCGGCGACCAGCGGGACGTCGCGAGCGATTGGGCGGCACAATTCGACGTCTGTCCTCCCAGCAGCCTCGAGTGCATCTCCGTTCCGATCCACGCCGCGCGCGCCTGGCTCTCCGGGCACGGGGGGTCCTCGTTCGGCGACGTCGAGGGTGCCTCGGACGATGACAGCGAGGTTCCGGGTGATGAGGTCGTGCGCCGAGCGCGGCGCTGCGTGCGCCTCGGACGGCGGGGTCCAGAGATCGTCGAGGCACGCGATCTCCGGCCAGGCGACACGCTCATCGTGCCATCCACGTATGGGGGCATCGGGCATGGAACCTGGGATCCGGGAGCGACGGCGTTCGTGGCCGACCTGGGAGACTGGGCGCAACTGGTCCACCGAGGCAGGCCCACGCTGCGTCTGGTGAGGGAGGTCTTGGGCGGACCGGACGGGCGAGGCGAGGCCGAAGCGGGCTCGGGTGCACTGCAAGAGTATGAGTATTGGTGCTCGCACGGACTGGCGCGAAGTGCTCCCGGAATCGTCGCCGGCGACGGAGACGATACGGATCGCACGGACGCCGTCGACACGTGGATCAACGCCGCTCGGGCGGGGGCCGGCGCGAGGCTGAAGGTGATCCTGGACGCGCTCGCCCCGCCTGGTTCATCGAGAGGGTACCGCCAGATGGAGATCGCAGGAGGCCGGGTCGCCCTCCTGGCGACGAAGCGGGTGGACCCGAGGCGCTTCCTGCACGTGTCGGACGGCCTGACGGACGAGTCGCCCAGCGAGGATGACGATTCCGGCTCGTTCGCTGACCGCAACGTCACGCTTCGCAGGCATCTGCGGGACGTCGAGGGTATGGTCGTTGAGTTCTGCCGGAACCTCGGCCTCAGCTCGGATGTTGTCTCCGATCTGGCACTCGCCGGAGCCCTGCACGATGTCGGGAAAGCAGATCCGAGGTTCCAACGGATGCTCGCCGGGGGGAGTGAGGTGCGCCTGGCCCTGCAGGATGAGCCACTGGCCAAGTCGAGCGGAGCGGCGGCTGGCGCCGCGGCGCGCGAGCAAGCGCGCAAGCGTTCCGGGTATCCCGACGGGTACCGTCACGAACTTCTGTCCGTGGCCATGCTCGACGGCACACCCGCTGTCCTGGCCGATGCCAAGGACCGCGACCTGGTCCTCCACCTGGTGGGGAGTCACCACGGTTGGTGCCGGCCCTTCGCCCCGGCCGTGGACCCCGGACCGCCCCGGAACGTCGAGTTTGCCGTCGCCGGGACTTCCGTGCGTGCCGACGCCGCTCATAGCCTCGCGCGGCTCGATTCGGGTGTCGCAGACCGATTCTGGGATCTCGTGGAGCGATACGGCTGGTGGGGGCTGGCCTGGCTCGAGTCCATCGTGCGACTCGCCGACCACAGGGCCAGCGAGGCCGAGGGCAGAGTGATTTCAACATGACCGGGCATCAGACCACAAACTCCGTGCGACTCCCCGGGCTGGATGGCTCGAACCCCCTGGGCTTTCTGGCGGCGCTGGGGGTGCTGCGGATCCTCGACCACGTCGCCAGGGCCAGGCGCCGACCGTTGCCTAGGATGCGGTGGATCGAGGTCGGGCACTGGCAACCGGAGATCGAGTCTGGTGCGGATTCAGGCCTGGATGACGTGATCTCCGCCATCTTGGAGGACAAGGCCACATGGGTTGATGATCCTGCGCTCATGCTGGCATACGACAGCACCGGAACCGAGCTCGTTGATCCGCGTGGGGGGAGCCAGGGAATCGTACGGGACCTGAAGCCGCGGCCGGCTGTGATGCGGCTGTTCTTGGGGCGGCTGGTCGTGAGTGCTGAAGTCCCCGATCTCGACTTCGCTTATCGGCTGGCGGTGCGGCGGTCGCTCGATACGGCCGGCTTCTACGGCAGCGAAGTGGTTCAGGACAACAACGGGAACACCAAGCCATTCGCCCTCCACTTTTCTGCAGGCCAGCAGACGTTCCTCAAGGCGGTCGCACAGCTCCAGAGCGGGGTCGGCGAAGCCGACCTAGTCGAAGCGCTGTCTGGTCCGTGGCGAGGCACCAGCAAGCTTCCAAGCATGTCCTGGGATGCCACTGTTGCCAGGATCTACGCGCTACGGGCGTCGGACCCGTCCAGTGAGAAGCGGGGGAGCAACCCCGGCGCCGACTGGCTGGCCTTCGTTGGGCTTGGCTTCCTCTCAGCTGTGCCTCACGGCGGTGCCCTGTTAACGACGGGTGTTCGCGGCGGCTGGAAGGGCGGGTCATTCACGTGGCCAGTCTGGACTTCCCCGCTGACGGGCCGCGTCGTGCGCAGCCTCCTCGCTCTTCAGGTTCTTCAAGGGGTGTCGGCCCGGGAGCGAGCACTCCGTGGGATAGGGGCGGTCTTCTCGTCCCGTATCACGCGATCAGACCAGGGCGGGTATGGCGGCTTTTCGCCTGCGAAGGTCGTGTAGGCTGCGGCCGCGTGGCGTGCCAGGCCAGTCAAGGCGCCCGAGGTGTTACTGCCAGCGGGGGCTATTCCCCCCAGTCCTCCACGTGCAGCCCCGGCACACGGCGGAACTCGCCGGTGTTTGCCGTGACGACGGCCAGGTCGTTCGCCAGCGCGATGGCCGCAATCAGGAGATCGCGTTCCCCGATGGGCTGGTGCCTCAGCGCGAACCGCAACCCGCCGTGGAGTTCCGCCGCGGCACGATCGAAGGCCCGTACGTCGAACGCCGCGAGGAAGCGCGCCCAGCTCTCGCGTTTGCGGTCCGGATCGTCGCTGCGTGCGATCCCGTACCAGAGCTCCGCGACGGTGATCGTCGAGATCACAACGTCGTCGGGAGACACGGCCCGCAGGCGCCGGCGCACCGCCTCCGGCCGCCCCCGTTGTGCGTGGATCAGGACGTTGGTGTCGAGAAGCCAGATCACTCGCCGTCGAGCTCCACGGCCAGGAGGCTGGCGCCCAGACCGACGGCGTCACCGATCTCCATGCCTTCGCCATTGCCGGCCACCCAGTCCCAGAAGCCGTCCGGCCAGTCCTTCGCCCTCACGGGCTCCAGGATGACCGCGCTCCCTTCCCTCCGGATCTCAACCGCTTCGCCCGCGAAGCGGAACTCCTTGGGCAGCCTCACCGCCTGGGACCGGCCGTTCCAGAAGAGCCTGGCCCGGCGGGGTGGCGATCCGCCGCCGTCTTCGATTCTGGAGCTTGCCATGAGCGTCTCTCCTCAAGACTACGATATATACCAGTATATACCATCGGCACCGCTTTGGAAACTGAGCGGTGGGGAGCCAGGGCCGGGCGCGCCGTCCGGGTCGGCAGCGGCTGTGGGCTCGTGAATCCGACCGAGGAGGGGCTTCTGCCAGTCCGGATGCTCAACGAGTACGCATACTGCCCGCGGCTCTTCCACCTCATGCTCGTGGAAGGTCGTTGGGCGGACAACGTGTATACGGAGGAAGGACGGGAGGCCCACCGGAGGGTGGATCGACTGGAACATGTTCTCCCGGACCCTGAAGGGGCTCCGCTTGCCGAAGCGGCCGAGTCGGCCGCCGACGAATCCGGTGATGACCGACCAACTGTGAGCCGATCCGTCAGCCTGGGCTCGGACGATCTTGGGATCACGGCCAAGCTCGACCTCGTGGCAACAGCCGGAGAGGACGCGGTGCCCGTCGAGACCAAACGCGGCCGTGTGCCCCGGAACGAGGAGCGGAGTTGGGAGCCGGAGCGGGTGCAACTCATGGCACAGGGATTGCTCCTGCGGGAGCATGGGTACTCCTGCGACCACGGGGTTCTCTACTACGCAGGGTCCCGCACCCGGGTGGACGTCCCATTCACGGCGGATCTGGAGGGTCGCACGCTTCGCTTCATCGCGGAAGCGAAGGCTGCGGCCCTCTCGTCTGAGTTTCCTCCACCGCTGGATGACAGCCCCAAGTGCAACGGGTGCTCCCTGGCGGGCATCTGCCTGCCGGACGAGACGCTTGCCCTCCAGGAGGTGCCCGCCGCGGACGGCTCGGCGCGGGCGGATGCGGTACGCCGGCTCTATCCGGCGCGTGACGACGCCTTGCCCCTGTACGTTCAGGAGCAGGGCGCACGCGTCGGAAAGCGAGGGGGGGTACTGGTGGTGAGCAAGGGGGAGGAGGAACTGGGGAGCGCGCGCCTCAAGGACGTGAGCCACCTCGTGCTCTGCGGCAACGTCGGGATCTCGGCGCAGACCCTGCAACTCCTGTGTGAGGCCAACGTGCCGGTGGTCCACCTCTCGCGAGGGCATTGGTTCTACGGCATCACGGCGGGGATCACGCTCCGGAACGCCTTCGACCGTGCCGCCCAATTCCGTACGGCGTCTGACGAAGGGCGCACGCTCGCCTTCGCCCGGGCGGTGGTCGCTGCAAAGGCGGCCAACCAACGCAGGCTCTTGGTCCGCAATGCGGGCAGCCGGGCAGAGCCTCAGACCACGGAGATGGCTACCCTGCTCCGAAAGGTGCCGCACGCTCACGACGCAGGGGAACTCCTCGGGCTGGAAGGTGCCCTCGCCTCGAAGTACTTCTCTCGCTTCAGCGAGCTACTCCAACCCCGCGACTTCGATGCCGAGTGGGATTTCGACGCGAGGAATCGGCGGCCACCCAAGGACCCCGTCAACGCTCTCCTCTCTTTCGGATACGCCATGCTGGCGAAGGAGTGCACTGTCGCCCTCCTCGGCGAGGGGCTGGACCCCTGGTGGGGTCTCTACCATCAACCGCGCCACGGCCGGCCGGCACTGGCCCTGGATCTGATGGAGGAGTTCCGCCCCCTCGTCGTGGACAGCGCGGTGATCACCGCGGTCAACACCGGGATGGTCAGGGGCGCCGACTTCACACGGACGAAGGCTGCGTGCATACTCACGGACCGGGGCCGCAAGGCCTTCATCCGTGCCTATGAAGCCCGCCTCGACCAGCTCGTCACGCACCCCACCTTCCAGTACCGTTGCTCCTGGCGCGTCATGGTCCGGCTTCAGGCGCGGCTGTTGTCCCGTTGGCTCCGGGGCGACGTCCCTGAATACTCTGGCATGACGACGCGGTGAGGGTCCGATGCGACGGCACTATGTCGTGACCTATGACATTGCGGACGACAAGCGCCGGACGAAGGTGTTCACGATGCTCTTCGGATACGGGGATCACGCGCAGTACAGCGTGTTCTTCTGCGAATTGAACCAGCGCGAGTTGGTCCAGTTGCGAGGGAGGCTGCGCGAAGCCATCAATAACCAGGAGGATCAGGTCCTGCTGGTGGATTTGGGCCGCGCAGCGCAGCCGTTGGACGCAGGCCTCGAGGTGATCGGGAAGAGCTACAGCCCTCTGGTTCGTACGGTCGTGATCTGATGAGGCAAGGCTCTTCGAGCGGCCCAGTGGTGACGATTCCCCGGGAGGCGTTCGTGTTGCTTGAAATCACTTGGTCTTGTGAGGCTCCGAGCCGGGTGTCGGCCTCGTGCAGAGATCCACGGGCGGTTCACCGCTCGAAATCAGCTTCGTATCTGCGCCCATCCCAGCGGGTAAGGGGGTGGGCGCCTTCCGCGACCAACAGGTCGCGGCCCCATTGAAGCG
>DATIKQ010000123.1:0-49323 GCA_035477395.1 Longimicrobiales bacterium
CCCGTTCCCATCCCGAACACGGCCGTTAAGCTCTGCAGCGCGGATGGTACTGCCGGGGCAGCTCGGTGGGAGAGTACGTCGCCGCCGACTTCTTTCTGAAGGCCCCCCCTCGCTTCATCGCGTCGGGGGGCCTTCGCGTTCTCGCGCCCCTTTCCGCCGACCCCGGCCCCCCGCCAACTTCCGCCCCATGCCGGATCCCCTCCCCGACTCCCCACGCCGCACCGGGTACGTCACCCTCCTGGGACGTCCCAACGCGGGCAAGTCCACGCTGCTGAACCGGCTCGTGGGCCAGCACCTCTCCATCGTCACGGCCAAGGCCCAGACCACGTGGCAGCGGGTGACGGGGATCCTGACCACGGAGAGCGCGCAGCTCATCTTCCTCGACACCCCGGGGCTGCTCCAGGTGCGTGACCTGCTCCAGCGGGCCATGCTCGCCGCCGCGGTGGAGGCGCTCCACGAAGCGGACGTGGTCCTCCTCGTGGCGGACGCCTCCCGCTTCCCGGACGAGCTGGACAAGGAGCGGCTGTCTTCCACGCTGGAGGGGTCCTCCGCACCGCTGCACGTCGCCCTGAACAAGATCGACGAGGCCCCCGACGATGCGGTCGTCGCCTGGGAGCGCTGGATCGCCAAGCGACCATGGAACGCGCGCATCCACCGCGTCTCCGCGGAGGAGGGCACGGGCACGGATGCGCTCCTCGAGGCGCTCGTGGCCGACCTGCCGGAAGGCCCGTTCCTCTACCCGGAGGACGAGGTCGCGGCCAACTCCGTGCGCTTCTTCGCCGCCGAGCTGGTCCGGGAGACCGTCTTCGAGCAGTACGGCCAGGAGATCCCCTACTCGACCTTCTGCCAGGTGGAGGAATTCCGTGAAGCGCAGGACCCGGTCTACATCAAGGTGAGGATCTGGGTCGAGCGCGCCTCGCAGAAGGGGATCCTGGTGGGGGCCGGGGGGAAGGCGATCCGGGAGCTGGGCCAGGCGTCCCGCTTGAAGATCGAACACCTTTTGGGACGGCCGGTGTATCTCGATCTCTGGGTCAAGCCCCTCAAGTCCTGGCGGAAGAACCGAGCCCGTCTGGGAGAAATGGGATTCCGTGTTCCCGAGGACGATGCCGCTCCCCGCACGTAGCCTCCTCGCCGTCCTTCTCGGGCTCGCCCTGGGAGGCGACGCCGCCGCGCAGGGGCGGGAGCCCTCGTCCACCGAGGGCGCCCCCTTCCTGCTCCTTCCCGTGGGAGCCCAGGCGGTCTCCATGGGCCGTGCCATGACGGCGCTGCGGAGCCCAGAGGCCGCGTTCTGGAACCCCGCCGGGCTGGCGGGCATCGAGGAGTCCCAGGCCGTGCTCCTCCGGGGCGACCATGCCGTGGGGGCCGCCACAGCCCTCTCGCTCCTCGCGGCCCGTCCCGGCGTGGGCACGCTGGGGCTCTCGTATCTCCTGCTGGACATAGGAGACCTGGACCTTACCGACGCCGACAGCAACGTCCTCGGCACGATCTCGGTGCGCAATCACCTGGGGGTGGTGTCCGCCGCCGCCCGGCTCCTCGGCCGGCTGGACGCAGGTGTCAACTTCAAGGTGGTGCAGTTCCGCCTGAGTTGCCGCGGGATCTGCCCCGACGCGGGAACGACGGCCACCACCTACGCCATGGACGCCGGAGTCCAGCTCGAGCCCAGCGCCGATCTTCCCCTGCGCTTCGGCGCCATGGTGGCCCACGTGGGCCCGCGCATGCAGGTGCTCAACGCCGAGCAGGCCGACCCGCTCCCGTCCAGGGTCCGGGTGGGGGCGGCGTACGACGTCCTGACCCAGATCGTGTCCCGCGACGACATCCGGGGGTGGCTCTCCGTGGAGGTGCAGGACCGCCTCCAGGCTCCGGGCTCGCTCTCCCTCTACCTGGGGTCGGAGCTGGCCGCGGGGGCTCCCGACGCGCTCTATCTCCGCACAGGGTACGTCATCGGAGACCTCACCCAGGAGAACGGCGCCCGGGTGGGCCTGGGCCTCCGCTTCGAGCGCTTCGACCTGGCCATCGCCAAGTCGCTGGCGGTCTACACCGTCACCGGCGAGACCGAGCCGGTCCACGTCTCCTTCTCCATCGTCTTCTGATGGAGCGCCGCGCCCGCCGCTCGGCAGCTCTGGTGGGCCTGGCGCTCAACCTCCTGGCGCTCAACCTCCTGGCCTCGCCCGCCGCCTCCCAGGCCGCGGCACCCCGTGCCGTGGCCCCGGCCTCCGCGGCGGCGCGCTCGCTGGCGGCCCCGGGGTGGGGCCAGTGGGCCCAGGGGCAGCGGCGGGGCGTGGCGTACGCGGCCGCCGAGGTCCTCCTCTGGGCGCTCTGGGTCGAGCGCCGGGACCAGGGAGGCGACCTCCGCGGCGCATACCGGGACCTGGCGTGGCGTAGCGGACGGATCCCCGCGGGCGAGCGCAGGGACGGCCCCTGGGACTACTTCGAGGCCCTCTCGAAATGGACCCGCTCCGGCGCCTTCGACCGGGACGCCACGGCGCCCGGCCTCCAGCCCGAGGAGGACCCGCTCACCTTCAACGGCTCGATGTGGGCGCTGGCGCGGGGGATCCACTTCGGCGGCGGGTCCCCGGCTCCCGGCGATCCGAAGCGCGAGGCGGCGCTCGCGTGGTACCGCGAGCGCGCCTACGCGGACGGATTCCTGTGGGACTGGAGCGGACGCGAGGGGGAGCTGACCGAGTACCGCGGGCTCATCCGCAGGAGTGACGATCGCTTCCGCGAGGCCACGTGGGCCCTGGGCGGCGTCGTGGCCAACCACCTCCTGAGCGCGGCCGACGGGTTCGTTTCCGCCCGCATCCCCGGAAGCGCCGAGCTGAGGCTCGTCGCCCCGGACGCCGGGACGGGGGCCCTCCCCTGGCTGGCGCTCGCGTGGACGCCCCCGTCGTGACGCGCCGCACGGAGCTCGAGGCGGCGGTCGTGGAGGCCCTGGCGGCCTCCCGCCGGGGACCCCTCAAGCCCAAGGAGCTGGCGCGCGAGCTCCGCGTGGCTCCCGAAGATTACCGGCCGTTCAAGGATCTCCTGGGCGGGCTGGAGCGCGCGGGCAGGATCTACCGGGTGAAGGGGAACCGGTACGGCCTCCCGGGCTCCATGGACCTGGCCGTGGGACGGGCGTCGCTCACCCGCACCGGCGATGCGTTCGTCCGCCCGGAGGAGGGCGGGGGCGACGTGTACGTCCCGTCGCTGAACCTCTCCTCCGCCCTGGACGGGGACCGGGTGGTGGTCCGCATCGAGAGCCGCCCCGCGGGGCGGAGCCCGGTCGGGCGCGTGATCAAGGTGCTGGAGCGGGCCCGGGCCACGGTGGTGGGGACCTTCCATCCCGCGCGGCGCTTCGCCTACGTCGTGCCCCTGGACCGGCGCATGACCAAGAACGTCCTCATCCCGCCCGACGGAGAGGGCGGGGCGAAGGACGGCGACGTGGTGGTGGTCCGCATCGTGTCGTACGGGGAGGGGAGCGTGGGACCGGCGGGCGAGGTGGAGCACGTCCTCGGCCGCCTCGCGGACCCCGGCGTCGACATCCTGGCCGTGGCCCACGGGTACGGGCTGGCGCTGGAGTTCCCCCGGGAGGTCACCGTGGCCGCCGAGGCCTCGGCGCAGGAAGGGATGAAGGACCAGGGAGCGGACCGCGTGGACCGCACCGACCTGCTCGTGGTGACGGTGGATCCCGCGGATGCCAAGGACCACGACGACGCGCTCTCCGTGGAGCCCCTGGCCGACGGGCGCTGGGAGGTGGGGATCCACATCGCCGACGTCGGCCACTTCGTCCCGGAAGGGGGCCCCGTCGACGAGGAGGCCCGCTCGCGGGGCACGAGCGTGTACCTGGTGGACCGGGTCATCCCCATGCTCCCGGAACGGCTCTCGGGGGACATCTGCTCCCTGCGCGAGGGGGTGGAGCGCCTGGCGGTGAGCGCCTTCCTCACCGTGGACGCCGCGGGAGCGGTGCACGCCCAGCGCTTCCAGCGCACCCGCATCCGCTCCCGCCGGCGGCTGTCGTACGAGCAGGTGCAGGAGATGCTGGACGGCCTCGCCACCCTGGGTGACGGCGTGGACGAAGCGCTCCGGACGCTCGACGACCTGGCGCGCGGGCTTCGCAGGCGCCGCGCGGAGCGGGGCGCGCTGGACCTGGACCTCCCCGAGGCCCGGGTCCTCCTGGACGCGGACGGCATCCCCCTGGACATCCAGAGGGTGGTGCGCCTGGAAGCGCACCGCCTCATCGAGGACTGGATGATCGCGGCCAACGAGGCGGTGGCGCGCGCGTGCGAGGCCCGGGGCCTGCCGGCGCTCTACCGGGTGCACGAGCCCCCCGTGCGCGAGCGGACCGAAGAGCTGCGGGAGTTCCTGTCCACGATGGGGCTGAAGCTCCCGGGCCGGAAGACGCTGAAGCCGGCCGACCTCCAGCATCTGCTGGATCGGGTGCGGGGGCGTCCGGAGGAGCACCTGGTGTCCACGGTCACGCTGCGCTCGCTCCAGCGCGCGCGCTACGACGCCGAGAACCTGGGCCACTTCGGCCTCGCCTCCACAGCCTACCTGCACTTCACGTCGCCCATCCGGCGCTATCCCGACCTCGTGGTCCACCGGGAGGTGACGAGGACGCTGGTCCTGGGAGCGCCCCCCAGGGAGCGGGACCCGGACGAGCTCGAGAGCGTGGCGGACCAGGCCAGCGCCCGGGAGCAGGCGGCCGCGGAGGCGGAGCGCGACTCGGTGGCGCTCAAGAAGGTGGAGTTCATGGAGCGCCACCTGGGCCACGAGTTCGACGGGCGCATCTCCGGCGTCGCGGCCTTCGGCTTCTTCGTCACCCTGGACGCGTACTTCGTGGACGGCCTGGTGCACGTCAACAGCCTGCGCGACGACTTCTACCGGCTCACCGAGGGAACCTACGCCCTCGTGGGCGACCGGGGGCGCCGCCGCTACCGGCTCGGAGACCGGGTTCGCGTCCAGGTCGCTCGGGTGGACAAGGAGGACCGGCACGTGGACTTCCTCCTGGTCCGGAAGCTCTCCCAGGCGTCCGTTTGACACCGCCGCCCGCGCGGAGATAAGCTGGCTATCCTGGCGCAATCCCCCCGCTAGAGCGTACATGGCCGCCGAGACAACCATCCTGCATTTCGCGCCCGGAAGGTCCGTGGCCTCTCCGCTGGTCGCCCAGTTCGGGGAGCTGGACCACCTCACGGTCCTGTCCGTCGGGCGGGCCGAGGACGTGCGCGCGCTCCTGAACCGCACCTTCCCCAAGTGCGTGGTCATGGAGACGGGGCCGCAGAGCGGCGAGGTCATGGAGCTGGTCGTGAACCTGAAGCAGGACGCCTTCACGGCCATCGTGCCCGTGGTCGTGCTCGTGCCGGCCGGGGAGCCGGACCTGGCCGCCGAGCTGCTCTCGGCCGGCGCCGACGAGGTGCTCCACGAGGCGCTCCCGCCCCGGGAGAAGATCCTCCGGCTGGAGCAGGTGCTGAAGCGCGCCGACCGCGACGTGAGCGTACACCCCACCACGCGACTTCCGGGCACCAACCACATCGCCCGGGACATGTCGTACAGGCTCGACGCGGGCGAGCGGTTCGCCGTGTGCTACGCGGACCTGGACCACTTCAAGGAGTTCAACGACCGGTACGGGTACGCGTTCGGCGACGGCGTGATCCGCCTCCTGTCGCGCATCCTCAGGGACATGGTGCGTGGCCTGGCTCCAGGCGGCTTCGTGGGACATATCGGTGGGGACGACTTCATCTTCAACGTCTCCATGGAGTACCTGGAAGTCACCTGCGACGAGATCATCAAGCTCTTCGACGAGCTCATCCCCTATCAGTACACGGAGGAGGACCGGCGGGCCGGCTACTTCCTGGGCAAGGACCGGAGGGGCCACATCCACCGCATCCCCCTCATGACCCTGTCCATCGGGGTCGTCACCAACCAGTTCCAGGCCTTCGAGCACACGGGGCAGATCTCCGAGCTGGCCGCGGAGATGAAATCGTTCGCGAAGTCCTTGCCCGGCTCGGTGTACGTGGTGGACCGCCGCCACCAGCTCCCCGGGCTCGAGACCGCTTCCGCCGAGGATCCCGATGCGCTCGCGGGAGGCGTGCGACCGGTTCCTCCCGTCAAGACCATCCCCTAGAGCAAGCCGAACCGAATCATGGTCATCACCGTGACGTGCCCGTCGTGCGCCTCCTCCTTCCCGGTGGACTCGAAGAAGATCCCCGCGGCCGGCGTCAACGCGCGGTGCTCCTCGTGCCGCTTCGTGTTCCGCATCGAGCGTCCGGTGGAGCCCCCGCCCCCGAGCCTGGAGCCTCCGGCACCCCGCGAGTGGGTGTACGAGCAGGAGGAGCGGAGGATCGACCCGGGAAGCATGGACATCCGGCCCATGGAGGCCGCGGAGCCGGCCCCGTTCGCCCCACCGCCCTTCGAGGTCGCCCCGCCGGCCACGCCGCCCCAGCGGCCCGTGGCGCCGCCGTCACCCCCAGAGCCGGAGCCGGCGCCGCCCCAGCAGGCCGTGGGGAGCTTCACCTTCGGGAAGCGCGACCCCAAGGACAAGGCGCGCCGCCTCGCCCGGGTGCTGGTGTCGGACATGATCATGTACAACCCGAAGCGGCACGAGCAGGCGCTCGCCAACAACACCCTGAAGCAGGACTTCGAGGACGAGATCGCCAAATCGTGGAAGGAGTACGTGGAGCAGGTGGGCCAGGAGATGGCGACCCAGAACCCCTTCTGGGCCGACGCCCTGAACGACGTGCTCGCCAAGGGGCAGAAGATCTTCTGAGGCGCCGCCGGCGGCGTTGATGCCCCTCGGGCGCTCCGGTATATTCAGGCCCGTTGGGCCAGAGCAGGGGGCCGTCCTGGCGGACGGCCCCTTTCGTCATTGACCCGCGGACCCCTTCACCGGCAACCGGCACCATCATGACCAAGGAGCAGCTGCAGCGTCTCCAGGAGCTCACGGACAAGATCCACGAGCTCAGGGGGTATCTTTGACCTGGATCGACGCGAGGACCAGCTGCGCCTCCTCGACGAGGCAATGGCCCAGCCGGGCTTCTGGGACAAGCCGGAGAAGGCCCAGGAGACCATAGCCGAGGCCAACCGCCTCAAGGGCTGGGCGGTTCCGTGGAGCAAGCTCCAGAAGGGCGCCGGCGACCTGCACGCTCTCCGGGAGCTCCTCGAGCTGGAAGACGACCCCGACCTCCTCGCCGAGTTCGAGCGGGGGCTGGAAACGCTCGCGGCGGGCGTCGAGGCGCTGGAGCTCAAGACCATGCTCCAGGGGGAGGACGACCACCGTGAAGCCCTGGTGACCATCCACCCGGGGGCGGGCGGCACCGAGTCCCAGGACTGGGCCGAGATGCTCATGCGCATGTACACCCGCTGGGCCGAGCGTCATGGCTTCGTGGTCAACATCATGGACCTGCAGGAGGCGGAGGAGGCGGGCATCAAGAGCGCCACCCTGGAGATCAAGGGCGAGAGCGCCTACGGGTACCTCAAGGCCGAGGCGGGCGTGCACCGGCTGGTGCGCATCTCCCCCTTCGACGCGCAGGCGCGGCGGCATACGTCCTTCGCCAGCGTGTTCGTCTACCCCGAGGTCGAGGACGACATCGAGGTGGACATCGATGAGGGCGACCTGCGGGTGGACACCTACCGGGCCTCCGGGGCGGGCGGGCAGCACGTGAACAAGACCGACTCGGCGGTGCGGCTCACCCACCTGCCCACGGGGATCGTGGTGGCGTGCCAGCAGGAGCGGTCCCAGTTCAAGAACAAGTCCACGGCCATGAAGATGCTCCGGGCCGCGCTGTACAAGCACGCGCTGGAGCTCCGTGAGAAGGAGCGGGCCGTCCTGGAGTCCACCAAGACCGACATCGCGTGGGGCAACCAGATCCGCTCCTACGTGTTCCAGCCCTACACCATGGTCAACGACCACCGCACGGAGCTGAAGGTCGGCGACGTGTACCGGGTGATGGACGGAGACCTCGACCCCTTCATCGAAGCGTACCTGAAGCAGTTCGGGGCCGCCTCGGCTGCGTCGTGAGGGCAGCCGCATGGAAGATCTCAACCAGGTGCTGAGGATCCGCCGCGAGAAGCTCGCGACGCTCAGGGAGAAGGGATTCGAGCCGTTCGCCTACCGGTTCGACTTCACCCACCGTGCGACCGGCGCGACGGCGGCCTTCGCCGAGGCCGAGGAGGCGGGGACGCTCACCGAGGCCGGACACGGTCCGCAGGTCCGCGTGGCAGGCCGCCTGGTGGCCTGGCGCTCCCACGGGAAGAGCGCCTTCGCTCACCTGGAGGACCCCTCCGGGCGCATCCAGCTCTACTTCAAGAAGGACCTGCTGGGTGAGGAGACCTTCGCCGCCCTGGACCTCCTCGACCTGGGCGACTGGCTGGGCGTCGAAGGGCCGCTCTTCCGCACGCGCACCGGCGAGGTCACCGTGCACGTGGCATCGTGGACACTCCTCTCCAAGTCCCTCCGCCCCCTGCCGTTCGGGAAGGTGGACGTGGATCCGGACAGCGGCGAGAAGAGGACGCACTCGGGCTTCGCCGACACCCAGGCCCGATACCGCCAGCGGTACGCCGACCTGGCCGTCCACCCCGAGGTCCGGGAGGTGTTCCGCAAGCGCGCCAGGATCATCACCGAGCTGCGCGCGTTCCTGGACGGGGAGGGCTTCCTCGAGGTCGAGACACCCGCTCTCCAGCCCCTGTACGGGGGAGCCTCGGCCCGGCCCTTCGTCACCACCCACAACGCGCTGGAGCGCACGCTCTACCTGCGCATCGCCGACGAGCTCTACCTCAAGCGCCTGATCGTGGGTGGCCTCGATCGGGTCTACGAGATCAGCAAGGACTTCCGCAACGAGGGGATCGACCGCTTCCACAACCCCGAGTTCACCATGCTGGAGTGGTACCAGGCCTTCGCCGACTACGGGGACCAGATGGACCTGGTGGAGCGCATGGTGGTCCATGTAGCTGATAAGGTGCTGGAAAGCAGGACCTTCACCTTCGGCGAGCACCGGATCAGCGTGGAGCCACCCTTCCGCCGGGTCCGACTGGTGGACGCGCTCTCCGAGGCCCTGAAGGAGGACGTGCACGACATGCCCGACGGCGAGCTGCGCCGGCGCGCGGAGAAGCTGGAGATCCCGGAGCTGGCCGGGGCGGGCCGGGGCAAGCTCATCGACAAGCTGTTCGGCGAGCTGGTGGAGCCCTCCCTCATCCAGCCCACCTTCGTGCTGGACCATCCCAAGGAGCTGTCGCCGCTGGCCAAGCCCAAGCGGGGTGAGCCCCACCTCACCGAACGCTTCGAGCTGTACATGGCGGGGATGGAGGTCTTCAACGCGTTCTCCGAGCTCAACGATCCCCTGGACCAACGGGAGCGCTTCGAGGCCCAGGCGGCCCTGCGCGCGGAAGGGGACGACGAGGCGCAGCCGGTCGACGACGACTACCTCCGGGCCCTGGAGTACGGGCTCCCGCCCACCGGCGGAGTCGGCATGGGCGTGGACCGGTTCGTCATGCTCCTCCTGGACCAGGCGTCCATCCGCGACGTGATCCTCTTCCCCATCCTCCGGACCGACGAATGACGCTCCGGGGAGCCCGCTGAGGCCGGCCGTGCGGAGCCTGCACTGGTTCATCGCGCGCCACTACCTCGGCGCGGGAAGGCATCGGGGGCTGCTCTCCCTGATCACCTGGATCGCCCTGGGCGGAGTGACCGTGGGCGTGACCGCGCTCATCGTGGTCATCGCGGTGATGACGGGCATGCAGGAGGACCTGCAGGACAAGATCCTCGAGTCGACGCCGCACGTGCTGGTGCTGGAGCAGGGCTCCAGCCTGCGCATGAACGACTGGACGAGCGTGGTGGACACCGCGCTGGCGGTCGAGGGCGTGGTGGGGGCGGCCCCCTTCGTGCTGACCACGGTGGCGGTGACCCGGGGCACCGGGAACTCCTCCTACACCCAGACCGCCACTCTCTACGGGGTGAGCGTGGACACGGCGGGCGCCACGGCCACCGACATGGAGCGGAACATCCTGCAGGGGGCGCTGGACCTGGAGCCCCCGGCGTCCGGCCTGAACCCCATCCTGCTGGGGATCGGGCTGGCGGACCGCATGCAGATCTTCCCCGGCGACACCCTCGTCGTCATCTCCTTCGAGAACCTGCGCCAGGGGCTCATGGGGCTCTCCCCGACCATGCGCAACTTCGAGGTCACGGGGACGTTCGCCACCGGGATGTACGACTACGACACCCAGAACGTCTACACCACGCTCGCCGCGGCCCAGGACCTGCTGGGCCTCGCCGGCGACGACCTGGTCTCGGGCGTCGGCGTGCGCACCACCGACGCCGAGCTGGCCACGCGGGTAGGGGACGACATCCAGGCCCGCCTCGGCTTCCCCTACTACGTGGAGAGCTGGAAGACTAGGAACAGCGCCCTCTTCAGCGCCCTGAAGCTGGAGAAGCTGGCCATGGGGCTCATCCTCTTCCTCATCGTGCTCGTGGCTGCGTTCAACATTGTGAGCACGCTGGTGATGGTGGTGGCCGACCGGACGCGGGAGATCGGCATCCTCAAGGCCATGGGCATGACCCGGCGCGGGATCCTGCGCGTCTTCGTGCTCCAGGGCTTCTGGATCGGCGTGATGGGGACGGTGGCGGGGACCAGCCTCGGCCTCTTCCTGTGCTGGCTTCTGGACCGGTACCAGATCATCAAGATCCCTCCGGACGTCTACTTCGTGGACCACCTCCCGGTGAGCCTCCAGGCCATGGACGTGGTGACTATCGTGGTTGCCAGCATCGTCGTCGCCTTCGCGGCCACCCTGTACCCGGCCCTGCAGGCGTCGCGCCTGGAGCCGGTGGACGCCATCCGCCATGAATGACGCCGCCGCCCCCTTCCTGGCGCCACCCCTGGAGGCCAGGAACCTGGAGAAGCGCTTCCGCGGCGGCGACGGGAGCGAACTCCACATCCTGCGCGGGGTAACCCTGCGCCTGGAGTCGGGGGAGGCGGTGGCCGTGGTGGGCGCGAGCGGGGCGGGGAAGTCCACGCTCCTCCATCTCCTGGGCGCCCTCGACCGCCCCTCCGCCGGAGAGGTCTTCCTGGGAGGCCGGCCGGTGGCCGGCCTGGACGACGAGGCGGTGGCAGCCGTCCGGAACCGTCATGTCGGGTTCGTGTTCCAGTTCCACCACCTGCTCCGGGAGTTCACCGCGCTGGAGAACGTGATGATGCCGGCCCTGCTGGCGGGTGCGGACTTCGGGAAGGCCCGGGAGCGGGCACACACGCTCCTCGTGGCGGTGGGGGTGGAGGGCCGGGAGGGTCACAAGCCCCGGCAGCTGTCCGGTGGCGAGCAGCAGCGTGTCGCGGTGGCCCGGGCGCTGGTGAATGAGCCTCTCGTGCTCCTCGCCGACGAGCCCTCCGGCAACCTGGACGGCGCCACCAGCGAGCGCCTGCACGAGCTTCTCTTCCGCCTTCGCGAGGAGCGCGCCCTGTCCATGGTGATCGTGACCCACAACCCGGACCTGGCCAGGCGGGCGGACCGCCGCCTGCTCATGGCCGACGGGCGGCTCCATGACCAGGATCAGCGGTAGGCAGGGGATGTCCATGGGCAGCGCGGGAGGCGATCCATGACGTGTGACCAGTGCGGATCCGACGACGCCGTCGTGCACCTCACACAGATCGTGAACAACCAGATGTCCACGTTCCACCTGTGCGAGAAGTGCGCCGCCGCAAAGGGGCTGGACACCGCCCCGGAGGCGGTGAACTTCCCCCTGTCCGACTTCCTCGCGCAGATGGGAGATGGGGACGCGGCCTCCCCCGAGCCGGCGAAGGACCTGCGCTGCTCGTTCTGCGGCCTCACCTTCCAGGACTTCCGGGACACGGGTCGCCTGGGGTGCCCGCACTGCTACGCCACCTTCGAGGGTCAGCTCAGGGGCCTCCTGCGCCGCATCCACGGTGGGACGCAGCACGTGGGGAAGGTCTACCTGACCCCCGACCCGTCGGCCACCGACGTCCACAAACGCCTGGAGACGCTGCGCCGCAAGCTGCAGCGGGCGGTGGACACCGAGGACTTCGAGCGCGCGGCCCGCCTCCGCGACGAGATCCGCACGATGGAGCCCGCCCGATGACCTCGCCGGACGAGCTGTCGCCGGTCCCGGACCACGGCCTGTCCTGGCTGGAGGCCAGCGGGGCGCACGCCGACATCGTGCTTTCCACGCGCGTGAGGCTGGCGCGGAACCTCCAGGGCCACGCGTTCGGGTCCCGCGCCCGTGCAAACGACAGGGACGCGGTCCTCCAGCGCATCCATGGGTGCATGGGGACGTCCCGCAGGCTGTGCAGCGGCACCCTCCTCGCCATGTCGGAGCTCACCAGCCGCTCCCGCCGCATCCTGCTGGAGCGGCGTCTCATCTCCCGGGAGCTCCTCGGAGACCCCGACGGCGCCCCCGCCAAGGGCGGCGCGGTGCTGCTCTCGGACCACGACCCGCTCTCGATCATGGTGAACGAGGAGGACCACCTCCGCATCCAGGGCCTCCTCTCGGGGCTGCGCCTGCAGGACGCCTGGAACGTGGTGGACCGCATGGAAGAGGAGCTGGGGCAGGAGCTCCCCTACGCATACCACCACGAGTTCGGGTTCCTGACCAGCTGCCCCACCAACGTGGGCACCGGGCTGCGCGCCTCCGTCCTCGTGCACCTCCCGGGGCTGGTGCTGACCAAGGAGATCGGCCGGGTGCTGCAGGGGCTGGGTCAGGTGGGCCTGACCTTCCGGGGCCTCTACGGCGAGGGCTCGGAAGTGGTGGGGAACTTCTTCCAGATCTCCAACCAGACCACGCTGGGGAAGTCGGAGGAGGACCTCGTGGACCATCTGGACAAGATGGTCCGCCAGGTCATCCAGTACGAGAACCAGGCGCGCCAGGTGCTCCTGCGCGACGCCCGGGCCGTGACCGAGGACAAGATCTGGAGGGCCTACGGACTGCTCCGGTACGCCCGGTCGCTCTCCTTCGAGGAGTTGATGAACCTCCTGTCCGGGGTCCGGCTGGGGGCCAGCCTGAAACTACTCCCTGGACTCCGGGTATACACGCTCAACAAGATCATGATCTTCACGCAGCCGGCGCACCTCGAGCAGGCCGCCGGCCGCGACCTCCCTCCAGCGGAAAGCGATGTCCACCGCGCGACGTACGTGCGGCGGGCCCTCGCGCGCGAAGGGGACACCCCCTCCGGCACGGCCGGGGAGGGCGAGGATGCGTCGAGGAGCTGACCGGTCGGGGCACCGCCACGAGGGAAGATGAACTACAACTTCACCGACAGGGTCCGGAAGGTCCTGGCCATGGCGCGGGAAGAGGCCATCCGCCTCCAGCACGACTACGTGGGGACGGAGCACATCCTGCTCGGCCTGATCCGTGAGGGCGAGGGGGTGGCCGCCGCCGTGCTCACCAACCTGAACGTGGATCTGGACCAGATCCACGAGCGGGTCGAGGAGTCGGTGCGGAAGGGCAAGGCCACCATCGCGCTGGGCGAGCTCCCCTACACGTCCCGGGCGAAGAAGGTGCTGGAGTTCGCCATGGCCGAGGCCAGGGACTTCAACCACTCCTACGTGGGCACCGAGCACCTCCTGCTCGGGCTCCTCCGGGAGGAGAAGGGGATCGCCGCGCAGGTTCTCAACTCCCTGGGCGTCACCCTCGAAGAGGCGCGTGCCGAGACGCTGAAGGTGCTGGGCTCGGACGTCACCCCTTCGGAGCCCGCCGGCCTGGTCGGCGCGGCCCCCCAGGGAGCTCCGGCGGCGAAGGCGGGCGAGAAGAAGACCAAGACTCCGGCGCTGGACCACTTCTGCCGCGACCTCACCGAGCTGGCGAGGCAGGGCAAGCTGGATCCCACCATCGGGCGCGCCGGGGAGATCGAGCGCGTCATCGAGATCCTCTGCCGCCGCAAGAAGAACAATCCGGTGCTCATCGGAGAGCCGGGCGTCGGCAAGACCGCCATCGTGGAAGGGTTGGCCCAGCTCATCGCCAGGAACGACGTCACCGAGGCGCTCCGGGACCACAGGGTCCTCGCGCTGGACATGGCGGCGGTCATCGCCGGCACGAAGTATCGCGGGCAGTTCGAGGAGCGGCTGAAGGCCGTGATGAGCGAGATCCAGCAGACCAACACGGTCATCCTCTTCATCGACGAGCTGCACACGCTGGTGGGCGCGGGCGCCGCCGAGGGGGCCATCGACGCCTCCAACATGCTCAAGCCGGCGCTGGCCCGGGGCGAGCTGCAGTGCATCGGCGCGTCCACCCTGAACGAGTACCGGAAGTACATCGAGAAGGACGGCGCCCTCGAGCGCCGCTTCCAGCCGGTCATCGTGGACCCGCCCGACGTGGACGAGACCGTGGCGATCCTCAAGGGGCTGCGCAGCCACTACGAGGACCACCACCGCATCGTCATCCCGGACGACGCGCTGGAGCATGCGGCCAAGCTCTCGGATCGCTACATAACGGACCGCTTCCTCCCGGACAAGGCCATCGACGTCATCGACGAGGCCGGCGCCCGGGCGAGGATCGCCAGCCAGGTGCCCCCGGCGGATGTGGAGGAGCTCAAGGCCGAGCTCGCCGACCTCGCGCGCCGGAAGGAGGAGGCCATCGGCGGCCAGGACTTCGAGCGCGCGGCGGAGCTCAGGGACCACGAGCGTGAGCTGACCCAGAAGATCCGCGAGCGCCAGGATGCGTGGGAGGAGGAGCGCAAGCGCCACCGTCCCCAGATCTCGTCCGAGGACGTGGCCTTCATCGTGAGCCGCTGGACCGGCGTGCCCGTGACCCGCATCCGCCAGACCGAGTCCGAGCGCCTCGTGCACATGGAGGACGAGATCCACCGGCGCGTCGTGGGCCAGCAGGACGCCATCGGTGCGATCTCCCGGGCCATCCGGCGGAGCCGCGCCGGACTCAAGGACCCGAACCGCCCCATCGGATCCTTCATCTTCTCCGGCCCCACCGGGGTGGGGAAGACGGAGCTGGCGCGGGCCCTGGCCGAGTTCATGTTCGCGGACAGGGAAGCCCTCATCCGCGTCGACATGAGCGAGTACATGGAGAAGTTCTCCGTGTCCCGCCTCATCGGCGCACCCCCCGGCTACGTGGGCTACGAGGACTCGGGCGCCCTCACCAAGGCCGTTCGCCGCCGTCCCTACTCGGTCGTCCTCCTCGACGAGATCGAGAAGGCCCATCCCGACGTGTTCAACATCCTCCTCCAGGTCCTTGACGAGGGGCACCTGACGGACAACTACGGGCGGGTCATCGACTTCAAGAACACCGTCCTGATCATGACGTCCAACCTGGGTGCCCGGGACATCACCAAGGGCGGCGGGCTCGGCTTCCAGGCCCAGGACCCCAAGTCCAGCTACGAGGTCATGAAGGACAAGGTCCGCCGGGAGGTGGAGCGTGCCTTCAACCCCGAGTTCCTGAACCGGGTGGACGACGTCATCGTCTTCCACCCCCTCTCCAAGAAGGAGATCGGGGAGATCGTGCACATCCTGCTCGGCGACGTGCGCAAGCGCCTGGAGCAGGAGGAGCTGACCATCCGCCTCACCGACGAGGCCATCAGCTTCCTGGTGGACAAGGGATACGACGAGAAGTTCGGGGCGCGCCCCCTGAAGCGCGCCATCCAGCGCTACCTCGAGGATCCTCTCTCCGAGAAGATCCTCACCGCGGAGTTCTCCCACGGCGACGAGATCGAGGTCGGTCTCACCGCCGAGGGGGACGGGCTCACACTCCAGGCCGGATCGGCGACCACCACGTGAGGACGACGGGTATGGTGTGCAGGGTTCGCAGGGCGGGGAAGGCCGTCGTGCTCGCGGTGGCTGCCCTCGCGGTCGCCGCCGTCCCCTACGCCGCCGAGCTTGGCGCCCAGGCCGCGGGCCGCCAGGGGGCCCTCCAGCGGGTGGACTCCATCGAGGTGGCGGGGAACAGCCGGGTGCAGGCGACCTCGGTTCGGATGATGTTCGCCATCGATCCCGGCACGGACGTGTCCTACCGGAACATCCAGGCGGGGATCAAGGCGCTGCTCGCGTCGGGGCAGTTCAAGGACGTGACCGTCCGGGCACGGGGAGGCGGGGCCACCGGCGGGGTCATCCTCGTCGTCGAGGTGGACGAGCAGCCCCTGGTGCGGCGGGTCGCCATCGTCGGGCTCGAGCACGCCTCCGAGCGGCAGGTCCGCGACACCACCGGCCTGCGCGGCGGGGTCCCCTACAACCCCCAGCGCGTCAAGGAGGCCCAGGCCTTCATCCGCTCGGAGCTGGCCGGAAAGGGCATTCCGTTCGCAGCGGTGCGGGAGCGGGTGGAGCAGGTCCCCGACCAGCCCAACGAGATCGACCTGTTCCTGGACGTGGAGGAGGGGCAGCGCGTCACGGTGGCGGAGATCACGTTCATCGGGAACGAGCGCCTCGAGGACGGCGCGCTCCGGGACGCGATGGCCACCAAGGCGGAGGGGTTCTGGTGGTTCCGCAACGGCACCTTCGACGACAACCGCTTCCAGGCCGACCTGGAGGAGAGCCTCCCGGCTGCGTACCGGCGGCACGGCTTCCTGGACTTCCGCGTCGTGTCCGACACCCTCATCGTGGACCCCAACACCGGGAAGGCGAGGGTCGAGGTCCACGTCCTGGAGGGCCCCCTGTACCGCCTGGCCTCCTTCAGCGTGGAGGGAAACAACCGCTTCTCGGACGAGGATCTGGAGCGCCTCTTCCGTACCGGGGAAGGCGGGCTGCTCCGTTCCCTCGGGATCGGGCGGAGAGACGAGCAGGGCCGGGAGGGCGACGTGTTCGACGCGGAGTCCTTCACCGAGGCCATGTCCTCGGCCCGGGAGCGGTACGCCAACGAAGGCTATCTCTACGTCCAGATCAGCCCCGTGCTGTCCCGGAACGATCCCGCCGAAGCCGGTGGGGACCCGACGGTGGACGCGAGCTGGGAGATCCGCGAGGGCGTGCCGGCCGTGATCAACCGCGTGTCGGTGGTGGGGAACGACTACACGTACGAATGGGTGGTGCGGGACCGGATCTTCATCCTCCCGGGCGACGTGTACTCCCAGGATCGCGTGCTGCGCAGCTACCAGAGCATCCAGTCGCTGGGCTTCTTCGAGTCCCCCATGCCGGCCCCGGACATCCAGCCTCTCGAGAACGGGGACGTGGACATCACGTTCAACGTCAAGGAGCGGCAGACCGGGTCGGTCAACTTCGGCACGTCCGTGGGCGGCGGCGTCGGCCTCTCCGGCTTCCTCGGGTACGAACAGCCCAACCTGTTCGGGCAGGCGAAGTCCGGAGCGCTGCGCTGGGACTTCGGACGGTACCTGAACAGCTTCGAACTCACCTACTCCGATCCGGCCCTGCTCCAGAGCCAGATCTCGGGCGCCCTGTCGCTGTTCAACTCCCGGGACCGGTTCTACCAGTTCTCCACCGGGCGCCGGAAGCGCCTGGGCACCAACCTGCGCTTCGGCTTCCCGTGGCCCGGCTCCCGCATCACGCGGATCTTCGCCGGATACGGGATCTCCCGCACCCTCTACGAGCAGTTCGAGGACGCGGACGACACGTCGCTCTTCGGGCGCCCCCCGGGAATCCAGAGCCAGGTCTCGTTGGGCGTCACGCGCCAGACTCTCGACCACCCCATCTTCCCCGTGTCCGGGTCGAAGCAGAGCATCGACATCCAGGCCAACGGCGGGCTCCTGGGCGGCGACGGCGACTTCACCCGCGCCATGCTGGAGGGCACGTGGTACGTGCCCGTGGGCCAGATCGGCGACCAGGCCTCGGGGGGACGGCCCCTGCGCTTCGCGCTCGGGCTCAGCATGAAGGCGGGTGCGGTCTTCGGGGACGCCAGCGCCTTCCCGTTCGACCGGTTCTGGATGGGTGGCGTCCAGTTCGGCCAGCCCCTGCGCGGCTACGACGAGACGTCCATCACGCCCCAGGGCTTCTACGCGGACCGCTCCGGCGGCATCAGCGACATCGACCGGCTCGGGAGCGCGTTCTTCACCGTGACCGCCGAGTACGCCCTGCGCCTCAGCGACCAGATCTCCGTCCAGACCTTCTACGACGCCGGCAACGTCTGGCGGGACGCCTGGGACATCGACCCCACCAAGCTCTACCGGGGCGCGGGCTTCGGCGTGCAGCTGGTGACGCCCTTCGGGCCCATCGGCCTGGACTACGCGTACGGCTTCGACAAGCCGAACCCGGGGTGGCAGCTGCACTTCCGCATGGGGGCCGGATACTAGAAATTGTTGGGCTGTATCCGTGCCCCATCGCGCCGCTCCGGGAACCTCCCGGGCACGGCGACACTAGGATACACGCGTGACACGACGCACCGGCGGCGGAACCAGCCGACCGCGGGTGCGCTCAGAGGACCAATCAACCCCAACGGAGCACACGCCCATGCGACGCACCCCGTTCGCTGCCCTGGCGCTGGTCTTCGCGCTGGCCGCCGGCACCGCGGAGGCGCAGACGCTGAAGATCGGCTACATCAACTCGCAGGAGATCCTGGAGAAGGCCCCCGGAGCCAAGGAGGCCCAGCAGGCCTTCGAGCGGGACATGCAGGGCTTCACCACCGAGGCCCAGCAGCTCCAGGATGAGCTCGCCCGCATGCAGCAGCAGCTCGCCCAACAGGAGCTGACCCTGTCGCCCGAGGCGAAGCGGAACCGCCAGCAGCAGATCCAGACGAAGGCCCAGGAGGCCCAGACGCGGATGGCGGAGATGGACCAGATCGCCGCCCGCCGGCGCTCCGAGCTGGTGCAGCCCGTCATGGACAAGATCACCGCAGTCATCGAGAAGATGAGGGAGGAGGGTAGCTACTCCGTCATCCTCGACGTCGCGGCCGGCTCCATCATCGCCGCCGACCCCGCGCTCGATCTCACCGCCGAGGTCCTGCGCCGGCTCGAGACCGCGGCGCCCCCGACCGGAGGCGCCCGCTAGATCGGGTCGCAGCAGTCAACCTGGATCGAGGGCCCGCGGGCGCCGGCAGGCGCGCCCGTGGGCCCTTTCCGTTCCGGACCGGAGCACCCCATGTCGCACACGTCATCCGCCCGCGCGTCGCTCACCCTCGCCGAAGCCTCCAGCCTGGTCGGCGGTCGCCTGGAGGGCGACCCCGGCATGAGCGTGACGACGGTGGCCCCGGTCGAGGAAGCGTGCTCGACCGAGCTCGCGTTTCTCGCCGCGAAGCGCTACGCCAAGCACGTTTCAGGATCGCGGGCGGGCGCGTTCCTCGTGTCGGAGGAGTTGGAGTCGCGGGTCTCCGGACGCCCCCGGATCGTGGTGGGGGACCCGCACCGCGCCCTCGTGCTCCTCCTCCGCCGCTTCCATCCCGAGGAGTCGGGGAGCGCCGCCGTCCATCCCACCGCCGTCCTGGGCCGCGGTGTCCGTCTGGGCGCCGGCGTCGCCATCGGGCCCTACGCCGTCCTCGATGACGACGTGGAGGTGGGTGACGGGTCCCGCATCGGCGCGCACGTGGTGGTGGGGTCGGAGTGCCGCCTCGGCCCGGGCTGCACCCTGCACCCCCAGGTGGTCCTCTACCCGCGGACCGTGCTGGGCTCGCGCGTCATCGTCCATTCTGGAACGGTCCTGGGCTCCGACGGATTCGGGTACGCGTGGTTCGACGGGGCGCACCAGCGCATCCCCCACGTGGGGCGGGTGGTCCTCGGCGACGACGTCGAGATCGGCGCCAACTCGGCGTTGAACCGCGGGTCCATCGGCGACACCGTGCTGGGGAGCGGCGTGAAGCTGGACAACCTCGTGCACATCGCCCACAACGTGCACGTGGGAGACGGCTCTCTCCTGGCAGGCATGGTGGGGATCGCAGGGTCCACCCGGATCGGAAAGGGCGTCTGGATGGGGGGACAGGCGGGCGTCATCAACCACCTGGACGTCGGTGACGGCGCCCGCCTCGCAGCGGCTGCCAAGGTCCTCCGGGACGTGCCTGCGGGAGAAACGGTGTCCGGGCACCCGGCCCGCCCCCTCCGCGAGGAACTCCGGCGCCAGGCCCACCTCGGCAGGCTCCCCCGGCTGCTGGAGCGGGTGGAGGCGCTGGAGGCGGAGCTGGAATCCCTGAAGAAGCTCCACGGGGGAACGTGAACGAGGCGCTCCCGGCTTAGGCAAGAAGGTCCGGGCCGGTTAGTTTGTACCGACCTGGACCGGCGGCCCGCGACCCCAACCTCCGAGGCGAATGAGCGCTCCGAACCAGACGACCATCGGCAGGGACGTCACCCTGGACGGAGCCGGCGTGCACTCCGGCGCCCATGCCACGGTGACCTTCCGGCCCGCGCCCGCCGGCACGGGGATCCGCTTCCGTCGCACCGACCTCGAGGGAGCGCCGGAGATCCCGGCCACCCTGGAGCACGTCGCCGGCACCGACCTGGGGACGACGCTGGCGGCCGGCGAGGCGAGGATCCTCACGGTGGAGCACCTCCTGGCCGCGGTGAGCGCGGCCGGGGTGGACAACGTCCTCGTGGAGGTGAGCGGACCGGAGGTCCCCATCCGGGACGGGTCCTTCCGCGACTACCTGGGCGCCCTGGACGAGGCGGGGAAGGTGGGGCTGGAAGCGCCCGCCAAGGTGCTCCGGCTCCCTTCCGCCCTCTCGATGGAGGGCCCCGGCGGCGAGTCCTACATGGCCGCGCCGGGGGAGGGGCTCAGGATCTCGGCCACCATCGACTTCGCGCACCCGGCCATCGGACGTCAATCCGGGTCGTTCATCCTGGACCGGGACGGCTTCGCGCGGGACATCGCCCCCGCGCGGACGTTCGGGTTCGCCCGGGAGTGGGACGCGATACGGGCCCGGGGGCTGGGCCTGGGCGCCAGCCTGGAGAACACCGTGGCGCTGGGCGAGGACGGGATCCTCAACGACGGGCTCCGCTTCCCCGACGAGTTCCTGCGCCACAAGGTGGGGGATCTGGCGGGAGACCTGGCGCTCCTCGGGGCGCGCCTGGAGGCCCGCGTGGTGGCGGAGCGCCCCAGCCACGCCGGCAACATCCGCTTCGCCCGCGCCCTCGCCGAGCACGCGCGCAGGAACCGGCGCACGCCCGTCGTGGACATCAACGAGATCATGCGCTACCTGCCGCACCGCTACCCGATGCTGCTGGTGGACCGGATCGTGGACTTCGAGTCTGGAAAGCGGATCGTCGGGATGAAGAACGTCACCATCAACGAGCCGTTCTTCCAGGGTCATTACCCCGGGCACCCCATCATGCCGGGCGTGCTCCTCATCGAGGCCATGGCGCAGGTGGGCGGGCTCCTCCTCATGGACGCCGTTGAGGACCCGGAGGGGAAGGTGGTCTACTTCATGTCGCTGGACAACGTGAAGTGGCGTCGCCCGGTCACACCCGGGGACACGGTCGTCTTCGAGGTGGAGATGCTCCAGTTCCGCCGGGGCATCTGCAAGATGCGCGGCGTGGGCCTCGTGGACGGCCAGGTCGCCACCGAAGCCGACCTCATGGCGCGGGTCATGGACAAGTGACGGAAGCCACCGCGGGCACCCGGGGAGAGACCGTCGTCCATCCCACCGCGCTCGTGGATCCCCGGGCCGAGCTGGGGCAGGGCGTCACCGTGGGGCCGTGGGCCGTCGTGGGGCCCGGCGTCCGGGTGGGCGACGGCACCGAGATCGGCCCCCGCGTGCTCCTCGAGCGGAACACCTCGGTGGGTGAGGATTCGCGACTCTCCAACGGCGCCGTGCTCGGCACGGACCCCCAGGACCTCAAGTACCTGGGCGAGGAGACCTTCCTCGAGGTCGGGCCCCGGGCCGTGATCCGCGAGTTCGCCACGCTGAACCGGGGCACGGCCGCGTCGGGCCGCACGGTGGTCGGCTCCGATTGCCTCATCATGGCGTACGGCCATGTCGCCCACGACTGCACCCTCGGCAACAACGTGATCCTCGCCAACTCGGTGGCCATGGGGGGACACGTGGTCATGGAGGACTGGGTGAGCGTCGGCGGCCTGACGGGGATCCATCAGTTCGTCCGCATCGGGGCGCACGCCTTCATCGCGGGCGCCTCCCGCATCACCCAGGACGTCCCTCCCTACTGCCGCGCCGTGGGGAACGACGCGCGCCTCCTGGGGCTCAACTCGGTGGGGCTGGAGCGGCGCGGACTCTCGATGGAGGTGCGCACGGCGCTGAAGCGGGCGTACCGGATCCTGTTCCAGTCCAAGCTCAACCTCTCCCGGGCGATGGCCAGGGTGGAGGAGGAGGTGCCCGCATTCCCCGAGGTGCTCCACCTCCTGGCGTTCATCCGGGCGAGCGAGCGCGGCATCGTCATCTGAGGGCGGCATGACTCCTCCCCGACATCCCCGGATCGGCGTGGCGGGCGTGGGTGCCCTGGGGCAGCATCACGCCCGCATCCTGGCAGCCATGGAGGGGGCCACCCTGTCGGGGATCCACGACGTGCGCCCCGAGCGCGCCCATGAGGTGGCCACGCAGTTGGGGGCGACGGCCATGGAGTCGCTGGAGGCCCTCCTGGACGCGTCCGACGCGCTCGTGGTGGCGGTGCCCACCCGCGCGCACGAGGAGGTGGCCGTGGCCGCGCTGCTCCGGGGCATCCCGGTCCTCGTTGAGAAGCCGCTGGCGCCTACGCTGCACGCCGCGGACCGGATCCTCGCCGCCGCCGGAGAAGGGGGTGCATTCGTCCAGACCGGCCACGTGGAGCGCTTCAACCCCGCCGTGCTGGCGGCGCTCCCCTTCCTGGACCGCCCGCTCTTCATCGAGTCCCACCGCATGGCCCTCTTCACGCCGAGGAGCACCGACGTGGCGGTGGTCCTGGACCTCATGATCCACGACGTGGACCTGGTCATGAGCCTGGTGGGTATGCCCCTCGTGGAGTTGGCCGCGTCCGGGCTTCCGGTGCTCACCTCGAGCGTGGACATCGCCAACGCGCGACTCACGTTCGCGGGCGGGGCGGTGGCGAACCTGACGGCGAGCCGGGTGTCGCTGGAGCGGATGAGGAAGCTGCGGATCTTCCAGCCCTCGGGGTACCTGAGCCTGAACCTGGCCGACGGGACCGGCGAGTTCCTCAGGCTCCGCCAGGATCTCTCGGAGCTCCACGCCAGGGCCGCCGACGGCCCCGCCGCCGCGGACCTCTCGGAGATCGTGGAGCGGGTGACGCTGGAGGGGGATGGCGCGGAGCCCCTCCGGCGGGAGTTGGAGAACTTCCGCGAGGCCGTCCGGGGCAACGCCGCCCCGGCGGTGACGGGAGACGACGGCAGGGCGGCGCTGGCCGTGGCCCTGGCCATCCAGGAACGGATCGCGGACCATGTCGCTGATACGCGCCCGGCGTGACCGGAGCCAGCTCGGCTACGGCGCCCGGAGAGGGATGTCGCCCAGCCGGCTGATCATCCTCCTGGCGCTGGTCATCGTGGCCCTGTGGTATCTCGGACGCCTCTGACCGGGCCGAGCCTGGCGTGACCTCCCCTCCCGCCATCCTGCTCCTCGCCGGAGAGGCGTCCGGGGACGAGCACGCCGCCGCGCTGGCCCGCGCGCTCCGCGCCCGCTGGCCCGGGGCGCGGCTGGTGGGGACCGGTGGACCACGCATGGCCGCGGAGGGGGTGGAGCTCCTGGCCGGCCTCGATCGCATGGCCGTCATGGGGTTCGTCGAGGTGGCGCGCCACCTGGCCTTCTTCCGCACGCTCCTCTCCGCGCTGACGCGCCGGCTCGCGTCGGGGGAGATCGACCTGGTCATCCCCGTGGACTACCCCGGCCTCAACCTGCGCGTCGCCCGGGCGGCGCACCGCCACCGCGTGCCCGTCCTCTACTACATCGCGCCCCAGGTTTGGGCCTGGAAGCCCCGGCGCGCGCGCCAGCTCGCGCGGTGGACGCGCCACGTCGCTGTCATCCTCCCCTTCGAGGAGGAGGTCCTGAGGGCGGCGGGAGCATCGGCGTCCTTCGTGGGCCACCCGCTGCTCGAGCGGCCGGGCGAGGTCGAGGACAGGGACGCGCTCTGCCGCCGGATGGGCCTGTACCCGGGGCGCCCGCTGCTGGCGCTCCTCCCCGGCTCCCGGAGGCAGGAGGTGGAGCGCCACCTGGACGTGTTCGCCCGGGCCGCCGAGCTGGTGCGGAGCACGCACCCGGAGGTCCAGCCCGTTCTGGCCCGGGCCGCATCCGTGCCGGAGGCGTGGCTCTCGGGCACCGGAATCCCCGTGACCTCGGACTCCCGCGCGCTCCTCCGGCACGCCCGCGCCGCCCTCGTGAAATCGGGAACATCCACGCTGGAGGCCGCCCTGGAGGGGACCCCCTCCGTCGTGGCGTACCGGACGCACCCGGTGACCTTCGCGCTGGCGCGGCGCCTGGTCCGCATCCCCCACGTCGGGCTGGCGAACCTGGTGGCCGGGGAAGAGGTGGTCCCGGAGCTGCTCCAGGGCTCCGCCACGCCCTCCGCCCTCGCGGAGCGCCTGGTCCCCCTCCTCGGCGACACGCCGGCCCGGGCGCGCCAGCTGGAGGGGCTGGCCCGGGTGCGCGCGGCCCTGGGCACGGCGGGCGCCTCGGCCCGCGTGGCCGAGCTCGCAGCGGATATCCTGAGGGAGCGCAGGTGAGCGGCGTTCGCGACGCCGCTCTCGGAGCGGTGGGCGCCGGGCTGCTCGGCCCTCTTTTCGCTACCCTGCGCGAGCGCAGGGTGGAGGAGGAGCACTACCTGCGCCTGCGGGCCGAGGGCACGCCCATCATCTTCGTGTTCTGGCACGCCCACACGCTGCCGCTGGCCTGGTGCCACCGGGACGAGGGGATCGTGACGCTGGTGAGCGAGCACGGGGACGGAGAGGCGCTCGTGCGCCTCATCCGCCGCTGGGGGTTCGGCTCGGTGCGCGGCTCCAGCACCCGGGGCGCGACCAAGGCGCTCAAAGGCCTCATCCGTGCCGCCCGGGCAGGGAAGGACCTGGCGATCACCCCCGACGGGCCCCGGGGCCCCGAGCGGCAGTTCAAGCCCGGGGCGCTGGCGGTCGCCCAGGCCACCGGCCTTCCCGTGGTGCCGCTGGCCGCCGGCGCCTCGGGGGCGTGGCGCGTGGGAAGCTGGGACCGCTCCCTCATCCCCCACCCCTTCTCGCGGCTCTGCGTCGCGTACGGCCCTCCCCGGAGGGTCCCCGCCCACATGCACCGCTCCGCCCTGGAGGCGCTGGCGCGCGAGCTCGGTCAGGAGCTCGACGCCCTCGCCGACCGGTCCGCGGCGTGTGCCGCCTCGTGAGGGCGGGCGTCGAGCAGGCCCTCCGGCGCTGGTGGCGGGGGGACGCGGGCGCCGCCGGCGCCGTTCTCCAGGCCCTGGCCGCGCCGGCCGAGTGGGCGTACCGGGGTGGCCTGGCGCTCCGGAACCGGCGGTACGACGGTCGGGGTGGGATCGTCGTGCACGGGCTCCGGGTGGTCAGCGTGGGGAACCTGTCCCTGGGCGGGACGGGGAAGACCCCGGTGGCCGCGTGGGCCGCCCGAGCCCTGGCCGCCGCGGGGCTGAAGCCGGCGCTGGTGGCCCGGGGGTACGGACGCGACGAGCTCCTCCTGCACCACCGCTGGAACCCCGACGTCCCCGTGGTCGCCGACCCCGACCGGGTGGCGGCGGCCCGGGCCGCCCTCGCCGGAGGGGCCCAGGCGGTGGTCCTGGACGACGGCTTCCAGCACAGGCGCCTCGCCCGGGACGTGGACCTGGTCCTTCTGGCCGCCGAGGACACGCTCCGGGGGCGGCTTCTCCCGAGGGGCCCGTTCCGGGAGCCCGCGACGGCGCTGGGGCGCTCCCACGGCGTCGTCGTGACGCGCAGGACGGCCACCGAGGCCGAGGCCGACGCGAGGGCGCGCGAGGTGGCCGCCCTCTTCCCGGCGCTCCTCGTGGGGCGGGTGGCCCTGGTGCCGCACGGTTGGCACTCCCTGGACGGCGCCCCGGCGCCGGCGCCCGAGGGGCCCACGCTGGCCGTCACCGCCGTGGCCAGGCCCGAGTCCTTCGCGGCTCAGCTGGAGGCGGCCACAGGGGCGCCCACCGAGCTGCTGGCGTTCCCCGACCACCACGAGTTCACGCACGACGACGTCAAGGCCATGCGCGCGCGGGCCGGGGAGCGTACCGTTGTGGTCACCGAGAAGGACGCGGTGAAGCTCCAACCCCACGAGACGGCGCTGGGACCGGCCCTGCGCGTACTCTCGCTGTCGCTCCGCTGGGAGGCCGGCGAGGCCGCGCTCGCCGGGCTCGTCACCGCCGTGAGAGGACCCTGATGGAACGAACCACCGACGTCCTTGTCATCGGGAGCGGCATCGCCGGGCTCACGTTCGCCCTCAAGCTCGCCCCCAGGGCCCGCGTCCTCCTCGTGACCAAGAAGGAGCGGGCGGCCTCCGCCACCAACTACGCGAAGGGCGGGATCGCGTCGGTCCTCGGCGACGACGATACCTTCGACCTCCACGTGCAGGACACGCTCATCGCCGGCGCGGGGCTCTGTCACGCCAAGGCGGTGGAGGTGCTCGTCACCGAAGGGCCGGCCCGGGTGCGCGAGCTCATGGAGTGGGGGGCCCACTTCGACGGGGAGAGCCCCCAGCGCCTCTCCCTCGGCCGGGAGGGCGGCCACTCGCGGCGGCGCATCGCACATACCGGGGACCACACCGGCCGGGAGATCGAGAGCGCGCTCCTGGCCGCGGTCGCGGCGGAGCCCAACATCGAGGTGCTGGAGGACCACCTGGCCCTCGACCTCGTGGTGGTGGCGGACCCCTCCGGCCGCGCGGTCTGCTCCGGTGCCCAGGTCCTCGACCACCGCACGGGAGCCCTGACCGTGGTCCACGCGCGCTTCACCATGCTGGCCTCCGGCGGGTGCGGACAGGTCTATCGCCACACCACCAACCCGCCCATCGCCACCGGCGACGGGATCGCGATGGCGTACCGGGCGGGCGCCCGCATCGCGAACATGGAGTTCATCCAGTTCCACCCCACCGCCCTCCACCCCACCCAGGACCCTGCCTTCCTCATCTCCGAGGCGGTGCGCGGGGAAGGGGCGGTGCTTCGGACGATGGACGGCGCCGCCTTCATGGAGCGCTACCACTCCCTCGGCTCCCTTGCGCCCCGGGACGTGGTGGCGCGGGCGATCGACCGGGAGCTCAAGGAGCGCTCCGAGAGCCACGTCCTCCTGGACGTCTCGCCCATCGGCAGGGAGCGCTTCGAGGAGCGCTTCCCGGACGCCCTCGCCGGGTGCCGGGAGCAGGGCGTGGATCCCATGACGGGGATCCCCGTGGTCCCCGCCGCGCACTACGCGTGCGGGGGCGTCCTCACCGACAGCATGGGACACACGAGCCTCGCGGGTCTGTACGCGACCGGCGAGGTGGCGTGCTCGGGCGTCCACGGGGCGAACCGCCTGGCGTCCAACTCCCTGCTCGAGGCGGTCGTGTTCGCCGACCGCGCGGCCCGCATGGTCTCCTACCGGCTCGAGACGCTGGGGGGCCGCGCGCCCGTTCCCCCGTTGCCCCCGGAGCTTCCGGCGCCCGGCAGCGAGGAGCCGGACCTCGCCGGCATCGCGCAGCGGCGCGCCGAGCTCCGGGACCTCATGTGGGACCTGGTGGGGATCGTGCGCTCCGAGGAGCGCCTGGAGCAGGCCGAGGGGGAGATCGCACGCCTCTCGTCTGCGGAGGCCCACCGTTGGCTGCGAGCCCGATGGACGGCCCCCGGCGCGGAGCTCCGCAACCTGCTCCAGGTCGCCGAGCTCATCGTCCGCTGCGCGCGCCTGCGCCGGGAGAGCCGCGGGCTCCACTACACGCTCGACCACCCGTACCGCGACAACGAGCGCTGCCTCGAGGACACCGTGGTGAGTCGCGCCGGCGGGCTACCCTGGTGAAGGTCCTGGTCGTCGCGGTGGGAAGGGTGCGGGGGACGCTCGAGGCGCCCGTCGCCGAGTACGAGGAGCGGGCGCGCCGGTACTGGAAGCTCGAGATCGCCGAGGTGGAGGCGGGCGCGCCCGGGCGGGATCCGGCCGCCGAGCGCGTGAAGGAGGCGGAGGCCCAGCGCCTCCTCTCCAGGGTCCCCCAGGGCTTCACCGTCGTGGCCCTCACCAGGGCGGGGAAGGGGCTGGGCTCCCGGGAGCTCGCCGCCGTGCTGGAGGGGGAGGCCGTGCGCTCCTCGCCCGGGGTGGCGTTCGTCATCGGAGGCGCCTTCGGCCTCGCCGAGGCCGTCCTGGAGCGGGCACAGCGGCGCCTGGCCCTCTCCCCCCTCACCATGCCCCACGAGCTGGCGCGCCTGGTTCTCGCCGAGCAGCTGTACCGCGCGGGCACGCTCCTGCGCGGCGAGCCGTACCACAAAGGAGCGTGACGTGGCGGACACCCCTCTCAACCTGGAAGTCCTGGTCTCGCGCCCGACGGGCGCGCCCCTGGTCCGCGCGTACGTCGCGGCCGACGCCCGCGCCCTCGCGTTCTACGGGGGGCACTTCGGCGACGCCGGCGCCTATGCGGCCAAGGCCGCCGAGGTGGACGGCCGCTTCGACCGGGAGCGGCGCACGCGAGCCGCCGCCGCGCTCACCGTGCCCCCGGGAGGGGACGCCGCCCGTCTCCGCCGCTTCGTGGAGGAGGGCGGGTACGTGGTGACCACCGGACAGCAGCCCGGGCTCTTCGGGGGCCCGCTCTACAACCTCTACAAGGGGATCACCGCCATCCGCCTCGCCCGCGCGCTGGAATCGCGCCTGGGCAAGCCGGTCCTCCCCGTGTTCTGGGTCGCCTCCGAGGACCACGATTGGGCCGAGGCCAACCACACCTACCTGGTGGGCGTGGACAACGAGCTGCACGCGCCCTCCCTGGACGCGCCCGACCCCGCCCGCCAGCCGTCGCTGCACCGCGTGCCGATGGGCCCGGCCGCACCGGCGCTCCTCGAAGGCTTCCTCCAGAACCTCCCCCAGACCGACTTCAGCCTTCCCTTCGCGGATTTGCTGCGCGAGGCCGTGGCCCCCGACGCCACCCTGCCGGAAGCGTTCTCGCGGATCCTCCAGGAGCTGCTCGGCCGGCACGGGATGTTCTTCACGGACGCCGCCGCCCCCGTGGTCAAGGAGGCCTCGGCGGGGCTCCTCCTGGAGGAGCTGGAGCGGGCGGCCGAGCTCGAGGCGGTGCTGGCCGCCACCGGCGCCCGACTCGAGGCGGAGGGGTACGCCGTCCAGGTCCCGCTCCTGGAAGGAGGCGTGAACCTGTTCCTGGAAGGGCGTTCCGGGAGGGAGCGCCTGTACCGGGACGAGGGAGGCTTCAGGCTTCGCCTGTCGGGGGAGCAGCTGACCCTCGCGGAGGTGCGCGTCCGCGCCGGCGCCGACCCCCTGGCCCTCTCGCCGAACGTCCTCCTCCGCCCGGTCGTGGAGAGCTCGGTCTTCCCGACGCTCAGTTACGTCGCCGGTCCGGGCGAGGCTGCGTACTGGGCCCAGCTCGGCGACTACTTCCTCGCCCATGGGATCGGCATGCCCGTGGTCCACCCGCGCCTGGGCGCGACCGTCGTGGAGTCGAAGATCCGCAAGGTGCTGGACAAGTTCGGGGTGGGCGTGGAGGGCGTGCAGAAGCCCTTCCACGAGCTGGCCGGGGAGGTCACCCGGGACGAGGTTCCCGCCGCCGTGGGTGCCGCGCTGAGCTCGCTGAGAGGCGCCATAGGCAAGGGCGTGGGAGAGCTCCAGGACGCGGTGAAGGCCATCGACCCCACGCTGAAGGGCCCGGTCCAGAGCGTCCGGAGCCAGGCCTTCTCGGCCATGGAGGAGCTGGAACGGAAGGTCGTGGCGGCGCTCAAGCGGGAGAACGAGGTCGCCCTCTCCCAGCTGGAGAAGGCGCAGCGGCACCTCTTCCCTCTGGGGAAGCCTCAGGAGCGCGTCATCAACCCGTTCTACTTCCTCGCGCGCTACGGTGGCGCGTTTCTTGATGAGCTGGTGGAGCGCTTCGACGTGAATCTCCGTTGAGGCCGGCACGTACCAAGGAGGAGGACTCCAGTTGATCTCCACGCGCTCCCGCGCCTAACTTCGGCCCATGCTGTCCCTCATCCTCCTCGTCGTGGTGCTCATCCCCCTCATGGCCATCCTCCTGGACTCCCAGGTCGGCCGGGCCATGGCGTCGCGGCTGGAGCGCGGGAGACCGGACGGCCCTCCCGACCTGACCGCCGAGCGCGTGGCCTTCCTGGAGGGCGAGATCGAGCGCCTGACGTCGGAGGTGTCCCGCCTCGACGAGGAGAGCCAGTTCCTGCACAAGCTCCTCGCCGAGCGGCGGCCGGACCCGGGCGCGGCGCTCCCCCCCGGAAGCCCGCCGGGCTGACGCGTCGGGGCCGAACGTGACCGAACGATCCCGGGGAGCCCGCGCCGCCGCCTTCGTGGGCGCGGGGATCTTCCTCAGCCGGATCTTCGGCTTCGTCCGCGAGCGCGTCTTCGCCCACTGGTTCGGCACCAGCGACCTGGCCGACGCGTGGCGTGCGGCGCTGCGCCTTCCCAACGTCCTGCAGAACCTCCTGGGCGAGGGGACGCTGTCGGCATCGCTGATCCCCGTGTACGCGGAGCTCCTGGAGCAGGGGAAGGACGAGGAGGCGGGGCGCTTCGCCGGCGCCGCGCTGGGGATCCTCACCGCCGTGGCCGCGGGGCTCGCGCTGGGCGGGATCCTCCTGGCGCCCCTGCTCGTCCATGCGTTCTTCTTCGACTGGAGCCCGGAGAAGCAGGCGCTCACCGTCACCCTGACGCGGATCCTCTTCCCCATGACCGGCGTGCTCGTGGTGAGCGCCTGGGCCCTGGGGATCCTGAACACGCACCGCCGCTTCTTCGTCTCCTACGTCGCGCCCGTGTTCTGGAACCTGGCCATGATCGCCGCCATGGTGGCCGGCGGTGCGTGGCTCGCCCTCGGGCTGGACGACCTGGTGGTGGCGCTGGCCTGGGGCGCCCTGGTGGGCGGGGTCCTCCAGCTCGCCGTGCAGATCCCCTTCCTCCTCGGACACCTCCGCGGTTTCCGGCTCTCGCTGGGGCGGGGCGTGCCGGGGGTGAAGGAGGCGGTGCGGAACTTCGGCCCGGTGGTCGCCGCCCGGGGCGTGGTCAACCTCAGCGGGTGGGTGGACCTCATCCTCGCCGCCCAGCTGGCGGAGGGCGCCGTGGCGCTCCTCGGGTACGCGCAGACCTTCTACATCCTCCCCATCTCGCTCTTCGGGATGTCCGTGGCCGCCTCCGAGCTCCCGGAGCTTTCCAGGATGCGGGGAGAAGCGGAGCAGGTCGTCGCCGACAGGGTGTCCACGGCGCTCCGCCGCGTCTCCTGGTTCCTCATCCCGTCGGCGGTGGGGTACCTGGCCCTGGGCGACGTCATCGTGGCCGCCCTCTACGAGACCGGCTCGTTCGGAGGGGCCCAGAGCCTGGCCACCTGGGCCGTGCTGGCGGCGTACACGCTGGGGCTCACCGCCTCGGCCAGCTCCCGGGTCCTGTCGTCGGCCTTCTACGCTCTGCGCGACACCCGGACCCCGGCGCGCGTCGCCTATGCCCGGGTCGCCGTCTCCGCGGGCGCCGGGTTCGCCCTCATGTTCCCGCTGGATGCCCTGGGGTTCGGAGGGGTGCACCTCGGGGCGGCGGGACTCGGGCTGGGCGCGTCGGTGGGAGCCTGGATGGAGTTCACGCTGCTGCGCAGGGCGCTGGGCGCCCGGGTGGGCCCCTTCGGGCCGGGGGCGTCCCGCCTCGTCCGCCTCACGCTCGCGGCCACCCTCGCCGCCGCCGCCGGGGTGGGGCTCCAGCTCGTCCTCCCGCCCGCCCACCCGTTCGTGATCGCCATGGAAACGCTCGCCGCCTACGGTGTAGTCTACCTTGCGGCCTCATCCCTCCTGGGGCTGGGCATCCCCCTCCGACGGGGCGCCGTCTGAGGCGCTTCGCGGACCACCCGCTGGACCACCCGCTGCTCCCATCGTGCCGGTAGACTCCTCGGTTCTGGCCAGCCTCTCCACCAAGCCGGGCGTGTACCTGTTCCGGGACGCCCGGGGGGGCGTGCTGTACGTGGGGAAGGCCAAGTCCCTGAGGCCGAGGGTGCGCAGCTACTTCCGCGCCGAGGCGGACCACACGGCCAAGACCCGGGAGCTGATGCGCCACGTGGACGGGCTCGAGACGCTCGTGGTGGGAAGCGAGGCCGAGGCGCTCATCCTCGAGGCGAACCTCATCAAGGCGCACCGGCCCCGCTTCAACATCCTGCTGAGGGACGACAAGCGGTACCCGTACATCAAGGTCACCGTGCAGGAGCCCTTCCCCCGGGTGTACGTGACGCGGCGCGTGGTGAACGACGGCGCCCGCTACTTCGGCCCGTACACGTCGGTGGGGCCCATGAGGCAGGCCCTGGAGGTGATCAAGCGCCTGCACACGGTGCGGTCGTGCCGCTACGACCTTCCCAGGGAGGCGCCGGACCGCCCGTGCCTGGACCACCACATCGGCCGGTGCCTCGCTCCATGCGTGGGGCTCCAGACGGAGGAGCAGTACCGGGCCATGGTGGAGGAGATCCTGCGCATCCTCGAGGGGGACACGGAGGACCTGCGCCGCACCGTGGACGCGCGCATGCGGATCGCGTCCGCGGCGCTCGACTTCGAGACCGCCGCCCGCCTCCGCGACGTGGTGCAGGGGCTCGACGCGCTGGCCCGGGAGCAGCGGGTCCACCGGGCCCAGGGAGGGGACCTGGACGTGGTGGGGTTGGCCCGCGACGGAGAGCTGGCCGCCGGGGTCGTGCTCCGGATCCGCTCCGGCCTTCTGCTGGGACGGGAGACGCTGCGCTTCGTGGAGCCCCGGGACGCACCGGACATGGAGCTCCTCGGCTCCCTCCTCTCGCGCCACTACCTGGGAGGGGGAGAGGCCGGCACGTCGGACCTCCCGCGGGAGGTGCTCCTTCCCCTGGCGGTCCCGGACCAGGCGCTCCTGGAGGAGGTCCTCTCCCGGGCCGCCGGCAGGCGGGTGGCGCTGCACGTGCCCAGGAAGGGCGACAAGCTGGGCATCGTGGAGCTGGCGGCGGACAACGCGCGCCACGTCCTGGAGGACCGGGTGGCGGCGCTGGCCTTCGCGGCGGACCGCGCGGAGGATGCCCTCTACAGCCTCCAGGAGGAGCTCGACCTGAAGGTGGTCCCCCGGCTCATGGTCTGCTTCGACATCTCCCACACCCAGGGGGCCGAGACGGTGGCGAGCGCCGTGGTGTTCGAGAACGGGGAGCCCCGGAAGGCCGCGTACCGCCACATGCGCATCAAGGGGGACTGGGGGAACGACGACCTCCGCTCCATGGCCGAAGCCGTCACACGCTACTTCAGGCGGCGGGTGGAGGAGGGCGCTCCGCTCCCCGACCTGGCGGTGATCGACGGGGGAAAGGGGCAGCTCTCCGCCGCCACGGACGCGCTCCAGCTGCTCGGGCTCCCCCACGTGCAGGTCGCGGCCCTGGCCAAGAAGGAGGAAGAGGTGTTCCTTCCGGGGCGGAAGAAGGGGATCCGCCTGGACCGACGGGACCGGGCGCTCCACCTCCTCCAGAGGATCCGGGACGAGGCCCACCGCTTCGCCGTGACGTACAACAGGAAGCTCCGGAGCAAGCGCACGCTCCGCAGCGACCTGTCCGAGATCCCGGGGATCGGGCCCTCGCGGCAGCGTGAGCTCCTGCGGCGCTTCGGGTCCGTGAAGGGCGTGAAGGAGTCCACGCGCGAGGAGATCGCCCGGGTGCCCGGGTTCTCCGAGACGCTGGCAGCGCGCGTGCTCACATACCTGGGGAGGTGAGATGACCGTCCGCACCCGCTTCGCCCCCAGCCCGACAGGGCGCCTGCACCTGGGGAACGTGCGGGCGGCCGCGTTCAACTGGCTGTTCGCGCGCCGCCACGGCGGGGCCTTCGTCCTGCGCATCGAGGACACGGACGTCGAGCGGAACGTGGACGGCGGAGAGGAGGGGATCCTCGAGGACCTGCGGTGGCTCGGACTGGACTGGGACGAGGGACCGGGCGTGGGCGGCCCTCACGCCCCCTACCGTCAGAGCCAGCGGAATGCGGTCTACGCCGCCGCCGTGGACGCACTCCTGGCTGCCGGCCGGGCGTACCCGTGCTTCTGCGGCGAGGGGGACCTGGAGAGCGAGATCGGAAAGGAGGGCAGGGAGGTCCGCCACTATCTCGGCCGCTGCCGGGACCTCGATCCTGCGGAGCGTTCCCGGCGCCTGTCCGGGGGCGGCCCTGCGCCGGTGATCCGCTTCGCCGTGCCGCGCGGTCTCGCCAGCGTGGATGTGGACGATGAGGTATTCGGCCCTATCTCATTTCCTGCCAGTGATATAGACGATTTCGTCATCCGCAGGTCCGACGGCCGGGCAACGTACAACTTCGCGGTGGTGGTGGACGACGTCGCTATGGAGATCACGCACGTGATCCGGGGCGTGGGGCACCTCTCCAACACCCCGAAGCAGGCCCTCCTGTTCGACGCACTGGGCCGCGCGCGGCCCGTCTTCGCCCACCTCCCCACGGTGCTGGGCGCCGACGGCCGGAAGCTCTCCAAGCGGGACGGCGCCGCCGCCGTGGCGGAGCTCCGGCGCCTGGGCTACCCCGCCGACGCGGTGCTCAACTACCTCTCGCTCCTGGGGTGGTCGCACCCGGAGGGGAAGGAGGTCCTGGCCCGGCAGGAGCTGGTGGACGCGGTGGCGCTGGAGAGGGTGGGCCGCTCCGACACCCAGATGGACCCCGAGAAGCTCCTCTGGATCTCGTCCCAGCACCTCTCCCGGGAGGACCCGGGCACGCTGGCGGAGCACGTGGCCCCCTTCCTGGACGAGACGCGCTTCGCCCCGGCGCGGACGCATTGGAAGCAGGTCGTGGAAGCGCTCCGCACCCGCCTGTCCACCTACGGGGACATCAACGAACACCTCCCCATCCTGTTCGGTGGCGCCGAGCGGGGCGGGGAGGCCGCCTCCGCCCTCGCCGCCTACCCGGGTGCCCCGGAGCTCCTGGAGGCGGTGTGCCGGGCGCTGGAGGGGGTGGATCCCTGGGAGGAGGCGCCGCTGGCCGCCGCGGTCCGCGCCACCGGCCGGGAGGTGGGTACGAAGGGCGCCGCCCTCTTCCATCCGGTGCGCCTCGCCCTCGTCGGCTCCGAGGCCGGCCCCGACCTCGGAAAGCTCCTGGCGGCCCTGGGCAGGGAGGAGGCGCTGGGGCGGCTGCGCCCAGGCAGCGCCCCCGGGGGGGGCGCCAAGGTTTGACGGGGTTTTGTGCCTTTTCTAGTTTATTTGGTCTAACGTTCCTGACCTTTAGGGAGGATCACCGGATGAAGATCCGCTATGGACTCGTCCTTACACTGGCGGCGGCCGTCGGCTTCTCCGCCTGCGCTGGTGGCACGTCTTCGGGCGGATCGTCGCCCGCCCCCGCCGCAAGCGGCAGTGGCGTACGCGGCCAGCAGCTCTCGCAGGGGCAGCGCCCCCGCCAGAATGACGACACCAAGGCCGCTCAGAAGGCTTTGGATCAGGCTGTGCAGACCGAGGGGGAGGCCGAGGCCCGCGCGCTCTTCGAGCAGGCCCTGACTTCCGCCAAGGCCGCCATCGCGGCCGATTCCATCAACCCGCTCCCGTACCTGCAGGCGGGCACCGCCTCCATCGGGCTCGCGCAGTACACGGAGGCCGACGCCTATCTCACCAAGGCCGAGCAGCTCCGCCCCATCTACTCGCTCGAGACAGAGACGATGCGCGAGCAGACCTGGATCAACCTGTACCAGGAAGCCGCGCCGCTGGTGAACGCGGGCGAGTACGAGGCCGCGGCTGTCGTGTTCGAGAAGGCCAACACCATGTACGACAAGCGCCCCGAGATCATGGTGACGCTTGGCCAGATCTACGCCCAGCTCCGCCGTCACGACGAGGCGCTGAAGCACCTGGACGGCGCGGCGGCCATCATCGGCGACTCCGTGCGGGTTGCCGAGATGGACTCGGCCACCGTGGCCAGCTGGATGGAGATGGGCAAGGAGATCCCGTTCACGCGGGCCTCCGTCCTGGCCGACGCCGGGCGCTTCGAGGAGGCCGTGAACAGCTTCCAGGCGCTGGTGAACGACAACCCCGAGGACCTGCAGATGCGGCGCAACCTGGCCGCCATCCTGCTCCAGACCGGAGACACCACGCGTGCGTTCCAGGTCTATGAGGACCTCATGGCCCAGCCGGGCCTGACCAACGTCGACTTCTACGCCATCGGCGTCGGCTTCTACACCGGCAGCGACTACGGCCGTGCCGCGCAGGCCTTCAAGGGCGCCGCGAACCTGGCGAAGAAGGACCGTGACGCCATCGAGATGTGGGCGCGGTCGCTCCAGATCGACTCGGCGTACGCGCAGGTCCCCGAGGCGGCGAACCAGTGGCTCGCGCTGGATCCGAACAACCAGAACGCCATGCTCATTCTCGCCCAGGCCGTGAACCAGGGGGGCGACGAGGCTCAGGCCACTGCGCTCGTGCGCCGTATCGAGGCGCTCCCGTTCGTCGTGAACGACCTGCAGCTCATGCGTCGCGAGGACGGCGCCCGCGTCACGGGGTCCGTGCTCAACAAGACGCTGGCTGCCGGCACCTCCGTCACCCTGGGCTTCACGTTCTACGACGCAGCAGGGAACACGCTGGGAACCCAGGCCGTCACGGTCACCGTCGGCCAGGCGGACTCGTCGCAGTCCTTCGACCTGAACTACACCGGCACCGGCAAGGTGGACGGCTACGGGTACACGGTCGTCAGCTGACGCTCGACCGATACCACTGATCCGCTACGGGCGGTCCGGCACCAGCCGGGCCGCCCGTTCCGTTGAAGGCCCAGGGGTCGAAGGCCCAGGAGCGGGAATGGATTCCAATAGCCCGCGCCCGCGCCGAAGGCGGAGCGGGCGGAGGCGGCCCGGGTCCGAGTCAGCGAGGATCGGACGCGAAGCGTCCGTAGCGAGCGGAGCGAGCGCCCGAGTCGCGAGGGCCCGGGTCGCCCCCGCCCGCGCTTGACCATCATGCGGCCTGGGCTAGATTTTCCGTTCACGCGGGCGTAGCTCAGTTGGTAGAGCATCAGCTTCCCAAGCTGAGGGTCGCCAGTTCGAACCTGGTCGCCCGCTCTGAGGAAGACGAAACCCCGCAGGGTCTCAGGACTCTGCGGGGTCTCGCCGCTCTGGGGGTGGGAGCACCGTGGCGGCCCGCAGTCAGAAGTAGCTGCGCAGCGCCGCGAGCACGCGTGCCCGAGCCTCCGGCGCCACCGACCCCACGGCCGCGAGGGACCCGGGAAGGCTCCAGACGTGGGCCAGCTCCAGCTGGGACTCCTTGGACGATCCCGGCATCCGGACCTCGTCCCGGGCCAGCAGGGGCGTGAACCACTTCGGGTTCGCCGCGTCGTTCAGGGGAGCCGCGAGGAGATCGCCGCCGGCCACGACCCCGATCACTACCCAGGGGCGCTCTCCCTGGTAGATGGTGGACAGAGGGCCACGCTGTGCGTCCCTCAGCAGCTCGCCGGGCCACACCAGGTCCCAGAGTCGGGGGCCGATCCCCACGGCGTCCCCCAGGAGCTGACGCGGGTCTCCACCCCCCTCGGCCTCCACGTCGAGCAGGTGCTCGCCGAGGGCCCCGGCCCAGACCAGGTCGCCGTGGAGCAGCCCGATGACCTGCGTGTGGGGGCTGCCGGAGGACCGGAGCGCGGCGTCGTGCACGGCCACCATGAGGACCGAGCCCGACGACGGCGGGAAGCTGAGCCTTCGCAGCGCATCGCGCCGGATGGAGACCTCGGTACCGGGAGGCAGGGTCGGCATGCCTTCCAAGGTGGCATCGGAGCCACGCCCGGCAAGGGCTGACAGGCGATCCCGGCGCCGGCGCCATGGCTCGACCGTCGCTTTGACTCGACCGTCGCGCTCACTCGACCCTTGTCCCGAGGCACCTCCCGGAGCGATAGTGGCGTCCATTGCCGGTCGCCGACCGGCTCGAACGCGCTCCCCTCCCGGAGAAGCTGCCCATGCGCCTGCGCGTCGTGACCCTCCCCGTACTCCTGCTCCTCGCCGCCTCCGCCGTCTGGGCCCACCGCCCCGAAGCGCGACGTGCGCCAAAGCAGGCGAACATCACTGCCGCCTGCACGCCCGGGGGCAATCCCGGCGTGCACCCGCCCTCCATCGCCATGGCCCGGGCCGACCACATCGTCTGGGGCTCGGTCTCACCCCGGGCGGTTTCCTGGACCATCACGCCCAAGGACCCCGCGAACTGGCCCTTCGAACAGATGAGCTTCACGGGAACCCCGGATTCCCCGGCGGTGACCCCACAGCCCCTCCCCGGTGCGCTCCTCAACCACGTTTACAGCTACAACGTCACCGTGGTCTGCTCGAACGGGACCAGCCAGGTCATCGACCCGGACATCATCATCGGGGAGTGAGCGCGGCCCGCCGGATCTCCACGGCCTCCGCCTCGGCGACGCGCCCGGCAGCGCGCAGCATGCGCGCGTAGCCGTCCAGGGGCGCGCCGAGGCGGGCGTGGGACGGGCCCAGGGCCCGCTCCAGGATACGGATCGCGCGCAGGTACCTGGGCTCAGCCTCCCCGAACCGGCGCTCGGCAGCGTACATGTCCGCCAGCACCCCCAGGGTGGTGGCGATGCTGGGCTCGTCGGGGGAGAGCGTGCGCTCCTTGATGCGGAGCGCTTCCAGGAGCAGGGGCTCGGCCTCCCGGACCCTGCCCAGCGCCGCGTAGGTCTCGCCGATGTTGGTGTACACGGCGCCGAAGCGCGGGTGGTCGGGCTCCAGAGCCCGCGTCCATATCTCACGCGCCCTGCCGTAGGCCGCCAGGGCCTCGTCGTAGCGCCCCTCGAGGAAGTAGACCCCACCCAGGTTGTTCAGCCCGACGGCGACCTGAGGGTGGTCCGGCCCGAGCTGGCGCTCGCGGATGGCGACGGCCCGGTTCCAGTACTGGCCCGCCTCGGCGTACTCCCCTCGATAGTACCCCACCGTGCCCAGGTCCTGCAGGATGTTCGCCACCATGTCCTGATCCGCCCCCAGGAGCCCTTCCTCGATCGCGAGCGCCCTCCGCAGGAGCGTGTCCGCCTGCTCGGGGCGCCCCCTGGCCAGCACGGTGGCGCCAAGGGCGTGCAGGGTATGCGCCACTTCCTCGTCCGACGGGCCGAGCGCGGCTTCGTGGATGTCCAGGGCCCGCCGCAGGCTCCCCTCCGATTCCTCGAGGTCCCCCCGGTTGCGCTGGAGCACCCCCAGGCGGCGCAGGCTCTCGGCGATCTCCGGGCTCCCCTCCGGGAGCGCCTCCTCCCTGAGGGCCAGGGCACGACCCAGGAGCGGGAGCGCCTCGTCGTAGAGGCCGAGCCCCTGGTAGACCGTCCCCATGGCCGCCAGAAGGCGCGCCTGCACAACGGGCTCGTCCCTCAACTCCTGTCCCACGCGGCGCGCGCCCCTGTCCAGGATCTCCCTCGCCGTGACCGCGCCCCCCCGCGCTTCCGCCGGATCGCTGACCTCGAACAGCTCCACGAGGAAGTCCGCCACCCTCCGGGCGGTGCCCGCCTCCACCTCGGCCTGCGCACGCGCCGCCTGGGCCGCCGCCTCCGCCTTTCGGGCGCGGACCATGCCCACCGTCGTCGCCGCGCTCCCCGCCACGAGCGCCAGGAGCGCCACCGCCACCGCCGCCGTCGCCGTTCGATGGCGCCGGACGAGCTTTCCCACGCGGTAGGCGGCCGAAGGGGGACGGGCCAGGACGGGCTCGTCGTCCAGCGCACGCCGCAGGTCCATGGCCAGCCCGTTCGCGGTCTCGTAGCGGCGGGCCCGGTCCTTCTCGATGGCCTTCATCACGACCCACTGCAAGTCGCCCTCCAGCGCCCGCCGGAGCCCCGTCGGGGTGGTCCCACGCGCCCCTGCCACTCGCGCGATCCCATCCCCCGCGCCCAGGCGCGCCCCGGGGAGGGGCACCGCCGCATCACGGGAGACCAGGCGCGCCAGGAACTGGGGCACCCCGATCTCCTGCGGATCCAGGGGAACGCGACCCACCAGGATCTCGTAGAGCATGACGCCCAGGGAGTAGATGTCCGAGCGGGTGTCCACGTCCAGCTGGTTCCCTTCGGCCTGCTCCGGGCTCATGTACGCGAGAGTGCCGAGGGCAATTCCGAGGGTGGTAAGGCCGGGCGCGTCGCTGAGGTGGTGCCCCGTGGCCTTGGCGACGCCGAAGTCGATGACCTTGGGCACGGCCTGGCCGTCCTGCTCGGCCACCAGGACGTTCGAGGGCTTCAGGTCCCGATGGATCAGGCCCTTCTGGTGGGCATGCTGGACCGCCTGGCAGAGTTGGATGAAGAGCTCCACACGCTCACGCACGGTGAGCCTGAACCGGTCGCAGTACTCGTCGATGCGGACGCCCCGGACGAGCTCCATGACGAAGTACGGGCGCCCGTCCTCGGCGACGCCGGCGTCCAGGACCCTGGCGATCCCCGGGTGGTCCATGACGGCAAGGGCGTGCCGCTCGGCCTCGAAGCGGGCCACCACCTCGCGGGAGTCCATGCCGGGCCTCATCATCTTGAGCGCGACACGCCGCCGGACCGGGTGGAGCTGCTCGGCGGCGTAGACCACGCCCATCCCCCCCTCTCCCACGACGTGGACGATGTGGTACGGTCCCACCACGCTGGGGTGCTCGGGCCGGGCAGGGTCGTGCTGAGGCATGGAGTGCATCCTGGGAGGGTGGGGAAGCGGGTACTATGCGCTCCCCGTGTGTGGTGCGCGAGCCTTTTCGCACGCCCGTCGGCTCGTGTGTCCCGGGTTCAGCGCTGGGATGCGGGGTCTTCAGAGGCCAGCGCGACCAGGCCCACCCCCGCCGTGCTCCGCGTCTCCGGCGGGCGCTCGGCGGGCTCGGTGAGGCGGGCGGACACGTAGCCGTCGCGGCCGTCGGCGAGGCGGACTCGGTACCACGCACCGGATCCGCCCCAGACGCGGAGGGAAGCATGGGGCGCCACTTCAGCGATCAGCTCCGAGGTCTGGCTGGGCGCGCTGCGCACGGGCACGTCCTCCTCCGTCGGCTGCACCCACCGCCCCAGCCGCTCCAGGTCGGCCGAGACGCGCTCGAGGACCCCCCTCGGCCGGCGCAGGAAGGGCGCGGGATCCACGGGCCCCTCTCCCCGACGGTACAGGCCGAAGTGGAGATGGGGGGGCGTGGAGCGCGCGTTCCCCGTGTTCCCCACGAAGCCCAGGGTGTCTCCAATGGCGACCTCTTCATTGGGGAGCACGGCCTGGCTGTCCAGGTGCGCGAAGTAGAGGTTCGCGTTGCGCGCCGCGTCCCGCACCCACACCACCTTCCCGCCCAGGTTGGTGACCTGCACCCGGCTCACCACGCCTTCGGCGGCCGCCAGCACCGGTGTTCCACGGGGAGCGAAGATGTCCACCCCATGGTGGCTCCGGCGCCCGCCGTCACGGGCGGATCCGAAGCCGCTGTGGATGTCGCTCTCGCCGTGGCCGTCCACGGGGAACGCGAGCTGGGCCTCCAGGCGAAGCACGACCCGGTAGCGACCGCCCCGGAGGAGCTCGGGCTGCACGCGCAGGATGTACTCCCCCTCCCGCCACGGCTCGTAGCGGAACTCCCCGGGCACCGTATCCACGGACAGAACGGGGCGGAGGGGATCCGCGGGCTCCTCGGGGACCCGGAAGAGATCCACGAAGACGGTGGCGTTCGCGTCCGTACCCAGGGTCACCTCGCCGCTGAGGCGCTGGCCACGCCCGATGCGGAGGCGGTACGCCATGGCCACGGCTTCGTCCGGGGCGATGAACCCCTCCTCCTGGAAGGGAAGCTGAACCAGGGGCGCCCCCTCCACGGCGCGCAGGCTCACCGCGATCCAGTCCCGCACCAGAGCGGTCCCGGCCAGCCCAGCGTCCGCCAGGGAGGCGAGGTACGCCTCGTGGGGCGTGCGGTCGCGGAAGTGGTCCTGGACCTGCTCCACGCGCTCGCACGCCGAGGCGAGGGTGCCAGCGAGCAGGAGGGCGGCGACGGGGGGGCGGATCCGGTGCATGGCTGAAGGTGGGGGCGCCCGCAGCGGCCCGGCAACCGGCCGAGCCTTCGGGGGCCACCACGGGCCGCCAAAGACCCCGAAAATTGTAGGGCAGACGAGCCCCCGTTAGCTTTTTATGCTCTGTACCCTCCCGCTGGAACGCCCCCGGAGCCCCGTGGTCCGCATCGCCGAGATCGAAGCCGGCAGTATCGCCGAGGAGTTGAGCCTCGAGATCGGCACGCGCATCGTCCGCATCAACGGAGAGCGCGTGCGCGACGGCATCGACCTCACCTTCCTCCTCTCCGACACCGAGCTGGAACTGGAGGCGCTCACACCGGACGGCGACGCGGTGGTCTACGAGATCGAGCGGGATCCAGGGACCCCCGTGGGCATCGTCCCGGCGCCCGACACCGTGCGCGAGTGCGCGAACAAGTGCGTGTTCTGCTTCATCGACGGGAACCCGCCGGGCGTGCGCGACTCCCTCTGGCTGAAGGACGACGACTTCCGGCTCTCCTTCACCTACGGCAGCTACGTCACGCTCACGAACCTGGGCCCGAAGGGGATGCAGCGCCTGGTGGACCAACGCCTCTCCCCGCTGTACGTGAGCGTCCACGCCACCGAGCCCGAGGTCCGGCAGCGGCTCGTGGTCAACGAGCGCGCGGGCCTGATCATGGAGCACCTGCGCTTCCTGCTGGACGGCGAGCTTGAGGTGCACACGCAGGTGGTGCTCTGCCCGGGGTGGAACGACGGGGTGCACCTGGACCGCACCATCGAGGACCTCTGGAGCCTGGGGGCGGGGATCCGCTCCCTCTCCGTCGTGCCCGTGGGGCTCACCCGGTACAACGTGAACAAGCCGGTCAGGCTCCTGCGCGCCGACGAGGCCGCCACGGTCATCGGACAGGTGGACCGGGCCCGGGAGCGCGCCCAGGCCGTGCGCGGCCAGGGGTGGTGCTACGCCGCCGACGAGCTGTACCTCATCGCAGGGCAGCCGCTTCCGGCCGCGCCCTACTACGACGACGGCGCCCTGCACGAGAACGGGGTGGGCGCGGTGCGCCGCTTCGTGGACCTCTTCGACGCCGGCCTGGGACGCGTGCCACGCCTGGAGGGGCGGCGCGTCCGCCTGGTCACGGGGCGCTCGATGGCCCCCTTCATCCGCGAGCGCTCGAACAGGCTGGCCGCCGCGACCGGCACCACGGTCGACGTGGTCGAAGTGGTCAACGACTTCTTCGGCGAGACGTGCACCGTCGCCGGGCTGCTCGGAGGCGCCGACATCCTCCGGGCGTTGGGGGAGGGAGCCGAGGGCGATGTCATCGTCCTCCCCGCCGAGGCGCTCAACGCCGACGTCCTCTTCATCGACAGCGTTCCGCTGGCGCGCCTGGAAGCGGCGCTGCAGCCCGCCACCGTGGTGCGCGGGTACGAGATCACCGAAGCCCTGAGGCACCTGTGAGCCGGCGTCTTCCTGTCGTCGCGGTGGTGGGCCGCCCCAACGTGGGCAAGTCCACCTTCTTCAACCGGCTCCTGGGGAGCCGGATCGCCATCGTGGACGACCGGCCCGGCGTGACCCGGGACCGGAACTTCGGCAAGGCAGATTGGGCCGGGCGGGCGTTCTTCGTCGTGGACACCGGAGGCGTGATCGAGGGAAGCGAGGAGCCCCTGGACAGGGCCATCCGCCAGCAGGCCATGGCCGCCGTGACGGAGGCCGACGTCATCCTCTTCCTCGTGGACGGGAAGGCGGGCGTCCACCCCCTGGACGAGAAGCTGGCGGAGGTGCTCAGGAAGGCGGACAAGCCCGTGCTCGTGGTGGTCAACAAGGTGGACAACCTCCCCAACGACCCTGCGCATCACGACTTCTGGAGCCTCGGCATGGGCGAGCCCCTCCCCGTGAGCGCCATCTCGGGGAAGGGGACGGGGGACCTCCTGGACCGCGTGCTGGCCAAGCTCCCCGAGGCCGGCGAGGACGAGCCCGAGGAGGGTCTCATCCGCGTCGCCGTGGTGGGGAAGCCGAACGTGGGCAAGTCCAGCTTCGTCAACCGGCTCTTCGGCGAGGAGCGCATGGTGGTGAGCGACATCGCCGGCACCACGCGCGACCCCGTGGACACGCCCTTCAAGTACCACGGCCAGACGCTCGTCTTCGTGGACACCGCGGGCCTGCGCCGGCAGTCGAAGATCACCGACTCCCTGGAGTATTACAGTGCGCTGCGCACGGAGCGGGTGGTGCGCGAGGCCGACGTGTGCGTGCTGCTCGTGGACGCCGCCGAGCGCGAGTTCCACCACCAGGACATCCGCATCGCCGAGCAGGCCTGGGAGGCGGGCACCGGCGTGATCGTGGTGGTGAACAAGTGGGACCTCGTGGAGAAGGAGACCATGACCGCGCCGGACTATGAGAAGCAGGCCCGGCAGCGCTATCCCTTCCTGCAGTGGGTGCCCTTCGTGTTCGCGTCCGCGCTCACGGGCCAGCGCGTGCGCCGCACGCTCGACCTGATCGTGGACGTGGCCGCCGAGCGAGATCGCAAGATCGACACGCACGAGGTCAACGAGGTCCTGGAGGAGCTGAGCAGGCGCCAGCCTGCGCCTCACCATCGCGGCCGGCCCGTGAAGATCAAGTACGGCACGCAGATCGGCACGGCGCCGCCCACGTTCGTGCTCTTCGCCAACTATCCCAAGGAGATCCCCGAGCACTACATTCGGTACCTCCTGAACGGGTTCCGGGAGAAGTGGACGTTCACCGGAGTGCCCATTCGCCTGCGCCTCCGGGGAAGCCGCGAGCCGTGACCTACCTCCTTCTCGCCCTGTCGTACCTGCTCGGCGCGATCCCGACGAGCTACTGGGTCGGGAAGGCGTTCCACGGCCTCGACCTCCGGCAGCACGGGTCGGGCAACCTGGGGGCCACCAACGCGTTCCGGGTGCTGGGGTGGCGATCGGCGGCGCCCGTCATGGCCGTGGACATCCTGAAGGGCTTCGTGCCGGTGTGGTTCTTCCCGGGGCCGGCAGGTGCCTCCTTCGCCTGGACGCTGGCGTTCGGCGCCGCCGCGATCGTGGGGCACATGTTCTCCGTGTGGGTGGGCTTCAAGGGCGGGAAGGGCATGGCCACCAGCGCGGGGGTCTTCCTCGCCCTGGCGCCCTGGGCGTGCCTGGGGGCGCTGGGGATCTGGATCCTCGTCACCTTCTCCACCCGGATCGTGTCGCTGGCCTCGATCGCAGCCGCCGCCGCACTCCCCATCCTGGTCGCGCTGCTGCCGCATCGGGGAGGCCGGAGCCTGGTGCTCTTCACGGCGGCGCTGGCCGCCTTCGTGATCTGGGCGCACCGCACCAACGTGCGGAGGCTCCTGAAGGGCGAAGAGCACCGTTTCGGCCGCCCCCGACGGGAGCGCGCCGATGCGTGAGAGCGTACGCGCGGCCGTGGTGGGCGCGGGGGGGTGGGGCACGGCCCTGGCCGCCCTCATGGCGCGGCGGGGACACGAGGTCGTGCTCTGGTCCTTCGAGGAGCACGTGGCCGCTTCCATCGAGCGCACCCGCGTCAACCCGTACCTGGACGGCGTGACGCTCCCCGAGTCGCTGGGCGTGACCACGGACCTGGCGACGGCCGTGGGCGGCGCGGAGCTGGTGCTGTCGGTGAGCCCCTCCCAGTTCGTGGCCCGGGTCATGGGAGCGGCGGCCCCCCACCTTCGCCCCGACGCCATCGTGGTGAGCGCGTCCAAGGGGATCGAGCTCGACACCCTGCGCAGCATGGACCAGGTGATGGGGTCCTTCCTCTCCGCCGGGCTCATGGAGCGGTTCTGCGTGCTGTCGGGCCCCAGCTTCGCGGCCGAGGTGGCCCGCGAGGCACCCACCGCGGTCGTGGTGGCCAGCCGGAACGCCGAGGCGGCGCGACGGGTGCAGACGCTCCTCCAGACCGAGTCCTTCCGGGTCTACACCAACCCGGACGTGGTGGGCGTCGAGCTCGCCGGGGCCCTGAAGAACGTGATCGCGGTCGGGGCGGGGATGGCCGCCGGGCTGGGGGCCGGTCACAACACCCTCGCCGCGCTCATCACCCGCGGGCTGGCCGAGATCACCCGGCTGGGTGTCGCCCTCGGCGCGGAGCGAGCTACCTTTTCCGGGTTGGCCGGCATGGGGGATCTCGTGCTCACGTGCACGGGTAGCCTGAGCCGGAACCGGACCGTGGGATACCGCCTGGGGCGGGGCGAGAAGCTGACGGAGATCCTCGCGGACATGACGGCGGTGGCGGAGGGCGTGAAGACGGCGGAGGCGGTGCACGAGCTGGCGGCACGCCACGGCGTGGAGATGCCCATCTCCGAGCAGGTCTACGCCATCGTCCACGAGGGCCGCAGCCCGGTGGAGGCCATGCGCGCCCTCATGCTCCGGGACCCGAAGCCGGAAGAGTGGTCATGAACCGTCCCGCCGGTGAACGGCATCCGGACACGGGACCGCACGTCCGCGCCGTGGCCGCATGGGACCCCGGCACGCGCCGGGTACGCTGGCGCAGCCCGAGAGAAGGAGCCTGGATGAACGAGCCCATCGCGAAGAAGGCCTACTACTCCATCGGCGAGGTGTGCGACCTCACCGGGCTGAAGGACCACGTGCTCCGCTACTGGGAGACCCAGTTCGACGTCCTCAACCCGACGAAGAACCGGGCCGGCAACCGCGTGTTCCGACCCAAGGAGATCGAGCTCGTCCTCCTGGTGAAGCACCTCCTGTACGAGGAGAAGTACACCATCGAGGGGGCGCGCAAGAAGCTCCAGGAGATGCGCAAGGCGGGCGAGCTGGCCGAGGAGCGGCAGGAGATCCTGGAGCCGGAGGTCGTGGCGGGGATGAAGGCGGAGCTCAAGGAGCTTCTCGACGTGCTCACGCCCCCGGCGCCCACCGGGTAGCCATGGACATCCTGTGCACCAACGACGACGGCTACCTGGCCCCGGGGCTCCGCGTGCTCGCGTCAGCGGCCCGCTCCCTGGGGTCCGTCAGCGTCGTGGCTCCCGACCGCGAGCAGAGCGCCACCAGCCACTCCCTCACCATGCATCACCCCCTGCGCGCCCGGCGCGGCACGGACGGGTCGTGGGTGGTGGACGGAACGCCCACGGACTGCGTGATCCTCGCCGTGAGCGAGCTGCTCCCGAAGCCGCCGGACGTGTGCGTGTCGGGAATCAACCACGGCCCGAACATGGGGGAGGACGTCCTCTATTCCGGCACGGTGGCCGCGGCCATGGAGGCCACGGTCATCGGGATCCCGTCGGTGGCGATCTCGTACACCGGTGACCGCCGTGAGGAGCTGGACGGATGGGAGGATCTGGTGCGCGCCCTCCTGGAGCAGATGCTCGACCGGCGGTCCTTCCCGGAGCACACCCTGTTCAACGTGAACCTCCCGGCGTGCGCTCCCGACGCGGTGCGCGGGATCCGCGTGACCTCCCTGGGACGCCGCCGCTACTCCGAGTCCATAACCCGGGCGCTCGACCCCTCGGGGCGGGAGTACTTCTGGATCGGCGGCGGCTCGGTGCAGTGGGAGGGCTCGGAGCACTCCGACTTCCAGGCCGTGCGGGACGGATACGTGTCGGTCACGCCACTCTCCCTGGACCTGACGAACTACCGACTCCTCGAGGAGATCCGCGGGTGGAACCTGGGCCTCTAGACGACACCACGTACGTCGGCTACCGCCGCCGCCTCATCGAGGACATCCGCGCGCACGGGATCAACGATCTGGAGATCCTGCAGCTCTTCGATCGCGTCCCGCGGCACATCTTCCTGCCCGAGGGGATGTGGCCCAGGGCCTACGAGGACGCGCCCCTCCCCATCGGCTACCAGCAGACGGCGTCCCAGCCCTCGCTGCAGGCCCACTACCTCACCCTCCTCCGCCCCACCCGGGACGAGAAGGTGCTGGAGATCGGGACCGGGAGCGGCTACCTGACGGCGCTCCTGGCGCTCATGGCCGACCGGGTCTACTCCGTCGAGCGGGTGCGCGAGCTGTCCCAGAGGGCGCGCCGGGCCCTGGACACCCTGACGCTGAAGAACGTGGCGCTGCTGGTGGGCGACGGGACCATCGGTTGGCGGAAATACGCTCCCTTCGACGTGGTGGTGGTGTCGGCGGCCTCGCCCTCCATCCCCTCGGCGCTGGTGGACCAACTGGGGGAGGGCGGCCGCATGCTCATCCCGGTGGGCTCCAGGGACTCCCAGGAGCTCCTCCTCGTGCGCAGGGACGGGTTCATCGTCACCGAGGAGGTCGTGAAGGGGGACTGCACCTTCGTGCCTCTCCTTGGGAGGTTCGCGTGGAAGGACGAGGCGGGGGCGTGAGCGCGGCCCAGGGCCACGCCCGTCCCGGCGTGATCCGCCGCCTCTACGACTGGGTGCTCCACTGGGCGGAGACGCCCCACGGCCCGGCGGCGCTCTTTGTGCTCGCCTTCGCCGAGTCCTCCTTCTTCCCCATCCCCCCGGACCCGCTCCTCATCGCCCTCTGCCTCGGGGCACCGAGGCGCGCACTCCGCTTCGCAGCCATCTGCACCGCAGGGTCGGTCCTGGGAGGGATGGCCGGGTACGCCATCGGTGCCGGCGCCTGGCACCTGGTGGACCAGTGGTTCTTCACGTACGTGCCCGGCGTCACCCCCGATGCGTTCGAGAAGGTGCGGGGCCTCTACGACCGGTACGACTTCTGGGCCGTCTTCATCGCCGGGCTCACGCCCATCCCCTACAAGGTCTTCACCCTGTCGGGAGGCGTGTTCGGGATCAACTTCGCCACGTTCGTGGTGGCGTCCGTGCTCTCCCGCGCCCTCCGGTTCTTCGCCGTCGCGGGGCTCATCCACAAGTTCGGGCCGCCCATCGCCCGCTTCATCGACAGGTACTTCGACCTGCTGGCGGTGGCGTTCGTCGTCCTGCTCGTGGGCGGCTTCGTGGTCATCGAGTTCCTGCTGTAGGCGGGACACGGCCGTCGTTTCGCAGGGTTTGCGGGGTCCGTATATTGCGAAAAGGTGGGCGGACGAGACGGGCTCGGTCCGCCGGTCCAACGAGACGGGTGCGCCGGCATGAGCGGAGACTCCAATCCCAACGGCGGCGGAACGCCGGTCCACGGCCCTTCCGGGGACGGGCAGGGCGGGCGGCGGCTCCCTCCTCCCGCGTTCCCCCCAGGCTCCCGGAAGCCGGCCGTGCAGCGCCCCGGAGCGACCTCGGACGACCTGTCGTCGGCCATGATCCTCCCCGACGACCCCATCCCCGAGCGGACGGGCGAGGTTCCTGCGGGCGCGTTCATGTCTCCCGACGACCCGATCCGACGGGTGGCGGCACAGAGCGACGACGACGCCTTCATCTCCCCGGACGAGCCCATCCAGCGACGCGCGCCCCTCACCGGCTCCATCACCAGGGCCGACCTGGACCTGGACGAGGTGGTGGTCACCGGGATCGGTGACGACGCCCACATGGACGCGGACGAGCTGGCCCTGGGCTTCGATCCCCACGTCCTCGAGGTGGTGGACACGGTGGGAAAGCTCGCCGAGGCCCTGAAGCGGAAGGGCGAGGCGGGGCTCAAGGCGACCCCGGAGATGACCCGGTTCGAGGCCACGCTCCGCTCCTACATCGTGGGGTACCTGGCGGGGCGGAG
>DATIKQ010000124.1:0-4679 GCA_035477395.1 Longimicrobiales bacterium
CAACAACAAACTGAAAGTGACCACCAGAAAAGCGTACGGCTTCCGAACCTTCAAAGCCATGGAAATCGCCTTGTATCACACCCTCGGGCAGCTACCTGAACCCCAATCAACCCACAGATTCTGCTGACGAGCCGCTTTTCATGGAGGCTGGTTGGGACAGCTTATCCACAACTCCGCCCGCCCCGCAGCGCTCCGCCCCTCCGCACCCTACCTTTTCGCCATGCTCCACTCTCCCCTCGCCATCCCCTTCGGCCTCGCCCCCGACGGCTCCCTGGTCCCGCCCCAGGCCGCCGACCCGGGCACGGCCTACGCCTGCCCGGGCTGCGGGGCTCCCGTGCGCCTCCGCAGGAGCGGCGTGCGCCGCGCCCACTTCGCGCACCGCCGGGGCGAGGGATGCTCCGCCGAGAGCGTCCTCCACCGGACGGCGAAGCAGCTCGTCGTGCGGGTCGTGGAGGAGTGGATCGCCGGCGAAGGCCCCCGCCCCGCCATCGCCCGGCGCTGTCCCGACTGGTCGTGCGACGGCGGTGTGGTGCAGGATCTCCCCGACGACATCACCGCCGTCGCCTCCGAGTACCGGCTCCCGGACGGCTCGGTGGCCGACGCGGTGCTCCTCCGGGGAGACGAACCTGCCTGCGTCATCGAGATCCTCGCGACCCACGCCGTTGACCCCGAGAAGGCGGCGCGGATGACCCTGCCCTGGCTGGAACTGGGAGCGGACGACGTCCTGGATCGCCCGTACTGGTGGGTGGCGCTCCAGGACGGGCTCCGGCCCATCGTCTGCCCGCGGTGCGCCGCCCGGAACGCATCCCGGGAGGAGGAGATCGCCACCATCCAGGCCCGCGCCGCCGCGGTGGCGCAGCACACCGGCCAACCGCTGCCGCCATCGCCTCCCTACCACTACGCACCCCATCGCTGCTGGCGGTGCGGCACGGAGATGGTGCTCTACCTCTGGCCCGGCGGCGGCGGGCACAGCGCCCGCCGTCCCCCGCCCCCGCATCCGGCCACGGTGCGCCTGTGCGCGACGGAGGGATACGGGGCGCCGTACTGGGCCAACTGCTGCCCGTCGTGCGACGCGGTCCAGGGCGACTGGCACCTGGCGAGGGCCAACGCCGACTACGCGCGCCTCGCCGAGATCGCCGGCGCTATCCGTCGTTGATCCCTGGCTTGTTCGGCTTGGTGACGATCATGATCACCCGCTCCACGTGCCGGGAGCCGAGCCCTGCCAGGCGCCCGGCCTCGGCCGAGTCGAGGGAGCGGACCGAGCCCACCAGGTCGATGGGAATGCTGCGCAGCATCTCGATGTCGCCCAGCATGGTGTTGTCCTGGTAGACCACGATCTCCGTCGTGAGGTGGGTGCTCCGGTCCCCGCGGCTGCGCAGCCACAGCGGACGCAGCCGCTCGACGAGCTCGTAGGCGGTGCGCACCTGGGCGGCCTCGATCTCCTCCGGGGAGATGACGTTCCTGTCCCTCGCCGGCCCTCCTGAGCCCGACGCGCACCCCCAGAGCCCTACCGGGAGGGCCAGCGCGAACAGCCAGCGGATCGACGTCGACAAGGCTCTCCCCTCCTTCCAGGTACGGCGTGACCCCCGCCGCGCCGCCACGGTCACGACGGCGCGACGGGGGCCCGCTACGTTCAGCCCTCTGGGCTACCTCCGCTCACGGGCAGCGGGGCAGCGCCACCGGGCACTTCTCGGGGTTCGGGGCTGCGGCGCTCGAGTACCCGCCGCCGCCCGTCGTGTACTCCTCGAGCCCCATCAGCTCCAATTGGTTCCCCGGAATGGGGTATTGGAGGGGCGTGTTGATCACCAGGGCACCCCAGCCCCGTGCGTCCCAATGCGCGACGGCCGCGTCGGTGCCCATCCCCTCGATGCGCTTCTCGTACCGGAGCGCGTCCCAGAGGCTGCCGCAGTCGCCGTTGAACTTCCGGGGCGTGCAGAACGGGCCCGGCACGCCATCCACGGTGACCGGGGGGAGCCCCCCGTTCGCCACCCGGGTCTTGTTGATCAGCGGCACGGCCTCGGCCGCCCTTCCGAGCCGGATCAGCCCTTCGGCCTTCAGGAGGTCCATCTCCGCCATGCCCATGATGAGGAGCGGCCCGGTGTTGTAGGACGTGCCCCTTCCCAACCGGTGGAAGTAGTAGTACGACCGCTGGCCGGTGCCGCGCGAGGCGGAGAACACCGTGGACAGGTGGCACCCCATGTACTTCCCTTCGACGAGCAGCATGTTCGCCGTGTTCGACGTGCACGACGCCGTCGGGGAGCTGATGATGCGCTTGTCCTGCACGTTGGTCATGACCCACGGGGTCCGGTCGGACCAGGGCTTGGCGCGCCAGGTGATGTACCCGCTCCCCTGATCCGCAGGGCCGATCAGTTGGTAGTCCACCCGCATGAAGTCCCCGGGCGTGGTCGTGCGCTGCCGGGCGGCGCGGTTCTTGTAACCGCTGTCCATGATGTCCGGCGTGCCCATGGGCGCGAAGTCCTGCGTGATGCCCTTGTCGATGTGGGAGATGACCTCCGCCCACTTCACCTGCGCCCGGTCCTCGGGCGTGCGAGCCCAGTACACCATGTACCGGGCGATGTAGGAATGGATGAGGCGTGCGAACTGCTGGCTGGACATCTCGACCCCAGGCACCCAGTCGCCCTGGTAGCTCCCCGGGATCGTGAACTGGGTGGACTCGGCGATCCTCAACGCCTCGGCGAGCTCGGCGAGCGCGGTGTCGCGCACCACGGTGTAGGGGACGATGAGGTCCTGCACCTGGCTGGAGCCCTCCACGAACAGGATGGTGTCCGTGTCCATCGTCTCGCTGTAGGCCCAGCCCTTGTCGTACAGCATCGCCTGCCAGCCGTGGGTGAGGCCCTGCGTGAACTTGCCGAAGGCCCACGCCCGCTGGGTCACGTCGATGCCCGAGGACAGGATCTTCAGGTCGTACTTGTCGATGGCCTGGAGCGCGATGTTCACGCCTCCGATGACCGAGTAGATGGTGGAGAAGGGGGCCCGGTTCGGCGAGTTCGCCGATACGGGTCCGTTGTCGATGGCGTTCCGCGGCTCGAGGCCCTGCTCGTGCGTCCCGTAGTCCGTGAAGCCGCCGGAGAACTCGTCCGCAGCGGCGGTGATCGCCGTGGAGGGCGTGAGCCCCTGCGTCATGTTGAACCAGCGGCGAAAGGACGTGGACACGAGTGCCTCGACGTCCGTCGCGCTGCCGACCACGACCTCGCGGTCGGGGTTGTTGGGGTTGGTGATGGCCAGGTCCTGGCACCCGGTCGTGACGAAGGCCAGGACGCCGGCGATGAGAAGCGTATGGGTTCTCATGATGCGTTCCTCCCTCGTCAGAAGACGATCTCGACGCTGGCCGTCAGCGTGCGGTAGACCGGGTAGTCGAAGCTGTCGAGCCGATACATGGGGCTGCCGATGTCCGGGTCGTACCCGCTGTAGCTGGTCCAGGTGAGCAGGTTGCGGCCGATGAGACTCACGACGATGCGATCCAGGTTGGCCGGCGCGATGCGCCCGAGCAGCGAGGGGTCCATCCGGTACCGCAGCGACACCTCGCGCAGCTTGACGAAGGAACCGTCCTCCACGAACCAGTCGATGGCGCTGTTGGCGTTGTACATCGAGGACACGTAGTACGCGGAGGGCTTCTTGGTGTCCTCCGACTTGCCCACCTGAACCTCGTCCCCGTGGCGCTCCCACTGGTACATGCGCTGCTTGGTCTGGTTGTAGACGTCGCCCCCCACCTGCCCGTCCACCAGCACGTACGCGGTCAGGTCCTTCCACTGGACCGAGTTCGTGATGCCCCACTTGAAGTCCGGGTTGAAATCGCCGGTCTTCTCCCACACGGCGTTGCCGTTCTTGTCCAGGAGCTTGAAGGGCATGCCCCACGTGTAGTTCCGGCCGTCGATGGTGACGGTCTTCCCCCACAGGTCCTTGGCGACGCCGTCCCTCCAGGTGTTGCCCACGCCGACGGGCACGACCACGCCGTCGTCGTTGACGTCGAAGGCGCCGCCCGAGTTGGCGTGCTCGCCTCCGCGGTGCAGCTTCAGGTCGTCCAGGCTGTGCAGGAGCCGCTGCGTGTAGATCATCCCGATCTGCTCGCCCGCGCACCGGTAGCCCATGTCATCCTGATGGCAGGGCCGATCGTACTCCACCAGCTTGTTCCTGGACCGGTCGCCCACCAGGGTCAGCGTCCACAGCAGGCCCGGCCGGTCCACCACGCGCGCCTCCAGCGAGGCCTCGAGCGTGTGGCCTTCGACGGTGCCCGCGTTCTGCCACTGGCTCGTGAACCCGTAGAGCGCCGGGAGCGGCACCTCGACGAGCTGGTCCGTGGTCCTCTGGCTCGCGTAGGTGAGCTGGAGGAAGAAGCGCTGCCGTGCCACGATGTCCAGACCGATCTCGTTCTCGGTGGAGTGCTCCGGGCGGAGGAACTTGTTGCCCAGCGTCGAGAGCTCCAGGCCGCCGCCCTCCAGCACATCGAAGACCTCGTACTGGTCGGCGAAGTCCGGGCGTCCGCCGGCCGTGCCCCGCGAGAAGCGGAGCTTGAACTCGTCCCTCACCAAGCGTGATGGTGGAGGGTGGCCCAAAACGAAGAACCGGAAAGGCTTATCTTTGTTGGAGTTAGCGTGGTTCAGCGAAGAGTCACGGCTCCAACAGAAGAGGCCTTTCCGGTGAAGAGAATATCGGTCCGA
>DATIKQ010000125.1:0-49671 GCA_035477395.1 Longimicrobiales bacterium
GAGGGCCTCAACAACAAACTGAAAGTGACCACCAGAAAAGCGTACGGCTTCCGAACCTTCAAAGCCATGGAAATCGCCTTGTATCACACCCTCGGGCAGCTACCTGAACCCCAATCAACCCACAGATTCTGCTGACGAGCCGGCTTTTCAAGGAGGAACCATGACGCACGTTTCCCGCCTTGCCCTCGTCGCCTTCGTGGCCGCCGCTTGCGCCGCCCCGGAGGCGCCCCCCTTCACGGACGCGGACAAGGCTGCCATCGCCGACTCGATCGAGGCGGCCATGCACTCCTACGACGCCGCCATCAAGGCCCTGGACGTTGGAGGCGTGTGGGCCCACTACACGGCCTCCCCGGACTTCCGCTTCATCGAGAACGAGGCCGTGTATTCCTTGGAGGAGCTCCGGCCCGTGGTGGAGGGGCTGAGGTCCCTTCGCAGCTACGAGGGCGGCTTCGGGGAGATCCACGTGAACGTCCTGGGGAGGGAGGCCGCTCTGGCGGACGCGCCCTTCATAGACGTGTTCACGGACTCAGCCGGCGTCGTGGCCCGGGTTCGCGGAACCGTGACGTGGGTGTGGATCCGCACTCCCGAAGGCTGGCGCATTACCCACGGACAGGCCTACGCCGTTCCGGACACGACCAAGGGCGGGTGATCGTCTGCGGGAGTGCCCTCCTCGATAGGTGTGTTGACAAGCTTCTGTAGCGATCAGAGTATCACCCCGACCGAACGCAGTGGGCGTTCAGCCCGGCAAGGACGCCCTGTTCTCGAGAGGTTTCTCGACCGGGCTCCTCTCTGCCGAGGATGTCGTCGACCAAGGAGAGATCGGTCTTGGGGGATGCCCGATTCTTCCACGTCACGCCTGAGGGCGGGCTCGAGTCGCTGCCGTCGCTCGAGGCTGCGCTCGGCGTTTCCAGCGCCAGCGGGTACCTGTGGATCGACTACGTCGACCCGTCCCGTGAGCAGATGGATGCCCTGGTCGGTCCCCTCGGGATCCACCCGCTCTCGATCGAAGACTGCTTCGACGATCAGCAGGTGCCCAAGATCGACCTCTTCCCGAACAATGCCTTCGTCCTCGTCAATTGCTATGGCTATACCGACCGAATACTGACGACGGGCGAGCTGGATTTCTTCCTCGGGAAGAACTTCCTCGTCTCTGTGAGCGGTCGTGACAGCACGGGCCGAGGATTTCAGGAGCAGCTCGATCAACGGGTGCGCCAGGACCTCGACACCGCGCGCAAGGGGCCGGACTTCCTGCTGGACACGATCCTCGACTTCGTCGTGGACGGAAAGTTCGGGGCGATCGAGGCTCTGGAGGACGACATCAACGCCGCCGAAGAGACGATGCTCGCCGACGCGCCCGCGTTCCACCTGCAGGACCTGATGCACCTGCGCCGGGCGCTGCTGTCGCTGCGCAAGAGCCTCTATCACGAGCGCGAGGTCCTGACCAAGATCTGCCGCCGCGACTGCCCCTTCGTCTCGGAGGTCGCGATCTACCACTTCCGCGACATCTACGACCATCTCGCGAAGTTCTTCGAGCTGATCGAGATGAACCGCGACATCGTGACCAGCCTGACCGAGATGTACCTCTCCCTCATCAACAACCAGATGGCTCAGGTGGCCAATCGCACGAACCGCACCGTCCGGCGGCTCACACTGATCACGACGATCTTCATGCCGCTGACGTTGCTCGCCGGGATCGGCGGCATGTCGGAGTGGAGCATGATGACGGGGCCCGGGAACTGGCGCACAGCCTACCCGGCGTTCATGGCCGGCATGGCCGTGATCGGCCTCCTGAGCTACTTCCTGCTCCTGCGGATCGAGGCCCGCCCGGACTAGGGCCGATAGGCCGTTGGACCGCACGTAGCCGAGTGGGCGCTGACGGACTCGAACCGCCGACCCCCTGCTTGTAAGGCAGGTGCTCTAACCAAGCTGAGCTAAGCGCCCGCGGGCCTAGGATAGCCCCACCCCCCGCGGCGGTCCAACCCCCGTGTGTGCGGACCCGGCGGCCCATCATGGACGCTGGCCCGCGGGGCAGCCCCGGCGGCCGACATCGGCGCGGGGGCATGGACGACCCCGCGCCGCTAAGCGAGGCCGATAGCACGCAGCCCGAGCGAACCCCGCGCCCTCAGGCCGAGCGGTCGGCCGGCGGGGCCGCCCCGCGGGCCCCACGACCCAAAGAACGCGTCGCGCAGACCGCTCCCTCACACCGCCCGGTGCTGGATCGAATCGAGCCGAGCCACCATCTCCGGGTTCACCTCGGCTGCGTTCGCCTCGTCGGTGTCGATGTGCATCTCGAGCCGGAAATCGGGGTGCACGCGGACGAGCACGTCGCCGAAGATGAGGGAGCGCTCGCCCTGGACCTCGACGCGCACGACGTCCCTGTCGCGCACCCCGAAGGTCAGCGCGTCCTCGGGGGTCATGTGGATGTGGCGCAGCGCGCAGATGACCCCCTCGGCGAGGCGCACCTTGCCGTTCGGGCCCACGAGCTCGAGGCCGGGCGAGCCGCGCAGGTCGCCGGACGCGCGGATCGGAGCGTCGATGCCGAGCTTGAACTCCTCGGTGCGGGAGATCTCGACCTGGGCTTGGTTGCGCACGGGGCCGAGCACCCGGACGCGGTCCACGCGGCCCTTCGGTCCGACGAGATCCACGGTCTCCTGGCAGGCGAACTGCCCCGGCTGGGTCAGGGGGGCGCGCGCAGTGAGCTGGTGGCCCGCCCCGTAGAGGACCTCGACGTCGTTCTGGGAGAGGTGGACGTGGTGGGCGGAGACGCCGATGGGGATGGGCCGGTCCCGGCGCAGCTCGATGACGGAGGCGACGTCGGCGCGGTCGAGGGCGCGCGTCGTCTCGGTCGCGATCATGCTCTCCTCGTCCGTGCGGACGACGAGCACGCGTGCGGGCGACGAGGCCGTAGAGATGTCGGACGCGCGCGCGCCACCAGGGATCTGCAGGCGGTTCCTGTGCTCGTCCAGCTCGATCCCGAGGCAGGCGAGGCCCTGGCAGACCCGGGAGCGCACGCCGACCCCGTTCTCGCCGATGCCCCCGGTGAACACGAGGGCGTCCACCCCGCCCATCGCCGCGGTGTAGGCGCCGATGTACTTGCGGATGCGGTAGCAGAAGACCTGGATGGCGAGGAGCGCCCCCGCGTCGCCTTCGTCCGCGGCCGCCTCCAGCTCGCGCATGTCCGAGGAGACGCCGGAGAGGCCGAGCAGGCCGCTCTCCTTGTTGAGCATCCGGTCCAACTCTTCCTTCCCGACGCCCTGCCCCATGAGGTGAAGGAGAATTCCCGGATCGACGTCTCCGGACCGCGTACCCATGACGAGGCCCTCGAGTGGCGTCATGCCCATGGACGTGTCCACGGAGCGGCCGTGGTCGATGGCCGCGCACGAGGCGCCGTTGCCGAGATGGCAGGTGATGATCTTGAGGTCCGAGGGCGAGCGCCCGAGGAAGGCGGCGGCCGCGCGAGAGACGTACTTGTGGCTCGTGCCGTGGAATCCGTAGCGGCGCACCTTGAACTTCGCAGCCACGTCCTTCGGGATGGAGTAGCGCCAGGCGTGCTCGGGCATGGTCAGGTGGAAGGCGGTGTCGAAGACCGCCACCTGCGGAACTCCGGGGAGGAGTCGCTCGCACACCTCGATTCCGAGCAGGTTCACGGGGTTGTGGAGCGGAGCGAGCGCCGAGCAGGCCTTCAGCTCCTCCTTCACGGCCGGCGTGACGAAGGTGGCCTCGGAGAACCGCTCCCCGCCGTGCACCGTCCTGTGCCCCACCGCGGTGATGTCGCCGAGGCGCGCGACGGCGCCGTGCTCGGGGTGGACGACCATGTCGAGGACCGCCTCGATGGCGGTCTGGTGGTCCGGCGCGTCGAGGCTCCGCTCGAGCCTGCCGTTCGGTCCGTCGTGCTTCTGGACGCCGCCGGGGAGGCCGATGCGCTCTACGAGGCCGCCCGCGCGTCGCTCTCCTCCCACGACCAGCGCGTACTTGACGGAAGACGACCCGCAGTTCAGCACGAGGACGGTGCCCCCGCGGCCCGACCCCACGTCGCGGGCGCGGTCCTCACGGCGGGCGCCTTCGACCTCCTCCTGCAGCCGGGGATCACCTTGCCGGCTCGTGATGCGCTGGGTGAGCAGCTTCGCGAGGGGGCGGGCGGCGAGGGGGTTCCTGCCGAGCTCGCGGGTGAGCGAAGCGTGGGGGACGCACGCGATGCGGGACGGGGTGGAGGCGACGACGTCGGCGACCGCGGGCTCGCCGGTGAGCAGGCTCATCTCGCCGAAGACCATGCCCGGCTCGAGGGTGATCGGTGTCGGGTCTGCCGGTCCCGGGGGTTTCACGGCGACGGCGCCGAGCCAGACGACGCCCACGAAGTCGACCGGGTGGCCGTGACGGAGGATCACCTCCCCCGGCGAGCAGTCCAGCGCGCGCGCATCGAGCGCGAGCCGCTCCAGGGCCTCCTCGTCGAAGCCCGCGAACGCCTCGCACTCCTGAAGCACCGTGAGGAGATCCATGGCTCCCTCCGCCCCCTCACACCCCGGGGGCACCCTCCGCCCTGGCCAGCGCCACCGCGTCCCGCGCCACGGCGTCCACCAGGTCGCTGAAGATACGCGCGTGGAAGGGATAGATCCCATACCAGTATGCCCACCCCGCGAATCCGGTGGGCGCGAAGTAGGCGGTCTGCACGAGGCGGGTGCCGTCGCCTTCCGGGATCGCCTCGAACTGGAGCCACGCCTTTCCGGGCACCTTCATCTCCGCGCGGAGGCGGAGCAGCTCGGGGGCGCGGACCTCTTCGACGCGCCAGAAGTCCACCGCCTCGCCCGGGTACAGCTGCTCCGGGTCCCGCCGCCCGCGCCTCAGGCCGGGTCCACCGACGAGCTTGTCCAGGAACCCCCGGGCTTCCCACGCCCACTCCCAGACGCGCCATCCCCGCTCTCCGCCCAGCGACGTGAAGCTGCGGAACACGTAGGAAGGCGCCACGTCGACCTTGCGGCTCCGCACCTCCCGCGCGATCCCCTCCCGGTCCTCGAGGCGCACCCCGGCGTGACCGCCGGCGGACGTCCAGCGCGTCGAGACGCGCCCTTCGTCGCTGCGGGCCAGCGCCCGTTCCACCGCCGCCCGGTACGGCATGGGCTCGATCCCCGGGAAGAGCGCCCGGGCCCTCGAGGTGTCGCCCACCACGGGCTCGATGACGCCTTCCACAAGAGGCACCGCGAGCGAGTTGGGGATGGGCGTGACCAGCCCGACCCAGAGCGCCGCCAGGCGGGGGGCCAGGACCGGGACCGGGACGATGACGCGCGGCAGCCCGCGCACGTCGGCGTAGATCTGCATCATCTGCTTGAACGTCACCGGCTCGGTGCCCACGTCCACCACGCCCACCGTCTCGGGCCGACCCAGGGCCCCGACCAGATAGTCCAGGATGTCGCGCACGGAGATCGTCTGGACCTGGTTCAGGATCCAGCGGGGCGCGATCATGGCCGGAAGGCGCTCGGTGAGGTACCGGACCATCTCGAAGGAGGCCGATCCGCTCCCGATGATGGGCCCGGCGCGGAATTCGGTGGTGGGCAGGCCGGCGCGCAGGATCGCCCCCACCTCCGCGCGACTGCTCAGGTGGGCCGAGCGCTTGCGGCGCCCCGATGCCGCGGGGACGATCCCTCCCAGATAGATGACCTGGCGCACGCCGGCGGCCGCCGCCACGAAGTTGCGGGCGGCCCTGCGGTCGAGCTCCTCGAAGTCCCCGCCCGCGTACATGGAGTGGACCAGGTAGTACGCCGCGTCCACCCCCTCGAAGACACCCCTCAGCGTGTCCGCTTCCGACAGGTCCCCCTCGGCGATCTCCACCTGGGGGCCCCAGGGCCGGGCCAGGGCCCGTTCCCGGTCCCGGACGAGCACCCGGACGGAGTGCCCCCCTGCAAGGAGGCGCTCTACGACGCGCCCACCGATGTACCCCGTGGCGCCGGTGACGAGGACGGTCACGGGCTCCCCCGCCGGGCGCTCAGCGAAGTCCCACGCTCAACGCGCCGGTATACAGGATGTCGTGCTCGTTCTTCCCCCAGTACCGGGTGAGCGCGTCGCGCGCTTGCACGTCGAGATGGAGCCCCTTGAAACGGAAGGTCAGCCCGGCCCCCACGTCGGCGCCCCAGGTGAACCCGTCGTTGGGGTAGGTGGGCTCCACGTCGGTCGCCTCGGTGGGGGCACCGAAGGCGTAGGATTTCCCGCCGCCGCCGAGGAGGACGTACGGCTTGAAGGGCCCGAGCTCGAGCTTCGTGGGGAGCACGACCTGCACGCTCGCGAGGGTCAGCGTCGCGGGCACGTCCAGCCAGGTGGTCACCACCTCGGGCGGGAAGAAGAGGTCGCGCAGAGTCTCCACGGAGTGGGCCACGTACATCCACGCGTCGAAGGACCGCATCACCTCGCCCCTGAGATAGGCTCCGCTGTCGCCCAGACGGACCTCCATCCCCGCCCCAGCCACGAACGCCCGACCCAGGTAGCCCGTGGTCCACTCGGTGAGGCCGTCGCCGGTGAAGTTCTGGAAGTACTCGTAGAAATACGCGTCCGGGTCCAGCAACCCCGCGCGGGGATAGAAGCGCACCCCCTTGGCCGGGGGCGCGGGCTCGCTCGCGCCGGGCGCCTGGGCGCTGAGGGGCCGGCCTGGAAGCACCGCGGCGAGGGCGAGGGCGAGGACGGCGACGATGCGGGCGCTGGCTCGGTGCGTCATTTCCGATGGGGTTGGTGCGGTCGGGAGGCCGAGGGACCTGGAGTCCCGGGGCGCCGAGAACGTTAGGTCCGGCCCCACCCCCGGGGTAGGCCCCGGGCCGCCCCGTGCCCTCCTGGGGAACCCAGGGTAGGGGTCCGTAGGATCCCGCATGTAGGGGTTTCCCTGATATCCGTACTTGTACCCATGACACCCCTGGCGCTCCCCCGGAGTCATTCGTACTATCCATCACAAGGCCCATCCGATGGTCACCCTTCCAGGTGTCCGGGCCGCCAGACCCTCCCAGTCTGGATCCAGAAGCGGTTCTTACTGCTCACTTGATGGAGGGGGTATCCCATGAGGAAGGGTTGGTCGTTGTGGACGGCCGCGCTTGTCCTCGCGGTGTTCGTCGCAGCTTGCGAGGGGCCCGAGGGTCCAATCGGTCCCACCGGATCTGCCGGGCCTGCCGGCGCGACGGGCGCGACGGGCGCGACGGGTCCCGCCGGACCCGCCGGACCTGCCGGCCCTGCCGGCAAGGACGCGGCACAGACCTGCACGCAGTGCCACGCGGGTGACGTGGGCCTCTATGCGAAGCAGGTGCAGTACCAGGAGTCGCTGCACAGGCAGGGCGGCAATTTCGAGCGGTCCACCACCGCGTGCGCCGTCTGCCACACCCACCAGGGCTTCATCGAGAAGCTGGCCACGGGGCTCAACGCCACGGCGGCGACCATCGAGGATCCGGCCCCGGTGAACTGCCGGACGTGCCACAAGATCCACACCACGTTCACCAAGGCCGACTACGCGCTGACCACCACCGCCAACATCACGCTGATGGCCGGTGGGACGGCGGCGCTCGGCGCGCGGTCCGGGAACCTGTGCGGCCAGTGCCACCAGTCTCGTACCACGACGCCGGCCCCGGTCCTGGGTGGCGCGGACGTGACGCTCACCAGCACGCGCTACGGCTGGCACTACTCGCCGGTGGCCAACGTGATGTCGAGCAACGGCGCCTTCCGGTTCACGGGCACGGCCACGATCCCCACGACGTCGCACGTGCACGGAGACCCGGCGTTCAACCCGGGCGGCTGCGCCGACTGCCACATGAACCAGGCGTTCGGCGAGAAGTCGGGCGGGCACACGTTCAAGATGTCCTACCTGGGCAGCAACGGTTTGCCGGTGCCGAACCTGGCCGGCTGCCAGAGCTGCCACAAGTCGGTGACCAGCTTCGACCACTTCGGCCTGCGCACCGAGATCACCAAGCTCCTCGGCGACGTCGACAAGGAGCTCATCCGTATCGGCATCAAGACGGCCGGCAACCACTACGTGAAGCCTGGGACGTACAAGGCCGACGTCGCGGCCGGCTTCCTGAACTGGTACCTGTTCGAGGAGGACAAGAGCTTCGGCATGCACAACCCGACCTACACCAAGGCTGTGCTGACGAACACGCTGGCGAAGCTCAAGACCTACTAGGGATCGAAGGCAATCCCTACCACGGCATTGTCCCCTTGAGGAGAGAAACCATGAACAGGAGTTGGTCCACGCTCACCGCGGGCCTGCTGCTCGTCGCCTTCGCGGCAGCTTGCGAAGGCCCCGAGGGCTCCACCGGCCCCGCTGGACCTGCCGGTCCTGCGGGCGCCGCGGGTGCCGCCGGCGCCAGGGGCCCGACCGGCCCCGCCGGTCCTGCCGGCCCCGCGGGCAAGGACATGAACGCGACGTGCACGCAGTGCCACGCGGGCAACGTCGAGCTGTACGCGAAGCAGGTGCAGTACAAGGAGTCGCTGCACGGACAGGGTGAGAACTTCGAGCGCTCGACCACGAGCTGCGCGATCTGTCACACCCACCAGGGCTTCATCGAGAAGCTGGCCACGGGCGCGACCGCGACCGCGGCCAACGTCGACGACCCTGCGCCGGTGAACTGCCGGACGTGCCACCAGATCCACAAGACGTTCACGAAGGCCGACTACGCGCTGACCACCACGAAGGACGTGGTGTTGATGACGGGTGGGACGGCGAAGCTCGGCACCCGCGCCGGCAACCTCTGCGGCCAGTGCCACCAGGCTCGCACCGTGTCGCCGCTGCCCGTTTTGGGCGGCGCGAACGTGACGCTCACCTCCACGCGCTACGGCTGGCACTACTCGCCTGTGGCGAACGTGATGTCGAGCAACGGCGCGTTCAAGATCACGGGGTCGTCCGCGATCCCGACGACGCCCCACGTGCACGGGGACGTAGCGTCCACCCCCGGCACTTGTGCCGACTGCCACATGAACCAGGCATTCGGCGAGAAGTCGGGCGGGCACACGTTCAAGATGTTCTACGTCGGCACGAACGGCCTCCCGGTGCAGAACATCACCGGGTGCCAGATGTGCCATAAGACCGTGGAGAGCTTCAACCACTTCGGTCTCCGCGAGGAGATCGAGGGGCTCATGGACGATGTCGGCGCCGAGCTCGAGCGGATCGGCATCAAGCAGCCCGGCGGACACTACGTGAAGCCGGGAAGCTACAAGGCCGACGTTGTGGCCGGCTTCCTCAACTGGTATCTGTTCGAGGAGGACAAGAGCTTCGGCATGCACAACCCGCCGTACGCTCGCGCGGTGCTGCGCAACACGCTGGCGAAGCTGAAGACCTACTAGGGTCTGAAGCCCAACCGGCCGAAGGATCGGGCACCCGCTCCGGAGCGATCCGGGGCGGGTGCCCTCGCGTTGGTCCCCTGATTACACTCCATGGACGAGCGGAGCGGCACCGAGCGCCCCCGCCCGATGACAACCCCGAACGAACCGAGCCATGAACCTGTCCCGTGCCCTGCCCCTGGTCCTGCTCCTGTCCTCCGCGTGCGCCCCCGCGCAGGCCCCTTTCACCGACGCGGATGCCACCGCCGCCGAGGAGGAGGTGCGCGCCGCCAGCCTCGCGCTGGTGGATGCGCTCAACACGCACCAGGCCGACTCCATCCTCGCGTTCTACAGCCTGGACGAGAACTTCACGTACGTCGCCTGCACCACCTACTACGTGGGCGGCGAGGGATACCGCGCCTTCGTGAAGTCCTTCCACGGGCTGTACCCCGAAACGAAGTACACGCTCGAGGTCGGAAGCGTCCGCGTGCTGGGCCCGTCCCACGCGGTGGTGGCCCTCGAGGGCTCCCTCACCGGGCCCCTCTGGGTGACGCGCGTGCTGCGCAGGGACGTGCGGGGGCGCTGGCTCGTGACCTGGGAGCACGAGTCCTGGCCCGACTGCCCCGGCCCCGAGGCGCCCCACCCGGGATCCAGTGAGGCGGACACCGCCATGGCAGCTCCGGCGGGCACGCCTTCGTAGGCGGCGTCTCCAGCCGACCCGCCATGGCACGCGGAGGCTCCGGGCACGGGCCGGGCGGCCGGCATCTCCCGGCCTGGGAGGCGCTGGCCGCCCTGGCCGCCGTGGCGCTCTACCTGCGCACGGTGGGCTTCGGGTGGGTCTATGACGACCAGATGGAGGTGGTGCTCAACACCCACGTCCGGTCGCTGGCGAGACTGCCCGAGATGTTCTCCACGACGGTGTGGGCGGGGAGCGGCATGGAGACGTTCCTCTACCGACCGCTGGCGCTGGTCACCTACGCGCTGAACTGGCAGGTGTCCGGCGCCGAGCCGTGGAGCTACCACCTGGTCAACGTGCTGCTGCACGCCGGCGTCGCGGTGCTGGTGGTGCGGTTGGGACGCCTCTGGCGGCTCCCCGCCCTCGCAGCGGGGCTGGCCGGGCTCCTCTTCGCGATCCACCCCATCCACGTGGAGGCGGTCGCGCCGGTGTTCGGTAGGAAGGACCTGCTGGCCACCCTGTTCGTCCTGGGCTTCGCGCTCACCCACCGGCGCGCGCTGGAGCGGGCCGGTTGGCGGCGTCTCGCCGCCCCCCTGCTCCTCCTCTGCGCCATGCTCTCCAAGGAGGTCGGGGTGGTGGGGTTGGCCCTGGTGGCGGTCCAGGACGTCTGGCTCGAGCGCGACCGCCGCGCCTTCCTCGCACGCCGCGAGATGCCGCTCCTGTACGCCTCGCACCTGGCGGCGGTGACGCTCTTCCTGCTGATCAGGACATCGGTCACCGGAGGCATGGCGATTCCCGACACTTCCTTCTTCGACAACCCCCTCGTCTCGGCGCCCCTGCTCCAGCGGCTGGCCACGGCGCTGGTGGTGGTGGGCATGGGCGTGGGGCTCCTTCTCGCACCCCTGGGCCAGACCCCGGACTACTCCTTCGACGCCATCCCTGTGGTGGCGTCCCCCTTCGACCTCCGACTCCTGGCCACGCTGCTGGGAGTGGCGATGCTCCTCGCCGCGGCACTCCACCCCCGCCTCCGCTGCTCGGTGCTACCTCCGGCGGCGGCGTGGTACGCCCTGGCCCTCCTCCCTACGGCAAACCTCTTCCTGGTCTCCGGCACCATCTTCGCCGAGCGGCTGCTGTACCTCCCCAGCGTGGCGTTCTGCCTGGCGGCCGGGGCGGGGCTCGCGTGGGCCGCCGGGCGACGGGGATGGGTCGGAGCCGTCGCGGCAGGCGCCGCCGTGGTGGGCTTCGCCTTCGCCACGGTGGCCTACACGCGTTTCTGGACCGACGACGTCACGCTCTTCCGCCGCGCCGCGTCGGCGTCGGCGGGGTCCACCAAGGCGCACCACAAGCTGGGCGAGGAGTTGCTGCGGCGTGGCGAGGTCGGTGATGCGCTGCGCTCGCTCCGACGCGCCCTGGAGATCGCCCCCGGAAACGTATTCGCGGCCGAGACGCTCGCCCAGGCTCGCGAGATGGCGGCGCAGCGCTGGGTGCCAGGCGCCGCCAGCGGCTCGGACCCCGAGCCGCTCCCCCGCGACCCCGATATCCTCCTCGTGGTGGGCGCCACCCTCCTCTCCCGGGGAGACACGGCGCAGGCCCGGACCGCGCTCCGGGCGTTCCTCGAGCTGGCCGGGGACGGCTATGAAGCCGAGGCCGCCTGGGCGCGCAGCGTCTTGCCTACAGGATGATCGCCAGCGGCAACAGCACCACGTACGCCAGCACCAGCAGGAGGGGCGCGGCGGTGATGGACCCCTGGGCAAGGAGCCAGTAGCCCAGCGTGAGGGACAGGAGCCCGGCCGCGCCGAGGATGGCGTTGACGCGCGTGAAGCGGAGGGCGGCGGGCTGGCCCGCCTCGGAGGAGGTCTTCTTCGCCATGGGGGGAAATGTAGCAGGTCGCCGCCGGCCCTCCATCCCCCGGCGGCTACTCCTCCATCCCCTTCAGGTGCTCCTTCAACTCCTTCCGCGTGACCCCCAGGAGCTCCCCGGCCTTCGCCTCGTCCCCGCCCGCGCGCTCCAGCACCGCGCGCACGTGGCGCTTCAGCGCCACGGCGAGGGACAGGTCCTCGCCTGCCGGCCCCTCGTCCCCGAGCACCAGGTGGTCGGGCCCGATCACCGTGCCCCGGGCCAGGATCGCCGCCCGCGTGAGCGCGTTCTCCAGCTCGCGCACGTTCCCCGGCCAGCCGTGGGCGCGCAGCCGGCGGAGCGCTTCGGCGGAGATGACGCGCACGTCCCGCCCCGTCTCCTCGCGGATGCGCCCGAGGAGGGCATTGGCCAGCGGCTCGATGTCGGACGGCCTGTCCCGAAGAGGGGGTACGCGGATCTCCACCACCCTGAGGCGGAAGTACAGGTCCTCACGGAAGCGCCCCTCCGCCACCAACTTCTCCATGGGCTGGTGCGTGGCAGCGATGACCCGGGCCTCCGTGGTGCGCGGCGCCTCGCCCCCCACAGGATAGAAGAGCCGCTCCTGCAGCACCCGGAGGAGCTTGGTCTGGAATTCGGGGCTGGTGTCGCCGATCTCGTCGAGGAAGATCGTCCCCCGCCCCGCCATCTCGAAGTACCCCCTCCTCGCGCCCACCGCTCCCGTGAATGCGCCCTTCACGTGCCCGAAGAGCTCCGTCTCCAGCAGGGTGGCGGCGAGCGCCGTGCAGTTCACGGCGATGAAGGGCTCCGCGGCGCACGACGAGTGGTCGTGGATCGCCCGGGCGATCACCTCCTTCCCCGTTCCGGTCTCGCCACGCACGAGCACCGTTGCGCGGTTCCGCGACAGCACACCGATGGTCTTGTAGACCTCGATCATCCGGGGATCCTTCCCCACCATGACGCCCCGGGGCACGCTCGGGGCACCCTCGGAGCCGTCGCCCGCCTCCCCCCCCAGCGCCTGCTCCCGGAAGCAGCGCTCCGCCAGCGCCTGGAGCCCCTTCGGGTCCACGGGCTTGACGAGGAAGTCGAACGCGCCGGCCTGCATGGCGGTCACCGCCGTCTCCATGTCCTCGTGCCCGGTCATGACCACCACGTCCAGCCCCGGCAGGGCCCCCCTGAGGCGCTCCAGGAGCTCCAGGCCGCTCATCCCCTTCATGCGGACATCGGTGACCACCAGGCCCGGCTGGAACGCGTCCACGCGGGCCAGGGCCTGTTCCGCACTCTCGGCCGTCTGCACCTCGAAGCCGGCGTGGGTGAGCCGGGTGCGGTAGACCTCGAGCGCGTCGGTGTCGTCGTCCACGATGAGGATGCGCTCGGTCATGATGGGCGTTCTACCCCTTCATCGGGTGGTGGGGATCCCTCCCCCGGGGGGACCTCGGGACTCCCTCCGGACTCGGGCGGGCCCTCCCACCAGGCGGGCAGGTCCGGCACCTCCCCGGCGCGTAGGCGCGCCATGCGGGACCGGTTCCGCCCCTGGCGGGAGCGCGCCATGAACAGCAAGACGAGTGCCAGGAGCATCCAGAAGACCGCCGAGCGCGACGCCACGAGAAGCCATCCGTAGCGCCGCTTCACGTGACGCCGCCAGTCCTCCTCGAACTGCCCCGGGGTCACGCCGAAGGTCGACCGCAGGGCGTCGTCGAAGGAGCGGGCGTCCTTCCAGCGCGCCAGGAAGATGGCCAGCCCACGCTCGCCGCTCCCCTCGAGCAGGTAGGACACCGCGCTCGCAGCCAGGAGGTAGGCGCCCTCGGCGGCGGCCTGGTCGCGGGGCCACGTCAGCGAGAGGGAGTCCAGGGGCGGCGCACCTCCCCACGCAAGGAGGACCCGCAGGCGCCAGGCCTCCGACGCGTCCCATCCCCCGGACGCCCACTGGGCGTACCCCTCGTCGAACCAACGGGGGATGCGCGGGCCTCCCAGCGCCTGGTGGAGCCCCAGGTGAGCCCACTCGTGTCGCAGCACCCGTACCCCGGCGGGGTCGAGGATGCGCGGGCCCTCCCCGGTGGGGACGACGAGGAGTCCGAGGTCTGGGATCGCCACCCCTGCGCGCCACTCCGGGACCTGCCCGCCCGTGAGCTCGTCGAAGGCCGCGGGCGTGTGGGCCAGCACGGCCGTCACACCCGTGGGCACGTCCGCCGCCATCCCCGGGAGGGGCCGCTGTCCCTCCAGGAGCTCCAGAACGCGGAGCGCGACGAGGGAGTCCGAGGGCGCGAATCGGATCCGGGCGCGCCGGCCCCGCAACTCGCCGTACCGCTCCCCGTCCAGCGTCCAGGCCGTGTCCTGCGGCGGAGGGGGCGCGGTGGGGGGCGCGGCCACCACCGGCGCGGCAAGCGCGGCCAGGGCCACGGCGGCCAGGGCAAGGCGGCTCGGGCCGCGGCGGAGCTGGACCCCGACGGAGCGGCTCACCCTCCCTGGAGCATCTCCAGGTTGGTGCGCACCGCCTCGTTGTGGGGGTTCAGGTCCAGCGCCCGGCGCCACAGCAGGAGGGCCACGTCGCGGTCGTTGTCCTTGTAGGCCAGCGTCCCCAGCCGGAGGTACACGTCGTCGCCCAGCCGCGGGTTCAGCTTCACCGCCTTCTCGTACTGGACACGGGCGCCCTCGTGATCGCCGCGGGCCCACGCCTGGTCCCCCAGGTTCTTGTGGGCCTGGGGCTGCGTGGGCGTCGCCGCCAGCGCGCGCTTGTAGAGCGCCTCGGCGGCCTCCATCTCCCCACGGCGCTCCAGCACGGCCCCGGTGTTCACGAGGATGGGTCCGGACTCGGGGTAATGACCCAACCCCTCCCGGCCCACGGCCACGGCATAGTCCAGGTCCCCTGCGACCGCCGAGGCCAGCACCGTGTAGGTGTAGTAGAGCGGCGAGGGTCGCTTCAGCTTGGGGTTGGTCCGATACGCCCTCAGCGCCTCCAGCGCCTTGGCCGGGTTGCGCGCCTTGAGGTGGACGATCCCCTTGAGCAGGTGGACGTCCACGTCGTCGGGGCGCGAGCGCTGGGCCGCCTCCAGCGCCTGGAGGGCGTCGTCGTAGCGCCCCATGTGCTCCAGGGTGAGGGCCCGGTTGCGCTGGACCGCGTAGACCTCCCGTTGAGCCTCGGGCATGGCCCCGAAGCGCTGGAGCGCATCCTCCAGGCGGCCCGCGCGGAAGGCCATGAGGCCGAGCATGAAGTTGGCCCGCCCTTGCTTGGCATCAAGCTCCAGTGCGCCCTCGAACTCGCGGGAAGCGTCCTCCATCATCCCCGAGCGGTAGAACGCCACGCCCAGGTTCAGGTGCTCCTGGAGCTGCTCGTCACCCCCGGTCTCGGCCACCGTGGACTTCTGGCCCGAGCGGGAGATGAAGCCGCCCTGGATGAGCCCGAAGAGCGCCTTGCCGGTCTCGAACTCCACGAGCCCGGCCTCGTTCATGATCTCGGTGACGGTGCGGACGCCGTCGATGAAGGGGAGGATCTTCCTCTGGTCCTTCGACAGCTCGACCTCGTCCTCGCTGGCGTCGGGGTGCTTGTCGAGCTGGAAGACGATGTCGAAGGAGGGGATCTTCTTCTCGAAGAGGCTCCACTCGTCCACCCGCCTCGCCCCCTCCATGAGCAGGGAGTCGATGTTGACGTTGACCAGGAAGACGCCGTCCTCGTCGGGCATCTGGTCCGGATCGAAGTGGAAGGACCCCTGCGTCCACGCGAAGAGGTGGTAGACCGCCTCCTCGATCTGCATCTGGATGAAGCGCTGCAGCTTCTCCTGGTCGATGGAACCCTGCGCCACCAGGATCTCGCCGAGGCGCTTCCCCCGCTCCAGGGCCTGCCGCTCCATGGCCTGCGACAGGTCCTTGCGCGTGATGACGTGGTTGCGGACCAGGAGCTCGCCCAGCCGGTCGGGTCGGTTCAGCACCGACGCGTAGATCACCCGCCCCTTCTGGAAGTAGATGTACCCGAAGTTGGAGCGGTCGGTGATGCTCAGGCACCCCGTCTTCCGCCCCATCCCGAGGAGCTGGCAGATGTCGGCCAGAGCGACGTCCTGGAGCGATCCCTCGATGGCCACTAGTCCAGCTCCTCCAGGAGAAGCTCTTCGATCTTGGGCCAGTAGATCACGACGTTCTCCGCCGTGGGGAACCAGGTTCCGCCGCGGCGCGGAGGCTCCGCCCCCCGTGACGGAGCGGGTGCCTGGGCAGCGGGCTGACCGGCTCCGGGGCCCCTGCCCGGGCTCCTGGCCGGGGGTCGCGGACCCGGAGGCGTGGCAGGAGGCTGGAGCCCCGCGAAGGGCCCGGGCCTCGCCTGGGGCTCGGCAGACGTGACGAGCTCCAGCCCGGCCCCCGAGGCCCCGCCCGCCACCTCCAGGACCAGGCCACCCTCGAAGCGGGACCGGAGCCGGTCGTCGATCCTGTCGATCCCCGACGGGGGCCGGTCCCCGACGAGCATGACCCGGGCGCCGCGGCGTTTGAGCGCCTCGAACAGGTGGAAGAACTCGTCCTGGGCCCGCTCGGTCTCGGAGAGCGCCTCCACACCGTGGATCAGGAGGGCGTCCACCGTCCACCACCGCTCGCGCCACGCACCGGCCACGCCCTCCCCCAAAGCCCGGATGAAGTCCTGGGCGAATTCGGCGACGGAGGTGACCGCCATGCGCGCGTCGGCGTGCGTGCTCTGGAACGTGCGCCCGGCGGCGGCGAGGAGCGCGCGCCCGCGCTCACTCCCGGGCGACCACAGGTAGAGGGGGTTGTACTCGGGCTTGTCGGGACCCACAACCTGCTGCGCCGCCTTCACGGCCATCTTGGGAAAGCCCTCCAGGGCGGTCAGGTCGGGCCCCGGGCCCACCTTGGGGAAGGGGCGCTGGCGCTCCCGGACGGAGGTGAGGAGGGCCTCGGCCTCCTCCAGGCGCTCGGGATCCTTGAGGAGACCCTGGGCCGCGTCGGGCCACGGGTTCCCCAGCCGGTCCAACTCGTTCTCGATGTCGCGGAGGCGCTGGACGTCCTTCCTGAACCTGTCGACGAGGAACTCCCACCCCTTGGGCTCCACCCCGCCTTGGAGAGGCTTCAGTCGCTGCGCCGAGAAGCCCTCCCGCTCGGCGGCGTCCACCGCCTCGCGGACGGCCTTCCGCCAGGGATCCTCCTGGGCCTCCACGGTCTGGGCCACCGCCCCCGAAAGGTCCTGCAGGAACGACCCGAAGTCGTCCCCCGAGGGCCCGGCCCTGGGGGCGGGCGCCTCGCCCATGAGGCGTTGGACCTCCTCCGGAGTCACCTGCCGCTCCTCGAGGTCCTGGATGGCCAGCACGCGGTTCAGCGCTCCGCCCAGCTCCCGCACGTTCTTGAAGGGGAAGCGCCCCAGGGCCTCGGCCACGCCCGGCCCGAGCGCCTGCCGCCGCTCGGCGGCCTTCCTGGTGATGATGGCCACCCTGGTCTCGTACTCCGGTGGCCCGATGTCCACGATAAGCCCGCCGGAGAAGCGGGAGAGCAGGCGTGCGTCCAGGCCGTTGATGTCGGCGGGGGGACGGTCCGAGGCCAGCACGATCTGGCTCCCCGAGGCCGACAGCTGGTCCAGGGTGCGCAGGAGCATCTCCTGCGCCTCGTTCTGTCCCGCGAGGAACTGCGAGTCGTCGAGGAGGAGGATGTCCAGCCCGCCGTAGCGGTCGCGGAAGCCGTCCCGGTCCCCCGACTCCAGCGCCGAAGTCAACTCCTGGAGGTACCCCTCCAGCGTCATGTAGTGGATCCTGCGCCCGGGCTCCGTCTTCCGTGACTGGTGGGCGATGGCATTCAGGATGTGGGACTTCCCGAGCCCCGACGCGGAGTACACGAAGAGGGGGTTGTAGCTCGTGCCCGGCGATTCCGCTGCGCGACGTGCGGCGGCGGTGGCGAGCCGGTTGGCGGGGCCCACCACGAAGGACTCGAATGTCAGCTTCGGATCCAGGTCCGTCATGACCACCGGGATTCGGGGATGCGCCTCGGGTGGGAGGGCTGGGACGCCGTCTGGGTGCAGCTCAAAGATAGCGCAGCGTGGGCGGGCGACCGATAAGTATCAGCCTTGCCAGGCTGGAAAAAAAGGGTCCGGCCAGCGCATCGCGGCACCCGCGGGCGGCGCCCCGTCACGCGCTCGTGCTGTCCGAGACGGCCCACGCTGCCGCCGCGGCCAGGTCCTCGGGGAGGGGCGAGCGGAAGCGCATCCGCTCCCCGGTGACCGGGTGGTCGAACACGAGCTCCGCGGCGTGGAGGAAGTGGCGGGGGGTGCGGTGGTCGAGATCCCTGGCCCACCCCAGCGCCGCACCCCCCATTCCCCGCACCCAGCGCGCCCCGTAGACCCGGTCGCCCACGACGGGGTGGCCGATGTGCGCCAGGTGCACGCGGATCTGGTGCGTGCGCCCGGTCTGGAGCGCCACGTCCAGGAGGTCGGCGCGAAGCCACCGCTCGCGGACGCGGGCCCGGGTCACGGCCCGGCGCCCTCCCTCCACCACGGCCATGCGCTTGCGGTCCCGGGGGTCGCGCCCGATGGGAGCGTCCACGGTGATGGGCGACTCCTCCAGGTGGCCCCAGCACGCGGCGCGGTAGAGCCGCTTCACACGGCGCCGGCGCAGAGCGTCGGCGAGCGTCACGTGCGCCTTGTCGTTCTTGGCCACCACCAGGAGCCCGGAGGTGTCTCGGTCCAGCCGGTGCACGATCCCCGGGCGGAGCCGCCCCCCCACACCAGCGAGGTCAGGGACGTGGAAGAGGAGTGCGTTGACGAGGGTGCCCCCGCGGTGCCCCGGGGCCGGGTGCACCACCATCCCGGCGGCCTTGTCAACCACCAGCAGGTGCTCGTCCTCGTAGACGATGGACAGGGGGAGGTTCTCGGGGAGCATCTCCACCGCTTCGGCGGGAGGGATCTCCACCACCACCAGGCTCCCCTCTTCCACGCGCACCGACTTGCGCGGCGCGCGCCCGTCCACGAGCACGCGCCCCTGCGCCACCAGCACCTGCACGCGGGTGCGAGAGAGATCCAGGCGATCCGCCAGGAAGCGGTCCAGCCGCCCCTCCTGCCCGGGGCCGACGGTGAGCGACTCCGTGCGCCCGCCGCCCTCCGGCGCGACCATGCCCACCCCGCTACACCCGGACGGCCCGCAGGGAGATGCGCGCGGCGAGCCCGTCCAGCTCCACGTCCCGCGCGTGGGGGAACGCGTCCCCCCCTGCACCGGCACCGAAGGCCACGGAGACGGCCAGCGTCTCCCCGGCGATGAATGCGGCGTGAGTCGCCGCGGCCTCGCGCACGGCGTCGGCACCGCCCAGGGCAAGCTCGATCCGGTCGGTGATCTCCAGCCCTGCGTCCTTCCGGAGCCGCTGGATGCGGTTCACCAGCTCCCGGGCGAGCCCCTCGGCGCGGAGCTCATCATCGAGCGCAGGGTCCAGCGCCACGGTGAAGCGCCCCTCCGCCTTCACCACCAGCTCCCCGGTGGCCTCCTGGGCGACGTCCAGCTCCCCTTCCAGGAGCGCGTGGCGCGCCCCGTCCAGCTCGAACTCCACCGTGGTTCCCTCCCGCCACGCGTACAGGGCCTCCTGGGGGAGCGCCCTGATGGCGTCGGCAGCGGCCTGGGTCCGCTTCCCGAAGCGCGGCCCCAGGCCGCGGAAGTTCGGGCGCGCCACCAGACGCACCAGCTCGCGGGCTGACGAAGCGAACACCACACGCTTCACGTTCAGCTCGTCCCGCACCAGCTCCACCACGCCCTCGTCCACGGTCCGGCCGCCGGGGACGACGGCGTGCAGCGTGCGCAGGGGCTGGCGGACCCGGATCTTGACCTCCTCCCGGGCGGCGCGGCCGAGGGATACGAGCGCGCGGGCCGCGTCCATGTCGGCCTCCAGCGCAGTGTCGCCTCCCTCCGGCCGCCGGGGGTAGCGCTGAAGGTGCACGCTCTCGCCGGTGAGCGCCCTGTGCAGCCAATCCGCCGTGAACGGCACGCAGGGAGCGGCCAGCAGGCACACCGTGCGCAGCGCATCGTACAGCGTGCGGAAGGCGGCCCTGGCGTCGGCAGCGTCGGTGTTCCCCCAATAGCGGGGGCGGCAGCGGCGCACGTACCAATTGGACAGGTCCTCCACCACGAAGTCGCCCAGCTCGCGGTACGCCCGCGTGATCTGGTATTCGTCCAGCTCACCCATGACCTTCAGGGCCAGCGTGTCCAGGCGGGACAGGAGCCAGCGGTCGATGAGCGGGCGAGCCTCCGGCGCAGGGTCCGCGTCCGACGCCTCCCACTTCTCCACGTTCGCGTAGAGGGCGAAGAACTTGTACGTGTTGAAGAGCGTGTCGAACAGCTTCCGCGCCGCTTCCTTCATCCCCTCCGGGTCGTAGCGCTTCGGCACCCACGGGTTCGACGACGTGATGAAGTACCAGCGCACCGCGTCCGCCCCGTGCTCGGCGATGGCGTCCCAGGGGTTCACCACGTTCCCCTTGGACTTGCTCATCTTCTGGCCTTCGGCGTCCAGGAGGAGGTCGTTGACGACCACGTTCCGGAACGCCGGTCCCCGCCCCAGCATCGTGGAGATGGCCAGAAGCGAGTAGAACCAGCCGCGGGTCTGGTCCAGCCCCTCGCAGATGAAGTCCGCCGGGAAGTGCGCCTCGAACTCCGCCTGGTTCTCGAACGGGTAGTGCCACTGGGCGTAGGGCATGGACCCTGAGTCGAACCAGACGTCTACGACCTCGGGCGTGCGCTTCATGGCGCCGCCGCACTCCGGGCACGCGAACCCCACCTCGTCGATGAAGGGGCGGTGGGGGTCGAACCCCTCGGGGAGCCCTCCGGCCGCCTCCGCGAGCTCCGCGAGCGATCCGATCCAGCGCACGTGGGAACGGTCCTTCTCGCACACCCAGACCGGTAGCGGGGTCCCCCAGTACCGGTCCCGGGAGAGCGCCCAGTCCACGTTCCCGCGCAGCCACTCGCCGAAGCGCTTCTCGCCCACCTCCGGCGGGAACCAGGAGATCCGGCCGTTGTTGTCAAGGAGCTGGCGCTTGATCGACGACGTGGCGGCGAACCACGAGTCCCGCGCGACGTACAGGAGCGGGGACGAGCAGCGCCAGCAGTGGGGATAGCTGTGCACCGTGGTGCCGATGTGCCAGAGCACGCCCCTGGCGCGGAGCGCCTCCACGATGGGCGCGTCGGCGTCCTTGGCGAACATCCCGCCCACCAGCGGGATCTCCGCGAGGAAGCTGCCGCCCTCGTCCAGGGGGTTCATCATGGGAAGCGCGTGGCGCTGCCCGGCGGCGTAGTCGTCGGCGCCGAACGCCGGCGCCATGTGCACGATCCCGGTGCCGTCCTCGGCGCTGACGAACTCCTCGGCCACCACGGTCCACGCGTTCATGGGGTCGGCGGGGACGGGGACCAGGTCCAGGGGGCGGCGGTAGCGCAGCCCCGCCAGCGCGTCTCCGCGGTGGCGCGCCACCACCTCCGCGCCCTCGCCGAAGATCCGCTCCGAGAGGGCCTCCGCCACGATGTAGCGCTTCCCGTCCCGCTCCACCTCCACGTAGTCGAGCCCCGGGTGCACCGCCAGCCCCACGTTGGAGGGGACGGTCCAGGGCGTGGTGGTCCACACGAGGAACGCGCGGCCGTCGGGGTCCGGCGTCCCGTCCGCTCCCACGACGTCGGCGACGAAGGTGAGGGACGGATCCTCCACGTCCTTGTACCCCTGCGCCACCTCGTGGGACGAGAGCGCCGTGCCGCACCGCGGGCAGTAGGGCACGCTCTTGTGCCCGCGGTACAGAAGACCCTTGTCGGCCAGCGTCTTCAGCACCCACCACACCGACTCGATGTACTCGGTATGGAAGGTCACGTACGGGCGCCAGTACTCGAGCCAGTACCCGATGCGCTCGGAGAGCTGTTCCCACTCCTCCTTGTACGTGAAGACCGAGTCCCTGCACACCTGGTTGAAACGCTCGATCCCGACCGCCTCGATCTCGGGCTTGCCGCTGATCCCGAGCTTCTTCTCCGCCTCGATCTCCACCGGGAGCCCGTGCGTGTCCCACCCGGCGATGCGGGTGACGCTCCGCCCCTCCAGGGATCGGTGCCGGCACACCAGGTCCTTGATGGTCCGGCTGATGATGTGGTGCAGCCCCGGCCGGCCGTTGGCGGTGGGGGGCCCCTCGTAGAACACGAAGGGGTCGCCGTTCGCGTTGGCCTCGAGGGTGCGGCGGAAGAGATCCTCCTCGCGCCAGCGGGCGAGGGTCTCCTCCTCCACGGCGAGGAGGGTCCTGGGAAGCTCGGGATAGCGCATGTCGGGCCTGGGGGTGTGCGCGGGGCTCAGCCCCAGCGCGCGTCCTCGTCGTCCTTCTTCGTCTCCGGGCCGGCCGAGAACAGGTCGTGGCCCTCCGACCGGTAGCGTCCCGCCAGCTCGTCCACGGACGCGTCCGGCGGCGGGGGCACATCGTCCCGGGCGTCGGGAAGGCCGGGGTCGCTCTCGGGGCTCCGGCCGCCGCCCAGGTTCAGATCGATCGGCCGCTCCTCCAGAGGAGCGCGCCCGTCCTCCACCGTGACCACGTCCATCTCCCGCTCCAGGAGCTGGCGGAAGGCGCGCAGGAAGCGGTGGCGGCGGCGCTCCATCTCCTCCAGCGCGTCCTGCGCCTGGTCGAGCTTCCGCTCCGCCTCGCGGTAGCGCTGGCGGATCTCCGCCTCCACCTCGGCGAGCTGCCGGCGCGCCTCGGCCTGGGCCTCGGTCATGACGAAGTCCGCCTGCCGCTGGGCCTGGGTCTTCATCTCGCTCCGAAGCTCCTGGGCGGTGACCAGCGCCTCCTGCACCGCCCGCTCCCGCCCCGACCAGGAGGCGACCTGCTGCTGCAGCGCCTCGGTGCGCTCGCGGAGCAGCATGTTCTCCCGCACCAGGATCTCCAGCCGCTCGGCCACGAGCTCCAGGAAGACGTCCACCTCCTGCGGATCGTATCCCCGCATGAGCTTCTTGAAGTCCCCGCGCTTGTTCCTGACGTCGAGCGGTGTGAGGTCGATCATGGCACTCTCTCCCCGAACAGTGCGGTGCCGATCCGGACCATCGTGCTCCCCTCCCGGATGGCGATCTCGAAATCGTTGGTCATCCCCATGGAGAGCTCCGGCCCGACCCGGGGGTCGTGCCGCCGCACCTCCTCCAGCGTCTCCCTGAGGCGCCGGAACGCCGAGGAAAGTACTTCCGCGTCGTCCACGAACGGCGCCATGGTCATGAGCCCTTCCACGCGCAGTCCCGGGAGCGCCGCCATCGCCAGCACCGCCTCCACCGCACCCGCGGGCTCCAGGCCACCCTTGGACTCCTCCCCCGAGGTGTTCACCTGCGCGAGCACCCGCACCTCCGGGCCCCGCCCCCCCGCCGAGCGGGACAGCTTCTCCGCGAGGTGGAGGGAGTCCACCGAGTGGATCAGGTGGGCCGCCCCCGCCGCCCGCGCGGCCTTGCGGCTCTGCAGGTGGCCGATCATGTGCCAGGTCGCCCGGTCCCGGCCCAGGGCGGCCTCCTTCTCCTCCAGCTCCTCCACCCGGTTCTCCCCGAGGTCGGGAATCCCGGCCTCCAACGCGGCCTGGAGGGCCTCCAGGGGGTGCCCCTTGGTGACCGCCACGAGCCTGACCCCGGCGGGGTCCCGCCCGGCAGCCCGCGCCGCGCCGGCCATGCGCTCACGGATCCCAGGGAGCGCCTGTGCGAGTCGTTCTCGGTACATGGCTGAGAATTATAACGAAGAGAGGCCCCGCCGGAGCGCCGGCGGGGCCTCTCGCCCTGGGGGAAGCCCGCAGGTGCGCTCATCGCCTCTGGCCCTGCATGCGCTGCTCCAGGCGGCTGGCGAACACGACGCGGACCACGCCCGCGGACACGAGCTCCTGCTGGAGCTGGTCCACGAGGGCGTACGGCGTCTCCCGGTCGCCCCGGACGGAGATGACGAGGGCCTCGCCAGAGCCCTCGTAGAGGGGCGCGACCACGTCGGACACCACGTCCATCTCCAGGCGCTGGTCGTTGATGTAGACGGTCCCGTCCCGCTGCAGCCAGACGTTGAGGATGTCCTTCTGCTTCGCGTCGATCCGCTTCGCCGCCGACGCCACGGCCCACTCGATGCGCCGGTCCTCGTCCCGCGGGAAGCGGGTGCTCACCATGAAGAAGATGAGGAGCAGGAACGCCATGTCCGCGAGGGAGGCCCCGGGGATCTCGGCCTGCGGCTTGGACCGCTTCTGGAATCCCTTGGAGATCATGGCGCGGGTTCCTCCAGCAGCTGGAGGGAGATGCGCTGGGCGTTGGCGCTCTGGAGCGCGTCCAGAACGTCCACGGTGAAGCGGTACGGGGCCTCCGGGTGCGTCCGGATGGCCGCGACCAGGCTGGGGTTCGACGCGAACTCCTGCCGCCAGAGCCCTTCCACCTCACGGGGCCGGATCTCCTGGATCTGCTGGCTCTCCCCCCGCTTCACCTCCACCACCCCGTCGAGGCGGATGGCCAGATGCAGGATGTCCCGCTGGCTGACCTCCACCTGCTCCGAGGGCGCCGGGAGGACGATGGCCAGCCCCTTGTCCTTGGGGAAGGTGGTGGACACCAGGAAGAAGATGAGCAGGAGGAAGGCGATGTCCGCCGTGGATGCCACCGGGATCTCCCCGCTCACGCTGCGCCGGCTCCGGGTCAGCATCGGGCCCCCTTCCTCCTCGCCCGCTTGCGGATGCGGATCAGGCCCCTGCGGTCCAGGTCCCATGCCAGGTTGAGCACGGCCTGGGCGCCCTGCTCCATGTCCACGATGAGCTGGTCGATGCGCGTCACGAAGAAGTTGTAGGCGACGTTCACGGGGATGGCGATCATGAGCCCCGCCGCCGTCGTGAGCAGGGCTACCTTGATCCCGCCGGCCACCAACGCGGGCTCCACGTCGCCGGCGACCTCGATGGCGCCAAAGGCGATGATCATGCCGGCCACGGTGCCGAGGAAGCCCATGAGCGGCGCCACGTTGGCCACGGTGGCGAGCACGACCAGCCCCCGCTCCAGGAAGCCGAGCTCGATGGCACCGGTGGTGGACACGGCCTGTTCGAGCTCGCCCTCGGCGAGGCTCCCGCTCCGTATCCGCCGCAGTCCGACCACGAGGATGGCCGCCGCGGGCCCGCGGCCCGCGGAGGCGATGGCCAGGGCCTCGTCGATCCGGCCCGCCGCGGCCGCCTCCCTCACCGACGCCAGGAGGCGCCGGGTGCCATAGTGGGCATGCCAGAGCGTCCAGGCCTTCGCGAGGATCACGCCGAGACCGATCAGGGACGAGAGCAGGATGGGATACATCATCCACCCTCCGTCCGCGAAGAGCCTGAGCAGTCTGTACTCGGTACCCATCGGTTACCCTCGCGCCGCCGACGCGGCACGGGGGACCTGCGCCGCCGGAAGTGCCTCGCCCAGGATCTCCCGGACCCGCTCCGGCGACACGTCCCGCTCCAGGCGCCCACCCTGGGCCACCGACACCTGGGACGTCTCCTCGCTCACCACGAGCACCACGGCGTCGGTCTCCTCCGACAGGCCCAGGGCCGCCCGGTGCCGCGTCCCCAGGGAGCGGTCGGGGACGGTGGACTGGGTCAGCGGCAGGATGGCGCCGGCGGTGTGGATCTCGTCGCCGCGGATGAGGACCGCGCCGTCGTGGAGGGGAGAGTAGGGCGTGAATATGGTCGCGAGCATCTCCGCCGACACGCGGGCCTGGACCGCGGTCCCGGTCTCGGCGTAGCCGTCGAGGCTCACCTCCCGCTCCAGGGCGATGATGGCGCCCACCCGGGAGCGGGACAGCCGCTGGACCGCCTCCACGAGCTCGTCCACGACCTCGCTGTTCTCCAGGCGCTGGAAGACCCGGATCATGCGGCTCTGCCCCAGTCGGGCCAGCGCGGCCCTGAGCTCGGGCTGGAAGACCACCAGCGCGGCGATGGCGCCGTACTGGAAGAACGCCTCCAGGAGCGTGCGGATGAGGATCAGGTCCAGGAGGCGCGAGAGCCAGTACACGAGCGCCAGGAGCACGAGCCCCAGGAGGATCTGCATGGCGCGGGTGCGCTGGATGACCACGAGGATCCGGTAGAGCAGGAACGCCACCACCAGGATCTCGAACAGGCCCGTCCACCCGGGCCTGAGGAACTGAAGCTGCTCCCACAGACGGCTCACCTGGTCTCGCTCCTCCTCGTCACCGCCGCTCCCTCACCTCTCCGGCCTCCAGGATGGCGCGGGCCACGGCCAGCGCCTGGGCCACGGGCTCCACGTCGTGGACCCGGAAGATCCGGGCCCCCCCAAGGTACGCGACCACGCAAGCCGCCGCGGTGCCCGTCGCGCGCCGCTCCGGCTGCACGCCCAGCACCGCGCCGAGGAAGCTCTTGCGGCTCGGCCCCACCAGCACCGGGAACCCCAGGGCGTGGATGGGCGCCAGGTTCGAGAGGAGCGCCAGCGACTGCGCGGACGTCTTGGCAAAGCCCAGCCCTGGATCCAACACCACGGCCTCGTCGGAGATCCCCGCCCGCCGCGCGCGGGCCACCGCCGAGCCGAGCTCCGCAGCCACCTCGGACGCCACGCTCCCGTACGTCGCGAGCCCCGCCATGGTGGCCGGCACGCCGCGCATGTGCATGAGCACCGCGCCGGCGCCCCCGTCGGCCACCACCTCGGCCATGGCCGGGTCGAAGACCAGGCCGGAGACGTCGTTGACCACCGACGCGCCCTCGTCCAACGCTGCGCGGGCCACCGCGGCCTTGCGCGTGTCCACCGAGAGGGGGACGCCCAGCTCCGCCGCGGCGCGCCGCACGAAGGGGAGGATGCGCGCGCGCTCCTCGTCCTCGCTCACCGGCGCTGCGCCCGGGCGGGTGGACTCGCCGCCCACGTCGAGGATGGCAGCGCCGGCCGACACCATGGCCCGGCCACGGTCCAGGGCGGCCTCCAGGTCACCGAGGAGGCCGCCGTCGGAGAAGGAGTCGGGGGTGAGGTTCACGATCCCCATGACCAGCGGGGCGTCCAGGGCGAGCGAGCCTCCCCGGATGCGCCAGATCACGGAGCGGACGATGGGGCGGCTGCGAGCAGGCCCGGCGCCGAGTCGTCGGGGACCTCGGGCATCGGGCGCAGCGGTTCGCCCCGCTCCAGCATCTCGATCTGGTCCCTGTCCAGCGTCTCGCGCTCCAGGAGGGCCTGAGCGATGCGCTCCAGGAGGTCGGAACTCTCGTCCAGGACCGTCCGGGCCCGCTCGTGGGCCTCGTCCAGGATGCGCTTCACCTCCTGGTCCACCAGCCGCGCCGTGTGCTCCGACACCTGCCGGCGCTGCCCGATCTCGCGGCCGAGGAACACCTCGTGCTCCGCGTCGCCGATGGCGACCAGCCCGATGACGTTGCTCATGCCGAACTGGGTGACCATGCGCCGGGCCATGGCGGTGGCCCGCTCGATGTCGTTGCCGGCGCCCGTGGTGACATCCTCCGGGCCGAAGGTGATTTCCTCGGCCACGCGTCCGCCGAAGAGCATGGCGAGCTGTCCCTCGAGCCAGTCCTTGGTATACGAGTGCCGGTCCTCCAGCGGGAGGCTGGCGGTGATCCCCAGCGCCCTCCCCCGCGGGACGATGGTCACCTTGTGCACCGGGTCGAGCCCGGGGATGCGGAGCCCGAGCACCGCGTGCCCGGCCTCGTGGTACGCCGTGAGCCTGCGCTCCCGGTCGGTGAGGACCAGGCTCTTGCGCTCGGTGCCGAGCATGACCTTGTCCTTGGCCTTCTCGAAGTCGGCCATGTTCACCTTGTCGGCGCCCCGGCGCGCCGCCAGCAGGGCGGCCTCGTTGCACACGTTGGCCAGGTCGGCTCCGCTCATGCCCGGTGTGCCGCGCGCGATGAAGCTGAGCACCACGTCGTCCGACAGCGGGAGCTTCTTGGCGTGGACCCGCAGGATGCCCTCCCTCCCGCGCACGTCGGGAGCGTCGACCACCACCTGGCGGTCGAAGCGGCCGGGACGGAGGAGCGCCGGATCCAGCACGTCGGGCCGGTTGGTGGCGGCGAGGAGGATGACGCCCTCGTTGGACTCGAAGCCGTCCATCTCCACGAGGAGCGCGTTGAGCGTCTGCTCGCGCTCGTCGTGGCCGCCGCCCAGGCCCGCGCCCCGGTGGCGCCCCACGGCGTCGATCTCGTCCACGAAGATGATGCAGGGCGCGTGCGCCTTCCCCTGCTCGAACAGGTCGCGCACCCGCGACGCGCCGACGCCCACGAACATCTCGACGAAGTCCGAGCCCGACATCTGGAAGAAGGGCCGCGCCGCCTCGCCTGCCACCGCTCTGGCCAGGAGCGTCTTGCCGGTGCCGGGGGGCCCCACCAGGAGGACGCCCTTGGGAAGGCGCCCGCCCAGGCGGGAGAACCGGGCCGGGTCCTTGAGGAACTCGATGATCTCCTGGAGCTCCTCCTTGGCCTCATCGGCGCCGGCCACGTCGGCGAACGTGACCTTGGGCGTGTCGGGGCTGATGAGCTTGGCCTTCGAGCGCCCGAACTGGAACGCCTTGTTCCCCCCACCCTGCATGGTCCGGAAGATCCAGAGCCAGAATGCGATGAACAGGAGCCACGGGAGGGCCCCCAGCAGGTAGGTCCCCCAGCCCGGCTGCGACGCCTCCGCCTCGATGATGACGTCGGCCTCCCGGAGGCGCTGGGCCAACCCCACCTCGGCCCCCGGGGGGAGGGTCATCGTGAACTTGATGAGGTCCTGCCCCTCCTCCTGCACCGGGGCGCGGAGCTCGCCCTCGATGGTGGTCTCGCCCTTGAAGACGACCTTGTTGATGTTCCCCGACTCCAGCTGGCCCAGGAACTCCGAGTAGTTGAAGGTCGCCGCCGCCTCGGCGGGGCCCCGGACGATCTGGAGGGCCACCACGAACATGAGGACCATGAGGATCCAGAAGGCCGCCGTCTTGGAGAGCCGCGACCAGCGGGAATCGTCATCGGGGCGGAGAGGCTTGTTTTCTGGCATGTCCGATCTCAGGGGGAGCCGCGGTGTGCTCCCTAAAGGCTCGCGATATAGGGCAGATGTCGGAAGTCCTCTGCGAAGTCGAGGCCGTACCCCACGAGGAACTCGTCGGGTGCATCGAACCCCACCCACCGGGGCTCCCGGTCCACGGGCGAGAGGTGCTTGTGCAGCAGGGTGCACACGTCCAGGCTCGTCGGCTCGCGGGCCTCGAGGCGGGGGATGAGGCGGTTCAGCGTCGCCCCCGAGTCCACGATGTCCTCCACGAGGATCACCGCCCGCCCCTTCAGCTCCGCGGACGGATCGTACAGGAGGCGCACCTCGCCCGTGGAGACCTTCCCGGCGCCGTAGGAGGAGGCCAGCACGAAGTCCACGTGCAGGGGGAGGTCGATGGCCCGCACCAGGTCGGCGAGGAAGACGAACGAGCCCTTCAGCGTGCCCACCAAGAGGAGGCGGTCGGCGGCGGTGAAGCTCCGGGAGATGTCCCCGGCCAGCTCCCGCACCCGGGCCTGGATGGCCTCGGCGGAGTGGACGACACGCCGGATGGCCTGGCCTCCGAGCTGGCTGTCCTCAGTCAGGTGGGGCATGGATGATCCCGATGGTCAGAACGTCCGGGTCGCGGTCAGGCTGGGCGCCCGCGGCGCGGGCCACCCCCGGCACCCAGTGCACCCGGCCGGCGGCGTCGGCCACCACCGGGATGCGGTGCCGTTCCCCCGGAGGGACCCTGGCCTCCAGGAACAGCTTCTTGAGCTTCTTCGAACCGTAGCCGAGCCGGACCCGATCCCCGGGCCGCCACCCCCGCACCACGAGCGGGAAGCGGAGGTCACCGAGGGGGAGCGAGACGCTCTCCCCCAGGCCATCCAGGGCGCCGGTGCCCCAGCGCACCTCCCAGCACGCCCCCCCCACCCTGGCCCGCGCCGAGCCGGCGGCCGGCCCCTCCACCACCACCTCCACGTCCGGAGGTGGGCTCGCGTCGCGCACCAGGTGGAGCCGGTCGAGCTCGATGCGGAGCACGAGGCCACCCCCCAGCCGGACCGAGCCCCCGCTGACGCCCGACCTTGTAAACTCCACCGCCTGCCTGGTTCCGGCCTCGCCCGGCGCCACGCCGATCCGCCTGGCCAGCGCCCGGAGGATCCGGGCCCGCACCGCCGGGTGGCGCGCCGTGAGGGTGGCCCGGTCCAGGGAGAAGCCCCCCTCCTCCCCCCGCGCCCCCACCGCCGCCAGGAGCTCCGGCTCCAGGCTCCTCCAGGCAGCCTCGTCCCATGCGGCCCGCCGGGCCAGCCCGGCCAGGGCACGGCGGGCGCCCGGCGCCACCGAGGCTTCAAGCTCGGGCAGCACGGTGGCCCGCAGGACGTTGCGGGGGAGCGGGTGACGGTTCGTGGCGTCCTCGCGCCAGGAGAGGCCGTGGCGCGCCCCGTACGAGCGCAGCTCGTCCCGGGTGAAGGGGAGGAGGGGGCGCCACAGCCGCGGAGCGCGCCGCTCCCGGATTCCCTGGAGCCCGGCGATCCCCGTGCCCCGGAGCGCCCGGAAGAGGACCGTCTCGGCCTGGTCGTCGGCGTGGTGCGCGGTGAGCACGAGGCGGGCGCCCACCTCCCGGCGCGCCTCCTCCAGGGCCGCGTACCGACGTTGGCGCGCCTCCGCCTCGTCGCGGGGGGCGGGGTCCAGGCGGACGGTTCGGAACGGGACTCCCCAGGCGCGGCAGAGCCCCTCCACCCAGCGCGCGTCGGCGGCGGAGTCGGAGCGCATGGCGTGGTCCACGTGCACCGCGTGGAGCCGGAGCGCCGGAAGCCCCGGGGTGAAGCGGAGCAGATGGAGCAGCACCACCGAGTCGGCCCCGCCGGAGAGCCCCACCACCAGCGCGTCCCCGTCGGCGACGCAGCGCCCTCGGGCCACATGAGCGCGGAAGGGCTCGGCCAAGGCGTGCCCTCCGCGACCAGCGCCCTCGGTGCCCTCGCTCACGGCGCCGCCAGCCCGGGAGGCGACGGTCGTCCCGCCACGTCCACGAGAACGCGGGCGAGGAGGTCGGGGCGGTCGGTCTGGATCCCGTCCACCCCCAGCGCGAGGAGCCGGCGCATGTCGGCCGGGTCGTCCACCGTCCACACCTGTACCGGGAGGTTGCGCCGATGGGCCGCGCGCACGAAGCCGGGCGTGACGATGCGGCGGTCGTGCCATGTCTCCGGCACCTGCAGGATATCAGCAGCAGGCGTGTACGGGCCACCTCCCGGGAGCCGGTGGAGCGCCCAGAACCAGAACACATGGGTTCGGCTCGCGCCCCAGGGCCCCGGATAGCCCCGCACCGCGTCCCGGCAGCGCTCGTGCTCCGCGGCCACGAGCACGCGCGCCTCCGCGCCGTGGCGCCGGACGAGCTGCACCAGCGGCGCCGCCACCCGGGGCTCCTTCGCCTCCACGTTCATGCGCGCGTGGGGCAGGGCCAGAAGGACGTCCTCGAAGCGGGGGATCCTCACCCCCCGTCCCCGGAACGAAGGCTCACCCCGGGGATCCACGAAGCGGTGGCCCGCGTCGAGGCGCTGCAGCTCCTCCAGGGTGAACGAGGACACCGGGCCGGTGCCGTCGGTGGTCCGGTCCACGGTCTCGTCGTGGATCACGACCACCTCGCCGTCGCGGGTGACGCGGACGTCCATCTCCAGCATGTCCGCCTCCCAGCGCTCCACCGCGTCCCGGAACGCGTCCAGCGTGTTCTCGGGCGCCACGCGCGAGCCCCCGCGGTGCGCCACGAGGAGGGGCGCGCCCGCCAGGTACGTCCGGCCGGGCCGGAGGGGAGAGGGCCTCACGGCGCGCGCAGCCTCACGGGAGCGCTCAGAGGCCGCTCTGGCGGCCCGCCTCCACGCGATCCACCTCGGCTTGGGAGAGCTGGTGGTACCGGTACAGGACCAGATCCACGAGCCGGCTGGTCATCTCCAGCTCGAGGCGCAGCCGCTCCTCGCCGTCGGGCCGGAGGGCCGCCAGGCCGTCCTCCAGCTCCACCACGCGGGCGGCGAGGAAGCCGAGGACGTCCTCCACCACCTCGGGGCGGGGGCTGGCCGGCGCCTTGGCGTCGGGCATGACCTCGGTGAGGAGCAGCCCGCGCACGAAGGCCAGGAATCCCGGGAAGGCCAGCTCCGTGAGGGGGCCGCCTTCCAGCGACTCCTCGTCGGTGATGTGTTCCCACTCGAGCTCGTTCCAGTACAGGTCCTCGGCCTCTTCGCGGAGGAACGTCCTCACCTTCTCCGGCAGCGGGGAGCGGGGGCCGGTGCGCGGCGCCTCGAGGCGTCGGCCGAGCAGGCGCTCCAGGCGCTCGCGGCGCCCTCCAAGCAGCGTGCTGACGCGGTCGGTCATGGGATCTTCGGGAACGGGTGAGGGAACGGGCGGGCGGTGGCAAGATAGGCGGCGGGGAGGCGCCTGGGAACGGTGGGCGGGAACGGAGATCGGTGCCGCTGGCGCCGACGTCGCCCCGCGCCGAAGTTGGCGGGGTCGCCACGTCCCCCCGGGAGAGGTTCCCATGCTCCGCTCCGCCCCCGTCATCGCCGTCCTCGTCGCCCTCGCGCTCGCCGCCCCCGTGTCGTCCCCCGCCGCCGCGCAGGATGCGCTCCTCCTCCATCCCGCCCGCGTCTTCGACGGAGAGGTGATGCGCGAGGGGTGGTCGGTCCTGGTCCAGGGCGGGCGCATCGCCGCCGCGGGGCCGTCGGTGGAGGCGCCCCGGGGCGCCCGCCGGATGGAGCTTCCGGGGACGACCCTCCTCCCGGGGCTCATCGAGGGGCACAGCCACATCCTGCTCCACCCGTACGACGAGACCCCATGGAACGACCAGGTCCTCTTCGAGTCGGTGGGCGAGCGCGTCGCCCGCGGCGTCGCGCACGCCCGTGCCACGCTCATGGCCGGCTTCACCACCATGCGCGACCTGGGCACGGAGGGAGCCGGCTACGCCGACGTCGGGCTGAAGGCCGCCATCGAGAAGGGCGTGGTGCCCGGGCCCCGCCTCCTTGTGGCGGGGCCCGCCATCGTGGCCACGGGAAGCTACGGTCCCAAGGGGGCCGTGGAGTGGGATCTCCCCAAGGGCGCGGTGGAGGCCGACGGCCACGCCGACCTGGTGCGGGAGGCCCGCAGGCAGATGGGGAAGGGCGCCGACTGGGTGAAGGTGTACGCCGACTACCGCTGGGGCGCGCACGGGGAGGCGCGGGCCAGCTTCACAACCGAGGAGCTGGCGCTCCTCGTGCAGGTCTCGGAGAGCACGGGGCGGCGTGTTTCGGCGCACGCCGCCACCAAGGAGGGGATGATGCGCTCGGCGCTCGCCGGAGCGAAGACGATCGAGCACGGCGACGCCGGCGACCTCGAGACGTTCCGGCTCATGGCGGAGCGCGGCGTCGCCTTCTGCCCCACGCTGGCCGCCGGCTACTCGACCCGGACCTACGCCGGCTGGCGGCCGGGTGTGGACCCGGAGCCCGAGTCCATCCGCCGCAAGAAGGAGAGCTTCGCCGCGGCGCTCGCCTCCGGCGTGAAGATCGTGTTCGGCGGCGACGTCGGCGTCTACGCCCACGGAGACAACGCGCTGGAAGCCGAGCTCATGGTCGCCTACGGCATGACCCCGGAGGCGGTCGTGAAGACCGCGACCTCCGGGAACGCCGACCTCCTGGAGCTCGACGACCGCGGGCGGGTGAAGCCCGGGCTCCTCGCCGACCTGGTGGCGGTGGAGGGCGACCCGACCAGGGACATCGGTGCGCTCCGCCGGGTGGTGATGGTGATGAAGGGGGGCGAGGTGGTGCGGGAGCCGGGCCGCTGACCGCGGCTCTCCGGGGTCAGGGCGCCACCCCCGGCCGGATCCGCCACGGAACGGCGACGGGGCCCCGGGGGTGGGTCGAGGCCCGCGCCGCCGGCCGGCGGTGGTGGTTGCGCGCTCCCATGCTCCTTCTGCTGGCGTGGGTGTTCCAGGAGTACGTCACCGACCCCGAGCCCTGGTCCCTCTTCTCGGGGATCACCCTGGGGTTCCACGAGATGGGGCACGCGTTCTTCTTCTGGTCGGAGAACCCGGTGCTCACGGCGGCGGCGGGAACCCTCTTCCAACTCCTCGTGCCCGTGGCCGCCGCCGTCTACCTGGCCTGGAAGCAGGGCGATCCGTTCGGTGCCACCGTCTGCCTCTTCTGGCTCGGCACCTCGCTGGTGGACGCAGGCATCTACGCTGCGGACGCCCGGGCGCAGGCGCTTCCCCTGGTCTCCCCTTTCGGGCCGGTGGACGTGGACAGCCACGACTGGACCGTGGTGCTGATGAAGTTCGGGATGCTCTCCAGGGACCAGCAGATCGGCGGGGCGCTGGTGGCGGCGGGGAGAGGCGTGATGGCCCTGACCCTCGTTGCGGGGGTGTGGGTGCTGAGGGTGATGACGGGGGGCCAGGTGGTGAGGGAGCCCGAGGGCTAGCCCCGCGCCACAGCGGGGGCCCACCGCCCCCTCCGCGTGCTCGGCCCCCTCACGGCGCCTCCTCCCGCTTCTCCCTCCGCACGCGGGCGCCGATCCGGTCGTAGATGGAGGCGGGGAGGATCTGCGCCATCCACGCGAGCGCGAAGAAGGGGAGCGGGAACGCGACCAGCGCGTCACGGCGCTCGATCCCCCGGACCATGCGCTCCACCGCGTCGTCCAGCTCCAGGAGGAACGGCATGCGGTAGGTGTTCTTCGCCGTGAGCTCGGTCTTCACGTAGCCCGGGGTGATGACCGTGACGTCCACGCCCGAGCCGCGCAGGTCCAGCCGGAGGCTCTCGAAGAAGTTGTGGAGCGCCCCCTTGCTCGCAGAATACGCGCCGGACTTCGGGAGGCCACCGTACCCGGCAAGGCTTCCCACCGCGACCAGGTGACCCGAGCGGCGCGCCAGCATGGACGGGAGGACCGCTTCCACGGCGTAGACCGGGCCGAGGAAGTTCGTCCGCATCACGTCCTCGACCTTACTCGCCGAGAAATCCTCCGGTCGCGTCATCCCGCTCACGCCGGCGTTGGCCACGAGGAGGTCCACGGGGCCGAGCTCGCGCACCGCCGCCTGCACCGCCGCGCGGACCTGGTCCGGCTCTCGCACGTCGCACGCCACGGGGAGCGCCGTCCCGCCCTCGGCCCGCACGGCGCGCGCCACCTCGTCGAGGCGATCGAGGCGCCGGGCCGCCAGCGCCACGGCGTACCCGGAACGGGCCAGGCGGCGCGCCAGGCCAGCGCCCAGCCCCGACGAGGCTCCGGTGACGAACGCGACGCGGCTCATCCACCCCGGGAGGTCAGGGATCCCTGGCGAGGCGGAAGCCGATGCTCCAGTCCCGGGTGAAGGGGTCGCGGTCCATCCGGCCGAGCGTGCCGACGAATCGCCGGGCGCTCCCCCAGCCGCCCCCCCGAACCACCCTCGCCGCGCCGTCCCGGGGCCCCGGAGGGTCCACGGCCGGACCGGTGCGGTAGTAGTCCGCCCGATACCAGTCGCTCACCCACTCGGCCACGCTCCCGTGCATGTCGTAGAGCCCCCACGGGTTCGCGAGCTTGCTCTCGACCGGGTGCGTCCGTGCCGCGGAGTTGGCGTCGTACCACGCCGCTTCATCGAGCGCCCCCACATCCTCGTACCCGGAGCGGAGGCCCGCGCGCGCGGCGTACTCCCACTCGGCCTCGGTGGGGAGCCGGTAGCCTCGGCCGGGATGCCTGGCGTTCAGGGCCTCGAGGAACGCCTGCACGTCGTGCCAGCTCACCTGCTCCACCGGGCAGTCGTCGCAGCCCGAGAAGTGGCTGGGGTTGGAGCCCATGACGCTCCGCCACTGCCCCTGCGTGACCTCCGACTTCTGCAGGTAGAACTCCGTCGAGAGGATCACGGCGTGCACCGGCTGCTGATCCGCGCCCGCATCGGGATAGCCCATCTGGAACGAGCCCGGGCGGATCAGCACGAACTCGCTCAGCGGGAGCGGGCCGTCTTCCGCCGGCCTGGAGGGCCGGGTATCGGGCACCGCCGCCTTCGGCGTGTCGGCCGCCGCCTGGGGCTCGTCAGCGATCCCCGCTGCTCCTGCCTGCGCCGGCGCCGCTCCCCCGGCGGTGGCGGCCCTGGTGTCCCCGGAGGGACCCGCTGCCGGCTCGGTCGCGCCCGGGCTGGTAGCAGCCGCATCCGCACCCCGGCCCCGGACGGCAGGCCCCGGCTCGGGACGCCCGGACGAGTCCACGGGCACACCCTCGAATGGGACCCCCGAGCTGTCGCCCCCGAGCCACCCCAGTTGATCGGCGGCGAGGAAGCCTACCGCGGCCAGGACGCCGATCCCCACGACCTTCTTCCAGCCCAGGGCGCTGGCCTGCAGCATGGGACCTTCGTCGGGGAAGGGCTCGTAGGAGGGGCCGCGTCCCGCCGCCTCCCGGTCCGTAGACTCCCCGGGAGCGTCGTGCCCGGGCTCGCTGGGCGTCCCGGCGTCTGCGTCGCCGTCATCCTTCCAGGCCATCTGCACCGGCTCCTCGCAGCGCGTCCCTCCCCTTCCACGGGTGCCTGGGGCGCCGCGCGTACCGCGGGGTTCACGAGCTCATCGACAGGTGCTTCCCCGGTAGCCTACAGCGCGGAGGCCGCCGAGTCCATTTCGCGGAAGCTCCGAGGCGGTCCCAGGGCCGAGGCCGAGTCGGACGGGCCCGGGGGAAACCAGGCCGCCACGGGCTCACCTAACGAGAAAGCGGCACCGGGCCGGACGCCCTGTGCCGCCTCGCATTCCTGGAGTGGCGGAGGAGGGACTCGAACCCCCGACACGCGGATTATGATTCCGCTGCTCTAACCGACTGAGCTACTCCGCCGTAGCAGGGAAAGGTCATTCGGGTGGCCGACCGTGTCAACGTGGTCGGGAAGGTTGCGCGCCGCCCCCCGCGGCCCCACGCTCAAGACGCGGAGCCGGTGAAGGCGCCGCGAACGCCTCCCGTATCGTGGGGTGGACCTGTCCACCCCCGGAGGGACCATGGACCTCGCCCCCATCCTCATCGGCGCCGGAGTCATCGGCTTCACCGCCCTGCTGACCTCGCTGCGCGTCCTCTTCGAGTACGAGCGGGGCGTCGTGTTCCGCCTGGGCAAGCTGACCCGGGCCCGCGGTCCGGGGCTCGTCTTCCTCGTCCCCTACGGCATCGAACGCATGCGCAAGATGGACCTGCGCATCGTCGCCCTGGACATCGCGCCCCAGGATACGATCACCAAGGACAACGTGACGCTGCGCGTGAACGCCGTGGTGTACTTCCGCGTGGCCGACCCCATCAAGGCCGTGGTGGAGATCGAGGACTACTACTTCGCCACCAGCCAGTTGGCCCAGACCACGCTGCGCTCGGTCATCGGGCAGTCGGAGCTCGACGAGTTGCTGGCCCAGCGGGACCGGATCAACGAGGTGGTGCGCGACATCATCGATGAGGGCACCGACCCCTGGGGCATCGAGGTCACGGGCGTGGAGATCAAGGACATCGACCTCCCCCAGGAGATGAAGCGCGCCATGGCCAAGCAGGCCGAGGCGGAGCGGGAGCGGCGGGGCAAGGTCATCGCCGCCGAGGGCGAGTACCAGGCGTCCACCAAGCTGGTGGCGGCGGCGGAGATCATGGAGCGCTTCCCGGTTGCCCTGCAGCTGCGGTTCCTCCAGACGGTGGTGGAAGTGGCCGCCGAGAACAACTCGACCACCCTCTTCCCCATCCCCATCGAGCTCTTCCGCCCGCTCATCGAACGGAGCGGTGTCTCGGACCGTGCCGACGCCGAGGCGACGTCGCGAGCCCTGAAGGCCGCCGCGGAGACGATGCTGGAGGCGCTCCCCCTGGGCGGGGACCGGGCGGCCATCGAGGCGGCGGCGCGCAGGATGATCGCCGGGGCCGCCGGGGCGCCGGGATCCGCAGCGTCGCCCGCCGTCGAGGCGGTGGCCGTTGCCGCGGAGACCGTCGCCGCGAGGTCCGTTGCCGCGAAGCCGGACGAAGGCCGGGGCGGGTGAGGCGCTCCGCATGACTGGCGACCCGCACGCGCCGCTCCCGGCGCCCCGGCCCTCCGCGCTCGCTGAGCGGCGGTTCCGGGACGACGAGGTGGCGGCCATCCTCGCCCGGGCCGCGTCGCAGGAAACGTGCACCGACCTTCCGGCGCCCCACGACCCCACGCTGGCCGACCTCATGGCGGCGGCGGCGGACGCCGGGCTCGACCCCGCCGAGGTGCGCCGGGCCGCCGCCCTCGTGCCCTCCCCGGCCGGGGGCTTTGCCGGCGCCGCGCTCGGCGCGCCGGACCGGCGGGAGGCTGCGGTGGTGCTGGAGGGGGTGAGCCTCCCCTCCGACACCCGCTCCCTGGCCCGGGAGGCGGCGCGCGTCGCGGGCCGGCGGGGCCGGGTGATCACGGCGGAGCCCGGCCACTTCCTATGGGAGGAGCGTCACCTGGGCGGAGGAACCACGGTGTCCCTCGTGGAGGAGGCGGGCGCGCTGGAGGTGCGGGTGTCCGCCGACCGCGCGGGGCATTACGCGGGGCTCTGGCTCGGCGGCCTGGTTGGGTGGGCGCTCCTCTCCGCCCTCACGCCCCTCGGCGCGCTTCCCCTTGCCGGCCAGGTCCTCGCCTTCCTGGCGACGCCCATCCTCCTCGCGCGCCCGTTCTGGACGCTCTCCGACCGCAAGGTGCGCGCGCGCCTGGAGCGCGCGGTGCTCGACCTGGCCCGCGCCGCCGAGGAAGGAGGACGGCCGCGCCTCAGCGACCCGTCGTGACCGTGTCCGCCGGAGCCGTGTCCTCGGACTCGGTGAATCGGTAGAGGATCTCCCCCTCCCGGATCATCCCGAAGCGCTCGCGCGCCAGCCGCTCCAGCGTCACCGAATCGACCCGCAGCGAATCCGCCCACGCCTGCAGGGAATCGATCTGGCGCCGGCGGTCGGCGAGCTCCGCCGCCTCGCGCTGGGCGGCCTCACGCGTGGCCTTGAGCTCGAAGTATGAGTACTCGCCCCCGAAGAGGGCGTAGTACGCGGCCAGCCCGAGCAGACCGGGCAGAAGCAGGCGCTTGACCTTCATGGCGTCGGTTCTCCCTTCCTCATCGCTTCCACAGGGCCCTGCCCGGGTAGCGTGCCTTCCCTCCGAGTTCCGCTTCGATGCGGAGGAGCTGGTTGTACTTGGCCACCCTGTCGGTGCGGCTGGCGCTCCCGGTCTTGATCTGCCCGGCCTCGGTGGCCACCACGAGGTCCGCGATGAACACGTCCTCGGTCTCCCCGGAGCGATGCGACACGATGCTCTTCCATCCGGAGCGGGCCGCGGTGCGCATGCACTCCAGCGTCTCCGTGAGCGTGCCGATCTGGTTCACCTTGATGAGGATGGCGTTGGCCGAGCCCTGACGGACGCCCCGCTCCAGGCGCTGCGTGTTGGTCACGAGGAGGTCGTCGCCGACGATCTGGATCCTGCCCCCGAGCTCCGCGGTGAGCGCGCTCCAACCGTTCCAGTCGTTCTCGTCGAGAGGGTCCTCGAGGGAGCGGATGGGATACCTGGCCGCCCACTCCTTCCAGAACTCGAGCATCCCCGCCGAGTCGCGGCGCTCGCCGCCGGACCAGCGGAAGACGTACTCCCCGTCCTCGAAGAACGAGCTCGCCGCCGCGTCCAGCGCCAGCACCACGTCCTCGCCGGGGCGGTACCCGGCTGCCTCGATGGCCTGGAGCACGACCTCCACCGCCTCCTCGTTGCTTGCCAGGTCGGGCGCGAACCCACCCTCGTCGCCCACGGCCGTGCTCTTCCCCTTGGAGGCGAGCACCTTCTTCAGGTGGTGGAAGACCTCCACGCCCATGCGCAGCCCCTCGCGGAACGAGTCCGCGCCGACGGGCATGACCATGAACTCCTGGATGTCCACGTTGTTGGGCGCATGCGCGCCCCCGTTCAGGATGTTCATCATGGGCACGGGGAGCAGCGTCGCCTCGCCCTCGTCGGCCAGGTAGCGCCACAGCGGCATCTGGTGCTCGGCTGCCGCGGCGCGCGCCACCGCCATGGACACGGCCAGGATGGCGTTGGCCCCGAGCATTCCCTTGTCGGGGGTCCCGTCCAGCTCGATCATGGTCCGGTCGATGTCGAGCTGCTCGCGGGCCTCGAAGCCCAGCAGCGCCTTCGCGATGGGGCCGTTGACGTTCGCCACCGCCTGCAGGACGCCCTTCCCCAGGTAGCGCTTCCGGTCCCCGTCGCGCAGCTCCACGGCCTCGTGAACCCCCGTGGACGCCCCGGACGGGACCGCTGCCCGGCCGCGGACCCCGCTCTCCAGGATGACCTCGGCCTCCACGGTGGGATGGCCCCGGGAGTCGAGGATCTCCCTCCCCTGGATGACCACGATAGCCGACACGTGTGCTCCTGGTCGCTGGATGTGGTTTGCGCCGACCGGCTAGCCGGGGAGGCGCTGCAGCGCCGCGACCGCGTCGTGGGCGCGCCGGGTGAGCCCGTCCCGGTCCTCCAAGCGGAGCCCCTCCACCGGGATGGGCTCGCCGAAGCGCACCCGGATCGTGCGCCCCCGGCGGATGGCCAGCGACCCCTTCCGCATGATCTCGCGGGTGCCCAGGATCGCCGCCGGCACCACCTCCGTGCCCGTCTGGATGGCCAGGACGAACGCGCCTTTCTTGAACGCGCGCAACTCCCCCGTGACGGAGCGCGTCCCCTCGGGAAAGAGGACGACCGTGGGCCGGTCCTCCGCCAGCTTGCGCCTGGCCAGCGCCAGCGACTCCATGGCCTTCACCTTGTCCTTGCGGTCGATGGAGATGTGGCCGCACGCCATCCACGCGCGCCCCCACACGGGGACCCGTGTCAGCTCCTTCTTTCCGACGAACCGGTAACGCCCCGGGAGGTACCCGAGCAGCGCCAGCACGTCGAAGTACGATACGTGGTTCACCACGAGGATCTGGGGCCGGTCGAGCACGATGCGCTCCGGGTTCTCCATCTCCACGCGCGTGCCGGCCGCGCGCAGCATGAGGCGAGCCCATTTGCGCGGAAGCTCATCACAGCGGCACGGGAGCGTGTCGCTCTTCCGGACGGCCGCCCACAGGATGCGGAGGCTGTAGTAGAGCGTGGACGGAACGCCCACGAGCACCACGAGCAGGAGCCCGATCATGGCGCTTCGCCCCGCGTGTGGTCGTAGCCGCCTCCGAGAAGGGGCGCCGACGAGCCGGACGCCTCCTGGAGCCACACGCCGGCGCCCGCCTCCACGCGCCCGACGCGCGTGAGCGCCACACCGACCTCGGCCCCCAACGCCGCGGCGGCGACCGCCCCCGGCGGAGCCGCGAAGCACAGCTCGTAGTCCTCCCCGCCCCGGAGCGCCGCCTCGAGCGCCCCGGCGGGGCCCAGCGCAGCCTCCACGCCCTCGGCCACGGGAATGCGACCCCGCTCCAGCACCACCTTCACGCCTCCCGCCGCCGCCAGGTGGCCGGCGTCCCCGGCGAGCCCGTCGGAGATGTCCACCAGCGCCCGCAGCACCCCGGCCCGGGCCAGGGCCCGGGCCGCGGCCACCCGGGGAGTGGGTCGGGCGAACGCCGCGCGGAGCGCCGGGGGCGGCTCCTCCCCCGCGCGCCACAGGACGACGGCGGCGGCGCTCCCTCCCAGGCGCCCGGTCACCCAGAGCTCGTCGCCGGGCCGGGCGCCGGCCCGGGACACGGGCGCCGCGGCGCGCCCCACCACCGTCAGGTCCAGAACCAGGGGACCGGGCGAGCGGGACAGGTCTCCCCCCAGCACCGACGCGCCGACGGAGGCGGCGGCGGAGCGCACGCCCCTCTGCACCGCCTCCACGTCCAGCCCCGAGTCCCGCGGGAAGGCCATGGACACGAGCATCCCGACCGGCTCGGCGGCCATCGCGGCCAGATCCGAGAGCGCGGCGGCGGCAGCCCGCCAGCCCACCTCCTCGTCCCCGATCCAGCCCTTGCGGTAGTGAACCCCCTCCACGGTGAGGTCGGTGCTGAGCACCCACCCACCTTCGAGGACGGCCGCGTCGTCTCCGGGCCCGAGGAGCACGGCGGGGTGCAGCCTCCGCTCCTCCCCGATGAAGCGGCGGATGAGGTCGAACTCGCCGCCCGGCCCGAGCGACACCTGCCGGTCCAACTCCGACGCAGCCACCGGGCTACCGGGCCGGGTCGAGGTCGAGGAGCACGAACGGGAGCTCCAACTCCGACGTCCCACAGCCCCGCTCGGCGAGCGCCTGGGGAAGCCAGCGGACCACCTCCCCGGGGGTCAGAGCCTTGCCTCGCCCCGCCACCGCGGCGGCGCGCCCGGTGAGGTACAGGCCCACGGCGCCGGCATCCCGAGGCGTGCACCCCTGGGCGGCCAGGCTCCCGCACACGCCTGTCAGAACATCGCCCATCCCGGCCACGGCCAGGTCCGACGAGCCCTGCAGGTCCACCAGGACCGGGTGCCCCGCCGCGGCCACCAGGGAGGGGGCACCCTTGAAGATCACCGCGCACCCCAGCGACTCCGCCGCCGCCCGGGCCATCGCCACCCGGCCACCCTCGGCGTCGGGGAGGAGCCGCCCCATCTCGCCGGGGTGGGGCGTGACGAGGACCCGGCGCCCCCGGAGCGCCTCGGCCGCGGGACGAGGGCGCCCGGCGGCCAGGAGGTTGAGGGCGTCGGCGTCCACCACCAGCGGGTGCTCCGATCCCGCCAGCACCCGCTCGAAGAGGGCCTCGGCGCCCCCGTCCGTCCCGAGCCCCGGCCCCACCGCCACCGCCGAGGCCTGGGCCAGGGCGTCGTCCAGCGCCGAGCCGTCCTCCGGGTCCACGAAGATGGCCTCGGGAACGGCGGACTGGAGCACGGTTCGGTTCGAGGGGTGCGACGCCACCTGCACGAGCCCGGCGCCGGCGCGGAAGGCAGCCCGGGCGGCCAGCACCGCGGCGCCCGCCATCCCCGGCCGTCCGGCCACCACCACCAGGCGGCCCACGGCGTTCTTGTGCGTGTCCAGGCCCCGCCCGGGCAGGTGCTCCTGGGCCCACGCCGGCGTGACCGCCCAGGCCCCGGCGTCGGCGGCTTCCATGGGCGGGAATCCGATCTCCACCGCCACCACACGCCCGGCGCGGGCCCTGCCCGGGTGGAGGAGGGCGCCCAGCTTGGGGGCCCCGAAGGAGACGGTGACGTGGGCCTGGACCGCCTCCCCCGCCACCTCCCCGGTGCCCGCGTCCACGCCGGAGGGGATGTCCAGGGCCAGAACCGCACGCCCCGAGTGGTTGCTGCGGCGGATCGCGCCGGCCTGACGCGGCCGGGGCTCCCCCCGGGCCCCGGTTCCCAGGATGCCGTCCACCAGCACCGCTGCCGGCGAGAGCAGCGCGGCCCAGTGCGCCCCCGACGTCAGCGAGCGGTCGTCCACGCACCGCACCGGCCAGCCGTGCGTGAGCGCCTCGGGAGCGGCCCGGTCGGCCACCAACACGGCGGTGACGTCACGCCCCCAGGCCGCCAGCGTGCGCAGGAGCACGAGGGCATCGCCTCCGTTGTTCCCCGCGCCCACCAGCCCCACCACGGGCCCGGTCGGGAAGAGGCGCTGGAGCACCTGGGCCGCGGAGCGCCCCGCGTTCTCCATGAGAACGCTCTGGGGCACGCCCAGCCCCTCGATGGCGCGCCGATCGAAGGCCGCGGCCTCCTCCCCGGTAGGGGCGGCCACGTGCGTGCGGCCGAAGGGCCGCAGCAGAGGTTGCTGGGGGGTCACGGACGCCTCCGAGCCGCGTGCGCCGGGACTGGAGCCCGTCCCCGGGGGCCGGGCCCTGCGGGAGCTATTTGTAGCTCTGGCCGATGGTCCGGCCGAAGGTCACTTCGCCGTTGTCGATGCGGATGTTGAACCCACACTCGGGGTTCGAGCACACCCAGGCCTTGTAGCGGATCGGCGCCCCATCCCTCCCGTAGTCCGAGAGCGGCAGCAGGATGCCGGTCTCGCACTTCAAGCACTTCGGGAACCCGCTTGCTTCCACCATGTGCATCCCCTCCCATGGGCGTAGCGACGAACCGAGTCGCCGGCATACCCGGCCGCGCCGGGCAGGTTCTTCGTCCGGGCCCGGGGACACCCCGGGCCCCCCTCCTCACGGTCGAGCGGCCCAGGGGTAGTTCAGCTCGAACGCCTCTTCGAATCTGAACACGCCGTGGAAATCCTCCAGGCGGTCCTCGTCCTGCTTGACGAGGAGGCCCTGCTCCACGAGCGCGAACACCACGCACCCCACGTCCTCGGTGGCGTGGATCCCCCAGTGCCCCAGGACCGAGCCCGCCATGGGCCCGTACCGCTCCAGGGCCAGGTCACGCACGCCCAACGCCAGCTCGCGGCCGGTGATGTGGCGGGGCTCGTCGAGGCGCTGGAGCACGAAATGCAGCGCTGCCAGCACGAAGGCGTACGCCTTCGCGTGGAAGCGCGGATCGCGCTCCTGGAGCTGGTCCAGGATGTCCTCGGCGAACTGCAGGTCGGTCATGAGGCAAATGTGACATGCGTTGCCCCTGATCCGCCAGGGCTTGCGAGAGCCCCGGGCGCCGCGTCGCGGCGCCCGGAAGAGCCCGGCACTACTCCGCTTCCGCGAACTCCCGGTAGAGGGGGAACGCGGCGCACAGGTCCTGCACCTGGGCGCGCACCCGGGCGATCCCGGCCTGGTCGGCGGGAGCCGCCAGGACCTGGGTGATCCACCCCGCGATGCGCTCCATCTCCGGCTCCCTCATCCCTCGCGTGGTGAGGGCCGGGGTCCCGATGCGCAGCCCCGAGGTGACGAAGGGCGAGCGCGTCTCACCGGGGACGGTGTTCTTGTTCACCGTGATCCCCGCGGCCTCCAGGGCCGCCTCGGCGTCCTTCCCCGACAGCTCGGGGTGGCTGGGGCGCAGGTCCACGAGCATGAGGTGGTTGTCCGTGCCCCCGCTCACCAGCTTGAAGCCCCGCTCGACCAGCCCCCCGCTCAGCGCCTTCGCGTTGGCGACGACCTGCGCCGAGTACTCCTTGAACTCGGGCCTGAGCGCCTCCAGCAGAGCCACGGCCTTCGCCGCGATCACGTGCATGAGCGGCCCGCCCTGCATGAAGGGGAAGACCGTCTTGTCGATGGCCTTGGCGTGCTGCTCCCTGCAAAGGACCAGTCCGCCGCGCGGTCCCCGCAGCGTCTTGTGCGTGGTGGTCGTGACCACGTCGGAATACGGCACGGGCGAAGGGTGGTGCCCAGTGGCAACCAGTCCCGCGATGTGGGCCATGTCCACGAGCAGGAGCGCCCCCACCTCCTTGGCGACGTCCGCGAAGGCAGGGAAGTCGATGATCCTGGGGTACGCGCTTGCTCCCGCCACGATCATCTTGGGCCGTTCGGCCCGGGCCTGCTCGCGCAGCGCGTCGTAGTCGATGAGACCGTCGGCCTCACCGACCCCGTAGCTCACCACCTTGAAGAGCCGCCCGCTGAAGTTCACCGGCGAGCCGTGGGTGAGGTGGCCGCCGTGGCTGAGGCTCATTCCCAGGATCTTGTCCCCGGGCTCGAGGAAGGCGAAGTACGCCGCCATGTTCGCCTGGGCCCCGGAATGGGGCTGGACGTTGGCATGGTCCGCGCCGAAGAGCTTCTTCGCCCGCTCGCGCGCCAGGTCCTCGGCCACGTCCACGTACTCGCAACCACCGTAGTAGCGCTTCGAGGGGAGGCCCTCGGCGTACTTGTTGGTCATCACCGAGCCCATGGCCTCGAGCACGGCGCGCGACACGAAGTTCTCGGACGCGATGAGCTCCAGGCCCTCGGACTGGCGGCGAGCCTCGGCGACGATGGCGCCGAAGATCTGCGGATCCGTCCCCTTCAGATGATCCATCATGGCGTGTGCCCCTTGAGTTCGATCAGACGAACGTGCGCTGCAGCTGGCGGGCTTCCATGATGCGCGTCTCCGCCACCTTGTCGGCCGCGGCGCTGGTGGGGATGCCCTCGCTCCTGGCCCGCTCGAAGATGCGCAGCAGCGTGTTGTAGATGTCCCCGGCCTTGCGCATGCTGCGGTCCGACGACCAGCCGTGCATCTCGCCGTAGACGTTGATGAGCCCGCCGGCGTTGATCACGTAGTCGGGCGCGTACAGGATCCCCTTCTTCTCGAGCAGCTCGCCGTGCTGCGAGTGCGCGAGCACGTTGTTCGCCGCGCCCGCCACGATGTCGAACTTGAAGGCGGGGATGGTCTGGTCGTTCGCGATGGCGCCCAGGGCGCACGGCGCGAAGACGTCGGCCTTCACGTCGTAGATGGCGTCGCCCTCCACCACGTCCGCGCCGAACTCCTCCACCGCCCGGGCCACCCGGTCCTTGTCGATGTCGCAGACGGTGAGCTTCGCGCCCTCCTCCGCCAGGTCCTTGCACAGGTAGTAGCCCACGTGGCCCACGCCCTGCACGGCGATGTGCTTCCCCTCGAGGGAGTCGGAGCCGTAGCGGAAGTGGGCACAGGCCTTGATCCCCATGTACGCTCCGTACGCGGTGACGGGCGATGGGTCCCCGGAGAGGCCCAGCATCCCCACGACGTGGTCCGTCTCCATGGCCACGAACTCCATGTCGTCGGGGGACGTGCCCACGTCCTCGGCGGTGATGTAGCGCCCCGCGAGCGACTCGACGGCACGCCCGTGGGCGCGGAAGATCATCTCCCGGTCCTTGGTCTTGTTGTCGCCGAAGATGACCGACTTGCCGCCGCCCAGGTTCAGGCCGGTCACGGCGGCCTTGTAGGTCATCCCCCGAGCCAGCCGGAGCGCGTCCTCGATGGCGTCGACCTCCGACGCGTAGTTCCAGAAGCGGGTTCCGCCCAGCGCGGGGCCCATGGTGGTGTCGTGGATCGCGATGATCCCTCTGTAGCCGAACAGCGGCTCGTTCCAGAATACGAGCTGCTCGTGGTGCCTCTCGGACATCCGCTTGAAGATCTCCATGTCGGTCGCGCTCCACGCCTTTCGGTAGGGGTTGCCAGGGAAGTTCTGTACTGTGTGACGAGCCCGAGGCTCACCCTGCTCGGGCCGCCCGGAGGACCTCCCGGGCGATCACGTGCCTCATGATCTCGCTGCTTCCTTCGTAGATCTCGGTGCCCTTCGCGTCCCGGAGGAGCCTCTCCACCGGGTAGTCCCTCATGTAGCCGTATCCGCCGAAGATCTGCACGGCCTCGTCGGCGACCCACGTCGCCGTCTCGCTCGCCGCGAGCTTCGCCGCCGCCGCCAGCGCCGTGACGCCCTCGGGCCCGTTCCGGGGGTGCCCCCCCGACCGCGAACCCTCCACCGCGTCTCCCGCGTGGTGGACCAGGGCCCGTGCCGCCGCGATCCGCTGGTACATCTCCGCCAGCTTCGCCTGGGTGGAGCCGAAGTCCGCTACAAATCTGCCGAACTGTCGGCGTTGGAGGGAGTAGGCGACGGCATGCTCCATGGCCGAACGGGCAATCCCCAGGGCCAACGCCGCGATCCCCACCCTCCCCAGGTCGAGCGCCTCCAGGGCGTGGCGGAGCCCATCCACGTCCCCTCCCAGGAGCGCATCGCGGCCGACGCGCACCCCGTCCAGCTCCACCGTCACGGTCTCGGAGGCCCGCACCCCCAGCGTCCGCTCGGCGTGCGTGACCCGGTATCCCGGTGTGCCCGGCTCCACGAGGAAGGCCCCCACGCCGTCTCCGGCGCGGGCGAAGACCAACACCACGCCAGCCCGCCGGCCGTTGGTCACCCATCGCTTCACACCCGAGAGGGCCCATCCGTCCTCCGCGGGCTCGGCCCGCGCCTCCAGGGCCCCGGCGTCGCTCCCGGCCGCCGGCTCGGAGAGGGCGAATGCTCCCAGGGTCTCCCCCGACGCCAGTCGCAGGAGCCACCGCGCCTGCTGAGCCGAGGTGCCGTGGCGGAGCAGCATCCCCGTGACCGGTCCGCAGTGGATGGCCACGGACAGCGCCACCGCCGCATCCCCCCGGGCGAGCTCCTCCAGCGCCAGGAGGTAGGTGCCCACGTCCAGGCCGAGCCCGCCCTGGGATTCCGGCGCCAGCATCCCCAGGAAGCCCAGCTCCCCCAGCTTTCCGAAGACCTCCGCGTCCAGGGCCCGGGCCTCGTCCCAGCGCGCCGCGTGGGGACGGAGCTCGCCGTCGGCGACGTCCCGGGCCAGGGCCTGCACCTGGAGCTGCTCAGGGGAGAGGGGCCGCATGGCTCAGTACGCGTAGAACCCGCGGCCGCTCTTCCGGCCCAGCCACCCCGCCGCCACGTACTTCCGCAGGAGGGGCGAGGGACGGTAGCGGTCGTCCCCGAGCTCACGGTGCAGCACCTCGAGGATGTTCAGGCACGTGTCCAGGCCGATGAGATCGGCCAGGGCCAGGGGGCCCATCGGGTGGTTCATGCCCAGCTTCATCACCGTGTCGATGGCCTCGGGCTCCGCCACCCCCTCCATGAGCGCGGTGACGGCCTCGTTGATCATCGGCATGAGCACCCGGTTGGACACGAAGCCGGGGAAGTCGTTCACCTCCACCGGCGTCTTGCCCATGGCGCGGGACCGCTCCACCACCGCAGCGGTGGTCTCGTCGCTGGTGGCGAGTCCGCGGATCACCTCCACGAGCTGCATGACCGGGACCGGGTTCATGAAGTGCATCCCGATGACCTTGTCTGGGCGCTTCGTGAACGCGGCGATCTGCGTGATGGAGATGGAGCTCGTGTTCGTTGCCAGGACGGCGTCGGCGGGCGCCGCTGCGTCCAGCGTGGAGAAGATGCTCCGCTTCAGCTCCACCTTCTCCGGAACCGCCTCGACGACCAGGTCGGCGTCGGCGACGCCGGCGGCCAGGTCGGTCCCGGTGTGGATGCGTCCCAGGATCGCCGCCTTCGCCGCCTCGTCGAGGGCGCCCTTCTTGATCTGCCGGTCCAGGTTCTTCCCGATGGTGGCCAGGGCCGCGTCCAGGAGGTCCCTGGAGATGTCCAGGAGAATCACCGGGTGGCCGCTCTGGGCCGCCACGTGGGCGATGCCGTTCCCCATGGTGCCGCTCCCCACCACCGCGATGCGGTCGATGCTCATGTGCCCCGCTCCTCTTCAGGTCCGCGGCGCCCCGAGGGCGCCGCCGCGTTGCGTTCCGACTCCATCCCCACAGCCGGGCGGCGCCTCGCCGCGGCCGCGCTCTCGAGCGACAGCCACGGCCCCCACCAGCACGCCGCAGCGGCCGCCAGGAAGCCCAGCGTGGCGATCACGCTGCCCTCGGGCCCGAAGGCCCCTCCCCCCAGCCAGCCCGGTCCCACCACGGTGGCCGCCACCCCCGGGGCGTCGGCCACCTCGAGCCCGCTCAACGGGAGGTCGCCCAGGTACGCCACCCCCCAGTTCCATCCCAGGTGGGCCCCCGTGGCCCACCAGAGGCTCCCCGTGCGCAGCACCACCGCACCCAGGAAGAGCCCCGCAGCCGCCGTGTTCACCGCCCCCATGGCGCCCGCGCCGGGGTTCCCAAGGTGCAGCGCCCCGAACCCCGCCGACGTGGCCGCCAGGGCCCAACCCGGCCCAACCCTCTCGGCCAGCGCCTGGAGCGGATACCCCCTCAGGAGCGCCTCCTCCGCCGCCGCCGCGATCGCCAGGAGGGCCCCCGCCCTCACCGCGCCCTCCAGCCAGCCCCACGCGGACCCGGCCTCCCGGGCCCAGCCGACGCCGCCTGCCAGGGTGATCGCCGCCACCACGAGCACGGCGAGCCCCAGCCCCAGCCCGCCCCCCTTCCCCACCTCCCCGGGCACCGAAGACGCCAGGTGGAAGCCGAGCGCCCCCGAGCGCCGGCCCTCGACGCGGAGGAGGAGGAACCCCGCTCCGAGGGCCCCCACCAGGAGAGCCGCGGAGGCGCTCCACAGGCTGCGCCCCGGGACGGCCCACCCGATCACCACCACCACCGCCTCCACCATCAGGAGGAACAGGAGGAGCCGCCAGATCAAGCGGATCCGCCCGCCCCCGTCGTGCGTCAGCGAACGCACACCCATGAAATCGGGTGGGAGGGGGGCTCACGCCCCCCGTCCCCCCACACCACCGGACGTACGGGTCCGTATCCGGCGGTTCTGCTCAGTGTTGTAGGGCAAGATACCTCTCTGTGAGGTTGACGAGCCTCTGGTCCTTGAACCACT
>DATIKQ010000126.1:0-60519 GCA_035477395.1 Longimicrobiales bacterium
GTCTATGCGCAGAGCGAGCGTGTTCCCGTCTTCAACTAAATTCCATCCCGGCTTCCTCTCTTCTTCTCTCCTGTGACCTCCGGGAGGCAGGCGCTCTGTGAGCGTCGCTGCCTCCCGGAGGTTGTGTTTTCGGCCCTAGGCGCCGAATTGGATTCCCTGGGCCAGCGGCAGTTGCGTCGACCAGTTGACGGTGTTGGTCTGCCGCCGCATGTACGCCTTCCACGCGTCTGAGCCGGATTCGCGGCCTCCACCGGTCTCCTTCTCGCCGCCGAACGCGCCGCCGATCTCGGCGCCGCTGGTGCCGATGTTCACGTTGGCGATGCCGCAGTCGGATCCGCGGTGGGAGAGGAAGTACTCGGCCTCTCGGACGTGCTCCGTGAAGATGGCCGACGAAAGACCCTGCGGGACGCCGTTGTGGATGGCCATGGCCGCGTGCATCTCGTCCACCGCCTGGGCGGGCGTCGCCGTCTTCGTGCCGTACTCGAGAACGTAGAGGATGGGGGCGAAGGTCTCGTCCTGCACGATGGCGTACTCGTTCTTCGCCTCGGCGATGCACGGCGTGACGTACAGGCCGCCCGGGTACCTGTCGCCGGTCAGCACCTCACCACCGCACAGGATCTTCCCGCCCTCGGCCACCACCTTCTCCTTGGCAGAGATGAAGTCCATGACGGCCTGCTGGTTGACCACGGGGCCCATGAGCGTCCCTTCCTTGAGGGGATTCCCGATGGAGATGGTCTTGTAGGCGGCCATGAGCCGCTCGACCAGGCGGTCCTTCACCGAGGCGTGGGCGATGATGCGCCGCGTGCTCGTGCACCGCTGCCCCGCCGTGCCCACCGCGCCGAAGACGATGGCGGGCAGCACGAGGTCCATGTTGGCGTGGGGCGTGACGATGATGGCGTTGTTGCCGCCCAGCTCCAGGATGGTCCGGCCCAGGCGCTCGCCCACCGCCGCGGCGACGCGGCGGCCCACGGGTGTGCTCCCGGTGGCGGAGACGAGAGGGATGCGCTTGTCGTGGAGCAGGCGCTCGCCGACGGTGGAGCCCTTGCCTACGACCAGCGAGAAGATGGCCGGGTCGCAGCCGTTCTCCTCGCACACCTGCGCGGCCAGCCGGGTGACGGCGATCGCGGTCAGGGGCGTCTTCGACGCCGGCTTCCAGAGCGTCGCATCTCCGCACACCGCCGCCAGCGCCGCGTTCCAGCTCCACACGGCCACGGGGAAGTTGAAGGCGCTGATGACGCCCACCACGCCCAGCGGGTGCCACTGCTCCCTCATGTGGTGGTCCGGGCGCTCCGAGGGCATGGTGAGGCCGTAAAGCTGCCGGGAGAGACCGACGGCGAAGTCGCAGATGTCGATCATCTCCTGGACTTCGCCTTTGCCCTCCTGGAGGATCTTGCCCATCTCCAGGGTGACGAGCGCGCCCAGATCGTCCTTCCGCTCGCGGAGCCTGTGGCCGAGCTGGCGGACCAGCTCGCCCCGCTTGGGAGCGGGCACCCTGCGCCACTCGAGGAACGCGGCGTGGGCGCGCTCCACGATGGCGTCGTATTCCTGCTCCGTGACCTGCTGGACGGTGGCCAGCTTGGCGCCGTCGATGGGGGAGAACACATCGAGGGCCGGGCCTGAGCCCACCCAGGTGCCGGCGAAGCCGCCGGGGTTCACGTCCTGGATGCCGAGGGAGCGAAGGGTGTTCTGATCCATGCTTCCGATCCTGGAGGCGGCGCCGGGGGCGCCGGGGTTCACGGGGAGTCCCGGGGAGCGACCGGGCGGGAGCCCGGCCAACCCCTTAGTCTCTCAAGGAACTCCGGGGAGCGGAAGGGTGGGGCGGGGCCGTCCTACCGGATCCGCCGCACCACCTTCGCCCCCCACGGGCAGAACTGCTTCACCGTCCCGAGCCAGTACTCCAGGTCCGCTTCCACCAGCGAGGGGCGGCCGTCGCAGAGCTCGATGGCCGTGTCGGCGGTGTGGACCGTGGAGGGGACCATGTGCCACTTCCAGGGGGCGTTGAACCCGCCGTCCCCGGAGAGGATCTCCCCGTTGACCACGCCCTCTTCGCCTGAGGCCATGCGGGCCTCGAGTGCGGCGATCTGCGACGCGCCCTCCACGTGCACGACGAAGCGCTCGCCGCTCACCTCCAACTCGAAGCGGGCGCCGCCCTCGGGCCCGGTGGCGTCGCCGCACGCCGCGAACACGATCACCGCCATCACCGTCAGGGCGCCGCGCGCCGCCCTCGCTCCGTGACCCATCCCTTCCTCCTCCCGTCGTGGTCGCTCGTGACTGTGGGGGATCAGACGAGCGGGAGGGCCGGGATGTGACACGTGGCGTCCCGTCCGCCTGCGGGCGGCCCCTCGGGGGGGACGGCCCCGCGGACCCGAGCCCTCATGTCAGCAGGAGTCGGCCGAGGGTCTCCTGACGGTGGCGGAAGATGCGCTCCACCCGAGCCCGCACCAGAGGGATCGCCACGGCCCCCAAGGGCCACAGGGGGACACGCCAGCGCACCTCGTCCACCATGCGGGTGCCCCCGTCCACCTCCTGGAAGGTGTGTCGGTGGACCCAGGTGTGGTACGGCCCGCGCAGCTGGGTGTCGGTGAACGCGGAGGGGGGATCCCACTCGGAGATCTCGGTGCGCCATCCGAAGGGGATGCCGTCCAGGCTGAGCCGGTAGTCGATGAGCGTGCCCCGGCGCATCTCGACGGGCAGGGGCGTGACGATGCGGAAGCGGAGCTCGGGGGGCGTGATGCGCTCCAGGTTCTCCGCTGCCGCGAAGAAGGGGAAGACGCGCTCCCGGGGAAGGGGGATGAACGCCTCCGCGCGTAGGAGCCGGTATCCGCCGGGATACGCGCCGGCGCCGGGGTCCACGCTCCAGCGGACGCCTTCGGGGGTGGTGTGGAGGTCGGTCACGCGCCGGGCTGCCCCGACCGGCGCACCTGGATGCGCACGTCCACGGGGACCTCCACCTGCTCCTCGACCGTGATGCACGACTGTGTGCCGTCGGCGTTGACTTTGCACACCTGGCGCTCCTGGATCTGCTGCACCGTGACCCTGGCCGTGCCGTCCTCGGGCACGTTCCCCTCCGCGAGGCGGAACCCCACGCGGATGCCAGGGCACGCCACGCCCACGTTCGGTGCGACCCACATGCGCCCGAGACGCTCGCGGCACGAGCCGTGGTTGCTGGACAGGTAGAACCCCTCGGACCCCAGGCTCAGCGTGCCCGACACGGTCACGGGGGCTCGGCCGCTGTGCGAGCCCTCGAAGGCGTACACACCGAACGTGGGCTCCCAGGAGGGGTGGACGGTGGCGGGGGCGCGCACGCCGCAGGCGGCGAGCAGGGCGACGAAGGGCATCAACCAGGAACGCCGGGAGAAGGAGGGCACCGTGGTCACTTCGGGTCATGGGCCGGGCCGCGCGTACCGGCCGGAGCCCTACCTATGTGCTCTTTCATGCAATCCGGGAAGATCCCACGGCTGAACCCGGCCTGGCTGTGATCCCGGATGTAGACCTCCATCTGGGTCCACGCGCCCTTCTGGTCTTTGATCTTCCTGCACCAGGCGCAGATCGGGAGAAGCCCTTCCAGCACCTTGATCTGGGTGCGCTGCGTCGTGATGTCGTCCAAGGCGTGCTGGAGTTGGTCGCGAGCCTGGACCAACTCCCCCTCCAGCCGCTGGAAGCTCAGGAGGATGATGCCGAAGGTGCCACCCAGGCCCCTGGCCGAGGACCGGTCGTCGCTCGAGGCCCCTGCCAGGGCATCACGGGCGATGACGGCCGTCATCCACCCTCCGAAGAGGGAGATGACGACGATGCGGCCCGGGAGGCTGGGGGCCATGAAGGTGAACCAGGCCAGAGCCGCCAGCTCCGCGGCGAGGAGCGGGACGCCCCGTCACCAGGGTGCCGGTGCACCCAGGAACCGCCTCAGCCCCGCCGGCGCGAGCAGGATGCCGAGCCCGAACAGGCCGTTGCCGCCCAGGGTGGAGAGCGGCTCGGGGGCGAAGCCCCGCGCGCCGAATATGGCGAAGCCCGCCGTCACCAGCCCCGCATGGATCGCCCAGAGCCCGGATCCGGGGTATGTCCTCCCGCTCCGCCAGAGCACCGCGAGGATGAGGCTGGAGAACACCCACACGACCGCGTTGGCTGCGACGAGCGTCCGGAGGTCGAGGGGGATCAAGGTTTCTCCCTACCAGGTGCCGACGTCGGCCGGGCCTGCAGCCGACGTCCGCACCAACCGCACGTTCGCGCGCCCGAAGAGCTTCTGGAGCGCGCCGACGGTCTCGCCGTCTGGGCTGGCGCGCAGCGAGCGGGACCTGAGCCGCGGCGCATGGCTGCCGTTGTCCGCTCCCACCTGGAGGAGCACGGGGGCGGCGCCGGGGTGGGAGGCCAGCACCTTCCTGGCCTCGGCGAAGGCGCTCTCGTTCAGCTCCGAGCCCAGCTCCAGCTCGATCTGCACGGCGATCTCCCCCGAGCCGGTGACCTCGTCCAGGGCGCGGGCGGCGTCCAGGAAGACGGGCGGGTCCTCCTCGTCGCGCTCGCGGCTGCTCACCTTCCCGGCCACGAGCACCACCGCGTCCTGCCTGAGCACGTCCTTGTAGGCCTGCCAGGCTTCGCGGAAGGCGAGGAGGGTGGCGGTGCCCTGGAAGTCCTCCACCGTGATCTTCCCCCACTCCGAGTTGTCCTTGCGGGAGATCTGGCGCGCCACGGAGGTGACCACGCACGCCAGCTCCACGCTCTGACCCGGGTAGGAGGACAGCGTGGCCGAGTTCACGGGCTCGAAGGCGCGCACCACCTCGCGGTAGCGGTCCAGGGGATGGCCGGAGATGAAGAAGCCCAACGCCTCCTTCTCACGCGCCAAGCGCTCGGGCTCGTCCCACGCGGGGACGCGGGGGAGGGCGGGCTCGCTCCGGGGCAGCAGGGACGCGTCGCCGAAGAGCGATGCCTGGCCGGCGTCGTGCTCGGCCTGCCGGGCCTGCACCTCGGCGTAGGCCGCGTCCAGGCCGGCCAGGAGCTGGGACCGGTGGCCGAAGGCGTCAAGGGCGCCGGCGGCGATGAGCGCCTCGCACGCGCGCTTGTTCAGCGCCCGGGTGTCGATGCGCTCGAGGAACTCGAAGAGGGAGCGGAAAGGTCCGCCGGACTGCCGGGCCTCCAGGATGGACTTCACCGCCCCCGCGCCAACGCCCCGCACCGCCCCCAGCCCGAAGCGGATCTGGTGGGCATCGGTGACGGTGAACTTCCAGCCCGATTGGTTCACGTCGGGCGGCAGGACCTCGACGGGCTCGGCCAGCTTGGGGATGTAGCGCTGCAGGTCGCGGCACTCGCCGATGTACTTCACCACGTCGTCGGTCTTGTCCAGCACCGAGGACAGCAGCGCCGCCATGAACTCGGCCGGGTAGTGGGCCTTGAGCCACGCGGTGTGGTAGGAGACGAGCGAGTAGGCTGCTGAGTGGCTCTTGTTGAAGCCGTAGTTGCCGAAGGTCTCTATCTGCTCGGCCAGGTCGGTGGCCAGGTGCCGATCCACGCCCTTGGCCACGGAGCGCTCGATCAGCTTGGCCAGCTCCTTCTTGATGAGCACCGTGTCCTTCTTGCCCACCGCCTTCCGGAGCACGTCGGCCTCGCCCAGCGTGTAGCCGGCCAGGATGTTGGCGATGCGCATCACCTGTTCCTGGTAGACGATGACGCCGTAGGTCGGCTCCAGCGTCGAGCGCAGGTCCGGGTGGGGGTAGGAGACCGGCTTCCGACCCAGCTTGCGGTCGATGTAGACGTCGGTCATGCCCGAGTCCAGCGGTCCCGGGCGGATGAGCGCGTTGCTGGCGACCAGGTCGTCGAACCGGTCGCATCGCATGGCCCTGAGCTTGTCGTTGGCCAGGCTGGATTCGAACTGGAAGACGCCGGCTGTGCCGCCAAGGGCGAGCATCTTGTAGACCGCGGGGTCGTCCAGCGGGACGTCGTCCATGGACGCGTACGCCTGGCGCGTCTCCGGGTTCTCCAACTGGCCGTAGCGCGCCTTCACCATGACCACGGCGTCGTGGATCACGGTGAGCGTCTTCAGCCCCAGGAAGTCCATCTTGAGCATGCCTGCCTCGTCGAGGCAGTTCATGTCGTACTGGGTGACGGCCATGGCATCCTCGCCGTCACCGCCGTTCTTCCCGGTCTGGATGCACACGGGCACGTAGTCGTCCAGCGGCCCGGGGGCGATGACCACGCCCGCGGCGTGCACCGATGCGTGCCGGGACAGCCCCTCCAGCGTCATCGAGTAGTCGAAGAGCTGCCGGTGGCGCTCGTCCTGCTTGTAGAGGTCGCGCACCTCCTTGAGACCCTTCACGGCCTGCTCGACCGTGAAGCTCTGGCCCGGCGCGTTGGGGATGAGCTTGGCGATCCTGTCCGTCTCGGCCGGCTCGAAGCCGAGGGTGCGGCCCACGTCCCGGATCACCGCGCGGCTCTTCATGGTGCCGAAGGTGATGATCTGGCCGACGGCGTCCTTCCCGTACTTCCGGCGGGTGTACTCGATGACCTCCCCCCGGCGCTCGAAGCAGAAGTCGATGTCGATGTCGGGCATCGAGATCCGCTCGGGGTTCAGGAAGCGCTCGAAGAGCAGGTCGTGGAAGAGAGGATCGAGGTTGGTGATCCAGAGGGAGTAGGCCACCAGCGAGCCCGCGGCGGAGCCGCGTCCCGGTCCCACGGGGATGTCGCGCCTGCGGGCCCACGCGATGAAGTCGTGGACGATGAGGAAGTAGCCCGCGTACCCGGTGCCCTTGATGACCCCCATCTCGTAGTCGAAGCGTTCCCTGACGTGCGCGGGAAGTGGATCGCCGTACCGCTTCAGCGCACCCGCGAGGGCCAGGTGCTCCAGGTACTCGTTCTCGTCGCCGTGCCCCGCGGGCAGGGGGAACTCGGGGAGGTGGTACTTCTTCTCGAAGACCAGGTCCACCTGGTCGCCGATGAGGAGCGTGTTCTCCAGGACCTCGGGGTGGCCGGGAAAGCGCTCGGCGATCTCGCCGGCGCTCTTGAAGTACAGCCCCTGATCGTAGCGCATCCGGTTCGGGTCGTCCCGGTCCTTGCCGAGGCCGATGCACAGGAGGATGTCGTGGGCCTCGTGGTCCTTGGGCTGGAGGAAGTGGCAGTCGTTGGTGGCCACCACCGGGAGCCCGAGCTCGTCGGCGAGCCTGAAGATCCTGGAGTTCAGCTCCGCCTGGCCGTCGGTGTCGTGGGCCTGCACCTCCAGGTAGTAGCGCCCGTCGAAGAGGTTGGCGTACCACTCGGCAGCCTCCCGGGCGCCGTCCCGATCGTCGGCGAGGAGATGGCGCGCCACCTCGCCGGCCATGCACGCCGAGGAGACGATGATCCCCTCGTGGTGGTGCGCTAGCACCTCCCGGTCCACGCGGGGGCGGTGGTAGAACCCCTCCGTGTACCCGATGGAGGAGAGCTTCACCAGGTTGCGGTACCCCTGGAGGTCGCGAGCCAGCAGGACAAGGTGGTAGTAGGCCCGCTCGCCCTGCCCCGAGCGGGAGCGGTCGCGCCGGTCGCCGGGGGCGACGTACGCCTCCATCCCGATGATGGGCTTGATCCCCGCCTTGCGAGCCGCCTTCTGGAAGCTCCACGCCCCGAAGAGGCAGCCGTGGTCGGTGAGCGCCAGCGCCGGCATCTCGAGCTCCTTGGCCCTGTGGACAAGGTCTTCGATGCGGTTGGCCCCATCGAGGAGCGAGAACTCGGAGTGGGTATGGAGGTGGACGAAGCTCAAGCGGCAGGCGGGGTGGAGCGGGAGCGCGGAGGGGCCGCGCGGGACGTGGACGACCCCATAGTAGCCCCTCGCCGCACCCCCCATCAATCGCGCCCGGACGACATCGACCAGCGGCGCGGGCTTCCGGGTCGGGAGGCTGCCGCACGGCGGCGGCACGGTGTCTGCACCGGGGCCTCCCGTTCGTTATCCTTGCCCGTGACCCTCCACCGCAGGACCGCCTCCATGCCCATCCTCCTGGCGCTCGCCGCCGCCCTCGCCCTCGCCGCCCCCGTCGGGGCCCAGCACCGGCAGCCCGACACCGTCCTGTCGGTCGAGGCGGACTTCCTGGGCGGCTCGGTGAACTACGCCCGGGCCCGCGGCCCGGGGACGTACTGGGGCGGGGAGGCGGGCGTGGGAGGAGGCTTCGTCAGCCGCATGCTTCTCGCGGGCCGCCATTTCTCCCACGAGGACGGCCCCTCCTACGAGACCCGGGACGGCTACGAGGACAAGGAGCTGGTCGAGATCCTGCACGTGGCGGCGTTCCGGCGCCGCGTGGCGTCGGAGCGCTGGAGTTGGGACGTGGGCGCGCGCGCGTCGGCCTTCTTCCACTACGACACGTCCGACGACGACCCGGCCTTCCCCCTGTTCGTGGGCGGATACGCGAACGTCATGGTGGGGAACAGCCGTGTGAAGGTGGGGCCCCGCCTCCTCGTGGGGATGTTCTCGGAGGGCCGGGGCACCCGGGAGCTCGGGGTCTACCTCGTGCCGCTGGCCGGGCGGATCAGCTTCGGCTGGTGACTACGCCGGCCCGCACTGGAACGAGTCGAGGATGGTCTCGAGCTGGATCATGTACTCGTACTTGTCCTTGCCGGGCGCGTACAGCCACGCATCCAGCAGGTACATGCGGTTCTGCTGGGGGCAGATCACCGCGCGTGTGACGAAGGGTCCGGCAGCGGGCCACTGGAGCTCCGGAGGGTTGCTCCAGATGGCGCGGATCCGGTACGCCGGATGGCCGCGGAAATCGAACGGCCCGGCGTCCACCACGGAGAGGTCCACGGACTGGGGCTCGGCGTACGCCGCCGCGACCTCGCCGCGCCAGGCCAGGATTCCCTCCGGCTGCATGTCGGGGGGGATCGGGGACTTCCACGTGACCGAGATGCTCCGGATGAGCTCGGAGGGGTCGGGGTTGTCGTTGCGGAAGTGGAAGAGCGAATCCTGCCGGGCCCAGCGGTAGACCTCGGGGACGAGGAGATGAAAGCGGCCCGTGGCCATGAGCGTGTCGGCCAGCGCCGAATCCACCCCGGTCATGAACATCCGCTCCACGGCCCACGCGCGGAACTGCCCATCCAGCGCGCGGTTGACCTCGGGCAGGTGGGAGCGCAGATCCTGGACCGCCGTGGCCGCGGACACGAGCACCAGGGTGACGTGCTGACCCCGGGCCCACACGTCGCGCGTGGTGTAGCGTCCGGGGCCGGTCACCGAGTCGCGCACCTGGTCCATGGCGTCCTGCATCCAGGGCTCCTCCCCGGTGCCCACGAGGAGCATCTGCCGGAAGCGCCGCAGGTCCCCCCATTCGGGGAGCGACGGGTCCTGGTACGTCACGGTGAAGGTCTTCTCGTCGCGCACCGTGACCAGGGTGGGCTCGAGGGCGTCGTAGACCTCCGCGCTCACCTGCTCCCAGAGCGCGGGATCCATGGCCGCGACGATGCTGTTGTAATCCCCGTAGGCGGCGGTGTGGGTGTCCCCGCACGCTCCCATGGAGAGGGCGGCGAGGGCGGGCAGGAGGATCTTGCGCATGGTTGGGCGGGCGTGTGGGAGACGGCGCGTGTTCCGGTTCCTGAACGTGCGCTCCGGAAGCCGCAGGTCAAGCCGGCGCCGGTCCCAGATTGCGCTCCAGGAGGGCGCGGGGATCGGGGTCCCGGCCCATGAACTCGCGGAAGAGGAGCTCGGGGTCGTCGGAGTCGCCCCGGGACAGGATGGCGTCCACGTACGCACGGCCGGTGTCCCGGTTGAGGACCCCCTCGGACCGGAAGCGGGTGAACACGTCGGCGTCCAGCACCTCGGACCAGAGGTAGCTGTAGTAACCGGAGGAATATCCGCCCGAGAAGATGTGCGTGAACGCGGTGAGGCCGTGGAGGTCGGCGAAGGCGGGGGAGGGGGAGAAGGCCAGGTAGTGCTCCCGGGCGAAGGCCATGACCGCGTCCCCCTGGACCGCGTCGGCGGCCTCGCCGGCTCCGGCCCCGACCCTCAGACGGGGCGCCAGGTGGTCGTGGAGCGCCAGGTCGAGCGTCCCGAAGGAGAGCTGGCGCATCTGGGCCCATCCGCCCATGAAGCGACGCGCGGCCACCATCTTCCCGACATGCGCGTCGGTCAGGGGTTGGCCGGTCTCCCAGTGCCGGGCGAAGAGGGCCAGCGCGTCGCGTTCCCAGCACCAGTTCTCCATGAGCTGGCTGGGGAGCTCCACCCAGTCCCACGCCACGTTGATGCCGGCGCGGGCGGCGATCTCCACCCGGCAGGTGCAGTGGTGGAGCAGGTGGCCGAACTCGTGGAACACGGTCTCCACGTCGCGGTGGGTCAGGAGCGCGGGGGTCCCGTCCTGGGGCGGAGGGAAGTTGCCGCACACCACGCCCAGGTGGGGACGGAATCCCCCGTCGCTCCCCGGACCTCCCGTGATGAAGTCGTTCATCCAGGCGCCCTGACGCTTCTCCTTGCGCGGGAACCAGTCGGAGTAGAACGACCCCATGTGGGTGCCGTCGTCGGCGAAGATGTCGTAGTGGCGCACGTCGGGGTGCCACACCTCGGCGACGGGCCGCTCCTCCACCCGGAAGCCGAAGGTGCGGCGCACGATCTCGAAGAGGCCGGCCAGGACCTGGTCAAGGGGGAAGTAGGGGCGGAGCTCCTCGTCGTCGATGTCGTAGCGCGCCTTGCGCAGCTTCTCCATGACGAAGGCCGCGTCCCAGGGCTCCAGCGTGTCCAGCCCCAGCTCGGCCGCCCAGGCGCGCAGCTCGTCCACGTCGCGGGCCCAGTAGGGGCGCGTGCGCTCCACCATGTCCCACTCGAAGGCCGTGGCGCGCGCCCCGGTGCGGGCCATGCGGTCCTCGAGCTTGTAGTCGGAGTACGAGGCATAGCCGAGGATGTCGGCGAGCTCCTTGCGCGAGCGGAGTATGCGCGCGAGCAGGCCGCGGTTGTCGTGCGCCCCCTCGCGGCAGCGGTGGTTGTACGCCGCGTGGATCTCCCGGCGCAGCTCACGGTCCTCGCAGTACTTGAGGACGGGCTCCACCGAAGGGAAGTCGAGGGTGAGGAGCCACCCGTCCTGCCCCTTCTCCTCGGCCTGCGCCCGGGCGCGCCGGCGGGCCGACTCGGGCACGCCGCGGAGCCGGCATTCGTCGGTGACGAGGAGCTCGTAGGCCGCCGTCGCGTCCAGGACGTTCTCCGAGAAGCGCTGCTGGAGCTGCGCGAGCTCCACCTTCAGGGCCTCGAGGCGCGCCTTGCTGTCGGCGGTGAGGTCGGCTCCGGCGCGCCGGAACTCCTGCACCGTCTTGTCCAGGTGGCGCCGGCGCAGCCCGGTCAGGCTCATGGCCTCGTCCGTGCCCGCGAAGGAGCGGACCCGCGCCCAGAGGCGCTCGTCCAGGGGGAGGCGGGACCAGAACGCCGACATGTCCGGCAGCACGGCGTTGTATGCTTCGCGGAGCTCGGGTGTCTCGGCCACGGCCACCAGGTGGCTGGCCGGCACGATGCGCCGGGCCAGCCGCTCCACCGCGCGGTCCAGCCGCTCCACCGTGTTCTCCCACGTCGGCGGTGCGGAGTCGGCTGCCACGGCATCCACCTCCCGTTGGGCGTCGGCCAGGGCGCTCCGGATGCCTGGACCCACATGCTCGGGCCGGATGGCGTGGAACGGGATGAGGAACGCGTCGGTGAGGAGCGGATTCGCGTCGACGGGCATGCGCGGCCGTGCGGAGGGATGGCCGGGTCCCAGGATCGCCCCGGCAACCAAGAATAATTGTGGGTCGCGACGTCTGGGGATAGGGTGCGGATGGGCCGGGGACGCCCCATCTTACGGAATGGGCAAACCCACCCTGGTCTGGTCGCCCGCCTACGAGGTGGACATCGGGCCTCACGTATTCCCCATGGTGAAGTACCGCCTGGTGAGGGAGCAGCTCCTGTCCAGGGGGATCGTGACCGAGGCGGATTTCGTGGAGCCCGAGCCGGTGTCGGAGGCCCTCCTGGCCCGGGTGCACACGCCCGGATTCCTGGCCAAGATCCGTGACGACGCCTTCGGCTCCATGGAGCGCATGCTCCTGGAGATGCCCTTCTCGCCGGCGCTGGCCCACGCCAGCCGCCTCTGCTGCGGGGGCACGCTCCTGGCCGGACGGATTGCCCTCGCGGACGGGGTCGGGGTGCACCTGGGCGGGGGCTTCCACCACTCGTTCCCGGACCACGGGGAGGGGTTCTGCCTGCTCAACGACGTCGCGGTGGCGACCATGGCGCTCCTGGACGAGGGGGTGGTCGCCCGGGTGCTCGTGCTCGACCTGGACGTGCACCAGGGGAACGGCACCGCCGCGATCTTCGCCACCGACCCGCGGGTGTTCACGTTCTCGTTCCACCAGGAGCGGAACTACCCGTCGGTGAAGCCTCCCTCGGATCTGGACGTCGGACTCGCCGACCGCACCGGCGACGCCCAGTACATGGCTCTGCTCCGGGAGCACCTCCCTGCGGTGCTGGAGCGCTTCCACCCCGACCTGACCTTCTACCTCGCCGGCGCGGACCCGTACCGCGAGGACCAGTTGGGGGGGCTCTGCCTCTCGGTGGAGGGCCTCCGTGACCGGGACGCCTACGTGTTCGACACGCTCCGCTCCGCGGGCGTCGGCGTGGCGGTGACCCTGGCGGGCGGGTACGCCATCCGGGAGGCGGACACCGTGCGCATCCACACCACCACCGTGGAAGAGGCGGCCAAGGCGCTCTCGCGCCCAACCGCATGACGCTGCCCCACGTCCACCTCCAGCCCGACCGGGGTGCTCACGCCCACGCTTCCGGCCTGCTCCATCGCGGCGCGGAGCGCCGGCGGCTGTCGTGGGTGCTGGGGATCACGGCCGCGTTCATGGTGGCGGAGGTGGTGGGGGGTCTCCTCTCCGGATCGCTGGCCCTGCTGGCCGACGCCGGGCACATGCTCACCGACGCCGGGGCGCTGGCCTTCGCCCTGCTGGCCATGCGCATGGCGCAGCGCCCGCCCGACGCCGCGAGGACCTTCGGGTGGGTCCGTCTGGAGGTCCTCTCGGCCCTCGTGAACGGAGCGGCGCTCCTGGTGCTGGCGGGGCTCGTCGTGGCCGAGGCGTGGGACCGCCTGAGGGAGCCGGTGCCGGTGGACGCTCCCCTCATGCTGGCTGTCGCGGCGATGGGGCTCGGGGTGAACGTGGCCGGCGCCTTCCTCCTCCACGCCCACGCCGCGGAGAACCTCAACGTGCGTGGCGCCTATCTGCACGTCCTGGGCGACCTCCTCGGCTCGGTGGGGGCCCTGACGGCAGGGCTCGTGGTGCTGTTCACCGGGTGGGCTGCGGCGGACCCCCTCGTCTCAGTCCTCATCGCGGGGCTCATCCTGTTCAGCGCCTGGCGGCTCGTACGGGAGGCGGTCGAGGTGCTCCTGGAGGCGGCCCCGGCCAACCTGGACGTGGTCGCCTTCGTGGAGGAGTTGCGCTCCGTGGAGGGGCTCGACGAGGTGCACGACGTGCACGTGTGGACGCTCACGAGCGGATTCGTGGCGCTGGCCGGCCACGGGATCGTCGACGATCCGGCGCGGCAGACGCGGATCCTGGAGGAGATCCAGGAGCGGGCGAGGGCGCATGGGATCGGGCACGTGACGTTCCAGTTGGAGATGCGGCCGCTGGTTCAGCTACCGCCGCCGCGGGTGGACCAGAGCGGCCAGCCTTGTTGACAACCCCCCACCCCCGCTTACTTTCGCGCCAAGCGCCTTGGGCATTCCGAAACGGGTCGGATGCTCCCACGCCGGAGCCATGAGGAGATCAGACAGATGAGCCGGTCGGGCTGGTTCGAAGACGAGACCCCTCCCACCACCGTCCTCGCGTTCGACGACGAAGACGAGGAGGAGGACGGCGAGGACCTCGGGGACTGGGGCGAGGACGAGGACGACTGGGACGAGGACGACTGGGACGAGGACGACGAGGACGACGAGGACGACGACGAGGACGAGGAGGGGTGGGAGGACTGGGACGAGGAGGAGGAGGAAGAGGACGACATGTTCGGCCGCAAGCGTCCGCACCGCACCGACTGGAACTGATCCCGCTGCTCCGGCCGGGCCTGCCGCCCCGGTCGAGTTGAACACGCCGCCCCGGGCCCCCAGGACCCGGGGCGGCACGCGTTCGTGGGCGCGGAGCTCAGCTCGCGGCGCGCGCCGCCGCGCCGAGCCCCGCCGCGCGCCCTGTGGACCAGGCCCAAAGGAAGTTGTGCCCGCCGATGGGGCCGAAGGCGTCCAGGACTTCGCCGCAGAAGAAGAGCCCCGGGGTGCGGCGGCTCTCGAGCGTGCGCGGATCCGCCTCCGAGAGCGCCACGCCCCCGCCCGTGACCTCCGCCTTCCGGTACCCCTCGTCGCCGGTCCAGGGGAGGGGATAGGCGGTGAGCGCGGCCACGAGGGCGTGCCGCTCTTCACGGCGGAGCTGGGCCAGGCGCGTGTCCGGATCCACGCGGACTTCGGCGCACAAGTGGTCGGCGAGCCGGCGTGGGAGCCAGGGCGTGAGGGCGCTCCGGGCGGTGGCCTGGCCTCCCGCCGCGAGATCCGAGTCCCATGCTTCCGGGCCGCGGGGCGTCCACTGCACGAGGATCTCCTGCCGGGCCCCGTCGGGGCGGCCGCGCACGGCCAGGTGGGACGCGTCGAGGACGGCGGGGCCGCTCCACCCGCGATGGGTCACGAGGAAGCCGTCGGTGGTCTCGAAGGGGGGCTTCGTGCCCGGGGCGCGCAGCGTGACCGTGAGGGAGATGCCGGCCAGCGCCGCGTGGGGGTGGGGGTGGGCGGTGAGGGGCGTGAGCGCGGGGTAGGTGGGGTGGACGTCGTGGCCCAGGGCGCGGGCCAGCGCCAGGCCGGCGCCGTCGCTCCCGGTGGCCTGAACCGAGAGTCCTCCCGTGGCCAGGACGACGGCGGCCGCGTGGAGCGGCGGCGCACCCTCGACCGTGACGAGCCAGGAGCGGCCGCCCGGGCCCTCCGCCGGCAGGGGCGCGAGCCCGGTCACCTTGGCGCCCAGCCAGACGCGGGCGCCCGCCTCGCGCACCCGCGCCAGGAGGGTGTCGCGCACGTCGCGGGCGCGCTGCGAGGACGGGAAGAGTTTGCCCGTCTCCTCCTCGCGCACGAGGGGCATCCCCAGCTCCGCCTCGAAGAACGCGCGCTGCTCGGCCAGGGGCCAGGAGAGCAGGATCTTGCGCAGGGTGTTGGGCGAGGACGCGGTGACGTAGCGCGCGGGCTGCGCCACCGAGGGGAGGATGTTGCAGCGGCCGCCGCCGCTGATGAGGATCTTCCGGCCCCCGTCGGTGGTGCGCTCCAGGAGGACCACGGGAGCGCCCGAGCGGGCGGCGAACAGCGCCGCCAGCAGCCCGGCGGCGCCGGCGCCCACCACCGCGACGGGGAGAGGTGCTCCGGCGGGCGCGCCGGCGCCCGCGTCGGCGGGGAGGGTGGGGATATGGTCCATGGGTGGATGCAAGGCTCGCTCAGGGTGCCGGCGGGCGCAACGTTCGGGGCGGAGGCCTCGTGGAGAAGGTCTCCGCGGGGGTGGCCCCCGGGGACCCTCCACGCACGGCCGGCGTACAGAGTGGGCCTCGACCCAGGCTCCGGACATGCCCCCACGCACCCGACACGCCATGCGCATCCCGCCCGCCCACACCGCGCTCGCCGCCGCAGCGCTCGCCGCCGCGCTCCCCATGGCCGCCGCCCTCGCGCTGTTCGCGAGCCCCGCGCCCACCGCGGCCCAGCCGCTCCCCGCGGGCCCGGCGGCGGTGGGCGAGGCTCCGGGGATGCTGGTCTCCACCGGGTGGCTCGCGGCGCGCCTGGGCGACCCGTCGGTGGTGCTCCTCCACGTGGACGCGCAGCGCGCGGCGTACGCCCAGGCGCACATCCCCGGCGCGCGCTTCCTCGACCTGAACGGCATCGCCTGGAGCGGCGAGCCCGACGTCGGCACGGAGATGCGCACCCCCGCGGAGATCGAGACGGCGCTGGAAGCGGCGGGCGTCACCGACGCCGGGCATGTCGTGGTGTACGGCGCCAACCCGCTGGCGGCGGCACGGGCGTGGATGACCTTGGACGTCATGGGGCTCGGCGACCGGACGTCGTTCCTCGACGGCGGCCTGGGCGCGTGGCAGGAGGAGGGGCGACCGGTGACCACCGAGGAGCCGTCGTTCGCGCCCGGGTCGGTGACGCTCCGGCCCAGGGAAGGCGTGATGGTGGACGCGGCGTGGATCCAGGCGCGCCTGGATGACCCGTCCCTCACGCTCATCGACGCGCGCCCCGACGAGGAGTACACCGGATCCGACAACGGCCTGGGCGGGCGCGTGCACCCCGGCCACATCCCCGGCGCGTACCAGATCTGGTGGGAGAAGCTCGTCCAGAGCCGGCCCATCCATCGGGCGCATCCGATGGAGGAGTTGCGCGCGCTCCACCGCGCCTCGGGCGCGGCCGACGGCTCCACGCTGATCGTGTACTGCATGGTCGGGGCGAGGGCGAGCTACGCGTACCTCACCGCGCGCCGGCTGGGCTACGACGTGAAGTTCTACGACGGATCGTGGCGGGATTGGGGGAGCCGGGACCTGCCGTACGTGACCGGGACGGCACGGCGGTAGACGGCGGCCACAGGCCGGCGCGTCAGCGCGCCGAGGAGGGGTGCAGGTCCTCCGGCCGCCACCTCCGGGGGTGGTCGGAAACGGGGCGGAGGATGACCCAACTGACCGCCACCAGCGCGAGGAGGACCAGCACGCCGATCCCCTGTCCCACCGCCGGAGCGAGCCCGAGGCGTTGCCCCGTGATCCACGTCACCAACGCCCAGATGCCCGGGCCCATGATGGCCGAGAAGCGCCCCACCATCCCGTACAGCCCGTAGAACTCGCCCACGCGCGCGGGCGGCGTCAGACGGAGCATGTACGGTCGGTCCGCCGCCCACACCCCGCCCAGGGAGAATCCGGCCCACGCGGCCACCGCGTAGAGCGCCTGGAGGGGGAGCGCGAGGATCCCCACCGCCGCGGCCACGAGGAAGACGCCGATCCAGGAGTAGAGCACCACGTCGAGCGTGCGCTTGGGGCCCCACCGGTCGGTGAGCCACCCCCAGGCGAATCCGCCGATCACCGCGAAGGTGATGGCCGACATGAGGACCAGGTTGGCCTGGCGCTCCCCGGCGGTCTCCGAGAGCCCCGTGGCCACGGCCACGTTCACCGTGTACAGGGCCATGATGGAGATGACGGTGTTGATGGCGTCGGTGTAGAAGATCCGCCCGACCAGGAAGCGGAGGAGCCCGGGGTAGTCGTTGCTGTCGCGCAGCGTGCGGAGGGTCTCGCGCGTGGAGTCCACCGCCGCGCGCAGGGTGAGGGGCCTGGGCTCGGGGTTGCCCCGTTCCTTCACGAAGAGGAAGCAGGGGATGGCGAACGCGAGGAACGCCACCGCGATGATGGTGAACAGGAGCGGCTTGTCCCGGGTGCCGAGGAGCAGGCCCATCCCCACCGCGACGTACGATCCCAGGTACCCCACCCCCACCCCGATCCCGCCGATCCTCCCTCGGTTCTCCTCGGTGCTCACCTCGGGCAGCAGCGCGTCGTAGAACTGGAGGCCCGCCTGGTAGGCGATGTTGGCCAGGCAGAAGAGGACGGCGGTGACCCAGAACCCGCTGCGCGCCAGCAGGGCCGTGAAGCCCACGCACAGGAGCGTGCTCACCACCAGGAAGGGCATGCGCCTCCGCGCCCGGTCCGTCATGGCGCCCAGGAGCGGCGACACGACGAAGATCACGCCCATGGACACCGCGGTGATGATGCCGTAGACGGTGTCGGCGCGCCCCGCTCCCACCTGGTCGCGCACCCAGAGGGAGAAGTAGAGCGACACCACGCCCATGGAGAAGATGGTGTTGGCCAGGTCGTAGAGGACCCAGCTCACCACCGCGCGGCGCGTGACGACGTGTCCGGCCAAGCGCTACTCCAGGTAGGTGTAGCCGTCGATCCCCTGGTCCAGGAAGCGGCGCATGCTCACGCCTTCCTGCAGGGTGAGGCGCTTCGCCGTGAGCGCCGCCTCGATCTCCTTGCGGATGTCCCTGCGGATGTCGTCGGGATCGAACTGGACGTACTGGAGCACCTCGCGCACGGTGTCTCCCTCCACCACCTCCTCCAGGTGCCAGTTCCCGTCCGCGTCCAGCACCACGTGCACCGCGTGGGTGTCGCCGAAGAGGTTGTGCAGGTCGCCCAGCGTCTCCTGGTAGGCGCCGGTGAGGAAGACGGCGAGGTAGTAGGGGTCGAACTGCCCCGGGCCCACCTCGGTGAGCTCCCCCTGGGTGAGGGCGTGGAGGGGGAGGGAGTTCTGGGGCTCGCCGTTGCCCGGGAAGCGGTCCAGGCGCCCGTCGGAGTCGCAGGTGACGTCGGCCAGGACCCCTCGCCGGGTCGGCCTCTCGTCCAGCCGGTGGATGGGCATGACCGGGAACACCTGGTCGATGCCCCAGGCGTCGATGAGCGACTGGAAGAGGCTGAAGTTGCTGAAGTAGATGTCGGCGAGCCGGTCCGGCAGGTCCCACAGGTCCTCGGTGAGCTCGTCGCGGGGGCGCGCCGCCATCTGGTTCCCCACCGCCCAGTACAGCTCCTCGCACGCCGCGCGGGCGGTGATGCTCATGTAGCCCAGGTTGAAGAGGCTCATGGCCTCGTTCAGCGCGTGCTCGGCGTCCTGGTAGACCTCGATGGGGTCGCTCTCGCCGTCGCCCAGGCGCTGGTATGCGTCCACCAGGTCCAGGAGGGGCTGGGGGACCTCGGCCTCGGGCCCCTCGTTGAGCGCCCGGTCCACCACCTCGGCGTCGGGCTCGGAGGGGAAGACGCGGCTTCCCAGCACCTGGAAGACGAGGAGGGCGGAGTGGCTCACGAGCGCCCGCCCCGACTCGGTGATGATGTCCGGGTGGGGCACACGGGCGTCGTCGCAAATGGACTTGACCCGGTGGATGACGTCGGCGGCGTACTGCTCCAGCGTGTAGTTCATCGAGGACTGGGACGCCGTGCCCGAGCCGTCGTAGTCCACGCCCATGCCGCCGCCGAGGTCGATCATCCCCATGGGGGCGCCGAGCTTCACGAGCTCCACGTAGATCTGCGCGAGCTCGTTGACCGCGTACTTCACCGTGCGGATGTCGTAGATCTGGGAGCCGATGTGGCAGTGCAGCATCTGGAGCCCGCTGAGGAGCCCTTCGTCCCGGAGCCAGTCCACGGAGGAGAGGATCTGGCTCACCGACAGGCCGAACTTGCCTCGGAACCCGACCGAGTCGGCCCAGCGGCCGATCCCCCCGGAGGCCAGCTTGGCGCGGATGCCGAAGCGGGGCGTCACCGTGTGCGTCCGCGCCGAGTGGATGAGCATCTCCAGCTCGTGGGTCTGCTCGATCACCGGGATGATGTTGCGCCCCATCTTGGCGGCGAGGACGGCGGTCTCGATGAACTCGGCGTCCTTGAAGCCGTTGCAGATGAAGGGCATCTCGTTGACGCCCTGGGTCAGGGCGAGGCCCGCGATGAGCTCGGGCTTGGAGCCCGCCTCGATCCCGAAGCCCATGGTGCGGCCCAGGTCCCGGACCTCCTCGCAGATGTGGCGCTGCTGGTTGACCTTGATCGGGTACACGCACGTGTACTTGCCCCGGTACCCGGCCTCGGCGATGGCTTCGTCGAAGGTGCGGCGCAGGTACGCCATGCGGTGCTCGAGGATCCCCGAGAAGCGCACGACCATGGGGGGCCAGAGGTCCCGTGCCTGGAGTCCCTCCACCACCTCCATGAGGTCGATGGCGCGGGCGGTGTCCCCGCCGGGATACACCTCCACGGTGCCGCGCTCGGAGACGCCGAAATAGCCGGCGCCCCAGTTCTGGAGACCGTACAGCTGCGCCGAGTCCTGCGAAGTCCAGAGGGCCGTCTCGGGGGGCGGCGGCTCGGTGTCCTTCATCGTGGTGGAGGGCCTCGCCGGGAGGGTGGAGGGTCTCGTGGGCCGGCCGGCGCCGCGCGTCGAACACGGCCTGCAAGGTATCAAGAGTCACCAACCCGGCCCCCCTCCACAAGGGACGCGTCCCGCACCCTGGCCCGGGGGGGACCGGAGGCCCATGATTCGGGGCCTTCCCGAGCTCGACACCGCTCCCCGTCCACCTCCTGGATCACGAGACCATGCGCGCACTGGGCGTCCTCTCCCGCACCGCCGCCGCGGCGCACGTCCTTCCCGTCCTCGCCCTGCTCGCGGTCGCCGCTCCGGTCGCCGCGCAGGTCCCCACGCCCGAGTCCGTGCTGGGTCACGTTCCCGGGGCCGACTTCAAGCTCACCCGATACGAGCAGGCGCTCGGGTACTTCCGCCGCCTGGATGCCGCCTCGGACCGCCTGGAGCTCCGGGAGGTGGGCACCACCTCCTACGGGCGCCCCATGGTCATCGCCCTCATCTCTTCGGCGGATAACCTGAGAAGTCTGGATCGCTACCGGGAGATCGCGCTGCGGCTCGCACACCCGGGGGACATGGACGAGGCCGAGGCCCGGCGGCTGGCCGCGGAGGGGAAGGCGCTGGTGTGGGTGGACGGAGGCCTGCACTCCAGCGAGGTCGCGCACAGCGAGCACACGATGCAGCTCGCCTACGACCTGGTCAGCGGTGACGCGGATCCGGAGATCGCGGCCATCCTGGAGAACGTCATCCTCCTGCTCTGGACCAACATCAACCCCGATGGCCAGACCATGGTGGCCGACTGGTACATGTCGAACGTGGGCACGCAGTATGAGGTGTCCCCCGCGCCCTTCCTGTACCAGAAGTACATCGGGCACGACAACAACCGCGACGGCTACATGATCAACCAGATCGAGTCGCGGGTGGTGACGCGGGTGGCGCGGGAGTGGGAGCCCCAGATCCTGTACAACCACCACCAGACGTCGCCCTTCCCCACGCGCATCTGGATCCCGCCCTTCGCCGAGCCCATCAGCCCCAACGTCCACCCCCTCATGTGGCGGACGGTGAACCTGGTGGGGATGGCCATGGCCCAGGCTCTGGAGGAGCGGGGGCAGAAGGGGGCCGTGCACATGGGGACCGGGTTCGACAACTGGTACCCCGGGTTCATGGACCACGCCAACAGCTTCCACAACGTCGCCTCGCTGCTCACGGAGACGGCGCTGTACCGGTACGCGACGCCCCACTTCTACACGGTGGGGGACTTCCCCGAGGGTGCGGAGGATCTGCGGCCCAAGTCCCTGTACGCGAGCCCGTGGGAGGGGGGGTGGTGGCGCCTGAAGGACGCGGTGGACTACATGGTCACCGCGTCGGTGTCGGTCCTGGACGTGGCGGCGAAGTACAAGACGGACATCCTCTTCAATCGCTACCAGGCGGCGAGGGACGTGGTGGTCCAGTACCGGTCCGGCCCGCCCTACGCGTTCTTCGTCGGACAGGCGCAGCGTGACCCGGTGGCGGCGGTGGAGATGCTCCGCCGCCTGGCGTTCAACGACATCGAGGTGAAGCGCCTCACGAAGGCGGTGACGGTGGAGGGGGTAACGCACCCCGCGGGCACCTGGGTCATCCCCATGGGCCAGCCCAACGCGAACTTCGTGCGCCAGCTCTTCGCCGTGCAGGAGTATCCGGACCTGCGTGAGTATCCCGACGGACCGCCGGAGCAGCCCTACGACGTGTCCGGGTGGACGCTTCCCTACCAGTTCGACGTCCGGGTCGTGGAAGCCCACGCGCCGCTCGCTGCGGAGGTGACGGCGGCGCTGGCCGACGTGCGGGCCGAGCCGCTGGCATGGAACGCAGCCGGCGATGCCGCGCCCTTCGACTCGCCTCCGGACGTGGGCTTCGACACCCATCCGGTCGCGCGTGGGATCGTGCCGCCCGAGGGGCGGGTGCGCGGCGGCGGGAGCGCCCTCATCCTGGACGCGGCGCAGAACAACACGTACCGGGCGCTGGGCCGGGCGTGGGCCCAGGGCGCCCAGGTGAGCTTTGCACCCGGAAAGGCGGCGGCGGACTCGGGGCAGGCGGGGACCAGCGGGAGCTGGGTCGTGTCAGGCTTGTCGGGCTCGGCGCAGCAGGCCCTGGTGCGGGACCTGCACCTGCAGGCGGCGGGCGGCTCCATGCCCGCGGGGCGCGTCAGCCAGCCCAGGGTCGGGATCTACCGCCCCTGGTCTGCGTCCATGGACGAGGGGTGGACATCCTGGGCGCTGGAGATGTACGGCGTGGCCCACACCGGGCTGCGCAACGCCGACGTCCTGGCCGGAGAGCTGAACGAGCGCTACGACGTCATCGTGCTGGCCGACATGAATGCCCGCGCCATCCTGGAGGGCTTCGAGAAGGGGAGCGTGCCGCCGCGCTACGCCGGCGGGCTGGGCGCCGAGGGCGTGCGCGAGCTGGACGCCTTCGTGCGGGGCGGGGGCACCCTGGTGGCCATCAACGGCTCCACCGCGTTCGCAGTCCAGCAGCTCCACCTGCCCGTGAAGGACGTCACCCAGGGGCTGAAGCGGGAGCAGTTCTCCGCCAGCGGAGCCATCGTCGAGCTCCTCGTGGATCCGTCGCATCCCGTCATGAGCGGGATGGCCGAGCGCTCCAAGATCATGGTGGGGCGCAGCCCGGTGTTCAGCACCGAGGAAGGGTTCGAGGGCCGGATCCTCGCCAAGTATCCGAAGGATGGCTCGCCCCTCCTCTCCGGCTACTTCCTTGGCGAGGAGCACGTGCAGGGGTATGCCGCGGCGCTGGAGGTGCAGCACGGCGACGGGCGGGTGGTGCTCCTGGGGATGCGCCCGCAGTGGCGCGGCCAGCCCTTCGGCTCCTTCAAGGTGCTCTTCAACGCCGCGCTGTATTCGAAGGACGTGGCGGACCAGGCGCCGGACAACGGGGCCTTCTGGAAGGCGCCGGTGAAGAAGGAGGAGAAGAAGGAGGAGGAGCCGCCGGCAGGGAAGTGACGGGCGATCCGGGGCGGCGAGGGCGAGCGCAGCGGGGTCCCGGCCGAAGCCGGGACCCCGTCGCGCTCCTGTCGGGTCGGATCTACCGGGTGTCCTTCCCGGTCTCGACGTAGCTTACGCACAGACCCTGGTTGCGGAAGCCGTACTGGGCCCAGCCACCGTCCTTGCAGTCGTCCTTCGTGGTCGGATTGGGCGGCCCGAAGGTGACGTCGTCCATGACCCACCAGTAGCCGTTGGGGATGCGCAGAACGACCTGGTCCACCGGCCCGTTGTGGCCCGACGGCACCCATTGCATGGTCGGCTGGAGGGCCACGCTCGACGAGCTGGCGACCAGGTTGCCGGCGAGGTAGAGGTCGAACTGGAACGACGGGTTCTGGTAGTGGGGGTTGGCCACCCACGCGCCCTTGAATGCCTGGGGCGTGGTGAGCGTCATGGACTCGTTGTCATACCCGCATCCGTTGAAGAGGAAATGGGTGCCCGACACGGGGCTGCCGTAGGGTGTGTAGTCCCACACGTACACGGCGGGGCAGTAGCCGCTTCCCGAGAAGCTGACCCCGTGGTACGGGTTGTACGGGTACATGGGGAACTGCCCACCCGGGAGATCCTCGAAGTCCAGGACCGTGCCGCCCAGCGTCGCCCTGGCCGTCACCAGGGGGATGCGGGTTGGAGCGGGGAGCGCCGAGAGTTCCGCGGGCGTGAACCCCGTGATGCGCTCGATGTTGGACTCAGTGGTGATCGGTGCGACCGGGTCCTGCGGTGCCTCGGAACAAGCCGCTACGGCTACGATGGCGAGGGCGGTGGGGAACAAGCGCGTGAGGCGGTACATGCGACCTCCAGGGCAGGGTGTCGTCGGGGCCCGTCGGATCGACGCCGCCCGGCCCATGGCGGGGCCTCGCGGAGTGACGACAGGGCGATTGGCAACTCAATCTGAGGGCGTGGCGTCACCCGACCCTGCCCCTGGGCGCCACCCGGGCGTGTTCTGTCCGTGTCCCGGCCCCTCCAAGCCGTGATCCACGGCGTCCGGGGACCCACCTCGGCCAACGAGGCACTTGCGGCGGACAGGGTGCCGGGTACAGCGTTCCCCGCCCAACGCGATCCCGAACAAGAGGGCAGCACTGGTGTCGGACCTCCCGCCGGCTCCCCCCAAGCGCGCGCGTGTGCTCGCGCTCGGTGACCTCCGCATCTTCGATGCTGAGGGGCATTCGGTCATTTCGTTGGAGGCTCAGCCGAAACGCGCGGCGCTCCTCATCTATCTCGCGTGCCTGCCCGAGGGGAGCTTCTGCTCCAGGGACCAGCTCCTGGCCCTCTTCTGGCCCGACTTCGACGACGAGCGCGCCCGCAACTCCCTGCGCACCTCCCTCTACTACGTTCGGCGGGCGATCGGGCCCGGCGTGGTGCTCAGCCGGCCCGACGGCGCCCTGGAGACGGACGCCCGGGTCCTGGGGTGTGACGTGCGCGCGTTCGAAACCGCGATCGGTGAGGGTCGCTGGGCCGAGGCCGCAGAGCTGTACCGGGGCGACTTCCTCGAGGGCACCGGCCAGTCCGTCTCCGTGGAGCTCGACCAATGGGTGGAGGCGACGCGCAGGCGACTACGGCGCCAGTGCGCCGATGCGCTCTACCTGCTCGCGGAGAAGCGCGAGCGCGACGGGGAGTTGGAGGGCGCCCTGGAGGCCATGGGACGCGCCCGGCAGCTCCTTCCCGCCGACGAGGCGATCGTGCGCAAGGTCCTCCTCCTGTGGGGGAGAGCGGGGCACAGGGTCAGGGCCGTGCAGGAGTACGAGGCGTTCGCCGAGACACTGAGCGTGCTGTACGAGCTGGAGCCCAGCGAGGAGACCCGGCACATCCTGGCGCAGGTCACAGGGAATGCGTTCTCGCCGGATCGGTCGCGCCCGGGGCCCTTGCCGCCTCCGCCGGCCGCCACGCCCGGGCTGGTCGTACCGGAGGTTGTCCACCCCGGAGGCACGGTGGTGGAAGCGCCATCGTCACCCGGGCGGAGCCGCGGCTGGCGGCTCGCGCAGCTTTCCGTCGTCGCCGGACTCGTGGTGGCGGCGTTCGCCCTGGGGCGGACGCGAAGTGAAGCTCACCTTCCGACCCGGAACGAGGTGGTGGCGGTCCTGCCCTTCGAGCTCACGGGCGAAGGCGAGGCCCAGACCGTCGCCGAGGCGCTGCCGACCCTCCTCTCCGACGAGCTGCGCTCGAGCGGCCGTGCGGTCCTCGATCCGCAGAGCCTCGAGGGCCGGGGTGCCCGATGGACCGACCAGGTGACGCGCGCGAGGGAGCTCGGTGCGGGGATGGTCGTGACCGGTTGGGTGATCGCCATGGCCGACAGCGTGGCGGTCCTGGTCGCCACCGTGCCGACCTCGGGACATCCCGTGCCCCGCGAGTGGGCGCGCGTCACGGGGAGACCCTCCGATCTGGGTCCGCTGGCGGCGGCGCTGGGACGCCAGCTGGGCGTTCGGCAGCGTTAGGGGGGAGCGAGGGACCTCTTCCGGGCTCCACCGCTCAGCCCGCGTCTGCTAGCTTGAACAGCCATGATGCCCCTCACCCCCTGGGTCAAACGCCTCCTCCTGGCCAACGTCGCCGTCTTCCTGGTGACCATGGCCAGCCCGGTGCTGTACCGCGCCCTGCTGCTGTATCCGCCGCTCGCGCTGATGCGGCCGTGGACGCTGGTGACCTACATGTTCCTCCACGGGGGCTTCGGCCACCTGTTCTTCAACATGCTGGGGCTCTACTTCTTCGGGCCCCGCCTGGAGGACCGGCTGGACGGCAAGGCCTTCCTCACCCTGTACTTCCTCTCCGGGCTCGGCGGCGCGGTGTTCAGCTTCCTGTTCGCCCGCCAGTACCCGGTCGTGGGCGCGTCCGGGGCCGTGTACGGGGTGCTCCTGGGCTTCGCCATGTTCTGGCCCCGCGAGCGCATCTACCTGTGGGCGATCATCCCGGTCGAGGCGTGGCTCCTGTGCGTGCTGCTCGTGGGGGGCTCGCTCTGGGCCGGATTCAGCGGCTCGGCGTCGCGCACGGCGCACTTCGCCCACCTGGGCGGGCTCGTGTTCGCGTTCGCGTACCTGCGCTGGAGCGAGTGGCGGCGGGGGTCGGGCCGGCGGGCCTGGCAGAAGGCCATGGCCGTCCACCAGCCGTCGGCGGGGCTGTCGGAGAAGGCGGCTCTGGCGCGCTGGAAGGCCATCGGGCTGGACGGGCTCCATGAGATCAACCGGGAGGAGGTGCTCCGCCTGCTCGTGAAGGTGGAGGCGGAGGGCGCGCGCACCCTCACGCCGGCGGAGCGTTCGTTCCTGGACCGCATGGCGGGGTAGTGGCGCGCTACCGGATCCCCGCCCGGGTCCATCGGGTGGAGGAGGTCATCCACCGGAGCCGGTTCGTAACCACCGCCGCCCGGGCCGCCGATGCGGCCGCGGCCCACGCGTTCGTGCAGGCCGTCCGCGAGGAGTTCCCCGACGCCAACCACAACTGCTGGGCCTTCGTGGCCGGCCCTCCGGGGAGCACCACCCACATCGGCATGAGCGACGACGGCGAGCCCCACGGCACGGCGGGGAAGCCCATGCTCACCACCCTTCTCCATTCGGACGTGGGGGAGATCGTGGTGGTTTGCAGCCGGTGGTTCGGCGGCGTGAAGCTGGGGACCGGTGGCCTCTCCCGCGCGTACTCGGGAGGCGTGAAGCTCGCCCTGGAGTCGCTCCCCACCGAGGAGCGGGTGGACCGGGTGCGGGTGCAGGTGACGGTGGGGTACGCCGAGGTGGACGCCCTCCAGCGCCTTGCGGCCGATATGGAGGTGCTCGTCGAGAGCGAGGAATACGGGGCCGACGTGCGCTACGTATGCGCGGTCCCCGAGTCCGCACTGGAGGGCTTCCGGCGCGCGGTGTCGGACCTGACCCGGGGAGAAGGGCGCGTGCGGCCGTTCTAGTGCGGCCAGTTCCCGAACGGGTCTTCCAGCGAGGGGCTCGGGGGCGTGAACAGGCGCGCACCGTCGGCGGTGATGAACATGCAGTCCTCGACGCGCACGCCGAACTCCCCGGGGATGTAGATGCCCGGCTCGTCGCTGAACGCGTTGCCCGTCACGAGCGGTGCCGTGTTTCCCTTCACGAGGTAGGGCCACTCGTGGCCGTCCATTCCGATGCCGTGCCCCACCCGGTGGCTGAAGTACGTGTAGCCGGGACCGTAGCCGCCCTCCTCCACGACGCTCCGCGCCGCCCGGTCCACGTCCTCGGCGGGGACGTCCGGCCTGGCGGCGGCCAGCGCCGCCGCCTGCGCCCGGTGCGCGATCTCGAACACCTGCTTCATCTTGTCCGTGGGGCCGCCCAGGAGGAACGTGCGGCTGATGTCCGACTGGTACCCGTCCACCGCGCAGCCGCCGTCGATGAGGACGATGGTCCCCTGGCGGATGACCTGCGGGGTGATGGAGCCGTGGGGAAGGGCCGAGAACTCCCCGGTCTGAACGCTCGCGCCCCCCTGGAACCCCAGGCGCTGGTGCGCCAGGCTCACCAGCGCGGCGAAGTCGCGCTGCGTCATTCCCTCCCTCATGGCCAGGTAGGCCGCCTTGAAGGCGGTGAGCGTGACCTCGTTGGCGAGCTGCATGAGGGCGATCTCGTGCTCGTCCTTCACGCCCCTGCATCCCGCGGTCACGGAGGTCCCGCTCACCACCTGGAGGCCCGGCGCGGCCCGGGCCACGCCGTCGGCGAAGCGGAACTGCACCGTCTCCTCGGCGCCGATCCTCCCCGCGGCGATCCCGCGGGCGCGCAGCCCCTCCGCCACCAGCAGGTACGGGCTCTCGTGCTCGTCCCACGTGTAGACCTGGGCGCTCCCCAGCGGGCTGACCGCGAGCTGCTCCCGGGCGCGGTCCTCCTCGAAGGCCGGGCACACCACGAACGCGTCGCCGCGGACCGGGACCACCACCGCGAACAGGCGCTCGCTCACGCCCCAGCGGATGCCCGTGTAGTAGGCCATGGACGTGCCCCCGTTGAGGTAGAGGGCATCGAGCCCGCCCGCGTGCATGAGCGCGCGGGCCTTCTCCACCCGCCCTGACCGCTCCTCCACGGTGATGGGCCTGACGCGGTCGGCCCACGAGCCGAGGCGCGCGATGGAGGGGGGCAGGTCCTGGGGCAGGGGGGCCGGGGCGGCGAGGGCGGCGCCGGGGTCGAGCGCGGCACCGGCCGTGGCCAGGGTGGATGCTCCCAGGAAGTGGCGTCTCGAGATCATGGCGGGCTCCGGGTGGGTGCGCCGGCGGCGGGCGGGGCCGCCGAGGTGCGGATCATACGGAGCCGCGCGGCGGCGCACCATGGAAGCGGCGCCGCGCGGCAGCCTGCGCGCCAGCACTCCCCTCCGCTCGCGGGTCCCCTGGATGACGCACTACCTTCTGCGCCATACCCGACCCGGGAGCCTCCCCATGCGATCCGCCGTCCGCACCCTCCTCCTGTCCGCGTGCGCAACCGCCCTGGTGGCCGGCTGCGCTCCCGCCGAAGACGCCGGCGCTCCTGCGGCGGAGCCCGATCCCGACTCCGCGCTCATCGCCAGGGCCGCGTCCCTGGAGCTCCCCACGGAGTACGTCCCGCCGCCCGGCGACGCGCTGGAGCACCACACGTCCGGCTTCGCCAAGATCCTGTGCTCGGCGGTCTTCATCACCGGGCTGGACCCGGCCGACGCAGCCGAGAACGTGGGCGGGTTCACCAGTCCCTTCGAGGCCCGCGCGGCGGTGGTGGACACGGTGGTGGACCTGGAGCGCCAGGAGGTGCGCCTCACGCTCCCGTCCGGCGTGACGCTGGCGGCCAGGAAGTACCGGAGCCAGGGGTGCGTCACGCGGCCGGTGGGCGAGGACTCGGTGTTCTTCACCCCCACCGAGGTGGCCTCGAAGCTCCCGCCCGCCGCGACGACGCCGTGGCCCATGGGAGACGTGCTTCCCGACGAGCCGTTCCCCGCGGAGCTGGACATGGCGTTGGTGGCGCAGGCGCTGGACACGGCCTTCGGCGGGCCCGACGCCATGACCGAGGCCGTGTTGATCACCTACAACGGCCGCGTCCTCGGCGAGCGCTACGGCGAGGGGATCGACCTGCACACCCCGCTGGAGTCGTGGTCCATGGGCAAGAGTCTCACCGGCACGCTCATGGGCATCCTCATCCACCGGGGCGTGTACGAGCTCTGGCAGAGCGCGCCCATCCCCGAGTGGCAGGGCGAGGGCGACCCCCGCCAGCAGATCCGCATCGGCGACATCATGCGCATGTCCTCGGGGCTCCGCATCCGCGCGCCCCAGGACCCGGACTTCGACCCGGACCTGGGCTATCCCGACCACCTGTACCTGTACACGGGGCGGGTGAACTCCTTCGAGTACGCCGCGACGCGCCCGCAGCAGTGGCCCCCGAACACGGTGGGACGCTACCGGAACACCGATCCGGTGCTGGCCAACTACCTCGTCCGCCTCGCGGTGGAGAATCTGGGCGAGGACTACCACGCGTTCCCGCGCAAGGCGCTCTTCGACAAGATCGGGATCCGCGACGCCGTCATGGAGACCGACCCCTTCGGCAACTTCCTGACCCAGGGCTACGAGTACCTCTCCGCCCGGGACTGGGCGCGCCTGGCCAACCTCTGGCTCCAGGACGGGGTGTGGAACGGCGAGCGGCTCCTCCCCGAGGGATACGCGGAGTACGCGCGCACGCTGGCTCCGGCGTGGGAGGCGGACGGGCGCCCCATCTACGGCGGCGCGTTCCAGTGGATCAACGGCCGGGGCGGGTACCCCGTGCCCAGGGAGGCCACCTACTTCTCGGGGGCGGGGGGGCAGACCACGCTCATGATCCCGAGCCACGGGCTGGTGGTGGTGCGTCTGGGCAAGTACCGGGGCTCGCGGGCGGGGGGACGGGCGCTGGACCATGGGCTGGAGATCCTCATGCGCGCGGTGCCGCCGCTGAGCGGCGCACCCGCCGCCGGCTGAGCGCGTGGAGTCCCACGCGCTGGTCCAGAACGACGCGGTGGTGCTGGGCCTCCTGGCCCTCATCCTCGGGTTCGTCTTCTACACCGAGGCGAGCCCGCACCCGTTCTGGAAGAAGTTCTACAAGTACGTGCCGGGGCTCCTGCTCTGCTACATCCTGCCCTCGTTCCTGAGCGCCTTCGGCATCGTGGACCCGGCCCGCTCGCAGATCAACTTCGTCGCCTCGCGCTACCTGCTTCCCGCCACGCTGGTCCTGCTCACCATCTCGGTGGACCTGAAGGCCATCCTCGGACTGGGGTACAAGGCGCTCCTCCTCTTCCTCACGGGGACGGCGGGGGTGGTGCTGGGCGGGCCGGTCGCGCTCCTCGTGGTGGGGGCGGTGAGCCCCGACACGGTGGGTGGCGTCGGTCCGGACGCGGTGTGGCGGGGGATGAGCACCTTGGCCGGGAGCTGGATCGGCGGGGCTGCGAACCAGATGGCGCTGAAGGAGGTCTTCGAGCCCAGCGACCGCATCTTCTCCCAGATGGTGGCGGTGGACATCCTGGTGCAGAGCGTGTGGATGGCTTTCCTCCTGTTCCTGGCGGGGCGGGCTCCTGCCATCGACGCCAGGACCGGGGCCGACACACGGGCCATGGACGAGCTCAGGCGGCGCGTGGAGGCGTTCCACGACCAGCATGCGAAGCATCTGACCACCCGCGACGTGGTCTTCATCATGGCGGTGGGGTTCGGCGTCACCGGGCTCGCGCACGCGCTGGGCGGGTGGATCGCGCCGTGGCTGGAGAGGACCGCCCCCGGGCTCGAGCAGCTGAGCCTCACCAACACGTACTTCTGGGTCGTCTGCATCGCGACCGCCATCGGCGTGGGCCTCTCCTTCACGCCGGTGAAGACGCTGGAGGGGGCGGGGGCGTCCCGCATCGGGACGGGGATGCTGTACCTCCTCGTGGCCTCCATCGGCCTCGGGATGGACGTGTCGGCCATGATCACCAACCCCGGGCTCTTCGCCGTCGGCGGCATCTGGATGGCCGTTCATGCCGCGCTCCTGTTCACCGTGGCCAAGCTGGTGAGGGCGCCCCTCTTCTACGTGTGCGTGGGAAGCCAGGCGAACATCGGCGGGGCGGCCTCCGCGCCGGTGATCGCGTCTGCATTCCACCCGAGCCTCGCCCCGGCCGGCGTGCTGCTCGCGGTCCTCGGCTACGCGGTGGGCACGTACGCCGGGTGGCTTTGCGGGCTGGTCCTGCAGGCGCTCGCGAGCTGAGGGCGGTCGGAGGCTCAGGCCGGTAGCGAGCTGAGGGCGGTCGGGAGCGGTTGGGTCCGGGCACTCTTGACATGTTAATCTTTCAAGATTAATATACTTCCAGCTTGAAGCCGAAGACACCCCAGGCCCGCGCCGGTCCACCTCGGACCGACAACCCCGGAAGACCATGAAGACAAGGAATCTGACCGCCGCCGCCGCCGTGCTCCTCGGCTCCCTCTCCCTCGCCGCCGTCCAGGACGCGACGTGGAAGGTGGACAACGCCCACAGCGCGGTGACGTTCAGCGTGCGGCACTTCTTCACGCCTGTGAAGGGCCGGTTCGACCAGTTCGAGGCCCAGATGGCCTACGATCCGGCGGCTCCGGAGAACAGCTCGGTGCGGGTGACCATTCCCGTGGCGAGCATCAACACCAGCAACGAGCGTCGCGATGCCCACCTCGAGTCCCCGGACTTCTTCGAGGCGGAGAAGTACCCGGAGATCACGTTCGTCTCGGAGCGCGTGACCAAGGTCAGCGACACCGAGCTCCTGGTCAGGGGCGCGCTCACCATCAAGGGCCAGACCCGGCAGGTGGATCTCCCCGTGACGGTGCTGGGCATCGCCGATCTGGCCCCGGAGATGCAGCAGATGTTCGGCGGCACCAAACAGGTGGCGTCGTTCGAGGCCAAGCTCACCCTGGACCGGCGCGACTTCGGTGTGGGCGTGGGCAACTGGGCCGCCACCGCGGTGGTGGGCAAGGACGTGGAGATCGTCATCGCCATCGAGGCGAACCGCTAGGCTCGCTATATTGGCTGACCTCCGGGGTGCCGGCCGATCGTCCGGCGCCCCGGAGGAGCCCTCGACAAGGAACCGACCCACCGTGCGGGAGCTCTCCGCGCTCCTTCTCCTCGTAGCCCTGGCCGTCCCCTTCCGGGACGCCGGGGTCTTCCCGTCGGCGGCGCCCGAAGCGTGCGGCGCGGACGCGGCGATCCACGCCTGGCTGGGCGTGGGCGAGGGCGATCCGCTGGGGCCCGACCTCCTCGCGCCCTTCGCGATGGCCTCCGCGGCGCCTGCCCAGGCTCCGTCCGGCGGTACCGACGGGCCTCGCCGGGGCATCACCGCTCTTCCCCGCCGCAACCCCGTGACGCCGGCGGCGCAGCCGCCGTGGCCGGCGGGCCCGGCCAGGCGGGACACGGACTGCCGCGCAGCGCTGGGCCCCGCCCTGCGCGTCTTCCCCGCGCACCCGAGCACCGCACCTCCCCGCCTTGCGTGAGAAGCCGGGCGCCCAGGGCGCCCGCGCTTCGCCGGACCCGACGCGTCCGCATGCCGCGGCCGCGCCCCTCACGCATGCGAACCCCCGCTCCGCGGGGAGGAACGGTACATCCATGAGCACGCTCGCCCCGGCCCTGGCCGTCATCCAGGGCTCCGAAGGGGGATCCCTCCTCCGAACCATGATCGACGCCATCCCCACCGACCCGGCCGCCCTCTTCATCCTCGCCCTGCTGGTGGGCGCCACCGGCGTGGTGATCTACTACGGCACGAGGAGTGGGGAGAAGGAAGACGAGAAGAAGTCCTGACGAGGGAAGCCCAGGAGGGGGGGGCCGGGACCCTCAAAGGCCGAAGGCCCGCCGCGGTGCCACCGCGGCGGGCCTTCGAGTCCACGGGCCGGACCTCGAGGGTGTCAGTGAGGCGGGATGATGGCCAGCATCGAAGTGCTGTCCGGGAGCGATCGGTAGAGGCTCCCGGCCTCCTTGCTGGGCATGGCCACCCGGATGCGGTAGCGGCTCCAGTTCCGGGGGAGGAGGCGGCGGAATCGGTGCTCGACGCGCTCGAGGAGCGGAGGAGCGAAGGCCAGAGAGTCCGCGACGGCCAGAGAGTCCGCGACGGAGTCGGCGACCGGGGTGGGCTCGACGGCCACGACCTCCAGGCCCATCCCGCCTTCGTAGTGGACGATGAAGCTGGGTGGGGTCGGCACTGCCTCCTCGGGCAGGGGCGGCACCCAGTCCACTGCGCCGGTGAGGTCGAGAGCCTCGACCGAATCGGAGATCAGCACCCGCCGGTCCCGCTGCACTGGTGGCTCGATGCGCGCCACGTCCCAGCGCCGGCTGCGCCAGCCGTCCTCCTCCTCACCCCAACGCCGGGCACCGGCCTCGACGGCGAGCACGGGCCACGCCCGCAGGGGCACGGCGCCATGGTACAGGGTGATGGCCCCCCGGTCGGGATCCAGGAGGAGATAGCGCGCCTCCTCCTTCACCATCTCGGCCTGCTCCCGGAGCACCACAGCCCGCTCCTGGAGGAAGGCCGCCTCGTCCCGCACGGGGGCGCCGGGGCCGCGGACCACGAAGACGGCGGCGACCGCCACGGCGGCCAGGGCGACGGCGGGAAGGACGAAGCGGCGCGTCATCCCTAGAAGATGAACACCGGGGTGCCGGGCACGGCCGCCTCGGCGACGACGCGGAGGTCGTCACGGCCGACGCGCACGCACCCATGGGTGATGTTGCGGCCCAGAAGGCGCTCGTAGAGGGTGCCGTGGATCATGTAGCCGTCCCCAAGGTCCAGGGCCCACTCGCCCAGCGATCCCTTCTCGCGGCGCTCGGCGAAGTTCTCGGGCGGATCCTGCCCCTCCTCGAGGAAGGCCCAGTCGGGCTTGGTCCAGACGGGGTTCCTGCGCTCCGAGAGCACCTGGAACTTCCCAGGAGGCGTGTCGAACGTCCACACGCGCTCCTTGCCGCCCGACTCCTTCAGGATGGTGCCCGAGCCGGCGGACACCACGGCTTCGAGCCGGATCTCCGAGCCACGACGGAGCCAGAGACGGTTGTTGTACCGGTCGATGACGATGTAGGCACGCCGCGGGACCTTGGCCGCCAGCGAGGCCTCGAGCTTGCCGACCTCCTCGCGGAGGGGCTCCAGCGCAGGGTCGGGCGCCTCGGGCGCCGGAGCCACGACGGGCACGGGCACGAGCGTGAAGCTGAGCGCGGCCACCGTGCCGACCCCGGCCACGAGCGCGACGAGCATGAGCACCGCCACCGCGGCGAGCACGACCTTCGCCGTGCCCACGGGCGCCGCGGAGGGGCTCGGCCCGAACGTCGGGCGCCAGGCGGGAGCGGCGGTGCTCATCGTGCGAGCCTCCGCGCCACGTCGGAGAACAGGCCCTCCCCGTGCTGGCTCCCCACGATGGTCACCGGCGTGCCCACCGCAACGCGGGCGAAGATCCAGTCGATCTGGTCGTTGGTGATCGCCACGCACCCATCGGTCCAATCCTTGCCCTTCCCACCTTCGCCGTGGATCTCGATGAGGCTGCCGGCGCGGGTGCCGCGGGGGATCTCGCCCGAGGCCTTGAGCGCCTCCAACTCCCTGAGGTCGTCGCGGTTGGGAAAGTCCAGGAGGAGCGCCTTGTGATAGCGCGAGCGTCCCCGGGACTTCTTGTCGGTGATCTTGTAGCGACCCTCGGGCGTGGCGCCGTCGCCCTGGTGGAGCTTGTCGCCCACGTTGTTCCAGCCCAGCTCCGCATCATACTCGCGGACGACACGCCCGCCCTGGTACACCGTGAGCAGGTGGGCGTCCTTGTCCACCACGATTGCGGTCTTGCCCGTGGTCCGGGACCAGGCGACGGTCTCCGCAACCCAGCCCCGCCAGGTGCGGAGGCGCTCGTCGTCGGAGAAGCGCGACGTGGCTGCGTGCAGCGACGTGCCCACGTGCTCGGCTTCCGCCTCGGCCGCGAGGGCGCGGGCGATGGCGTCCTCGAACTGGTCGTGATCGAGGAAGGTGCGGGCCTCCTGGAGCATGGATCGGGCGCGCTGGAGCCGCAGGCGCACGGGCGGGGCCATCCAGATCCGGTCCTCGGTCCCCACCAGCGCCATGACGGCGGCGTCGGCCGACGCCAGCACGCGTGCGGCCCGGGTGCGGTCGCGCCGAGCCGAGCGTTGGGCCAGGGTGGCGGCCGTCGTCGCCTTCTCCAACGAGGCCTGGAACGCGGCGTGCGAGGGCCGGAAGTCGCGGAGGAGGACGAAGCGCAGCTCCTGGCGGCGTCGCTCGAGGAGCCCGTGGGCGTACAGGTCCTCGGCCTGCGCCATGGTCATGGGCGCGCGCGCGACGGCACCCTCGCTCCGCGCGGCGCGCAGCGCGACGGCGGCCTCCTCGACCAGCTCGGAGGGATCGTCCCGCCGGTCGGGATTGGCGCGCAGCAGGACCGCGGCTCCGGCGGACAGCGTCGCCAGAACGAGGAAGCCCCCGAGGAGGGCGCGGCGGATCCAGTGGCGCTTACGTGTCATGAAAAGCAGCGGGCGGCTGCGGACCGCGCCTCGTCGGCGAGGCCCGCAACCGCCCGGTCACGCTTGTGCAGTCTGCTTCAATACCCCTCTTACCGCATGCCCTGGGCCTGGGTGACCGCATCCACCACGCGCTGGATGGTCTCCTTGGCCGAGGTGGCCTTGGACTTCGCATCCAGGAACGTGCCGGCGGCCAGGCTGGCCTCGGCCTCGGTCAGGGAGACGCCGGCCGCCTCGAGGTCCGCCTTCATGGCGGCGAGGTCGGCTGCGGAGCCCTTACCACGGGGGGCCTTCGCGAGCACCTTGGTGGCCTCTTCGAGCGCGGTCTTGCCCTCGGCGATGAGCGCGGTGGCCTCGTTCATGGCCTGCTCCTTACCGGCGGCAGCGGCCGTCGTGGCCTGCTCGGCGGCCGCCTTGTAGGCGGCGACGAGCTCCTCGGCGCGCTTGTAGGAGCGCGTGAGGGACATCTTCTCACCCTGGGCGGCGATCTCGGCGTCGAGGGCGGCCTTCGCCTCGGCGACGGCGTTCATGGCTTCGGGGGCGTACTGCTCGGCCTCGGCGGCAACAGCTGCCTGCTGGGCGGCGTCGGCGGCGGCAATGGCCTCTGCCGGGGGCTTGGCGCAACCGGTGAGGGCCAGGGCGGCGACGAGCGCGACGAGCGCGCGGCGGTTCGTGACGATCATTCTGATGTTGACTCCTCTGTCCCGGTCGTGATTGGGCTCGGCACCGGGCCGTTCCATTGGTCCCGCGAGCCGCGGGGCGGGCCGGCCGGACCCCCGGCGCGGACACATACGATTGGAAATTGCAAGCACCGTGCCAACGGTGCGTCCTTCGCTCTCAGCCAAATAAGCTATTGAAAGGGTGGTGGTTACGCCACTCTCTCGTGTTCCGGTGGCACGGAGGCGCCTCGCGGAATCAGAAGGTGGGCCTCCGATTCCCGTTCGGCGGGCCCCGGAAGTCGGCCTTGTCCAGCCCGGCGCCGCGCATGAGCTCGTACACGGCGCGCTCGCTCACGCCCGCCCGGCGGGCCGTCTCCCCCACCCGGCCCCCCGTCTCCCGGAGGAGGCGGGAGAGGTACGCGCGCTCGAACTCGGTCACGGCCATCTTTCTGGCTTCCCTGATGGGGAGGTCGAGCACCTGGCCGGGGAGGGGCGGGAGGGCGCCGCCGGCCGCGCTGCGGGGGTTCCCGTCGGTGGTGCCGCCGATGGAGCGGGGAAGGTCTCCCAACGCGACCCGGGGGCCCTGGGCGAGGAGGAACGCGCGCTCCAGCACGTTGATGAGCTCGCGGACGTTCCCCGGCCAGGCGTGGCGCTGGAGCGCCTGGAGGGCATCGGGCTCGAGCCCATCCACCGGTCTTCCGAGCGTGCGGCGGAAGTGCGCCACGAAGCGGTCCACCAGGTCCGGGATGTCCTCGGCCCTGTCCCGGAGGGGGGGGATGGCCAGCGTCACGACCGCCAGGCGGTAGTACAGGTCGGGGCGGAAGCGGCGAGCGGCCACCTCGGCCTCCAGGTCGCGGTTGGTGGCGGCGATGATGCGCACGTCCACCCGCTCGGGGCGCTCGCTCCCCACCCTCTGCACCTGCCGGTCCTCCAGCACCCGGAGGAGCTTGACCTGGAGGTGGAGTGGAAGCTCGCCGATCTCGTCGAGGAAGAGGGTGCCGCGGTGCGCCACCTCGAAGTGGCCCCGCCGGGCACGGACCGCGCCGGTGAACGCCCCCTGCTCGTGGCCGAAGAGCTCGCTCTCGAGAAGGCCCTCGGGGATGGCGCCGCAGTTCACCGGGACGAAGGGGCCCGCGGCCCTGGCGCTCTCGAAGTGGATGGAGCGGGCCACCCGCTCCTTGCCCACGCCCGTCTCGCCGAGGATGAGGAGGGAGGTCTCGGCGCCGGCCACCCGGCGGGCCATGACGACCACCTCGTCCATGGCGCGGCTGCGGTGCACCACGTCCTCGAAGCCGTGGGCGACGCCCAGGCGCTGCGCCTGGAGGCGTGCGGCGGCATCGTGGGCCAGGCGGAGGATGAGGGTGTTGAAGGTGCCGCGGAGCTCCCGGTCGGTGAGGCCGGCGTTGAGGACGGCGAGGCAACCCGCACCCAGGAGCGCGGCTCGGCGGCTGGGGTCCTCCCGGTCGGCGAGGAGGACGAGGTCCGGCGCCTCGGGGAGGGATCGCACGGCGGCGACCCAGTCCTCCGGGGTCGGGCGGGCCATGGTGTCGCTGGCCACGAGGAGGTCGATGTCCTCGCGCTGGAGGAGGCGCCACACCTCGTCGGGCTCGGAGGCACGGAAGATGGACACGTCCCGCGTGTCCAGGACGCCCTCGATGCGGCCGGCGAGGTCGTCGTCGGAGAGGGCCAGGAGGGTGCGGACGAGCATGGCGGGCCTCAGGAATCAGAAGTGAGGACTCCGAAATGTATCGGAAGTTCCGCTTCCGAGAAGGTGCCTGGCCGTCCCCTGCTCAGAATCCCCGGCCGCGCAGCTCGCTGGCGTGGATGCGGCTCACCGGTAGCCGCGTCCCGTCGCGCAACTCGGCGACCATGCGCCCGTTGGGAGCCCGGCGGAACGTGCGCACGTGGTCCAGGTTGACGACGTGGGTCCGGTGGATTCTGCAGAACTTCCGGGGGTCCAGACGCGCCTCGATGCGGGCCAGCGAGACATGCACGAGATGGTGCCCCGCGCCGGTGTGCGCCTCCACGTAGTCCCCGGCCGCCGTGAACCAACCGATGTCCGCCACGGCCACGGGGATCAGCGTGGCCCCCGAGCGGACGAAGAGACGGCTCATCGGCGTGGCGCCCAGCGCCTCGGCGAGGCGGTCGCGCTGCGGGGCCGGGGCCGGCTCCCCGAGCCCGGAGCGGACGCGCTCCATGGCTGTGGCGAGCCGGGCGGGGCCGAACGGCTTCACCAGGTAGTCGAGGGCACCGAGCTCGAACGCAGAGACGGCGTGCTGGGAGTATGCGGTCGTGAAGACCGCGAACGGCTGGTGGGCGGCCCGGCGCAGGACCTCGATGCCGTTCATCCCAGGCATCTCGATGTCGAGGAAGACGACGTCGGGGCGCAGGGCGTCGAGAGCGGCGGCGGCCGCGGGGCCGGTGGCCGCCTCGCCGACGCACTCGATCCACTCGAAGTCGGCGAGCATGCGTCGGAGCCCGACGCGGGCGATGGGCTCGTCGTCGGCGATGAGCGCGCGCACCCTCACGCGTCGTCCTCCAACTGAGGGACGCGCAGCGTGGCGGTGACCCCGGAGGCGCCTGCTCCGAGGTCGAGCTTCGCCGCATCCCCATAGAGCGCCCGCAGCCTGGCGCGAAGCCGTGTGAGGCCCGTTCCCGGGCCGTTCTCGAGGTGGGCCTGAGAGGCCCCGGCGCCGGTGTCGGCGACGGTCAGGGTCAGGGTGCGTCCTTCGAGGGAGGCCCGGATGGAGACGGTGGTGGGCTCGACCTGCGGAGCGGCGCCGTGCCGGATCGCGTTCTCGACCAGCGTCTGGAGCGCGAAGGAAGGGAGCACCGCCCGGGCCGCCTCGCCGCCGATGTCGGCGAGGACGCGCAGGCGTTCCCCGAAGCGGAGCCGCTCCAGGCTGACGTAGCGCTCGACGAAGCTCCACTCCTCCTCGAGGGTCACCAGATCGCGGTCCTCCTCGATGGTGATGCGCAGGAGGTGCCCCACCTCTTCGGCCGCCTGCGCGGCCCGCTCCGGGTCGTCGGGAATGAGCTGCACCACCGAGTGCAGGGCGTTGAAGACGAAGTGGGGGTGGATCTGGGCCCGAAGGGCTTCGAGCTGGGCGCGGGCCGCCTCGGCCTCGGCTCGCGCGGCACGCTCCGAGGCCTCGGTGGCGTACGACACGCCGGCGACCATCGCGTAGAGCCAGACGCCCAGGACCAGAAACGGCACGAGCCCCGGCCCCACCACGATCGCGAGCCGCCACCGGACTGCGCTCTCGACCAGGCTCAGGGCCACGATCCACACGACCCCGTAGGTGAGGGCGGCGGCGACGTGGATCGCCAGGAAGCCGGGGCGGAAGGGGCGAGGCCAGGGCAGGCGCCGGGTGAACCGGAAGACCACGAGGCCGAGGAGCGCCGCCGGCAGCACCGCCTGGAGCGCGATGAGCGCGGCGTGTGCGGTGCTGGTGGGCCCATGCTGGAAAACGATGAGCGCCGTGTAGAGCGCCCACACCGGTAGCCAGCCCATGGCCAGCTGAAGCCAGATCCACCTGCGCGGCATCAGCGAAGGTTCCGCGGGCACGGGGGAGGGGGCAAGGGTAGCGCCCTGATCAGCGGGGAGCCGAAGCCGCCACGCGCGTGGCCAGGATGCGGAGCGTCGTCTCCCACCCCCGACCCCCGTCGTACGAGCGCTCCTGGACGTACGTGAAGGACGTGGGCGTCACGTCGGTGATGCGCGAGCGGCCGGCGTACGTGCGACCTGCGGCGTCGGTGGAAGGCGCGGCGGCCGAGGCTTCCATGCCCGTCTCCCGCCAGGTCGCCAGGGACTGGGAGGTGGCGGCGGTGTATGCGTCGGTGGCGGAGACCCTCCACCTCCGGGCGCCGGCGTCGTACACGCGGACGAACAAGGTCAGCGCGCGCGGGTTGCCGGACTCGTCCACGATCCGGAACTCGTCCTCGATGCCCCACCCGTCCAGGGCGCGCCACGCCTTCCACGTGCCCATGAGCTTCGGGACGCCGTGCACGCGGGCCGCGAGACTCGACACCTGCGGCTCGACCACGAGGTCCCACTGCCCGAGGAGGAAGTCGAACTGGGATGCCTCGGCCGGCGGGCGGGTCGCCATGGGCTGCGAGCCGCCGGTATGCTGCGCGGCGGCGGGGGCGGACGCCGCGGAGCTGCCCAGGAGGGCCAGGAGCGCCGCGGCTCCCGTGAGGAGGGATGCGGCGCCCAAGCGGCGGGCGGAAGGATGAGTGGCCATGAGGTCCTCCGGATCGGGTCCATGCGTGTGCTCCGAGGCGCAATCTCACGGTCGCGGAGCCGAGCCGGGAGGCGCGCTTCGCCGAGTGGCACGGCGGGTCCGCCGAACGGCACGTTGGGCCGTCGCCGGGGTGCCGCGGCGAGGTGAGCTTTCAGCGGAAGGCCCTCAGTTGCTTCCTCACCCGAGCCCGAGCCGCGCCCCATGCTCCAGCCCTCCCCAGCCCCCGCGCTGATCGCCCTCCGGGGGGTCTCGAAGGTCTACCCGGGCCCCGCGGGCGGCTTCACGGCGCTCTCCGACGTGTCGTTGGACGTGGCCGCGGGGTCCTTCGTCGCGGTGGTCGGTCCGTCGGGGTGCGGCAAGTCCACGCTCCTCTCCCTCATCTCGGGGGTGGACCGGCCGACCGGAGGCGAGGTGGTGGTGGGCGGCACCGCGGTCCACGCGCTTCCCGAGCGACGGCTGTCGGAGTGGCGGGGCCGGACGGTGGGCATCGTCTTCCAGTTCTTCCAGTTGCTCCCCACGCTCACGTCCGCGGAGAACGTCATGCTCCCCATGGACTTCTGCGGCACGTGGCCCAATCGGGAACGCCGCGGCCGCGCGGAGGCGCTTCTCGAGCGGCTCGGGGTCGCGGACCAAGCGGACAAGCTGCCGTCGGCCCTCTCCGGGGGGCAGCAGCAACGGGTGGCCATCGCGCGGGCGCTGGCCAACGCGCCCGCGGTGCTCCTGGCCGACGAGCCCACGGGCAACCTGGACTCGCGCACCTCGGCTGCGATCCTGGATCTGTTCGCGTCCCTGTCGGACGAGGGACAGACGGTCGTGATGGTCACGCACGAGTCGGCGGCCCGCACGCACGCGTCGCGGACCATCGAGATGGCGGACGGCCGGGTGGTCGCCGACGGCGTCGGCGCGGTGCCCGCGGAGGCCGCCCATGGCTAGCCCGCGGTGGACGAAGGTCCGCCGCGACCTGTGGCTGCACAAAGCGCGCACGGTCATGGTGGTGCTGGCCGTCGCCGTCGGGATCGCGGGCGCCGGGGCCGTCCTCGACACGTGGGCCCTCCTCCGGGTGGTCGTGCGGGAGGAGTACCTCGCCACGAACCCGCCGTCCGCGACGCTTTGGGTGGACTCCGTGGACGCCGGGCTGCTGGCGACGGTTCGGGCCCTGCCGGGAGTGCGCGCAGCGGTGGCGCGGCGGACCGTGGTCGCGACCGCGACGTCGGGCGGCGTCGGCCGCACGGCGATGCTCTTCGCCGGGAGCGACCTGGGCGGGTCCGAGGTGGGCAGGGTGGTGCGGGAGGCCGGCGACTGGCCGCCCGGGGAGGGCGGCTTCGTCCTGGAGGCGTCGTCGGAGTCGTTCGTGGAGCTGGCGATAGGGGACTCCGTGGCCCTGAGGTTGGGCAGCGGCGCGGAGGTGGTCCTGCCCGTGACGGGAATCGCCCGGGACGCGGGGCTCGCGCCGGGCTGGATGGAGCACATCGTCTACGGCTTCCTCACCCCAGGCACGCTGGCCCGCCTCGGCGCGCCGGCGACCTTCGACCAGCTCCAGATCACGGTGCGCGAAGGGGAGATGGACCGCTCGCACATCCGGCGGGTCGCGGCCGACGTGGCGGAGGCCGTATCGGCGACCGGACGCCGCGTGGAGAGCGTGGAGGTGCCTGAGCCCGGCGAGCACATCCACGCGGCGCAGATGGACTCCCTGCTCCTGACCCAGGGGGCGTTCGGCGCGCTGGCGCTCCTGCTCAGCGCGGTGCTCGTGATCAACCTGGTCACCGCCATGCTGGCGGGGCAGGTCCGCGAGATCGGGATCATGAAGGCCGTGGGGGCGCGCGCCGGCCAGGTCGCCGCGATGTACATGGTGGTGGCGCTGGCACTCGGCCTGGTCGCCGCGCTGGTCGCGATCCCGCTGGGCGCCGTGGCGGCGCGCGCCTACGCGCGGTTCGCGGCCGAGCTCCTGAACTTCAGCGTGGAGGGATACCGGATCCCGAGTTGGGCGCTGGTCGCGCAGCTCGGGGTCGCGGCGATCCTCCCCATGGCCGCGGCCGCCATCCCCATCGTGCGGGGGTGCCGCATCCCGGTGGCGGAGGCGCTGCGCGACCTGGGGATCTCCGGCCCCGGGGAGAGGGGCCCGGGACGCATCCTCGGAGGGTTGGGGGGCGCGGCGCGCCCGTTCCTGCTGTCGCTGCGGAACGCGTTCCGGCGCAGGCAGCGGATGGCGTTGACGCTGGCGACGCTGGCGCTGGGCGGCGCGGTCTTCATGGCGTCGCTCGACCTGAGGACCACCATCCGCGGGTCCGTGGGAGAGCTGTTCGGGAAGTCCCTCCGCTACGACATGTCGCTCCGCTTCGTGGAGCCCCACGCGCCGGACTCCATCGTGGCGGCGATCCGCGCCACCGAGGGCGTCGGGGAGTTGGAGGCGTGGAGTGGCGTCACCGCCTCGGTCCGGCACGACGACGGGCTCCTGGGCAACGGCTTCTCGCTCACGGGGCTGGCGTGGGACTCGAGGCTGGTCGCGTTCCCGCCGCTGGAGGGACGCTGGCTCCGCGAAGACGACGGGCGGGCGATGGTGGTGAGCCGGAGGCTCGCAGCGGAGGAGCCCGGGCTGCGCCCCGGCGCGACCGTCACGCTCGTCGTCGGGGGGAAGGAATCCGTCTGGTCGGTCGTCGGCATCGTGGACATGGGCCCGGGAGCGACGGCGTTCACGAGCCGGGCGGCCGTGGCGGAGACCGTGGGCGATGCGCGGGCGCGCGTGGCGGTGCTGAGCGCGACGGTTGTGGGCACCGCGTCCGAGTCGGAGCTGATCCAGAGGCTCCGCCGCGACCTGGAGGACGCCGGGTTCCCCGTGGAATCCGGCCAGCTCGTGCAGGCGTCGCGCGTGGCCATGGAGGACCACCTGCTGATGGTCGCCGGCTTCCTGGTGCTGATGTCGCAGCTGACCATCGTCGTGGGCGGGCTCGCCCTGGCGTCCACCATGAGCCTCTCGGTGATGGAGCGCACCCGGGAGATCGGGGTGCTGCGCGCCATCGGAGCGCGCCACCGCACCATCGCGCTCATCATCCAGGGGGAGGGCCTGGTGGTGGCCGTGCTGAGCTGGGCGCTCGCCGTCCCCCTGTCGGTGCCGATGAGCGTGGCGGTGGCGAAGTCGTTCGGGCGCGTCATGCTCCCGGTGCCGGCCGGGATGGCGCCCCAGGCCGGCGCGGTGCTGGCCTGGCTCGGGCTGGTGGTCGTGGTGTCCGCGCTCGCGTGCGCCTGGCCGGCCCGGAGCGCCACGCGCATCACGACTGCCCAGGCCCTGGCATACGAATAGGGCGCGGCGCCGGGGCCGAAGCTCGGAGCGACCCCCTCGCCTGCCGGTTGAACCAGGCCCGCCGCCTGCTTAGGTTTTCCTGCTCGGGCCCAACCTGGCCCGGGGAGGGGCCTGTAGCTCAGGTGGTTAGAGCGCACGCCTGATAAGCGTGAGGTCGGTAGTTCGAGTCTACCCAGGCCCACTGAGAGGAAAGCGAAGCGCCGCAGGCCTCATTTGGGGCCGGCGGCGCTTTCGCATGACCAGGTGGCACGGGTTGGTGCCACTTCCTGGTGCCAGTTCTGTCATTCCCCACCCACCGAGCGCAGCGCGCCGCGCTTCGCGAGCGCGACCCGAATCGGACTCGGTTCGCGTCACAGAGCGCTGGGTGCCGCGGGGTCGCAGAATCTTGAAAGCAGGCGCCGCACGCGTCCACAGAACGCATTGCCGGCACAGAAGCGGCGAGGGGGCACACACACCCCCCAAGTACGGGCTTTCAAGCCTCCCCGGGTCCAGCCAGCCGAATGCCAGCCAAGTCTATTCTCAGCATGCGGCCCCCCCGTGGCTTGCATTGCCACGCTGCAGCGAATAATGCTACCCGGGCGGAGGATCAGCCGCCCGCTCCGATTTCAGCATGGTGATTCCTGAAGCCCGGGAGTCAACTGCCTAGCTGCTCACCCTCGAACCCGAGTGATGAGTGTCAGCGTGACGTACTACCAACAGAGCTTGCTCGCGTCCGGTCTGACCGGAGTGATTGTCGCCGTCGTTGGGGTCAGCGGAGGCTACCGCCTGGGCAGAGGCTTAGCTCGGCTGCGTGTCTATGCTTGGCTACCGACTCTCCTGCTCCTGCCGTCGCTTGTGGGTGATCTTAGCATGATGGTCCTCGCGCGCGACTTGGTTCAACAGGGGCACGTATTCGAGGCCGTACGAAACCGTGACCCCGCTGCCATCTGGGCGGTGCTTCTTGCGGCAGAGATAGTTCAGGTGTTGCCGTTGGTCGCGTTCTTTGCCTGGCTTCAGCTTGCCGCGATCCCACCAGAACGCAGGGAGTTCGCCTCTGCGTACGCACTTACCTCTCAGCAGCGTGCGCAGCTCTTGGAGTTCCCGACCGTGAGGGCGATGTGCCTGGCGCTCTGTGCATACATCGCGATCAGTGTCTTCTGGGAATCCCAGTCGGTGCTTCACGCGCTTCGGCCGACTCGGGGGTCGGCTGGTCATCTAGTCGCGTCGGAGCTCTCTGACCTGGGATTCATCATACGGAGTTCGGCGCCACTTACGGCCACGGCGCAGTTGCTGCGGTTGGGGATGAAAGCAAGCGTGACGTGCGCAGTCGCAGCAGCAGGTGCCGCCTTGCTCTTGTTGGCTCAGGAGCGGCTGTTCCATCGAAGCCGCCGCCGTTTGCCGTGGGTTGCCTTCCCCGGTGGTGCCAGGACATCGTCAACGGAATCTACCGCGCGCCCGGGCACCGCTACTGCGCGGCCCGCGCGAGCGTCCTCAAGCTCTCCTGACGCCCTAGGTCCTGGAAAGGCTCCGGATCGTCCAAGTACTCCAGAATGATCTCGACCTCAAGCGGCGTCATGGTGTCGCGCAAGTGCTCCAGAGCTTCGGAGCGGAACTGAAGCATCGACACGAGCTCGACTCCCCGGGCCGTCGCCTCGCTCAGGGCTCCCTGCTCCCGATCCACCACAACGGCAACCGCCCGGACGAGGTAGTCACTAATGCCTCGGCGAGCATACTCGCGGGCCAACATCTCCAGCGCCGCGATCTTGCTATCGAAGCGCGTGACGAGGTCATCGACGAGGACGACAACATCCCCAGCGGCGAGGTCTCCCTCGATCAAGCTGTGGTCTCCGTAGGAGGAAAGCGCCTCTCGAAGGGCCTCGGCGCTCCGAACGCCCTCAATCTTCCGTGTGTATGCACATGGAAGCCCTCCCTCCAGCGACACCGCAGTCGCGATAGGCACTCCGGCGGTGGCGATACCCACCACGCGTGTTGCTTCTCGAACTCTCGCCTTGATCAGATGTGCGAGGTTCGCACCGATCGTCCTCATTAAGTCCGGGTGACTGGGAAGGGCCCTCAGTTGGAGATAGAACGGGCTCCACAGCCCAGACAGCAGCACCCATCCCTCAGGTTTGTCCCGTAGCCAAGTCTTGATCATGCCCCGACGGTACAACTCCATCGCGAGCGTCTTGGCGGCTGACCCCGCTAGCTGACCCACGGTTGGCCCTCCTCTAATGCCTTTCTGTAGGATTCCCCAAACTTTTCAGCCGAGCCCCTCGGGCTGGGGGAGTTGTACACTGCCGATCCGATGATCGGATAGCACTGACGGATGGGGAGCTGCCGGGCCAAGGCGTCGATCGTACCGCCTTGAGTGCCTATCCCCGGAACCAGAAAGCGGGCGTCCTGGCCAAGTCCTGCGGCCAAGGCCGAGGCGAGTTCGAGCTTCGTGCCTGGAACCACGAAACTCGTTACGCCTTCTTCCCTGGCCGCAGCGATCATTCTGCGGGGCGCGTCGTCCAGAAGGAAGCCACCCTCTGATTCTAGGAACCCAGGGTGCGTCATCAGCCCACCTACCACCGGCTCAACGCCTGCGGTGCGGAGCTCCTTGATCCAGGCTCGCTCGGTGGCTGGGCCTGACAGCGGGAAGAGGATGGCGGCGTGCACACCTGCGGAGGCGCACACTCGTGCGAACAGTGCGCCCATGGCAGGGATGTCGGTAGCGCCCTTCTGGTGATCATAGACAATCGGCAAGGAACAGACCGCTCGCACGCGACGCACGGCCTCGGTAAGACCGCATGAGAGCGCCAGGCTAATGCCAAGCTTATAGCCTGCGATGCCATCGATGTCGTGTGTGGCCAGCACCAGTGTGTCGAGTTCGGAGAGGTCCCGCACATCGCACGATATCAGTATGCCGCCTTCTGCGTCAGACAGCGTCATAGGCCTGTCTCCTCTGGCAGCGGGTTGTCCTCCCAATACACCAGACGGAAGACGTGCTTCTCGCCAATCGTAGGGAGGCGCACCGGCTCATCGCCTGTGATCTGTTCGATGCGTGTCGCCAAGAGCGGCCGGCGCTGGCGAAGGCTCTTGGCAAACTCCTCACTCAGCAGGATCTCGCCCGATGAGCCTAGCTTGGACCGCTCCGCATAGAGATACGCGATCAGTGAAGCCATGCCAGAAGGACCCCCGATGCCAAACTGCGGCTTGCCACCGTGGAGACCCATAACTGGCAACATCCGAGGTCCAGCGTCGCGGATCGCCTTCATGACCTCAATGGCGGAGTCAACCGCTGCCTCAGGCCCGTCAGCGTTCCTGAACGCCACAATCCAGCCATCCCCACCCGACCTTAACGGCAAAATCACGAACTCATCCCGGTGCTTCTCGTAGTAGGTTTCGAGCGTCTGAGTGATGGGGTCGCAGAGGATTGCCAGCGCTTCTGCCACATCGCTTGCGGCTCTCTCGCTCTCGATCAGGCGCATCACGGCCGTCTGAACACCCAAGATGTCCAGGTATCCCATCAAACACGGCCGGTCGTCCCACGCGGAGTAGTCACTCAGAGCCTGCCTTGCCAAGGCGTAGACTGTCTCGATGTGCTCCTTCATCGTGGGGAGATGGTTCTGTGTGAGTACGGCGAAGCCCCGCGAGTAGATCTCTTCTGCTGTGCGCTGCAGGGCGCGAAGAGCCGCCTCCGCCGAGCGACCCGCCACTTGGGCGGTCAATGAATCGACCTGGCCCGCTACGTACGGATGCAGATGGGCAAGTGACTCACCGTACTTCGCCACCTCAGCATCGCTGACTCGCGTTCCGAAGTAGATGGCACATACCTGACCAACCAACTCGGTCAAGGCCTCAAGGGAGAGTCGCAGCCGTCGGGCTTCATCGATCGTAGCCTCAGCGGCTCGAATCCCCGCCTGGGCTTCCCTGAGACCCCGAATCACTCCTCGCAGCGGTCTGTCGGTCGTCGAACGACCAGTGAGGTGTTCGAGCTTGTCAATGAGCTGTGGCACTGCCCTGATAAGACCGACTTTGCGCTCGATCTCAAGCGCGGCGATGCGGAGGTTCTTGTACAACATCCGCGCTGCCCGAGTGTCGTCGCGGCTCTTTGGCCCAGACTGATCCATGTTGAGGAGGACCTGGGCAAGGTCACGGAGGTCGTCCATCCACACGTCGAACTCCACCACGACATAGTCGAGGGCGGACTTCTCACTCCGGACAATCGAAAGCTGAAGCAGCGACTCGGGCTTCTGGAAGTCACCGCGATCGAGCTCGTGCACGAGCATGCAGTAGAGGTCTACGAGCGTAAGGATGGTCTGTTCATCCTCGGGCGCGATGAGTTCATCGCGGAGGCCACGAAGCCTGGCATCCAGGGCGTTGGCCCGGACCATACCCTGGCCGTGTACGACCTCGAACCACGGGTCCCGCAGCACAGATGCCCGAACACCCAGCGTCTCGTTCAGGCGCGAGAACCGCTGCGGCATGTCAACCACGGGGCCAAAGCGGTAAGGGCGTACGTAGAAGTGCAGAGGTTGAAGGCTGCCTGGCCAATCCGCGACCAGGTTGGCAAGGATCTTGTTGATGAGGAACTCGTCGGCGAAGGCGAGAGCCGAGCCCTCTTGCAGGCGAGATAAGGCCAGATGCAGCGCAGCACGCGCTCGGTCGACCTGATTATCCATAGGCGGTCTCCTGCGGGAGGGGACGAACCTCTTCCCCTCGTCTCTGTTCGGATCGAAGGTCCGCCCGCTTGCCTCACCGAGAGCGTAGCCCCGTTGCACGAGGTACCTGCCGTCAGGAAGCACTTGGAACACCTCTCCGGGTTTCGCCACTGCGCAGTCGAGAGCATAGTCCAGCCACCGACTGAAGTCCCCATATGTAACCCTGGGCTCAGAATCACAGATCCCCTTGAGGATCTGCCTCCCGGTCACATAGAGTTCTTGGAAGCTGACTCGGGATGAGAAGAGGCGATCCAGTTCCTTGCTAAGCCACTCGATAGCGGCGTTCCCGACGGACCTCATGGAGAACACCGAGGCCGTCAGCCCAGCTGAAGGCAACGGGCGTTCGTATCGCACCACCGACCACGCCCGCCAAGGCTCTATTCCAGGGAGTGTCAGAGGCCCTTCGAGGGCATCACGGAGCGAGCCCAAGACAGCAGGCCGGAGGTTCTCCGCACAGTGCGCGTGGAGCTCGTCGAAGAGCTCGTGCTCACTCACCGCGAGTGTCTTGGCGATCAGGCGCGTATCGACAACGCCAGCAATGCTAGACAGGAACTCGACCAAGAGTTGAGTGGAAACCGCGCTCGTGAGGATGCGGTATCCAGCGATTCCTTGCGCCCGCGGGCTGAGATCTTCGTGCGACGGCGGGAACAAGTTCGCGCCAGCCCCTTGCCACCCAAGAGCCTCGGTGTACCTGACTATATCCTCTTTGGCGAAGGCGGCTGTCGGGTAGGTGATTGGAACCAGGGTCAAGCGGTGAGCTGAGTGCCTGTAGTAGAGGCGGATCTTGCACGATCCATCGAACTGAAGCTGGAGGTCGGGACCAGACGGAAGTCGGAAGAAGTTCGGATCATCGAGGGTCCAGACTTCGAGGTCCTCTGAGCCCAAGACGGTCGTGTAGTCGAAGGGGGTGCCCCAGAGGTAGAGAGATGCCTTCAGGCGAACCCAATCCCCGTCGGCGACCCCAATGTCGACGTTTAGGTGGTCAGCATCCAACGGGGGCGTATCAGCCGTGATGAGAAGTAGGTCATCAACGAACGCTCGGAATTCTTGGGGACTGAACTCGGCACAGAAGTCTGTACCGAGGTCCTTGAGTTCCCCGGCATCACGAGTCTCGCTCAGAACCGCAAGCACGAGGTGCTGAACGCGCGCCCGGGGGAACAACTCATTGATCCGCTCGTGTCCGCGCGCTCGGGCAGATGACTCGTCGACTACTAGGATTCTCTTGCCGGTGGTAAGCGCATCCAGTTCGCTTTGCGACATCTGCGTGAGACGACCGCTGAACACCACTCGTGCCACGTACGCCTCGGGTACCAGCCGTAACCTGGCTGCGCTTCTGTGGCCCTGTCGGTCCCGAATGACAACGATGTCAGGGTCGTAGGCTTCGAGCTTGTCTCTGAAGCGCTGGGCCAGGTCCTTGAACACGTCCGCGGGAAAGGCCAGGCCGGCTGGCAGATCGTGGAGATGGTCGCCGAGGTCCAGGTGCTGGAATGCAGTAGGCTCCTCATTCGGCAGGTCGGTGCGGCGGAAGCGCCAACGCGACCCGAGTTTTACGGCGGGGATCCTCCCTTCCTCCGCCCATCGCCGGACGGTGCGTTCACTGACCTTCAGGATGCTCGCGACTTCAACGGGGGAGAGGAGTCGATCTTCAGACGAGGCCATGGGGCTCTGATCGGATAAGGCGGACAAAAAGGACAAGGCGGCCATAACGGCCATGTCCAATCTTGCATCCGACTACTCTACCGTCAAGCAGTCGACGCTTGCCGATTTGGCCGGTAGGGTCCTCCGGGCGTGTGGGACCACGCCCAACGGCGGGAGTGGGCCGCCAGCGTCGAGGCGGCGTGAGGCGCCCCGAATGCGGTGGTTCCGCGGTGGCCGGGCGGCCGCGCCCCGCGGGGTCCATCCAAACCCCGCGGGGGCACGGGCCTACACCAGCCCGCCCGCGGGACCCACCTGCCTCCGACCAGCCGGAGACCCTGACCTAGCCCTCCGACCCCTCCCTCCCACTCATCCCGCCGGCGAGGCGCCGCGCGTGCGGCGACCGCCGGCTCTGTATGGCCTCGACCATGGCGCGCTCGTCCTCCTTGAGGTAGCACTTCAGCAGGGTCTGCGTGTCCCGCCACCCCCCCAGGGACGCCAGGTCTTTGAGCGGCACGTGCCGGAGGTCGTTGGCGAACTTCCGCCGGAGGGCGTGCCAGCCGAGGCGGGCCACTCCGCCGAGCCCCGCCACCTTCTGCGCGGCGTCCCATCAGTCACGCATGATGTTCCGCGAGCAGGGGCGGCCGGGGTCCTTCGGGGAAGGGAGAACCCAGTCGCTGGAGGGGCCGCCGTCACGCCCCGCGAGGGACTGAAGCAACGCGAGCGCCTCCGCTGACAGCGGCGTCCGGTGCTCCCAGTCCACCTTGTCCGTTTCCTCCCGCCACCGCACCCACTCGGAGTCGAGGTCCACGTAGTCCCAGCGGAGGCACCGGATGGAGCCGATGCGGTGGCCGGTCTCGTGGGCGAGGACCATGGCTGCATGGGCCCGCCAGTCGATCGTGGCTGCGGCCTCGAGCATGCCGGTGTACTGCTCGTCGGTCAGGGTGGGGCGCTCGGGGTTGCGTTCCCGGGGCCAATCGCGGGCCTGGACGAACTTGCGGAGCGGGTTGTGGGACAGGAACACCCTGCCGTGCGCGTCGCCCGACTTGTTGGCCCAGTTCAGCACGGCCCAGAGGAACCGGAGGTCGTACTCGATCTGCCGGTCGCCCACGGGCGGCACCGGCTCACCCCGGCTGCGCAACCGGGCCATGCGTTCGCGTGTGAGGGCGGGACCAACCCGGTGATCACGGCGGGCGCGGATGACTCCGTTCCAGTCGCCCAGATTCAGGGTGGACGCCGGCTTGGTTGCCGGGAAGAAGTCCTTGAAGAGCGCTGCGGTGCGCTGATCGTGGCGTTGCTTACCCGGGCTCTTGAAGGGGGTCTCGGAGGCGAGGTAGGCGTCGATGAGTTCGTGGACGCTCGGGTCCGCCGGGAGGGCCTTGGCCTTCGCGGTGTGCTCCTTCCTGAACGCAGCGGCGATGTCGTCCGCCGCGACCTTGGCCTGCTCGCGGTCACTGTGGCCCAGAGAGGCGCGCTTGCGCCGGGAGGCCTCCGTGCCGGGCACGGCCTCGTACCACTCCACGAACAGGATTCCCCCAGGCCGCTTCTCGAAAGCGCGGACCCAGTTCCGTCCGCGCTCGCCGGCGTTGTAGCTCCATGCGCGCTTCCTGGCTTCGCGACCCATGGGCTACACCACGACGCCATTGACCACGCGCTGCACGATCTGCGCCCGGGGAACGCTCGGCGACTCCTGGCCGTCCCGGGCGCCGCCGGTCCTTCCCGGCTTGAGGGGTAGGTCCCCCACGCGGACCCTGGGGGCGTGCGTCCGCCCGGCGTTCGGGACTCGGCCTTCGCGGAGAAGCCGGCCCAGGTGGTCGGGGCTGTATCCGCTGGCCGCTGCAGCCTCCTGAAGATTGAGCCGGCGCTCCGCCTGGCTGACCAACGCCGCTTCGAGCTCGGCAGCCGCCGCTTCCCATGCCTTCGCGGCCTCCTCGGCCGCTGCCCACTCCCGGAGCTTTCGCGCCCGGGTTTTCCAGTGCTCGACCAGCTCCGCCGCCAACATCCCCACCCCCTCCCCCGAATGTTCGAGTGTCCACTAAACACTCAACACTCTGAGGAAGAGGGACCATGCCTGAATGGGACCACTCGCGCCGGATGTCTGTGGAAAACCCCTACTGCTTCCTGAGCCTGGCGAGAAGCTGGACTCTCTCCTTCTCAGAAAGCCCTTTGACGGCGCGGAAGAGCGCAACTTCGAGCTCATCGGCCGGCGCGACGTCCGAGGGGGTCTTGCCCGCCAGCGTGATGAGGCGGTCGGCGGGTAGTTCGAGAACGTCCGCTACCCGCACCAAGGTTTCCTCCGCCACGGACGGGGCGGGGTCGTTCTTCTCAAGCATGACCAGGAAGGCTGGTGACTTGCCGACCTCCCGTGCGAGGCCACGGAGACTCATGCCTCGACGGAGACGTTCCTGTGCGATGAGCCGGCCCAGCGGGGATGGCATAGACGCCTGTTCAGTGGTTACGAAACGTCGTACGCTACCATGAGTTCGCGGCGCTGCGCAACGGGTGATGCCCCACTCTTGCTACAGACGTCGGTACTTGTGAGCGAGGCCGTGGTGACATCGGAACTCGCGCCTGAAGCCTGTTGGCGGGCGTGTGAGGCTCCCTCGGCGGAAGTGGCCCCGGGCCAGTGCCGGTACCGACGACTCGCCCTAAGTACCGAGATCGGGCCGGGCTGACCGGGCATCGGAGGGGGCACGCGCTGAACCAGTCTCCCTGAAATCGCGTCAGCCACTATATGTCTTGCCATATAGCCTGTTTATGACTACCATAAAGCCCCCTACCAGCAATATGGTTGTGCATGAAATACCTAATCGATCTGCCTGGGGAGCTGTTCGGTCGCATTCGAGTCAAGCTCGGGGAACACCGGGACCTCAGCAGCTTCTTCCTGCTTGCTGCCGAGAACCAACTGGCTCTCGAAGCGGGGGACCTGGAGCCCGGCGCTGCTCAAGAGAACGAGTCGGTGCCGAGGGCGCTCCCCAATGGCTTCCGGGGAGCGCCGGTTACCGACCTGGTGTCCGCTGACCCGATCCCCTTCGACAAGAGGTCGGACATCCGAGACGCCCAAGGGGTGCCGTGGCTGTGGGGGCAGGTGAACCGAGTCTTTCCGATCAAATGTCTCACGCGCGCGATGCTGCACCTTGCGCCGGTACCCACCCCCTTCGATGAGCTTGCCCGCGCCCTAGCCGAACCCCTTCGCGGCCTCGGCTTCTACCTGCTTGACATGGATAAGCGAAAGGGAACGAGACGGGATGAACGCCTCTCCGTTGGCTTTCCCATCGGGCCGGACAGGGACGCTGCTATCAGTCGCTTTCTGAGTCTCTTCTTGGGAGAGACACGACAGGATGGGCGGGTCGCGGGTGCACTGTTCACACTGGGCCTTGCAGGCATCGACCCGTCTGGCTTCGCTTCTCTCACCGACGAGGGGGCGGCGTTCGGGAGACTCGATAATCCTGTGCTGGATGGAGGTGAGGCCGCTGAAGTCCTCAGCGGGGACGAGCGACGCGCGTATCTCGACCACATCTTGTCGTCATGCCCCGGTGAGGTCTCCGCGTTTGCGACGATCGCTGCGGCGGTTCGCGGGGGTCGGAGCCGAAACGCCGAGGTCGAAGAGCGTCTCGCTGCAGGCCCGGGTGCACCATGGAGCGAGGCCGTTGTCAGTACGCAGCGCTCTGGTGCCATGGGGCGGATGCTTGATCTCGGCCTCATCACGCGAACAAGGCACGGGAGAAGGGTCGAGTTCGGCCTCACGGCCGATGGTCGAGCCTTTCTGACGCGAGCCGAGGAGTGGTCGGGTGCCACCGTCGAGCGAGCCCAGGATTAGTGTACCAGATGCTATGGCGAGTGAGCCCATCGAGAGTCTCGCCGTGTCCCGAGGTGCCCTCAATGGCCTCCTGAAGGCAGGCTTCAAGACACTGGGTGATCTGCATGACCTCTCAGCTGAAGACCTCCGTGTGTTCAACTGGGTGGGGCCCCGGCGGGCAGCGGAGTTGGTGGAAGCTGCGTCGGCCCTCCTTCACCGGTCCAAGATCGGCCTGCAACGGCACACGAGAAGGCCGCCAAGGGCAGAGGAAATCACCCGACCAAGTCCACCCATGTCGCTCACGGAGGTCGAGCCCCCTGCCGGATTCGGGATCCCGGAGCACGTAATGCGACTCGCCGTCGAAGCGCTCGGCCTTGGACCCATCGCGACGAAGGCCCTCGGCCAGGCGGGAATCCGGGTCCTCGGCGACCTAGAGGGCCGCTCCAGGCAGTTCCTCGAAGGTCTCGACGGGCTGGGTAAGAAGCGCCTAGATCGGCTCGAAACGGCGATTGAGGACGCTACCAGGCTTCCCCCGACCGCTCTGGCGCGAATGACCCGCCCGGACGAGAGGGAGGTGAGGGTTCCATCCCTTCCGGTGGAGATGCTACAAGCGATCGCTTCAGCGCGGTCCATGAAGGCTGAGGCTGTCGCACTCACGACCGGCCTGAGTGATCGTGACGCACGCCTGTTCCTCAGTCGTTTGGGCCGCGGGGGAAAGGCCCCCACGCTCGAAGAACTGGGCGAGAGCGAGGGAATTACCCGGGAAAGGGTGAGGCAGTTGGTGGTACGTCACAACACGCTCCTCGAAGGATCGGCGTTGCGTCTTCCTATCGCCTCCAGGCTCGTTGAGTTGGTGGATTCAGCCGAGGGGATGTTGACAACCACACAGCTAGTACACCTGGCGGCTGAACATGGCATCGAGGTCACCGAGGCGGAGCTTGGAATGCTGCCGGCTCTTGCGGCACTCGGCCTGACTCCGCACGTCGAGTGGTCGCAGGACTTCCGCGTGTGGCTCACCGACAAGGGCCGGAAGCGTTGGTTGGAGACCGGACGGCTGACCCATCATGTCCGGGGCCTTCGCCGCCTGGCACGTGCGGCGCTCAGGAGAGTAGGCGCGGCTCCCATGGCAGAGTATCTGGCGAAATCAGGGATGGGTGAGCGCCAGATCCAAGAAGTGCTGGCTCCGGCTGGCTCCCGCCTGGCTGTCATCCTCGGATACATGGTACCGCAGCCGTCCCCTGACTCAGCGTTGACACGGATCGCAACGAAGATGCTTGCAGTTGGCGGAGGGCTCGGTCTACGGGAGTTGCACGCCGGGCTGACCCGCGAACCTCGATTGAGACCAGTTCCGCCCCCAGGTGTCGTTCGAGCCGTTTTCGCCAACCACCCTGCCTTCGTTGTCCGCGGCAACTCCGTGAGCCTGAGGGAGGAGTTGTCGGAACGGGGAGTCCTCTCTGGGGCAGAATACGCGGCGGTGAACATTTTCCGCGCCGGGTCGGGCGTGATGCACACATACGAGTTCATTGACTTGATGAGCCAAGCGGGATACTCACCACCACGGGCAGCGCAGATCCTTCACGGTGCATTGGTATCGTATCCGGCAACCGGTGTGCACGTACTGCGGGGCTTTCGACCTCCTCCGGGCGCTATCGAACGCAAGATCGAGGACCGTCGCAGCAGGCGATCGCCCGCCATACTCTCCTCCGTTCCGGATGCGAGAGGACGATTGGTCGTGACGTATCGACTGGGTCGCTACAACCTCGATGGGGTCTTGGCACCTCCGCCTGATCTCGGGATCGACCGCGAGTCTTGGAAGGGAACGGATGGCTCCGGACGAACCATGAACGTGACCATTCGAAACGGGTTCCTCTGGGGGATCCGCGAGTGGCTAATCGATGTGTCCGCAGCGGAAGGTGATGGGATTGTGGCGACGTTTGACCCGGACCGCGGCGAAGTGGAGTTCGATTTTCTGCGGGGTGCGCCAGATGAAGAGTGAGATAGACCTTCCTAAGACCTTCTTGGTGGTGATCGCTCTCGGAGAGTTGGGGGGAGAGGCCGACGTAGAGGCGATTGCGATCAAGGCACACGAGCTGTTTCCCCAGGTCTTTTCATGGAAGACCCGTCCGGACCTTCCGGACAAGGACGTTGTGAGAGCTCACCTATCTGAGGCAAAGAAGAAGAAGTTTGGCCAGCTCGTGGCAGACGCGGATCAACGAAAGGGCAAAGGTGTCAAGCGGTATGCCCTCACAGCCACCGGGGCAGCCAAGGTAAGCCAACTTTCGAGCGTAGTTGACCGATACGGCGTTGGTGGGAGCAACCGGACCGAGAACTTCCGCCGCATCATCGATCCGATCTTGAACTCCCAGGCGTTCATCGAATTCACGGGGGGGGCGGCCATGTCGGATATCGGGCGTGACCGATACCTGGAGGCCTTGAGGATGTTTCCTGACGCAGGCGCATACCTTATCAGCTCTCGACTCGCGAGAGCGCGCAACGCAGCACAGGCGATGCCAGAATCCAGGGACAAGCAAGGCGTAATACAATTCCTCGGAGAGGGAAGAGATGAGTTCGGACTCTGAGCAGGATAGCTGGCAGACCATCCCTGTCGATGCTCGTTACACCCGGCGTAATGCGGATCGCGCGATGTCGGGCTTCATCGTTCGGGGCCTGATCGAGCTCATCACAAACGGCCGTGACTCGGGGCGGCGGATGATGGACCGAGGGGAGATCACACTCGAAGGACTGCTGAACACCCCTATCGAACTCCTCAAGAACGTGGGCGGAGATGGCAGAGCGGAGTTCGTGGTGCGAGACCACTTCGAGGGAATGACGGCGGATGTGATGCGGGAGCATCTCCTCAGCTACGGGAAGCTCTCAAGCGGATACGAGAGCAGTCGAGGTGTGCGTGGTCTCAATGCGCGCGGGGCTAAGGACGTCGGAATACTCGGAGAGGTGCGCTTCGAGAGCATCTGCGACGGTGGCCTGGCCTCATGCAGGGTTAGCCTCGGCAGGTACACGGAACCTGAGTCTGGAAAGGCCACGGACGAGGACCGCGCTCGGCTTAGCCTATTCGAGGGGAATGGCACGGTGGTCACGTTCACGCCCTTCCCCGAGATCACGATCCCGAGATTCGAGACTCTCGCGAGCGATCTGGAGCGTCACGTGGAGGTGCGGTATGCCCCCCCTGGGCTGGGGGCAGTCCCGTTAGATGTCTTCGAGTCGAACCCAAACGGAGGAGTCAAGGAGAGGAGGGTGCTGGGCTTCGCCCCGGAGAGCGAGGTAGTAATCGACCGCGAGGTGACGATTCCTGGATACGAGCATCTAGCAGGCCGCGTACGAGTGCAACTTTCGCGCGCTCACGACGCCCTGAAGGTTGGAGGGAGGGCAATCACCCGTCTCTGGCGAAGTGAGGCGGGAGTTGTCGTAGCGGACGGGCGAACTGCCCACGATGTTACCTACTTCGGTGCTGCGGGGTCTGGCGAGGCCGGCGCGGCACATCTCGTTGGCTTGGTGGAGGCCCCTCAGATTGCGCTGTTGTTAGGGGACTTCGAGGCCTTTGAGCTTCGGCGGTCGCAGGATGGCTCTGTCGCCCCCGACCCACGCAATCCGATGCAGGTCACCGATCCGGATCGACAAGGCCTCAATCAGGAGCATCCATTCGTCGTCGCGCTCACTGAGGTTGTGCGGCCGCTAGTGGAGGAGGCGCTGGCCGTAATCGAGGACGCGATCAGGCCTTCAACTCAGCATCGGGTCGGAGACGCCCTTCGCCGTGTGCTGGAGAAGCTGGGCGAAGAGCTCGCGGAGAAGCTCGAGGTGGAGGCAGGAGAGCCCGATCCTGGGCGGTCACTCCCGCTTGGTCTCTCAGTCGTGCCGCCGCACCTGCGGGTGGTGATCGACAAGACGAGGAAGGCAGGCGTGTACTACAAGGCGGCGGAGCAGCTTACCGAGCCGATGGAGTGTACCGTGTCGACCGAGAGTGGCGCGATCGAGCTCATGACCACTCAGGTCACGTTGGAGCCCATACAGGAAAGCGGCTTCTTGCGGGGCTACGTCGAGGTGAAGGGGGCCGCACTAAGCGATGCGGCGTTTGTGGACGTCGTCATGGGAGGCGACCGAGCAGGCCTGAGGGTCTCAGTGAGAGATGAGCAGGATCCCGGTGAGCCCATACTTCATCAAGATTTGCAGTTCTCCCGCGGGCGCTACACGTCGGTGCCGGGACGTCAGAAGAACATTGAGATCTTCGGTGATCTGAGTCTCGATGGCGAGGCAGTCTCGGTTACCGTGTCGGGGAGCGATATCAGGCTCTCGCACAAGTCGGTGGTATTGGCATTCGATCCTGAACTCGGCGTGTGCACTGGGGTGCTCCGGGCGCAGTGCGAACACGAGGCCAATGAGAAGCTGGTGGCGGCCTGTCGGGATCTGGGGGATACGGCCCGCATCGTGTTCCGTGAGCTAAAGGGCAAGCCACGAATCAAGTTTGACCTGGTTGACGAGGAGAACTTCCGCGGCGTGCGGCGCTTCAAGTGGGAGGCGTCGAAGAACGAAGTGCTGATAGCCGCGAAGCATCCGACACTGCGAAGAGTCCTCGGTCCCGACTCGGACCCTAGTACGGGAGAGAAGTGGCCCGGACAGGATGGACCGCAGGCACGCGCGATACTCGCGGAGGTGATCGCGGAGGCCTTCGTGGATCGGATGATGCAGCGCGAACTGGAAAACCTGGCCATCGGTGTGGATAGCCTCGTAGACCCTGTCGAGTACGAGGACCTACGGTACTCGCACTTTGACGAGGTGCTCCAACTCTGTCACAAGGCGCTCACGCCTGCCTACTCGAAGTAGCTACGGCAGAGGGGCATTGGGACTGGAGTGGGCAGTTGGCGCAGTCGGGACGTCGGGTCTTGCACGTCGCACGCCCATGAAGGACGCAGAGCACGTGAAACCGGAGTCGGCGGCCATTCGGCACGACCGCATCTAGGAGAGCTGGAGCGCGGAAGGCGGACGTGTCGGAGGGTATCAGGCTGAGGCGCAGTGACACGCGGAGCGTGTGGCTGTCCACCGGCAGTACGTCTCGATGAAGAGAGTATCCCATCACGCACTTTGCGACCTTGTCGTTGACCCCCGGCAGGGTCCGCAGATAGTGGTACGCTCGTGAATCCGACCATTTGCGCAACCGAGCCAGGGACACATCGCCGAAGTCCTGGCGGATGGCCGCGATGCATCCGAGGATGTCCCTTGTGCGCTGGGTAGCCAGGCCTGCTGGTTGGAGGATGCGAGCCACTTCCAGTCGGTCGGCGCCGTGAATGTCACTCCATCGACGGAAGCGTCGGCGCAGCGCGGTGTACACAGACGTTAGTTGAAGCGGTGTAGCTCGTCGTGAGATCAAGATGTAGATGAGTTCGTCTACCGGGTTCTCCTTGTTGCCCAGATTGTCGTCGGGGTAGTGCTCGTTCAAGGTGTCAATGACCTCCTCGATTGCGGCTGTCCCCCCAGTCGATCGAGGAAGCCGCCGGTCAAAGAGCTGCCGCCGAATCGAGGTCGCGAGAGCCCTGGCCAGGAGCGGCGGTACAGCGTTGCCAATCTGCTCGTGCTGGGTCTGGGTGACGTAGCGACTCTTGGCGTATGTGTCGCACCGACGTCCCTTGAACTCGTAGGAATCGGGGAATGTTTGGAGGCGAGCCAACTCGCGAACGGTGCAGAGACGGTCTTCGGAGGGGTGGATGAAATCCCGGAAGCCACTGCGCGTTACCGTGGGTGACTGCCCGTTAGGGTCAAGGAGACGGTAGGCGGCGCCGAAGACTTTGTGCGCGCCTTGCAGCTCTTGCCCGTCGCGAACCATACGGATCCGCTCCAGGGTCGTCTCCGCATGGGCGACGGCCTGGTGGTTCTTCACTTCTTTCCGTACCACTTCTCGTTCCTGGCCGGGATGGTCTGTGCCACTCTTTTTGCGAGCTTCGACGGGGTGCTGGGCCTCGGAAGACCCTTGAAGGCCTCGCGAACGGTGCTCGCCGGTTTGGCCGACCTGGCGAAGGGCCCGTCTGGAGCACTGTGAGTCGGAGCTGGGAAGCGGAAGCTCCCCGCCTCACGCCAGCCAACGAAGAAGAGCCGCTGTCGCCGTTGCGGCGCGCCGAACTCGGACGCTTCGAGGACGTCCCAGGATAGCTCGTACTTCGTCGCGACGGGATCCAGCTCTGCAGAGATGAGGTTGGGGATATCCGTGTCGTGAAGTAGACCTGGGACGTTCTCCATGACAAAGACCCGTGGAAGAGCTTCGCGGACTACCCGGCAGAACTCGAAGAGGCTTCGGCTCCTGGGGTCATCGAGCCCAAGACGGGGGCCAGCATGGCAGAACGGCTGGCATGGTGGCCCACCGATGACGGCCCCTAGTTCCTCACCGTCTGCCAGCGCCAGCGATTCGAGGAGCTCCCGAGTTGACACTTCCTCCAGCGCCCGAGAGAAGATTCGACCGTTGAGGTGGGGGTTATTTGCCGCCAAGGTGGCACACGCGCTCGGGTCACTCTCAACGGCGACGCGTACATCGAATCCAGCCGAACGGAAGCCCAGGTCGAGGCCACCAGCTCCACTGAAGAGACTGATGGTGGGAATGCAAGGACCTTTGGCTGTCATGCGGCGCTGCCCTCGGTGCAGAGAGGTGACGCTCCTCGAATAGGAATAGTAACTTGCTCCCGGCAAGGCCTCGAGGGGCAGCAGCGGCTTCGTCGGGAAAGGGACATCACTGCGTTGCCCTCGAACAGCCGATCCGACACCTATCTGAACCTTGTCCTGAGGGGGGCAATACGCGCTGAAACGCCGCAATTGCGAGGTAAGCGTCCGATGAGCCCATGTTTCGGCCCGTGAGGGCGTGAGGCAAGCTCCCGGTTTCGTAGAGACCGAACCGGGAGGCAGAGATGGCAGGGGACGAGAGGGCTGCGGGCGTGGCGCGGGTGGCGGGGCGGCGTTA
>DATIKQ010000127.1:0-22258 GCA_035477395.1 Longimicrobiales bacterium
GCCCATCCCGAGCGCTTCGTGCGCGGCATACCCCAACCGCCCAAGCTGCCCACCGCCGCTTGGATCAATCGACCCGCCACCCAGGAGGACACTCACTAATTACCGGCCCCCCACTGTCTCATCGGCGTTGACAGGCTCCGACCGCGACTACTCCGTGGTGGGCGGGGATGTGAGCATAGCGATCTACGACGATCGGCTCGAGATCCGCAGCACGGGTTCACTTCCGGGGGGCCTGACTCCCGAGGATCTCCGCAAACCCCACCCCTCCGTTCCCCGCAACCCCTCCATCGCCGGCGTGCTCTACAACCGCGGCATCATCGAGCAGTGGGGGCGCGGAACAAGCAGGATGATGGATCTGGCCAAGCAGGCTGGACTCCCGCATCCGGAGTTCGAGGATCGCGGAGGCCAATTCACTGTGCGGTTCCGCCCCAGCGTATACCAGCCGCCCAAGCTGGTTCAGCATTCTCTTACCGGGGTTCAGGAAGAGATTCTGCTTCAGTTGAATGATCACGGTCCTGCGAGCCTTAAGGAGCTCTCGGAGAGGTTGGGCCGCCCGAAGAGAACGGTTCAGGACAATCTTAAACGATTGCAAGATATGAAGTTAGCAGATATGAAAGGGCGGGGGCGGGCAACGCAGTGGTATCGGAAATGAGTCTCATTCGCAAATAATGACGCGCGGACAAACACCGGAACCACACGGAATCGTACGGAATCGCACGTGATCGAGCGGAAGCACACGGCGATCACGGGAGGGGTCGTGCACTGGCCGCGTAGGCGAGAAGAATCCTCTCGGCTTTCCGTGGAGAAACGCCGAGGACCCGCGCGCGCCCGCGAGGACCGGCGCGCGGCTATGGTGCGGTGAAATTATTTCACCGCGTCACAGCCCGCGCGCGCCCGCGAGGGCCTGCCGCCGAGGGGGTACAAAGTCTGTACCGCCCATAGTCACAACCCGCGTGAACGCCACGAGAGGGCCTGCCTGGTTTAATTGTTAAACCGCTCGCATCAGTTCGCGTCGCACCCCGAGCCCTGCCCAGCGGGAAACGCACGGGATCATCGTAGGAAATCGCACGGGATCGCACGTGATCAGTCTGGGTCCGATTCGGATGCCGATGACGTAAGTGGCCATTTTGCAAGTGCTTATGGTCAGCAGGCAATCGCGCGGAATCGCACGGAGGAGAGGCGGCCGCCTGGGCTCGAGGCTAAGAAGAAGGGGTCGTATTACTAATAGGACTCCATAGTATTTAGATCGGCGCGCCCGGTGGCACCGCGCCCGGGGCCACCCTGACCATGTAGGGCGTCGGCACCTACGGGTTGTGGTGGGGGGCCACTCGGACGGGATCGCCAGCGAGGAAGGGCTCATGATCCGGGGCGGCACCCTGGTGATCCACGGGCTCACCTCCAACTCCGGTCAGGACGTGCTGAGCTTCGTGCCGGGCAGGGCCTACCAGTCCCTGGCGTTATCCTCCAAGGCGCTGAAGACCGGCGCCACCGACAACGTCTACGTGGGTGGGCGTGCGGGACGGAAGCCGACCGACGGGGTGTACCCGTCGGGCACCTACACCCCCGGGAGCCTGCTCACGAGCTTCACCGCGCCGGGAATGGTGAGGAGGGTGTTCCGGTAGCTCCCCTCCCGCCTGCTACGTGGGCCCTTCCCGCGCCCGCCGCCGCCCCCCGGGGCATGACGGCGCGCGTCCCCGTATTTTTATACATTGCGTCTGAACCCGAACGGTACATTTGACCCGAACCTGCATGCGTCTTCACCGGAGCGACCCGTGGCCCACAAGAAAAAGGTGGTACTCGCCTATAGCGGCGGTCTCGACACCGCCTGCATCCTCAAGTGGCTTCTCGAGAAGGGATACGACGTCATCGCCTATGTCGGCGATGTGGGCCAGCTCGAGGATTTCGAGGAGATCCGGGAGCGTGCCCTGGCCACCGGCGCCAGCAAGGTGTACGTCGAGGACCTGAAGCGGATCTTCGTCACCGAGTTCATCTACCCCGCCATCGCCGGGAAGGCGATCTACGAGAACCGCTACCTCCTGGGCACGTCGCTGGCCCGTCCCCCCATCGCGCGGCGGCACGTGGAGATCGCGCTCAGGGAGAAAGCGGACGCGGCGGCCCACGGCGCCACGGGGAAGGGGAACGACCAGGTGCGCTTCGAGCTGGCCTTCGCGGCCCTGGCTCCCCAGCTCGAGATCATCTCTCCCTGGAAGGACAAGGAGTTCCTCGCGCAGTTCCAGGGCCGGAGCGACCTCATCGCCTACGCGAAGAAGCACAAGATTCCCGTCGAGGCGACGGCGGAGAAGCCCTACTCCTCCGACGAGAACCTCATGCATCGCTCCTACGAGGCGGGGATGCTCGAGGACCCGACGGTGGAGCCGGTGAAGGACATGTTCAAGCTCACCCGGGCGCTGGAGGATACGCCGGAGGAGCCCACCGACCTGACCCTCCACTTCCGTGACGCCATGCCGGTGAAGGTGGTGAACGAAACGGACGGCACGGTGCACACCGATCCGGTGGACCTCTTCCTCTACCTGAACGACGTGGGCGGGCTGCACGGGGTGGGGCGCATCGACATGGTCGAGAACCGCTTCGTGGGCATCAAGTCGCGGGGCGTGTACGAAACCCCCGGCGGCACCGTGCTGCACACGGCGCTCCGGGACCTGGAGGGGATCGCTATGGACCGCGAGGTCCTTCGCATGCGCGACATGCTGTCCCCCCACTTCGCCGAGATCATCTACAACGGGTTCTGGTTCAGCCCCGAGATGGACTTCATCCAGGCCGCGTTCCGCCAGTCGGAGAAGCTCATCACCGGCGAGGTGTTCGTGCGCCTCTTCAAGGGGAACGTCATCATCCGGGGCCGCCAGTCCACGAGCTCCTTGTACGACCAGGAGCTCTCGTCCATGGACGTGGCCGGCGGCTACGACCAGGAAGACGCGCGAGGCTTCATCCGGCTCAACGCTTTGCGCCTGCGGGCCCACAAGGTCATCGTGGCCCACGCCGAGGAGGAGTAGGCCCGGGGCCATGGAATACCGCGCGTTCGGCACCACCGACCTGAAGGTCAGCGTCGTCGGCTTCGGCGCCTGGGCCATCGGGGGCCCGGCCATGGCCGGGTCCACGCCCATCGGCTGGGGCGAGGCCGACGACGCCACGTCCCTGGCCGCGCTGCGCCGGGCGTTCGATCTCGGGATCACCTTCTTCGACACCGCCGACTTCTACGGCCTGGGCCGCTCCGAGTGGCTCATCGGCGAGGCGTTCGGCAACTCGGACCGCGTGGTGGTGGCCACCAAGGTGGGGCACCGCATCGCCGACGACGGCTCCATCTACCTGGACTACTCGGGGCGCCACATCCGGAAGGCGTGCGAGGAGAGCCTGCGGCGGCTGCGGCGCGACAGCATCGACCTGTACCAGCTCCACTCGGCGCGCCTGGTCCACCTGGAGCAGGGGGAGTGCCTCGAGATGCTGGAGCGGCTCCGCGGCGACGGGTTGGTGCGCCACTGGGGCCTCTCGTTGAACACCTTCTCGCCCGGGCCCGAGGCCGACTTCCTCCTGGACCGCGGGCTGGGGAGCGGGCTCCAGGTGGTGCTGAACATCCTGAACCGGCGCGCCCTCCCGGTGGTGGAGCGCGCCCGTGCGGCGGGCGTCGGAGTGATCGCCCGCATGGCTCTCCAGTTCGGGCTCCTCACAGGGGCCATGCCCCGGGGGAAGACGTTCACCGGGGACGACCACCGGGCCTTCCGCCTCTCCGACGACATCATCGACAGGACGCTGACGCTGCTCGAGCCCTCCTGGACGCGGTTGGCTGCGGACGGCGTCACGCCCACCGAGGCGGCGCTGACCTGGGCGGCCTCGGTGCCCGGGGTGTCCACGGTCATACCGGGGATCCGCACGGTGGCGCAGGCGGAGCAGAACGCCGGCGGCGTCCTCGCGGACGCCGGTCGGGTGCTGGAGCGCGTGAAGGAGATCCCGGCCGGAGCGTGCGAGGAGATCGTCGCGCTCATGCAGCAGCGAGGCTGAGCTCGCTCCGGCGGAGCCCGGGAGGGCGTAACCTCCGGGGTGCCTCTACCGAAGAAAAGCCGAACCTCGTACGTTGGCTGCATGCCCGTGCGGGTCCTCTTCCTCGCCGACAGCCACCTTGGGTTCGACCTCCCGACGGCGCCCCGGGTCCGGCGCCGAAGGCGGGGGGACGACTTCCTGGCCAACTACCTCCGCGCCCTGGCGCCCGCCTTCGCGGGAGAGGTGGACGCAGTGGTCCACGGCGGGGACGTGTTCCACGCGCCCCGTGTGCCCCGGACGCTGGCCATCCAGGCCTACGACCCGCTGCGCGCGCTGGCGGATCGGGGGACGCCCGTATTCGTGGTCCCCGGGAATCACGAGCGGGGCCAGCTCCCTCACCCGCGATTCGCGCTCCACCCCGGGATCCGGGTCTTCGACGCACCACGCACCTTCCGGATCGTGGTGCGCGGCGTCCACGTCACCTTCCTCGGCTTCCCGTATGCGCGGAGAGGTGTGAGGGAGCGCTTCGGCGAGCTGGTGGCTGCCACCGGGTGGCGGCAGGGTGCGGAGGACGTGGCGCTCCTCTGCGTCCATCACTGCTTCGAGGGGGCGAGGGTGGGCCCGCAGAACTTCATGTTCCGGGGCGCCCGGGACGTGGTCCGCGCCGGGGACGTCCCCGGCGGCCTGGCCGCCGTGCTCACCGGCCACGTGCACCGCCACCAGGTCCTGGAGCGGGATCGGGCGGGGCGTCCCCTGCGCGCCCCCGTCCTCTATCCCGGATCCACGGAGCGCACGTCCTTCGCCGAGATGGGCGAGGACAAGGGATATCTCCTCCTCGATCTGGCCCCGGACGCAGCCCGCCCCGGCGGGAGGCTGGAGCGCTGGCGCTTCGCCAGGCTCCCGGCGCGTCCGATGGCCGTCGTCGAGGTGGACGGGGAGGCCGCGTCCCCTTCCGCCCTGGCGGGCCGCCTGGAAGCCGCACTCCGGGAGGCCCCTCCGGACGCGGTGCTGCGGCTCCGCGTGCGCGGGTGCGTGGGGGACGGGGCGCGCGGCGTCCTCGCCGCAGGGCGCCTGCGGTCCATGGCGCCCCCGGACCTGAACGTGGACGTGGTCCTCGCCGATGAGCCGCGCCCCCGGCGCGGGCCGCACTGAGGGGCTTCAGGGACCCCTGGGGGCGTCGCAGGCGTATCCACCCGGGAACTTGCCCCCGTCCGGTGTCCTGACGAGAGTCAGGTCCGTCCTACGTACCGGAGCCCCCCGATCATGCCTCGACTACCCCACCTCTGCCGCCCCATCCGCAAGCACTACCTGGCCGTCCTGGCCGTGGCCGCGGTGACGACGGCAGGTGGCGCCTACCTGGCCAGCAACCTCAAGATCGACACGGACCTGGCCGCCCTCCTCCCCGACTCGTTCAACAGCGTCAGGGCGCTCAAGCGCATGGAAGGGGAGGTGGGGGGCACCAGCCAGCTCCGCATCGCCCTCAAGTCCCAGGATTTCGACGCGGCGGTGCGCCTGGCGGACAGCCTGGCGGTGGCCCTCGTGGAGAGCGAGTACGTCGGCTCGGTGGACTACCGCAACGACGTGGAGTTCTACGAGAAGCACGCGCTCCTCTACCTCGACGTGGAGCAGTTGGACTCCCTCTACGACGCCATCCAGCGGGCCATCGACAAGGAGAAGCAGGACGTCAACCCGTTCATGGTGGACGACCTCTTCGGCCCGGCTCCCACGGAGGAAGCCGCAGGCGGCGGCGACGGGTTGGCCGAGTGGGAGGAGAAGTACTCCGACGAGCTCCCCAGCGAGTACTACGTGAACCCCGACAGCACCGTGCTGGTGCTCAGCGTCAACCCCGCGGACGCGGGGGCGAACCTCGGTTACAGGCGGAATCTGCTCGCCGACGCCCGGCGCATCGTGGACGCGGTGCAGCCCACGAGCTTCGCTCCCGACATGGAGGTCTACTACGGGGGGAACATCAAGAACAGCATCGACGAGCTGGAGGCCATCACCAAGGACGTGATGGGCACGTTGGGGCTGGGCGTGAGCGGGATCTTCCTGCTTCTCGTGGTCTTCTACCGGCGCGTCGTCATCCCCATCGCGCTGACCCTCATCCTCACCATGTCCCTGGCGTGGACGTTCGGGCTCACCTTCCTCCTCGTCGGCCAGCTCAACACCATCACCGCGTTCCTCTTCGTGGTGCTCTTCGGAATGGGGATCGACGTGGGGATCCACGGGACCTCCCGGTACCTGGAGAGCCGACAAGCGGGACTTGACCCCGAGGGGGCCATGCACCGCATGGTGTGCCAGACCGGATCGGCCCAGGCCACCTCGGTCGCCACCACCGCGGCGGCGTTCTTCATCCTCATGCTGCTGGACTTCAGGGGCTTCTCCGAGCTCGGGCTCATCGTGGGGATCGGGCTGATCTTCTCCTGGTTCGCCATGGTGATCGTGCTTCCGGCCCTGTTCGTGGCGCTGGAGAAAGTGGGGCTGATGAAGGTGAAGCAGGTCCCGGGGAAGACGCTCGACAGTGAGTCGGAGCCCATGCTGGGCGCCCGCGCCATCGTGGCCGGCGCCGCGGTGGTCACGCTCGTGTCCATCTACCTGTTCACGAACGTCTCCTTCCAGTACGACTTCACCAACCTCCGCATCATCACCCCGGAGCGGGAACAATACGCCAAGGTGACCACGGGTGTGTTCACGCGCTCCGAATCCCCGGCCATCGTCATCACGGACACGCCGGAGGAGGTCCAGGAGGTCGTGGACCGGGTGCACGATATCATGCGCGCGGACACGCTCACGCCCACGGTGGAGAGCGTGCGTTCCATCCTCTCGGTGGTGCCCCTCCGGCAGGAGGAGAAGATCGAGCGCATCAGGAGCATCAGGACGCTCGTGGAGGAGGAGGCGCTGGACGCGGTGGAGGGAGAGGACCTGCGCCGCGTGGAGAAGCTCATGGAGTTCCTCTCCGTGGAGGAGCCCTTCGGCTGGGAGGACTTCCCTGCCAAGGACCGGGGCCAGTTCCAGAACAAGCAGGGTGAGCCGGGAAACTTCGTCCTCATCTACCCCGGCGTGGCGCTCCGCGACGGGCGCAACGCCATGGCGTTCCGCGACGACATCGGCACCATCGTCACCGGCTCCGGGAAGGAGCACCACGCCGGGAGCTCCAACCTCATCGTCGCCGACATGCTCTCCATGATCGAGATGGAGGGTCCCATCGCGGCGGCGCTGGCGCTGGGCATGGTGTTCGTGATCCTCTTCATCGACTTCCGGAGCGTTAAGGCGGCGCTCTTCGTGATGACGCCGGTGGTGGTGGGCGTGCTCTGGATGGGTGGGATGATGAAGCTGTTCGGCATGCAGCTGAACTTCTTCAACGTGGTGGTCTTCCCCAGCATCATCGGCATCGGCGACGACGCCGGCGTGCACATCTACCACCGCTACCTTCAGGAAGGGCGCAAGTCGATCCCCTTCGTCATGAAGCGGACCGGCCTGGCCGTCTCCCTGAGCACGATCACGACCGTGGTGGGATACGCCGGGCTCCTGAGCGCCCACCACCCCGGGCTCCAGTCCATCGGCTACCTGGCCATCATCGGCCTGAGCACGACGCTTCTCACGGCCTACTTCGTGCTGCCCGCCTTGCTGGAGGTGTTCGACCGCAAGCAGCACCTGGCACGGGAGGGCGCGGCGAAGTGACAGCCCCCGGCCATCCCGTGAAGGTGTGCGGGTCCTGCGGTCGTCCCTGGCGGAGCTGGGAGGACTTCCTCGCCGATCCCCATCTCCGGCTCCTGGGCCTGCAGGCAGTGACGCGCGTTCCCGACGCAAACCTCCTGGTCTTCGAACATCGGTGCGGGAGCTCGGTCTCGCTGCTCACCAAGCGGCTCCAGCACCTCATCCCCGAGCACCCGGCGGACGCCTGGCCTTCCCTGAGGGGGACGGAGGAATGCCGGCGCCACTGCCTCAACCTGGCGGACCACGAGGCCTGCGACCGGCCCTGCCGGCATGCCCGGGACCGGGACCTCCTGGCCCTCGTGAAGGAGATGCACGCGAGCCGGGTGACGGGCGTCGCGGACTGAAGGCGTCACTGGCCTGGCCACCACCGCCTGAATGTAGGCGCGGCCGCGTGGATCAGCCGTAGCGACCCTCGATGTAGTCGGCGGTCTCGGGGAGCCTGGGCGAGAGGAACAACTCGGCCGTGGGCCCGGCCTCCACCATCCGCCCCATCAGCATGAACGCGCACTCCTCGCTGGCCCGACGGGCCTGCGCCATGTTGTGGGTCACGATGAGGATGGTGTAGCGGGCGCGCATGTCCCAGATGAGCTCCTCGAGGGCGGAGGTGGCCTTCGGGTCCAACGCCGATGTGGGCTCGTCCATGAGCAGCACGGATGGCTTCGCAGGGAGGAGGCGAGCGATGCAGAGCTTCTGCTGCTCCTCCAGCGACAGCAGTGTGGCCTTCCGGTGAAGGCGGTCCTTCACGTCGTCCCAGAGCAGAACCTGCCTCAAGGCCTGCTCGACGATCGTATCCTCCTCGGCGGGCGCGACCGGGGTGGACCCGCGATGGAGTCGGTGGGCGAAGAGCACGTTGTCCCGGACGGAGAGCGGGAGCGGGTTCGGCCGTTGGAAGACCATCCCCACTTCCTTGCGCAGCCGGGCCAGTTCCACGTCCTCTCCGAAGACGTCCTCGCCGAGAACGTGCACGTGCCCCGTGGTGCGGACGTAGCGGCCGAGGCGCTGGTTGATCCGGTTCACGGTGCGTAACACGGTGGACTTGCCGCACCCGGACGGCCCGATGAGCGACGTGATCATCCCCTGCCTCACCTGGAGGTTCACGTCGTAGAGCGCCTGGAACGAACCGTACCAGAGACACAGTTCGCGGATCTCGACGGCGATGGGGGGGGGCTCAGCCAAAACGACCCTCCACGTAGTCTCGGGTGCGCTGGTCCGTCACCGGGCCGGTGAAGAGGTCCTCAGTGACGCCCACCTCGACCAACTCGCCGTTCAGGAAGAACGCGGTGCGGTCGGCCAGACGCCGCGCTTGCTGGACCAGGTTGGTGACGAGTATGACGGTGACCTCGCTGCGCAGTTCCTTCAGGACGTCCTCGATCCGCATCGTGGTCACCGGGTCCACCGCGATGGAGAACTCGTCCAGGAGCAACAGGTCCGGGTTCTGCGACAACGCGCGAGCGATGGTAAGGCGCTGCTGCTGGCCGCCGGAAAGCAGACTCCCCAAGGCGTTGAGGCGATCCTTCACCTCGTCCCACAGGGCGGCCCGGGTGAGGCACCGCTCGACGATTTCGTCGAGTGCCGACTTGGCCCTCACACCGGCCAGGCGCGGCGCCAGGGCGACGTTGTCGTAGACCGTGAGAGGGAGCCCCACGGGGAGGGGGAACACGACCCCGATCCTGCGCCGGAGGGCATAGACGTTTCGGATCGCATGGACGTCGTGCCCGTTGAAGTGGATGCTCCCTTCCACGTGCATGAAGCGGTCGAACTCCTCCATGCGGGTCAACGCCCGGAGGAAGGACGTCTTGCCGCTGTTGGCCGGCCCGATGATGCCGAAGATCTCGTGTTCGTGGATGTCCAGGTCGACGCCCCGCAAGACCTCCCGGTCGGCGTAGCGCACGCGAAGCCCGCGCACCCTGACCTTCGGCGGCGCGTCTACCATTTCTTCTTCCCCCTCAGGTAGACACGGAACGAGATGGACAGGGCGTTCATGAGGAGCACCATGGAAATGAGCACCAGCGCGACGCCGTAGGGCAACTCCTCCGGCACGCCCGGCACCTGCGTGGAGATCACGAAGAGGTGCAGGGACATCGCCATGGTCTGATCGAACACCGACTGCGGAAGGAAGGGCAGGAAGAAGGCGGCGCCCGTGAACATGATGGGTGCGGTCTCCCCGGCCGTCCGCGACACCTCGAGGATGACGCCGGTCAGGATCCCGCTGATGGAGTTCGGAAGGACCACGCGACGAATGGTCTGCCATCGGGTCGCTCCCATGTTCCAGCAGGCCTCGCGGAACGCGCGCGGAACCGACTGGAGCGACTCCCTGGTGGCCACGATCACAACCGGGAGCGTCATCACGGCGAGCGTGAGGCCAGCCGCCAGGATGCTCGTGCCGAATCGGGCGAACACCACGAAGGCGCCCACGCCGAAAAGCGCGTGCACGATCGAGGGAACACCGGCCAGGTTGATGATCGCCAGGTTGATCACGCGCGTCAGCCAGTTGGCCGGCGCGTACTCGGAGAGGTAGATGGCCGCCGCGATGCCCACGGGCACCGACGCGAGCAGGGCCACGCCCACCAGCCACACGGTCCCGAGGAGCGCAGGGAGGATCCCTCCCGCGGTCATGCCGTCCGTCGGGGCCGTGAAGAGGAACTCGAACGAGATTGCGGGTCCGCCCTTGTAGGCCAGCACGGACAGGATGACGACCACAGGGACGATCAGGATGATCGTCATCATGAAGAAGAGCGCGCGGAACAGCCACTCGACTCGACGGTTCCTGCGGTCGAGGGGGGTCGAGGAAAACACGGCCTACACCCTCTTCACGCCCCTCACCACGAGATCCGCGGTGAGGTTGATGAGGAACGTGATGACGAACAGGAGAATCCCCAGGGTGAACAACGCGCGGAAGTGGTCGGAGCCGACCGGCGTCTCGCCGAGCTCGGCGGCGATGGTCGCGGTGAGCGCCCGCACCGAGTCGAAGGGGCTGGTTGGGATGTTGATGGAGTGACCACTCGCCATGAGGACGGCCATGGTCTCTCCGAAGCCGCGGCCCACTCCCAGGAGCACGGCAGCCATGAGGCCGTTCTTCCCGGCGGGGAGCACCACCTTGTAGATCACCTGCCACCGGCTCGCACCCATGGCCTCCGCGGCTTCCCGGTAGGCATCCGGCACGGCCTTGAGTGCATCCTCCGCGATGGTGGTCATGATGGGTGCGGCCATCAGCCCCAGGATGATCCCCGCGTTCAGGATGTTGAGTCCCACCGGCACGTCGAAGAGGCGTATGATCAGAGGGTTCATGATCGACAGCCCCACGAACCCCCAGACGACCGAGGGGATCGCCGCGAGCAGCTCGACCAGGATCTTGAGAGCCTCGCGGAGCTTCCCGGAGGCGAACTCCGCGATGAAGATCGCGGCGCCCAGGGAGAAGGGGACCGACACGACCATTGCCAGCCCTGTGACGCTGGCGGTGCCCGCCAGGAGAGCCAGGATCCCGTAGGTGGGATTCCGCGACGTGGGTCGCCACGCGGGCGACGTGAAAAACTCGACGACGTCCATCGGGCCGAAGACGAAGCCGAGACCCTCACGCGTGATGAAGAGGAAGATCCCGATGATGAGGACGATGGCCGACGTGCCCCCGAGGAAGACGAGGACGGACACCATCTTGTCCACGTACCACTCTCGGCCACGTCGGTCGAGGTCGATGGCCTCGCCCGTGGGCACCGCCCCGGTCTTCACCCGATCAACGAGCATCGGGCCCCCGGAGGAGCTTCATCAGGTCCTGCACCTGGACGGAGATGTCCTTGAACATCACGTCCATCTGCTCTTCCGTCAGGTCCGCCGGGAGGGTGGTCGGATCGAGGCTGAGCTCCCACTCCAGGAGAACGGTCTTGAAGGGAACAAGAGGAATGTACGCTCGAACGTCGGGATGGAGCGCCACCACCACGTTCCAGTGGCGCGGCTCCTGGTGGATGGGCCGGAGGCGTGTGGGCTTCTTGCCGCGGCTGTCCACCCCGTTCCGGTCGAGGAACGCGACTAGCCCGGCGCGGAGACCCTCGGCCGGAGCCCACCCGGCGCTGGCGTACAGGCCGGACTCCGGGAACGCCTTCCGGGCATACGCCTCCGCCATGGCGGAGGCACCGTCGTTGCGTTCGTCGACGAAGAGGATCCGGAAGACCCGCGCGTCCTGGGGCTCGCCCGTCAGGAAGAACATGACCTGCTCGCAGATGTTCTCCGCTTGCTCGGCCACGCGCTTGATGAGGTTGACGATCCGAAGGAGCGCGAAGGCGTCGCCCAACGGGAGCTCCCTGGCCTCACCCGCCTCGAGGAGCTCGGCGAACACGCTCCGGAGGGTCGAGTCGGTCAGGTCGGCGAGGCCGTGCGTCTCTCGGGCCAGCTCGGCGTCCGCCATCTGGAACGCCGCCAGCGCTTGATGGAGCGTGCTCCGGCACTGCTGACTGATCAGGTCGATATCCCGGGCGATCCGGGTCGGCGGCGGGGCCGTGAGCTGCACGACCTCCCGGCCGATGGTGCCGGCGTAGTCGCCCACGCGCTCCATGGACACGTTCATGCGCATCACTGCGGACACGTAGCGGAGATGGCCCCCGCTCGGCGCGTGCCGCACGATGAACGCATGAGCGAGCCGATCGACGGCGCGGAACTCCCGATTGACCCCGCGGTCGCCGAGGATGACCGCGTTGGCCAGCTTGCGGTCCCCCGTCAGGAGCGCCCGGACCGCGTCCCCTACCTGGGTCTCGACGTGCTCGGCGACCTCGCGGACCCCGGCGCGAATGGCCTCGAGGTCCGCTTCCATCCGCTGCTCGTAATGGGCCTGCATCGGTTCGCTCACGTCACCCCTCCGATCAAGCACCCGGCGCCGGGGCGTCGGCAGTTGGACAGGTCTGGGGCGTGACCGGCGCGTACCCCTGATCCTGAAGCAGGCATTGCCCCTCGCTCCCGAGGACCCAGTCCAGGTACTCCTTCACCGCCCCCGCGGGCTGGCCGCGCGTGTACATGAACAGGGGTCGGGCGATCGGGTAGGTGCCGTCCAAGGCGGAGGCGACGCTCGGAATCACGCACGGTTCGCCCTCGGCGCCAGCGATGCAGGGCACCTTGATCGTCTCAGTCGTGTACGCCAGGCCGCTGTAGCCGATCGCGCACGGCGTGTGCTGGACCAGGTCCACCAAGTCCTTGGACCCGTGCATGTCCCGCGAGCCGAGCTTGAACTCCCCTTCGCCGAGTACCGCCTCCCGGAAGTACTCATAGGTCCCGGAGTTGTTCTGCCGACTCACGCGGACGATCTCGCCGCTCGTGCAGCCCGGCACGGTGACGCCCATCTGGCTCCAATTGTCCACCGCGCCACCCTCGCCATAGATCGCCGCGATCTGCGCGATGGAGATCTGCTCGATGGGGTTGCTGGGGTGCAGGAAGATGGCGAGGGCGTCATGCCCCACGACGAACTTCACGGGTTCAATACCGTTGCCTAGGGCCGCCTCAATCTCATCGGCGCTCATCTCACGGCTGGCGTTGGCGATGTCCACCGTCCCGTTGATCATCGCAGCGATGCCGGTGCCGGTCCCCCCTCCGCTGACCGCGACCGCGACCTCGGAGTGGATCTGGGCGTATCGCTCCGCCCAGGCCTGCGCCACGTTCACCAGGGTGTCGGAACCCTTGTTCTGGATGACCTGCCGGGTGACGCCGCCTCCCTCGCTCCCCGGACCGCAGGCGATGGCGAGGAGCAGGAAGGGAGTGATGCTTACGTTCCGGTTCATGGGGTCCTCGAGGGCGGGTGTCATCGAAACGTTACAAGAATCTACACCGCCCCGGCCGGCACGCGAGCACCGGGGCACGGGAGGCCTGGGCCCCCTCGCCGACCCCCCCCGGGGCATGGGCTTTTTTGACCGTCTGTGCGAGATTGTCCGACGCTCCGCGAGGCGCGCTGGCGCCGTCGGACGGAGCATGGCCCCCGCAGAGGCGAGCAGAGCATCGTGACACCGGAAGAGTTGGAGCGGGAGCGCAAGGCGTCCCGGGAGCGTCGTCAGAAGGCCCAGGATGCGCGCCGCACCGAGCAGCCGGTCCTGCAGCCCGGGTTCAAGACCGGGCTCAGCCGGGCCCAGCGGCAGAAGCTCCGCGACGACGAGTACGTCCCCCCGCAGGAATAGAGGGCTCACCGGAGCGCCGATGCACTGTGGCTCGGCCCGCCGCGCGGGAGTGTTGACAGGGCGCGGACCCGGCGCTTAACAATCTCCATGGCCTTCCCCCCAGGCACGCGGCTCGGCCCGTACGAGGTGCGCTCGTTCATAAGCGCGGGGGGTATGGGCGAGGTCTATGCCGCCTTCGACCCTCGCCTGGGGCGCCAGGTGGCCATCAAGGTGCTCCCTCCCCCGCTGGCCGAGCTGGGTGAGTTCCGTCACCGCTTCGAGCGCGAGACGCAGGCCATCTCCAGGCTGAACCACAAGAACATCTGCACCATCCACGACACGGGCACCCACGACGGTCGGCCGTACATCGTGATGGAGTTGCTGGAGGGCCGGACGGTGGAGCAGCTCCTCCAGGATGGGCCCCTGGACGCGGAGCGGGTGGTGCACGTGGGGATCCAGGTGGCCGACGCGCTGGACGCGGCACACCGGCAAGGCGTCATCCACCGGGACGTGAAGAGCAGCAACATCTTCGTGAACGCCCGGGGGGACGCGAAGGTCCTCGACTTCGGCATCGCGAAGGTGGCGCTCCACGACGCGGAGCCGGGGCGGGACACGGACGCCGGGATCGCCCGCTCCGGGATCCCCCTGGGGACGCTGGCGTTCATGTCCCCGGAGCAGGCCAGGGGAGAGGAGGTGGACGAGCGCTCCGACCTCTTCTCGCTGGGGGTGGTCCTCTACGAGATGGCCACCGGGGCGACGCCCTTCCGCGGGACCGCCACCTCCGTCATCGCCCAGCTCGTGTCCCCCGATCCGGTACCGGGCCCCCGCTCCGTTTCGCCCGGCGTTCCCGAGGAGCTGGACCGGATCATCTCCCGCGCCATGGAGAAGGACAGGCGCGTGCGCTGGCAGACCGCGGCGGACCTGCTGGCCGCGCTCCGCGGCCTCAGGCGGGACCTGTCCGCGCCGGGCAAGCGGGCCACGGGCGCCGCCGGAGCGGCCCCGGGCCGCCGGCCGACGCCCCTCCGAGTCCTGGCGTGGGCCGCGGCAGCGCTGGTGGTCGTAGCGGCCTCGGTGGTTGGGTGGCGGGCGCTGGCGCCCGGCCCGCTGGCGAACCGGCCCATCCGCTCCATGGCCGTGCTCCCCTGCGCGGACAGCGAGGGGGAGGGGTACCTGTGCTCGCTCCTCGCGGAGCGACTCATCGCCAGCCTCTCGCAGGTGCCCGGACTCACGGTGCTGGCGTTCCAGGCCGTGGCGCCCTACGCAGGCGACGGGCGTGGGGCGATGCGGGTCGGAGCGGACCTGGGGGTGGACGCCGTGCTCACCACCCAGGTCCGGGAGCAGCCCGACGAGCTCAACGTGACCGTGGAGGTCACCGACGTCCGCAGCGGGGTCCACGTCTGGGGGAACCTGTTCCGCCGTGCCGCGGCAGACGCCCAGGGCATGCCCCAGGAGATCGCCCTGGACGTGGCGGAGAACCTCCAGCTCAGGCTGAGCTCCACCGACCGGGAGCGCCTGCGCATCCTGCAGACGTACCAGCAGGCCCAGTACTACTGGGGAGGTCGAACCTCCACGGGGCTGGAGAAGGCCATCGGCCTCTTCACCGAGGTCATCGAGGCCGACTCGGCGTTCGCCCCGGCGTGGGTGGGACTGGCCAGCGCGTATACGCTGCTGCACTACTACGGGAGCCTTCCTCCCTCGGAGTCGTACCCCCGCGCCCGGGAGGCCGCCGAACGCGCCCTGGAGCTGGACGAGGAGCTCGCCGACGCCCACGCCTCCCTGGGTCTGGTGAAGCGCGACTACGACCGGGACTGGGAAGGGGCGGAGCGGGAGTTCCAGCGCGCCCTCCAGCTGGACCCCGGCTCTGCGTCGGCGCTCCAGTGGTACGCGGAGCTCCTGGCCATGGTGGGGCGCTTCGACGAAGCCGAGGCGCGCATCGTGGAGGCCCAGCGGGTGGCACCCCTGTCCCTGGCGGTGCGCGCCGTGCACGGCTGGGTGCTCATGTCGGCGGGGCGCTTCGACGAGGCGCGCCGGGAGTTGGAGATGACCATCGCCATGGACCAGGGCTTCCAGCTCTCGCACTGGTTCATGGGGCAGCTCGACTTCGCCCAGGGCGACTACGTGGCGGCGGTGGAGGCGCTCGAGACCGCCACCGCCATGTCGGGACGGTTGAGCCGGAGGGTGGCGGACCTGGCCGCCGCCAGCGCCTTCGCCGGCCGCCAGGAACGGGCGCTGGAGCTCCTGGGCGAGCTGGAGCGGCGCAGCGCCGGAGGCGAGTACGTGTCGCGCTACGACTTCGCCATCGTGCGCGCGGGGCTGGGCGAGCGGGACCGGGCGTTCCGGGAGCTGGAGGCCGCGCTGGAGGAGCGCACCTGGCAGGTCGTGAACATGGGGATCGATCCCATGCTCGCTCCGCTCCGTGCGGATTCGCGCTTCGGCCGGCTCCTGGTGCGGGCCGGGCTCCCGGGGAGGTGAGGGGCCCGCCCGTGTCCAGGCCCGTGACGTTCCTCGTGGACCCGACCATGGTCGCGGATGCCGCAGGCACCCCGCGGGAGGTCTATGGCGACCTCGACCGGGTGGTGCGCCCCGACCTGTACTACCACTACTCGACGCCCATCTGCGCCCAGCGCTGGCTGGACGTGTGCGACGATCCGGCGTACGGGCACCAGGCCCTGCTGACGGCGGTCAGCGGCGTCGTGCCGGAGTTGGCCGCAATCCTCCGGTCCGGGGCGGCGGGCCGGCGCCGCCTGGCGCTCTGCAGCCTGGGGCCGGGCGACGGCTCGGTGGACGAGCGTCTCCTCCTGGGGCTGGCGCCGGCGTTCGGGGAGATGACCTACACGGGGCTCGACTTCTCCTTCGAGCTCCTCCGCCACGCCGTGCGCCGCCTTGCCACCGTCCCGGGCCTCCCCGACGACCTCCCGCTCACGGCCGTGTGCGGAGACCTCACGGGCGTGCGCTCGCTCCCTGTCCCCCGGGATCCGGGGGCGGTGCACCTGTTCGCGCTCACCGGGTTCACCCTCGGGAACTATCCCGAGCCGGCGCTCCTCGAGGACATCACCGGCCTCATGGGCGAGGGCGACTACCTCTTCCTGGACGCCCGGCTCCATCCTTTCGGGCTCCTCCCCGAGGACATGAGGGCGTTCAACCGGGACCGGAGGGACCTGCTGGCCAGCTACGACCTGGAGAGCGTGCGCCGCTTCGTGTTCGGTCCGGTGGAGGTCGCCACCACGGCCGTGGCGTCGGACGTGGCGATCGGCTTCGAGTTGGCGCGATCGTGCACGGCGGTGCCGAACGCCCTCAACCTGGTCATCCACTGCGTCGGGCTGGACGCCACCCTCCGCCTCACCGGCGAGCGGGTGCGGCGGGACCGGCTCGACCTGGCGGTCACCACCTCCTACCACCTCCCCGACCTGTCGGCGTGGCTGGCCCGCTCCGGCCTCGCCACCGTGTGGCAGGGGAGGGACGACGGGGTGGCGTTCTTCCTGCTCAGGAAGTAGCGCAGCGGTCCTCCGGTCGAGTGGCCATACTGCGTCAGAGCGCGAAGCGCATCCCTTCGCGGGCGATCTCGAACCCGCGTCGCGCCACCTCCGCGGCCTCGGGCCCGTCCTCCCAGAGGAGGGGGTTGGAGTTGTTCAGATGGGTCAGGACGACGCGCGTCGCCTTCCGGTCCACCACGTCCTGGAGGAGGTCCAGGGTCCGCGTGGCCGGGGGGTGGGGCACCTCGTCCACCGAGCGCCCGGGAAGCTCTTCCAGCGACCAGAAGGTCGCGTCCAGGATGGCCACGTCCACCGCCTCCACCTCGCGGGCCAGGTCACCCTCCCACCGCTTCCAGGCGTCGATGTCGGGGATGTAGAGGAGGGAGGCCTGCGGCCCGCGGACGAGGAGCGCCACCGTGTCGGCGAACTCGTTCCGGTGGGGCACCTCCAGAATCCGCACCTCCAGGGCATCGCTGATGCGGTGCCAGGCGTCTGTGGCCAGCGGCGTGGGACGGATGCGCTCCTGGCGGATCATGAGGCCCCAGGGGGCGTTGCCTTCCAGGAAGGCCGCCATAGCCTCTGTGCAGTACACCTGCGTGTCGCGGATCGCCAGGCCCTCGTTCCCCAGCAGGGCGAGCCCGAGGTAGTGGCCGATGTGGGCATGGGTGAGGAAGATGCCGTCGAAGGGGCGCCGCTCCCCGGCGCGACGGCGGAAAGCCGGATGGTCGATGAGATCCAGCTGGCGCGTGATGTCCGGAGTGGCGTCCACCAGCCAGAAGCGCTCGGCCGCGGGCTCCACCAGCGCCAGGGAAGCGACGTAGCGCCCTCGCCCGGCCTCGTGCAGCTCCCGGCCGTGGTCGCAGAGCGCGGTGTAGCACCCCGCCTGGGGGAACCCACCGTCCTGGACCGAGCCCAGGACCAGCGCGTAGGGGCCCCCACGCCGGTCGGAGGGCCCGGAGGATGCGGCGGCGGAGCGCACGCCTGCGGCCGCCAGCGCCTCGGGGAGGAGCGCCGACGCGGCCAGGGAAGCCAGGAAGCCGCGCCGCCTCACGGCACGTCCAGCCAACGCCCGATGCCGAACCCGGCGGCGGACACTGCCGCGGTGAGCACCATTCCCCAGACCAGATCCACGGCCACCACCACCAGGGGGAAGTCCCGCATGAGCGCCATGCACGTCAGGTCGAAGGTGGCGTACGCCACCAGCCCGAAGAAGGCGCCCAGCGCCAGCGTGCGGGGCAGCGAGCCCACCCCGAGACCAGGCAGTACGGCGAAGACGAGGAGCCCGGCGATGTAGAGGAGGTAGAAGACGAGTGCCGGCGCCCAGAGCACGTCGGGGCGCAGGAGGTGTCCAATGTGCCTCTGGTAGAAGCCGGCCGCGACGACGCCGATCCACACCAGGTCGATCGCGAAGAAGACCAGCGCGGTGAGGCCGTAGAGCTTGGCGAGACCGAGAGCGGACATGGGGACCTCCGGCGCGAGGGTCGAGTGCGTGAGGCGTCAGGGCAGGAGCAGGAGCGCCGCAGCATAGACGACCGTCGCCGCCAGCGCATTCCGGTGCACGCGCCGAGCCTGCTCCTGCACGGCGCTCAGGTCCCCGGCGCCCAGCGGCTCGAGTCCGCTTCCCAGGTCGCGCAGACCGCGCGACGCCAGCGCCACTCAGGTCTTCTCACGGTGCTGGAGGAACCCCAGCATCGCCGCCCAGAAGGGCAGGGCAGAGAGGAGACGCGTCGCGCGTGGAGCCCCCGCCGCCAGGAGCCCGGCCAGGATCACCGCGCCGCCGGCCAGGGCGATGGCACCGAAGACGAGGCGCTGCCGGCGCTGCCGGGAACCGATGTTGGCGACGCAGGCTCGAGCGCTCACGGCGGGTGCGGCGGCTGAGGGTGGGGAGGGGCCGGCCTGGCGCGCCGGCCCGGATGAGGTAAGGTAACGGGTGCCCGCCGGGGGCGTACCCCGCGCAGGCACACCCACAGGAGGTGGAGAATGGGCCGGATTCCGAACCGTTGCGGCGCCTTGCTGGCGGCGTTCCTCCTCGTGGCCCTCGGCGCGTGCGCCTCGGGGGGGCAGGCGAGCGGTCCCCGGCGCGGATCGGGCGACGTGCTCACCGCCGAGGAGATGCAGCCCTGGGGTGCGCAGGACCTGTACGTGGTCGTACAGCGGCTTCGTCCGAGGTGGCTCCAGGTGCGCGAAGCCGTCACCACCCAGGGGCACATGCCCCTCTCCCTCGTCATCGACGGGAACCGGCAGGAGGGGAGCGTGGAGCTCCTGCGCAACATGCGCGCCTCGGACGTGGAGGAAATCCGGTTCATGAACTCCCGGGACGCCACCACCCAGTACGGGCTGGCCATGATGTCGGGGGCGCTGATCATCACCACCCGGCGCGGCGAGGTGAAGCGCTGAGCTAGCTTCGCCCATGTCAAAGGAAGCCCCGAAGCAGCCGAAGCGGCCCAAAGTGGACCTCGGGAACGTCCGTGCCGAGGCGGGCCACCTCATCCGCGAGCACCGCCGGACCCTGGCGGTCGGCCTGGTGCTCATGGTGATCAACCGGCTGGCGGGGCTGGTCCTGCCGGCGCTCCCCAAGTTCCTCCTCGACGACGTCATCCCCAACGGCCGCGGCGACCTGCTGCTCCTCCTGGTGGCCGCTGCGGCCGGTGCCGCCGCGGTGCAGGCGGTCACGTCGTTCGCCCTCTCCCAGGTGGTGAGCATCGCGGCCCAGGGCGCCATCGCGAAGATGCGCAAGGACGTGCAGTCCCACGTCCTCCGGCTCCCGGTCAGCTACTTCGACTCCACGAAGACCGGCGTGCTCATCTCGCGCATCATGACCGATCCCGAAGGGATCCGGAACCTGGTGGGGACCGGGCTGGTGCAGCTCGTGGGCGGGCTCATGACCGCCGTCATCGCGCTGGGCATCCTCCTGGCCCTCAACCTGAAGATGACGCTCGGGACGCTGGTCCTGCTGGCGCTGTTCGCGGGGTCGCTCTCGTACGCGTTCAAGCGACTCCGGCCCATCTTCCGGCAGCGGGGCGAGATCAACGCCGAGGTCACCGGCCGCCTCAACGAGACGCTGGGCGGCGTGCGCCTGGTGAAGACCTACGTCGCCGAGGACCGGGAGCAGTCGGTGTTCGCGGAGGGCGTGGACCGGCTCTTCAGGAATGTGGCATCCACCATCACCGGGACGTCGGCGGTGGCGGCGTTCTCGACGGTCATCGTCGGGGCGGTCGGCGTGCTCGTGCTCTGGATCGGCGGGCACTCGATCCTCGCGGGCGAGATGACCTCCGGCGAGCTGTTCACCTACGTGCTCTACGTAGGCGCGATGGTGGCACCCCTCATCCAGATCTCCTCCATCGGCACGCAGATCACCGAGGCGTTCGCCGGGCTGGACCGCATCCACGAGCTGCGCTCGGTGAAGACCGAGGACGACGAGGACGAGCAGCGGGCCGCCATCCCCGACCTGGCCGGGGAGGTGCGCTTCGAGGACGTCTGGTTCGAGTACAAGCCCGACACCCCGGTGCTGAAGGGCGTCTCCTTCCACGCGCCGGCGGGGACCACCACGGCCCTGGTGGGGCCGTCGGGCTCGGGGAAGAGCACCCTCATCGGCCTGGTCATGGCGTTCCACCGCCCCAAGGAGGGGAAGGTGCTGGTGGACGGGCAGGACCTCACCGGGCTCCGCCTGAGGGACTACCGGCGCTTCCTCGGCGTGGTGATGCAGGACAACTTCCTCTTCGACGGGACCATCCGGGAGAACATCGCCTTCGCGCAGCCCGGCGCCACGGACGAGCACATCCGCGAGGCGGCACGGGTCGCACACTGCGACGAGTTCATCCAGCGCTTCGACGACGGGTACGACACCGTGGTGGGAGAGCGGGGAGTGAAGCTCTCCGGCGGCCAGCGCCAGCGCGTGGGGATCGCCCGGGCCATCCTTGCGAACCCCCGGGTCCTCATCCTCGACGAGGCCACCTCCAGCCTGGACTCGGAGGCCGAGGCCATGATCCAGGACGGGCTGCGCGTGCTGCGGCGCGGGCGCACCACCTTCGTCATCGCCCACCGGCTCTCCACGATCCGCAGCGCGGACCAGATCCTCGTGCTGGACGCCGGCGAGATCGTGGAGCGGGGCACCCACGCCCAGCTCATGGAGCTGGATGGGCTGTACCGCCGCCTCTACGAGAAGCAGTACGGGCTCATGCACGACCTGTACATCAATCCCGGAGAGGAGCCCCCGGCGGAGACGGGCAGGGAGCTCTGAGGGGGCGGCCCGTCCCGCGATCGCAGGCGACGCGCTACCGCACCTCCATCCCCAGGAGATCCGCTGCTTCCCTCACCGCGGGATGCGCGAGCGTGAGCACCTCGGGCTCTCCGAAGCGGAGCCTGCCGGGGAGCCGGGCCGTGAAGAGCACCACCGTGTGCCACTCGCCCCAGAAGCTCGACCACCAGCGGAGGCCGTGGTGGCCCGAGTCCCACGCCGAGCGGGCGATGGGTTGGGTGCGCCCCCGGCTCCGAGAGGCCGTGGTGTCGGGCGCGGTACCGGTGGCAGCCAGGTGGGCCGGGTCGCAGAAGTCGGCCAGCTTCCGTGCCGATGCCGGGGGGAAGCGGACCTCCACCAGCGCCAGGGGGAAGCCGGCCCGGTTCAGGTGGGCAGGCAGAATCCGCTGCCCGCGCCAGGGCTGGAGCATCTCGCCCACGGCGTGCGCCGGCCTTTCAGCCAGGTAGAGGACCGGGGACAGGTCGCGGAGCAGGTCGAAGCGGCCCCGCCCGGTCGGCTCGGGGACGCGGGAGGGGGAGAAGCGTGCTCCCGCCGGCGCGTGGGAATCCCACGGAAACACCCGCCAGCAGACGCCCGGTCCGGTCTCAGGCGTGGACACCCGCCTTCTCGGCCTCGAGAGCCGCGATGACGTCGGCAACCCGGCCGAGGCGGATGAGGTAGGCGGGGGATCGGTCCGCCAGGTGCGCGTT
>DATIKQ010000128.1:0-55012 GCA_035477395.1 Longimicrobiales bacterium
GCACGGTATCGCACCTCCCCGCCTCGACCCTCCTTCGTGACCAGGCCCAGCTCGGTCAGCAGCGACAGTTCGCGCTGCAGCGATCTGGATCCTACCCCCAAGCGCCGTTGCATGTCGCAGAACCGGAGCGGCTCGTCATGGAAGATGGCCAGCAATTGCAGGAGCCTGGCGCGGGCCGCGGACGCAAAGACTTGGGTAAGAAGAGGCTTCATGCGCTCAGATGTAGCGCGCGTCTTCTCGGAAACAAGGCGCCCCCGTTCAGCCAACGACGAACACGACCTCGACCCCGAGCCCGTTGAGGGCCCTGATCAGAGCCTGCACCATCTCCGGGTCTCGAGAATGCGCTTGCGGGCTCCAGCGACGGTTGGCCCCAACTCCGTTCCTGGACCCGGAACGAGTCAAGGACCCCGGACGGAACGAATCTGATGTCGTTCAGGTCGTACGCGTCGGCTCCGACAACCACGCCGGTGAGGGGGGTAGACCCCACCTCGGCCGGCATAGTCGAAGTCGTAGGCTCCGGTACTCCCCCGGGGGGAAACTGCGTCGCTGTTGTGGACGGGCCGAGCGGGAACGGTCGCAGTTGAGGCGGCTTGACGGGATTCTGAAGGGCGGGTTGCATGGATATCCAGCTTCATACATGGTGCCACCGAAAGGCGACGTACCAACGCCGGACAGATTGAGTTTCGCCAACCAGCCTGTTTCGGACAGACTGAGCTTCGCGACGGGGCCAAACTGAGGTTCGTCCTACAGACGCTCCCGTTGCGGGGCGCGTTGGGACGCGCTCACATCATGAAGCCGGCCCCGATGGCGCCCATCAACGCCGCCGCCCACAGCGCGGGGTGGGCCCACGCAGGACGGAGCACCCGACTCACGTCCGCCAGGCGATGCGCGTTCAGGGCCACCGCCATGCGACCGTCCTCGTCCTTGCGCCCCTCGATGAGGCGGTCCTTCAGCAGCTCGTTCACGGCCTTCTGGAAACGGTCCGGGTCGGCGGCGAATCCCGGGATGCTCGCCGGGCGCACGAGCGCGGCACCCTGGCTCTCTTCGTGGGCCCGCCGGAGCTCGCGGAGGATGGTCTTGGTCGGCGTCATGATGGTCAGGCTCTCTCGGGTCCGCGGGGACCCGCCGGGTCCCCCTGTGGAACCCTACGGAGGGGGCGGGCCGGAGGTTGCAGAGGCCGACCCCGGGGTGAGCCGACCACGCCTCCGCCCAGGGGCCCGCAGATGTTGTCCACACAACAAGAGGACCACTCGCGGGGGAGGTCGTTCGTAGAGCGCGGAAGCGCTTGCCCTACAACGGGTTCCATGGAATGGCGGCGGCTCGGGTGGTCCCGGCGCCGCCGGGATTGGGGGCGGTGACGCATCCGTAGCCAGATGTTTGCGTTGTCCGGGCCGGGGGGCTGTTACCATTCTTCCACGATCGCGGGCGGGATGGCGCGGTCTTGACCAACGAAACACCTGTTGTACCCACCGAAACGGAGTCCCCAGGAGTCCGCATGAGACGCTTCCTCACAGTATGCTTGTCCCTGGCTGCCGCCTCGCTGCTCGGCGCAGCGGCGCTCGGGGCGCAGGGAGTCACCACCTCCCTCATCAACGGCGTCGTATACGACGACGCCGGAGCGCCGCTCGCCGGCGCCAACGTCATCGCGGTGCACCAGCCCTCGGCCAGCCGGTACGGCGCGGTCACGCGGAGCGACGGGCGCTTCATCATCCCGGGGATGCGCGTCGGCGGGCCCTACCAGGTGACCGTGTCCCTCATCGGGTACGCGGACCAGGTCGAGACGGGCCTCACGCTCACGCTGGGACAGGCGACCAACCTGACGTTCCGGCTGTCGTCGCAGGCGCTCAACGTGGCGGGGATCACGGTGACCGCCACCCGTGACCCCATCATGAGCTCGGACCGCACCGGCGCGGCCACCGCCGTGGACCGGCAGGCCATCGAGGTGCTCCCCACCATCAACCGTCGCCTGGAGTCCTTCGCCCGCCTCACGCCCCAGTACGGCTCGGGGTTCTCGTTCGCGGGGCAGGACAACCGGATGAACAACATCACGGTGGACGGGTCGTACTTCAACAACTCGTTCGGCCTCGGCGGCCAGCCTGGTGACCGCACCGGCGTGGCGCCCATCTCCATGGACGCGATCGAGCAGATCCAGATCAACGTGGCGCCCTTCGACGTGCGCCAGGGCAACTTCGTGGGCGCCGGCGTGAACACCGTCACGCGCAGCGGCGGCAACGAGTTCAAGGGCTCGCTCTACCACCAGTTCCGCGACAACGGCCTGGTCGGCAAGAAGGCGGGCGACGCGGACGTGACCGTGGGCGCCTTCGACTACAGCCAGTGGGGCGGTTGGCTCTCCGGGCCCATCCTGCAGGACAAGCTCTTCTTCTTCGCCAGCTACGAGGAGGACGCCCTCGTCGAGCCCGGGACCACGTTCCGCGCCAACACGGGAACAGAGACCGTGGCCGGCAGCGTCACCCGGGTGAAGGCCAGCGACCTGGACGGGCTCAGCAAGTTCCTGAGCGACAACTTCGGCTACGTGACCGGCCCCTATCAGGGCTACGACCACGAGGTGCCCGCGAAGCGCTTCCTGGGCAAGCTGGACTACAACTTCAGCGACAAGAACAAGGTCAGCCTGCGCTACACCTTCCTGGACTCGAACACCGACGTGCTCCTGTCCAACTCCTCCTCCCTGGGCTTCGGCACCCGGCGCTCGAACACCACCGGGCTGAACTACCAGAACTCCAACTACCAGATCATGGAGAACATCCGGTCGGTGGTGGGGGAGTGGAACTCGATCATCGGCCAGAACATGGCCAACAGCTTCATCGCCGGGTACACATCCCAGGACGAAAGCCGCAACTCGCGCGGCGAGATGTTCCCCTTCGTCGACATCCTGAACGGTGGCAGCGTCTACACCTCGTTCGGCTTCGAGCCGTTCACGCCGAACAACGAGCTCCGCTACAACAGCTTCCAGCTCCAGGACAACTTCTCGATCTTCCGCGCCGGGCACAGCCTCACCTTCGGCGCCAGCGCCGAGTGGTACCACTCCGAGAACGTCTTCTTCCCCGGCAAGCAGAGCGCGTACGTCTACAACTCCCTGGAGGACTTCTACGCCGACGCGCAGGGCTTCAAGACCAACCCGAACCGCACCACCTCGCCCGTCACGCTGCGCCGCTTCCAGGTGCGCTGGTCGAACGTCCCCGGCCAGGAGAAGCCCATCCAGCCGCTGGACGTCTTCTACGCCGGCGTCTACGCCCAGGACGAGTGGCAGGTGAGCCCGGACCTGAAGGTCACCATGGGCGTCCGCATGGACGTGCCCAAGTTCGGTGACACCGGCTTCGCCAACGCCGAAGTGGACGCCATGACCTTCCGCGACGAGGACGGCACCGCGTCGAAGTACTCCACGTCCAAGCTCCCTGACCCCAACCCGCTGTTCTCGCCCCGGCTGGGCGTGAACTGGGACGTGTTCGGCGACAAGAGCACGCAGCTCCGCGGCGGCACCGGCGTCTTCACGGGCCGGCCGGCCTACGTGTGGATCTCCAACCAGATCGGCAACAACGGGGTGCTCACGGGCTTCGAGTCGCTGGACAACACCACCGCCCGGCCCTTCAACCCCGACATCGACAAGTACAAGCCGACCAGCGTGAACGGGACGCCGGCGTCGAGCTACGAGCTGGCCCTGACCACGGCGGACTTCATGTTCCCGCAGATCTGGCGGACCAACCTGGCCGTGGACCAGAGGCTCCCGTTCGGGGTGTTCGGCACCCTCGAGTACATGTACAACAAGGACATCAACGGCGTCTACTACATCAACGCCAACCTGCCGGCCGCGCAGAGCAGCTTCACCGGCGCCGACAACCGCGGCCGCTGGACCGTGGACCAGTGCCCCACCATCAGCGGCACGCAGGCGAACCGCCTGCCGGGGAACTGCAAGATCACGAACGCCATCGTCCTGAAGAACCAGAACGTCGGCAAGTCGTGGAACGTCGCCGCGTCGCTGGAGAAGCCCTTCAGCAGCGGCCTGTACGTGAAGCTCGGCTACGCCTACGGAGAGTCGAAGAACACCGTGGACCCGGGCTCCATCGCCTTCGGGTCGTGGAACAACAACCCGCACGCCGGTGACCCGAACAACCCGGGGCTCGGCTACTCGATCAATTCGCCCGGCCACCGCTTCTTCGCGGCCGCGACGTACCGCGCCGAGTTCCTGAGCTTCGGCGCCACCACGGTCTCGTTCTTCCTCGATCGCCGCACCAACGGGAACGCGAGCTACGTGTACTCCGGCGACCTGAACGGCGACGGCGGCACGAGCAACGACCTTCTCTACATCCCGAAGGACGTGAGCGAGATGGTCTTCCAGCAGTACACTGCCGGCACGCGCACCTACACCGCCGCGGAGCAGGCCGCTGCCTGGGACGCCTACATCGAGCAGGATCCGTACCTGAGCGAGCACCGCGGCGAGTACGCCCAGCGCGGCGCCTTCTTCCTGCCCATGATGCAGTGGGTGGACTTCGGCATCGCGCAGGAGATCTTCAGGAACGTGCGCGGCCAGCGCAACAGCATCGAGGTGCGCGCCGACTTCCTGAACTTCCTCAACTTCCTGAACAGCGATTGGGGCGTGGGCGAGCGGATGGTCACCAACTCGCCGCTCATCGTGCCCAGCGGTGCCCCGGCCGACTCGCAGGGCCGCGCGCAGTACCGGCTCCGCACCATCACCAGCGGCGGGGACATGATCAGCAAGACCTTCGAGCCCACCGCGGGCATCGGGGACGTCTACCGCATCCAGTTCTCGCTGCGGTACCGCTTCAACTGAGGACGTGACGCGGCGCTTCTGCGCGCCGCCACGGAGCACCGGCCCCGCCGCCCTCCCGGGCGGCGGGGCCTCTTCGCGGATGGGTCCCGCACCCTGCCCGGCGGCGTCGGGCCTTTTCCCCACACCCCCCGCGCGTTTGTCCCTACTGACCGCGCCCGAGGCGTGGTTATGCTCCATGCAGGGAAGGAGGGCGCCCGTGCACGAGATGAGCCTCGCCATGGAGGTCTGCCGCATCGCGGAGGAGCGCGTCGGGTCCGACGACCTGCGCCTGCTCCGCGAGGTGGGGCTCCGCGTGGGGCTGGACTCGGGCGTGGAGCCCGAGAGCCTGGAGTTCTGGCTCGAGACCCTGCTCTCCAGCCCTCCCTTCGGCGCCGCCCGGGCGGTGCTCGACGTGGGCCCCGGCGACGATCTGCGCGTGACCTACCTGGAGGTGGAGGATGGCGATCCGCCGCATTGAGGTGCGGGAGCGGGTGATGGAGAAGAACGACGAGCTGGCGGCCGACATCCGCCAGCGCCTCCAGGCGCACGGGCTCGCGTCGTTCAACCTGGTGTCCTCGCCCGGGTCGGGAAAGACCCTCCTGCTGGAGCGCACGCTGCAGGAGATGGGCTCCGAGCTCCGCATGGCCGTGGTCACGGGAGACGTGCAGACCCAGAACGATGCGGACAGGCTCGCCCGGTGGACGGACCGCCTGGTCCACGCCGTGGTGACCGGCGGCGCCTGCCACCTGGATGCCCGGCAGGTGAGCGCGGCGCTCGAGGATCTGGCCCTGGACGAGCTGGACCTCCTCTTCGTGGAGAACGTGGGGAACCTCGTGTGCCCCGCGAGCTGGGACCTGGGCGAGACCGCCAAGGTGGTGGTCTTCTCCGTCACCGAGGGGGAGGACAAGCCCCTGAAGTATCCCAAGATGTTCCGCATGGCGCGCTACGCGGTGCTGAACAAGGTGGACCTCCTCCCCTACGTGCCGTTCGACCTGGACCTGGCCGTGGACTACGCCAGGCAGGTCAACCCGGAGCTCACCTTCTTCTTCACGTCCGCTCTCACCGGCGAGGGGATGGGCCCCTGGTACGACTTCCTCCAGGCCCACGCCCGCTCGAGCGCGCGCCGCGGAGCGTGACCGCCGCGAGCCCGGCCCCCGCGCCCTCGACTCCCGAGGCCTTCCGGGCTCTCGAGCTCCGGATCCGCGGGGTCGTGCAGGGCGTCGGATTCCGGCCCTTCGTCCACCGCCTCGCCCTCCGCCACGGCGTGCGCGGGTGGGTGAAGAACGAGGCCGGCTCGGTGCACATCCTGGCCGAGGGGGAGGACGCGTCGCTGGAGGCCTTCGTGCAGGGGCTGCGCTCCGACGCACCGCCGCTCGCCCGCATCGACGGGATGGAGGTGGCCCCCGCGGCCTGGACCGGGGCGGACGCCTTCCAGGTTCTTGGTAGCGACCTGGCCCCCCGGGGCCGCCTCCCGGTGTCGCCGGACGTGGCGCTCTGCGCGGCGTGCGCCGCCGAACTCCACGACCCCTCGGATCGGCGCTTCCGCTACCCGTTCATCACCTGCACGGACTGCGGGCCCCGCTTCACGGTCATCGAGGCCATGCCGTACGACCGGGAGCGGAGCACCATGTCCGCCTTCGCCCAGTGCCCCGAGTGCCTGCGGGAATACAAGGACCCCACCGACCGGCGCTACCACTCCCAGACCAACTCGTGCCCGGCGTGCGGACCCCGGGTATGGCTGGAGGCGGAGGGCGGCGTGACGCACCGGGGCGACATGGCCATCCGTGCCGCCGGGGAGCTCCTGGTCCGGGGGCGCGTCGTGGCCGTGCGCGGCCTCGGGGGATTCCACCTGGCCTGCGACGCCACCGACGACCTGGCCGTGCGTCGCATGCGCTCCCGGAAGCACCGCGAGTCGAAGCCCCTCGCCATCATGGTGCGCAGCCTGGACGAGGCACGCGCGCTGGCCTTGGTGTCCGACGGGGAGGCGGCGCTCCTCGAGTCCCGCGAGCGCCCCATCGTGTTGCTCGAGCGGAGGGCCGGGGCGCTGCTGGCACCCTCGCTGGCCCCCGGACTCACCAGCGTGGGGATCATGCTGGCGTACACGCCTCTCCACCGGCTCCTCCTCGAGGAGGTGGCACGCCCGCTGGTCATGACCAGCGGGAACCAGAGCGACGAGCCCATCGCCACCGGGGTGGAGGAGGCGCGTGAGCGCCTGGGCGGGATCGCCGACGGCTTCCTCTTCCACGACCGGGAGATCGTGGCGCGCTACGACGACTCGCTGGTGCGGACGTCGCCCCGGGGAACCATCTTCCTGCGCCGGGCGCGGGGGTACGCCCCGCTCCCCGTCCCGCTTCCGGTGCCGGCGCAGCGGCCGTTCCTGGCCGTGGGGCCCCACCTGAAGAACACGCTCACGCTGGCACAGGGCGACAGCGCCTGGATCAGCCAGCACGTGGGGGACCTGGAGAACCTGGAGACGCTGGAGCACTGGCACGCCGTGCTCCACCGATTCCGGACGCTCTTCCGACTGGATCCCGTGGCCGTGGTGCGGGACCTCCACCCCGGATACCTCTCCACGCGGCTGGCGCAGGAGTCGGGGCTGGCGGAGCTCCCTCCGGTGCAGCACCACCACGCCCACATCGCGGCGGTGCAGGGCGAGCACGGGATCCTCGACGACGTGCTCGGCCTCGCCTTCGACGGCATCGGGTGGGGGGAGGACGAGCGCGTGTGGGGGGCCGAGTTCCTCCGGTCCGGCCTCACCGGGTTCCGCCGCCTGGGCAGGTTGCGCTACGCGCCGCTCCCCGGCGGGGACGCCGCGGCCAGGGCACCCTGGCGCACCGCCCTGGGGTACCTCTCCCTCGCCCCGGAAGCGGAGCCGGCCTTCGCCGAGGCCTTCCGCGGCGTGTCCGCCGACGCCCTGGAGACGGCCCGGCTGCAGATCCGCCGCCGCGTCAACGCGCCGGAGGCGTCGTCGCTGGGCCGCCTCTTCGACGCCGCCGCCGCCGTCCTCGGCGTCCGCACCGTCGCGGCCTTCGAGGGCCAGGCTCCCATGGAGCTGGAGGCGCTGGCCGGGAGGGCGAGGGGCAGAACGCTCCCGTTTCCGGCGGCGGAGGGGCCCGACGGCGTATGGGTCCTGGACCCGCTCCCCCTCCTGGAGGCGCTGGGCTCGGCCAGGGCAGGGGGTGGGGACGTGGTTGAGCTGGCTGCGTCCTTCCACGAGAGCGTCGCCGACGCCTCCGCGGCGCTCGCGGTCCGGCTGTGCGGCGCCCAGGGGCTGGCCACGGTGGCCGTGGGAGGGGGATGTTTCCTGAACGCGCGCCTCCTGGCGGGCGTGGCGGACCGGCTGGAGCGCGCCGGCCTCCGCGTGCTGGTGCCCCGGGTGCTGGGGCCCAACGACGGTGCGGTGAGCTACGGGCAGGCCGTGGTGGCCTCGGCCCGCATGGACACGTAGGGGCCCGGCGGGCCGGGAGGAGCGGAGCATCATGTGCCTGGGGATCCCGGGACGGATCGTGGAAGTGCGGCGGGACGGCGGGCTCCCCATGGGGGTCGTGGACTTCGGCGGCGTGCGCCGCGACGCGTGCCTCGCGTACGTGGCCGACGAGGTGGACGTGGGCGACTACGTCATCGTCCACGTGGGGTTCGCGCTCTCCAAGGTGGACGAGGAAGAGGCCCACAGGACCCTCGACATCCTCCGGCAGATGGGCGAGCTCGAGGAACCGGCGTGAAGTACCTGGCCGAGTACAGGGACCCGAAGCTGGCGCGGGCCCTCGTGGAGAGGATCCGCCGCGAGGCGACGCGGCGGTGGACGCTCATGGAGGTGTGCGGGGGCCAGACGCACACCATCGTCAAGCAGGGGATCAACGACGTGCTTTCCGAGCAGGTCGAGATGATCCACGGTCCCGGCTGCCCCGTGTGCGTCACGCCGCTGGAGCAGATCGACCGGGCCCTCCACCTGGCATCCCGCCCCGACGTGATCTTCACCTCGTTCGGCGACATGCTCCGGGTGCCCGGGAGCGCGTGCGACCTCCTCCAGGTGAAGGCCCGGGGAGGGGACGTGCGCGCAGTGTATTCGCCCCTGGATGCCCTCGAGCTGGCGCGCAGGCACCCCGACAAGGAGGTCGTGTTCTTCGCCGTGGGCTTCGAGACCACCGCGCCGGCCAACGCCATGGCCGTGTGGCGCGCCCACGAGCTCGGCGTGACGAACTTCAGCGTCCTGGTCTCCCACGTCACCGTGCCGCCGGCCATGGTGGCCATCCTGGAGGCGCCGGACAACCGGGTCCAGGCGTTTCTGGCCGCGGGACACGTGTGCGCGGTGATGGGGTGGACCGAGTACGAGCCCCTGGCTGCGCGCTACCGCGTCCCCATCGTCATCACCGGCTTCGAGCCCATGGACATCCTGGAGGGCATCTGGATGGCCGTGCGCCAACTCGAGGTGGGGCGCCACGAAGTGGAGAACCAGTACGTCCGCGCCGTGCGGCGCGAGGGCAACCAGGCCGCCCAGGACCTCATGGAGCGGGTCTTCCATGCGGTGGACCGCGGGTGGCGAGGGATCGGGGTCATCCCGTCCAGCGGGCTCGGACTCCGACCCGAGTTCGCCGGGTACGACGCCGAGGTGAGGTTCTCCCTGGGCTTCATCCGCGCCGACGAGCCCGCCGCCTGCCGCGCCGGGGACGTGCTCCGGGGTCGCATCAAGCCCTCCGAGTGCGGCGCGTTCGGGACCGCGTGCACACCCGAGTCCCCTCTCGGTGCCCCCATGGTCTCCTCCGAAGGAGCGTGCGCCGCCTACCACAACTTCGCCCGTGTGGGACGCGGCGCCGAGCGAGGAGCGTGACCGTGTCATCCATGGCATCCGGCCCCGTCTGCCCTGTCCCGACCACCCAGCACGACCGTGTCCAGCTCGGCCACGGGTCCGGCGGCAAAATGAGCGCCCAACTCCTGCGCGAGCACTTCCTGCCCCGCTTCGGGAACCCCTGGCTGGATCGGCTCGGCGACGGCGCCGTCGTCCCCGTGGAGGGTGCGGAGATCGCCATCTCCACGGACTCGTTCGTGGTGAGCCCGCTGGAGTTCCCCGGGGGGAACATCGGCCACCTCGCCGTCCACGGGACGCTGAACGACCTCGCCATGATGGGCGCCACGCCCCGCTGGCTCTCGGTGGGGTTCGTGCTGGAGGAGGGGCTCCCCTTCGACCTGCTGGACCGGGTTCTGGACGCGATGGCCGAGGCGACGGCTGCCGCCGGTGTGGCCGTGGTCACCGGCGACACCAAGGTGGTGGACCGGGGGAAGGCCGACGGAATGTTCGTGAACACCACCGGCGTGGGGATCCTCCACGACGGGTTCCGCCCCGACCCGCGTGGCGCGCGTCCCGGGGACGCGGTCCTGGTGAGCGGCCCCCTCGGGCGCCATGGCATGGCGGTCATGGCCGTCCGCGAGGGTTTCGCCTTCGAGAGCGAGATCGTGTCCGACACCGCCGACCTCTCGCCCCTCGTGGCGTCGCTCCGGGAGGAGCTCGGGTCCCAGGTCCACGCGCTGCGCGACGCCACCCGGGGCGGGGCGGCGAGCGCGCTGAACGAGATCGCCGCAGCGTCCGGGGTGGGCGTGGAGCTGGACGAGGCGGCCATCCCGGTGCCCGGCGCCGTGCAGGCGGCGTGCGAGATGCTCGGGCTCGATCCGCTCTACGTGGCCAACGAGGGGGTGCTCGTGGCGTTCGTCGCCTCCGAGGCGGCGTCCCGGGCGGTGGATCTCCTTCGGAGCCACCCCGCCGGGTCCGGCGCCACCGTGGTGGGGACGGTGGTGGCGGAGCATCCTGGACTGGTCATCCTCAGGACCGGCCTCGGAGCGTCCCGCGTGGTGGACATGCTTCCCGGGGATCAGCTCCCCCGCATCTGCTAGGCAGGTCGCTGAAGAATGGGGGTACACCGCGCGCGACAGGCCTTCGGCCTGTTACCGGCTTTCGCGGTTCAGCCAAGGAGCGACGACGAGGCGTGGGCACCGCCGGCGAAGCCGGTGGTCGAGCTACGGTGAGGAGGAGCGACGATGGATCGGTCAACAAGCGCGAAGCGCTTGTCGCGAAACCCCCATGCGCCCAACACCATGGCTGATATGATCTGGTGTGGGTGTGGGTTACGGCGGCACGGCCCCGACAACGCTTCGCGTTGTTACCACGCTTCGCGTTGTTACCACGCTTCGCGTTGTTACCCCGTCGTTGGCGCTCCTAGACGTAGCTACGGCTATGCGTTGCCTCGCTACGCTCGGCGGTCTCGCTTCGCTCGGCCCGTCGCTCCGCCTAGGGGGCACCACGCGAAGCGTGGTCGGGGCCGTGGCGTCCGGGGGCACCCGTGCGCAGCACGGGTCGCGGTGTGCCCCCATTCTTCAGCGACCTGCTGAGTCGAGGAACGGCCCTTGAGCGATCCCTACGTCAGCGCGCTCCTCCTGTTCGGCGTCGGCTCCTTCGCCGGCGTCCTGAACGTCATCGCAGGAGGCGGCTCGTTCCTCACCGTTCCCCTTCTCATCTTCCTGGGGCTTCCGGCGACGGTGGCGAACGGGACCAACCGCCTGGCCATCATCACCCAGAACGTGGGCGCGTCCTGGTCCTTCCACCGGAGGGGCCTCATCCCGAGGGACTGGCTCCTCCTCGCCGCCCCCACGTCGGTGGCCGGCGCGCTGCTCGGGACGTTCGCCGCCGTGCGCGTCGGCGACGTGGCGTTCCAGCGCGTCCTCGCGCTGGCCATGGTCGCGATCACGGCCTGGACGCTCTGGCGGCCCGCGCCCAAGGCCGCGGGAGACGTGTCTCCGGCTCCCTCCGGCAGGCGGCGCCTGGCGTACGCCGCCGCGTTCTTCCTGGTGGGGCTGTACGGCGGGTTCATCCAGGCCGGGGTTGGCTTCATCGTCCTCGCCCTCACCACCGCCGGCGGGCTCGACCTCATCCGCGGCAACGCGGTCAAGGTCACCCTCCTGCTCGTGTTCACCCCCCTCACGCTCCTGGTCTTCGCCGCCAGCGGGAAGGTGGATTGGCCCATGGCGGTGGTGCTCGCCTCGGGGAACTACGTGGGCGGGCTGGTGGGGGTGCGCGTGCAGGTGCTCAAGGGGCACGCATGGGTGCGGAACGTGGTGACCGTGACGATCGTGCTGTTCGCGGTGCGGTTGCTCATGGGTTGAGGCGTAGGTCGGATCGGTGGGCCCGGGCGCTCCACTTCGGGGGCGCGTTTCACTACGCACGCTTCGCGTGCGAGCCCCACTCAGCGGGGCGCCCAGGCCCACCGAGCGAAGCGGTCAACCCTGGCAGCCGCCGTTTGCGGAACAGAAGTTCCGTCCGGTTATGCGGCACAACAGCCTTGCGGACGTGCGCAGCGCCCTCGACGTGGCGTGCGGTCCCGGGACGAACGCGCGCCACTTCCACCACACGGACTACCTCGGCGTGGACCTGAACGAGCGGTATGTGCGTTACGCCAGGAAGGCCACCGGCCGGGACGTCCGCGTCATGGACGTCACCTCGGCCGAGCTTGCCGAGGATCGCTTCGACTTCATCCTGGTCAACAGCTTCTTCCATCACGTGTCCGACGACGACGCACGGCGTGTCCTCTCGCATCTCGCGACGCTGCTCACCGAAGACGGGCACATCCATGTCCTCGACCTCGTGCTCCCGCCCGATCGATCCATCGCCGGTTGGCTCGCCCGACATGATCGGGGGGACTTCGCCCGGCCCCTCCCTCGGTGGCGGGAACTGTTCAGCGAGAGCTTCGACTCGGTGATCTTCGAGCCCTATCCGCTGGGTCTGGGCAGCCTCACACTCTGGAACATGGTCTACTTCAAGGGGCGATCCCGGACGGTGCGCGCATGAAGACGGGGCAGGGGGGAGGGCGAGCGGAGGCGCCCAGGGTATCGATTGCCATACCCCTCTTCGATGAAGAGGAGGGTCTTCCCGAGCTCCTTCGCCGCGTGACGGCGGTCCTGGACGCGCTTCCGGGAGAGGGGCACGAGCTGGTCCTGGTGGACGACGGCAGCGCGGACCGGACCATGGAGATCCTGGCGCGGGCGGCGGGTGAGGACCCGCGCATCGTGGCGGTGTCTCTGTCGAGGAACTTCGGTCACCAGGCCGCCCTGACCGCCGCCCTCGAGTTTGTGACCGGCGACGTGATCGTCCTCATGGACGGAGACCTCCAGGACGCGCCTGAACTCATCCCCACCATGCTCGAGCGCATGCGCGAGGGGTACGATGTGGTGTACGCCCGCCGCGACCGGCGACTGGAGGCCTGGTGGCTCCGGGTGGCGTACTTCGCGTACTACCGGATCCTCTCCGCCGTGTCGAACCTGCAGCTCCCCCTCGACGCGGGCGACTACGCCGCGATCTCCTCGCGTGCCTTGCGCGCCATCCGGAGTGCGCCGGAGCGCCATCGGTACCTGCGGGGGCTGCGGGCCTGGGCCGGCTTCCGGCAGATCGGTCTCCCGGTGGAGCGCGCCGCCCGCTACACGGGGCGGAGCAAGTACAGTCTCAGGAAGCTGCTGCGTCTGGCCAGTGACGGGATCTTCTCCTTCTCCATCATTCCGCTGCGACTGGCGGCCGCTCTGGGCGCCGTGACGGTCCTCCTCACGACGCTCTTCGCCCTGTTCGCGCTGTACGCCCGGCTCGTCCTGGACCGTTCACCGCAGGGCTTCACGGCCCTCATCCTCGTCATGACGTTGGTGTCGGGGGTGAACCTGCTCTTCCTGGGGATCATCGGCGAGTACGTCGGCCGCGTGTACGAAGAGGTGAAAGGGCGACCGCTGTACGTGGTGCAGCGGGTCGTTCGTGGGCGGGATGGCTCGGAACCGACCTGACGGCCTCGGCGCGGAAGGGGAGGAGCGCGTCCCCGCCACCTCACCCGAAGGTGTGCCCGGCGCCCTGGATCCCACGTACGCGGCTCGCTACACCGAGCTTTACGCGCGGCACTGGTGGTGGCGCGCCCGGGAGGAGGTGGTGGTCCGCGAGGTGGCCAGGCTCCTGCGGGAACAGGGGGGAGGGGCGAAGCCGGCCATCCTCGACGTCGGATGCGGCGATGGTCTCCTGTTCCCGAGGCTGGCGGGATTCGGGGAGGTCGAGGGCGTCGAGCCCGACCCGGCGCTGGTGAGCGGCCGGTCGGGTCGAACGATCCACAGGGTGCCGTTCGAGGACTTCCACCCGGACAGGCGCTATTCGCTGATCCTCTTGCTGGACGTGCTGGAACACCTGGCGGATCCCGTGGGAGCGCTGGCGCACTGCCGAGCGCTTCTCAGGCCTGGTGGGCGGGTGCTGCTCACCGTCCCCGCGTTCAACCTCCTGTGGACGGCGCATGACCGGCTTAATCGTCACTTCACGCGATACCGTCGGCGCAGCCTCGGGAAGGCCGTCGGCGAGGCCGGACTGCGCGCGGTCCGCGCGCGCTACCTCTTCCACTGGTTGTTCTTCGCCAAGCTCGCGGTGCGCGCCGGCGAGTCCGTGCGGCAAGTGGCGCCTGCGGCTCCGACCCTTCCCCCAGGTCCCCTCAACCGGGGGCTCTTCCTCGCGTGCCGTCTCGAGGAGCGGGTCTTCGGTCCCCCGCGGATCCCCTTCGGCAGTTCGGTGATGATGTCCTGCGAAGTGCCGCCCCGCTGACGCGGGCGCGCGGGGTCAGGACCCGGGTTCGCGCTCCGCCCAGACCACGAGAAAGCGCCCGATCTCCCTGGCGTTCGGGTACCTGGCCTCGAGGGCGCGCAGGAATTCCGCCTCGGGTGGGCCGGAGAAGAGGGGCCTTCGGTTGAGGACCGCGACGCGGACGGCGAGCTCGTCCAGCCGCCGCAGGACACGCTCGTCGCGTCCCTCGAGGTCGGGATCGAGGAAGTCGAACAGGGAGGCCGTCGGGTTGCGTCGCCCGGTGAGGAAATACACCTCGGGACTGTCGGGGAAGGCGTAGACCCAGGGCCCCGGGTCCAGGGATTCCACGGCCGCCACGAGCGCCTCGTACTCCGCCTTCTCCACCGCCGACACGCGGATCCCGGCAGCCCGGGGAAGGTCGAGGGTCTCCACCTGGTTGTGGGGACGGTACCGGAAACCCATGTGGTACAGGAATCCCGTGTCCACCCGCAGCAGAACGAACACGAGGAGGCCTGCGAGGATCACGTGGAGCGAGCGGCGCGGCAGGTCCAGGGACGCGGCCGCCGCGGCCAGCGCCAGGAGCACCATCATGGGAAACGCGTAGAGGGCGTACACCGGTGCGGCGAAGGGGACTTGGACGAGGGCATGATAGGAGAACACCCCGAGCACGAGCACGCCCGCCGCGGGGTCCTCCCCGGCCAACGCCAGCTTCCAGGCGTACACCGCGGCCAGGACGACGCCGCTCCCCGAGATCAGGTACCAGAACGCCCTGTACCCCGGCTCCGTGTGGCTCAGGGCCAGCCCGGCCGCGAGGACGACCAGGGCCCCGGCGGTGAGGGGACGCTGGAGAGCGGGACCCGCGCGGGGTGCGAGTGCGAGCCAGGCCGCCACGGCCAGGGCCGGAACGAGCGCCCCCAGGGGCGGCGGCGTCCACATGGCGTGAAGGAAACGGCTCTGGGGAAGGACGAACACCCCCTGCCAGAGCGCATCGAGGGATCCGGAAGCCGCGTAGGGAAGCGCGAACAACGCAACGGGGACCGCGGCGCCCAGCCCGACGAGGAGGGTCCAACCCGCGAGGCGCCGGAAGCGATCCCGCGCCGGCTCCCCGGTGGAAGACGCCACGCGCGTGGCGACCGCGGCGACGGCCACCAGGGGCGGAACGCCGAAGTACAAGAACATGATCGGGTTGCCGGCGCGCAGGACCGTCGCGGCCGTCGCAACGGCCACGAGCGCCAACGCCCCCAACACCGCGATCCGATACGGAGCATCGGCGGAAGCCGTCCCGGCGGCGTCGGCCGATCTTCGTGCGGACACGGCGCGTTCCCGGCACAAGAGGTACAGGCCCACGCCGGCGAGGTAGAAGAGGCCGATCACCTTGAACAGGATCGAGAGCCCGCCGGCAGCCCCGGCGGCCACCAGCCAGGCCGGCCTTCCGTCGGCCTCGTGGCGGAGCAGGGCCCAGACGCCCGCCGTGGCGAGGAAGAGGTTGTACCAACTCGGCATCCCTTCGGGGTAGACCGGAAGGGAGGCGGCAGCCGCGAGCAACGTCCCGACGGCGGCCGGCCCCCGGCCCGCCAGTCGCTTCGCCACCATCCAGAAGAGCGGCACCCACGCCAGATAGGCGGCGAAGAACACCCATCGCATGCTGAGGATGCCCACCCCTAGCACCTTGAAGGCGACGGCGTTCAGCAGCGCGAGGCCGCCGGTGTAGGTGTCGTGGAAGTCACGGTGCGGAAGCTCCCCCGCGAGGACGCGCTCGGAAGCATGGCCGAGCGCGCCGGCGTCGTGGGGGAGCCACCCGCGCTGGATGCTGAGGTACCCGAGGAGGGCCGCGGCAGCCCAGATCGTCGCGGGCAACCACCAGTCGGGTGCCCTGCCGCGGGGACGTGGATCGGGGTCGGTGCTCGGGGAGGACATGGCCGTCGAAGGTAGCGCGGTTTGCGGATTCCGCGAGATGCCGGATGCAGAGACGGACTCCGGGCGGTGGAGGTCTGGGCGATCCCGACATCGCGTCCATCGAGGTGGTGAAGGGCGCCGCCGCCGTCCAGGCCTACGACGATCCGGCCGCGCACAACGGGGTGATCCGCATCACCCTGACGCCCGGCATCACGTTCCGCTGACCCGGCAGCGGCGGCGCCGCGAACCGGTGACGTAGCCCGGGGGCCTGGCGGCCCGTCGAGCGGGGGTCGCACGCGCAGCGTGCGCAGTGCAACGGCCCCCGAGACGGGCTGCCAGGCCCCCGGGCGCACCACAGCGGCGCAGGGGCGCCGGCGCGCCCCCCGCCTAATACCGGTAGTGCTCCGCCTTGTACGGCCCCGCCCTGTCCACCCCGATGTACGCCGCCTGCCTGTCGGTGAGCTCCGTGAGCCGCGCGCCCAGCTGCGCCAGGTGCAGCCGCGCAACTTTCTCGTCCAGCTTCTTCGGCAGCGTGTACACCCGGCACTCGTAGGCCGCGGCGTTGGTGGCCAGCTCCACCTGGGCGATGATCTGGTTCGTGAAGCTGGCGCTCATCACGAAGGACGGATGGCCCGTGGCGCACCCCAGGTTCATGAGGCGGCCCTCGGCGAGCACGAGCACCGAGTGCCCGTCCGGGAAGACGAATTCGTCGTACTGGGGCTTGATGTTCACCCGCCGGAGCCCGGGTACCTTCTTCAGCCCGGCCATGTCGATCTCGTTGTCGAAGTGACCGATGTTGCCTACGATCGCCTTGTCCTTCATCCGGGACATGTGCTCCGCGGTGATCACGTTCAGATTCCCGCTGGCCGTGATGAAGATGTCCGCCGTGGCGACCACGTCCTCCAGGCGGACCACCTGGTACCCCTCCATGCACGCCTGCAGCGCACAGATGGGATCGATCTCCGTGACCGCAACCCGCGCGCCCTGGCCCTTGAGGGCCTGGGCGCATCCCTTGCCCACGTCGCCATACCCGCACACCACCGCCTGCTTGCCCGAGAGCATGACGTCGGTGGCGCGGTTGAGCCCGTCCACCACCGAGTGCCGGCAACCGTACAGGTTGTCGAACTTCGACTTGGTGACCGAGTCGTTGACGTTGATGGCGGGGAAGAGCAGGGTGCCGGCGCGCTCCATCTCGTACAGACGGTGGACGCCGGTGGTGGTCTCCTCCGAGACCCCACGCACCTTGGCCGCGACACGGTGCCAGCGGGCGGCGTCGGCGGCCTGGTTGCGGCGCAGCACCTCCAGGATGACCCCCCACTCCTCCGGGTCGCCGGCCTCGTCGAAGGGCGGCACCGCGCCGGCCTCCTCGAACTCGAACCCCTTGTGGATGATGAGCGTGGCGTCCCCGCCGTCGTCTACCAACAGGTCGGGTCCCGAGCCGTCGGGCCACTCCAGCGCCTGCTCGGTGCACCACCAGTACTCCTCCAGCGTCTCCCCTTTCCAGGCGAAGACCGCGACGCCCCGCGGGTCCTCGGGCGTGCCGTTCTTCCCCACGGCGACCGCCGCGGCCGCGTGGTCCTGGGTGGAGAAGATGTTGCACGACACCCAGCGCACGTCGGCCCCCAGCTCCACCAGCGTCTCGATGAGCACCGCGGTCTGCACGGTCATGTGCAGCGAGCCCATGACCTTGAGGCCGGCCAGCGGCTTCCCGGGTCCGTACTCCTTGCGGGCCGCCATGAGCCCGGGCATCTCCTGCTCCGCCAGGCGGATCTCCTTCCGCCCCCACTCTGCCAGGGCGAGGTCCTTGACCTTGAAGGGGAGGCGCTCGGTGGCGCCGGGGGTGCTGGCTCCGGGGATGACGTGGGGCTTGGCCATGGTTGCGTGGGTCGGATGTGAGGGTGGAGGGGGGTGGTGGAAGGGTGTCAGGGCTTGAGCCCGGTGGCGATGAGAAGAAGGGGCCCGGCGGCCTCCGGATCCGGAGGCAGGGGCCGTGCGTGCACGTGGGTGAAGCCGCTGTCGCGGAGCCACGCTTCCAGCGCGGGCTGCTCGAAGCCGGGCCACACGTGGCCCATCTCCTCGGCGTAGGCGGCGCCCCGGTCGTGTGAGCGCATCTCCACCACGAGGACACGGCCCCCGGGGCGGAGGGCGCGCCGCGCCTCGCGCAGCGCGTGGGCAGGGTCCACCACGTAGTGGAGCACGAGGCTCAGGACGGCCACGTCCAGCTCGCCGTCGGCCACCGGGAGCGCCTCCAGGTCGCCGTGGCGGAGCTCCACGTTGGGGGCCCCCTCGAGGCGCCGGGCGGCGGCCCTCAGCATCGCGTCGGAGCGGTCCACCCCGATCACGCGGGCGACGAAGGGGGCCAGGGTGGCTGCGAGCCCGCCCGTGCCCGTGCCCAGGTCCCCCACGGTCCAGCGAGGGTCGAGGAGCCCCAGCATAGGGAGGAATTCGGCGCGGGCCCCGAACAGGTCCCTGCGCAGGTGGTCCCACCGGTCCGCTGCGGCGGCGAAGAACTCCGCCGAGCGCCGGCGCCGGTCCGCCAGCACCTGACGGGCCCGCTCGGCATCGGCTGCGTAGACCCCGTCGAGGCCCAGCCCGTCGCGCACCACGCGCCAGAGTTCCCGGTGCGGCTCGGCCAGGGGCTCGGCCAGCCGGTAGTGCCGGTTCCGCCCCTCGGCGCGCGACTCCACCCAGCCGTCGTCGGCGAGGGTGCGCAGGTGGCGGCTCACCGTGGGCTGGGGGACCTGGAGGGCGGCACAGAGCTCCGATACCGTGAACTCGCTTCGCTCCAGGAGCACGAGGATGCGCGTCCGCGTCTCGTCGCCGAGGGCGGAGAGGTGCTCCAGGATCGAGGGAGGAGAGGTCGTATTCATGAATGCGGATGCGAAGATATATAATTTCTCCGCCCGCCGCCACGGGGTGTCCCGCCCGCTCAGCTGCCGCCAGGGATCCATCCTCTCGCCACCCGAGCGCGCATCCCTGCTCCCGCGCGGAGCAAGATCCGGGTTGAGCCCGGGCACCCGGAACGCCATCCTGGCTGCGGGGACGGCGGGCCCACGCCCCACGCCCGGACGGACCGCCGGCGGGCGGAGCACCCACGGACAGGAGGAGGGGCGGTGGAGCACGGACTCGACGCGGTGACGTACCGGCGCATGGAGAAGGCCATCCGCTATCTGGACGAGCGCCAGCTGGATCAGCCGTCCCTGGGCGAGCTGGCGGCCCACGTGGGGCTCAGCCCCCACCACCTCCAGCGCGTGTTCCGCACCGCGGTGGGGCTGAGCCCCAAGCGCTTCCTGCAGTTCGCCACGTCCGTGCGGGCGCGCCGTGTGCTGGAGGAGGAGGGCAACCTCCTCCGCGCGTCGTGGGGAGCGGGGCTCTCGGGCCCGGGGCGGCTCCACGACCTCATGGTGAACGTCCACGCGATGACGCCGGCGGAGGTCCGCTCGAAGGGGCGGGGGGTGCGCCTCCTGTGGGGCGTCCACGACAGCCCGGTCGGGCCCTGCGTGCTGGCCCGGTCCGGGCGGGGCTTGGCGGTCCTGGAGTTCCTCGAACGGGGGACCCGCTCGGAGGGGCGTGGACGCGTCGCGGCCCGCTGGCCCGCCGCAACGTTGGAAGAGGACCCGGGGGCGACGGCCCCCCTCGCCGGGTGGGTCTTCGGGAAGCGGGGAGGGGAGGGGCCTCTCTCGCTGCACGTGGGGGGGACGAATTTCCAGATCCGCGTCTGGGAAGCGCTCCTCGCCATCCCCGAGGGGACGGTGACCACCTACGGCGCGCTCGCCGGCGACCTTGGCCTCTCCCGGCGGGCCGCCCGGGCCGTGGGGCAGGCGGTGGGGGCGAACCCCGTCGCCGTGGCCATCCCCTGCCACCGGGTGCTCCGGGGAACGGGAGCGCTGGGAGGTTACCGCTGGGGCGAGGAGCGCAAGCTGCTCCTCCTGGGCAGGGAGCTGGCCGGGGACTGAAGAGCCGCGGGCCCGGCGCGCCTGCACCGGGCCCGCGCCCCCGCCGGAGGAGGGCCTCCTACCGGTCCTGACTCACGCCCCGGGCGTGCTCCAGCAGGTAATCCGCCGCGAGCCCCGCCAGCGTGCGCACGCCCACGGGGAGGGCGCGCTCGTCGGCGATGAAGAGCGGCGAGTGGTTGGGGATGGGCTGGCTTCCCTCCGGCGTGATTCCGAGGAAGAAGAACATCCCCGGGATCTCCTTCTGATAGAGGGAGAAGTCCTCGGCCCCGGTGATGGGCGGGCCCTCGTACACGGCGCCGGCTCCGGCCGCCCGCTGGAGCGTTGGGATCCCCCAGCGGGTCAGGTCCGGGTCGTTGTACGTCACCGGGTTCCCCTTGTTGATCCTCACCACCGCCTGGGCCCCGGACGCCGCCGCGATCTGTTCGGCGGTGCGCTTGATGCGCGCGTGCACGTCGTCCTGGACAGTCTCGTCGAAGGTGCGCACCGTTCCCACCATCACCACCGAGTCGGGGATGATGTTGCTGCGCACGCCGCCGTGGATGGTGGCGATCGTCACCACGGCCGGCGCCCGGGTGATGTCGGTCTGGCGGGAGACGATGGTCTGCAGCCCGAGCACCACCTGCGACGCCACCACCACCGGGTCCACGCCCCCCCAGGGGACGGCGCCGTGCGTCTGGGCGCCGGTGATCTTGATGTAGAGCCCGTCCGAGTTGGCCATGGCGCCCCCGGGCCGGTAGGCCACGGTGCCCACCGGGTTGGGCCACACGTGCAACCCGAAGATGGCGTCGGGCCTGGGATCCGCGAACACGCCCTCCTGGATCATGAGGCCGGCGCCCCCGTCCTCCCCCTGCGGGGACCCTTCCTCGGCGGGCTGGAAGACGAAGAGGACGTTGCCCGGAAGCTTGTCCCGCACCGACGCCAGCACCTCGGCGGCCCCCATGAGGATGGCCATGTGGTTGTCGTGGCCGCAGGCGTGCATCACGCCCACCTCCTGCCCGTTGTACTCGGTGCGGACCTTGGAGGCGAAGGGGACGTCCACCATCTCCGTCACCGGAAGGGCGTCCATGTCCGCGCGCAGCGCGACCGTGGGGCCGGGGCGGCCGCCCCGGAGCAGCCCGACCACGCCCGTGTGGGCGATCCCCGTGCGCACCTCCATCCCCAGGCTCTTCAGGTGCTCCGCGACCTTGGCGGAGGTGCGGAACTCGCGGTTGCCCAGCTCGGGGTTCTGGTGCAGGTCACGGCGCCACTCAACCACCTTGGGGTTCACCTGGGCGGTGAGGCGCTCGATGTCACCGGCCAGGTCGCCGGCGCGCTGCTGTGCGGACAGGGTGGACGCGGAGGCGAGAAGGACGGCGAGGGCCAGGGTCGTGCGACGCATGGACGCTCCGGGTGAGGGCCTCGGGGGAATCTGGTACGATGGCGTCGGGCGGGCGCCGACGCCACCTCGGCCCGGGTTGGCCCCGCCTGCGCTTCCGGTTAGCTTCGCGGCCCTGTCCCCGAAGCCCACCGACCCCTGGACGACGTCGTGAACCGCACCCACGAGTCTCTGCGCCGCGCCGTGGCTGAGCGCGTCCCGGCGGAGACGGGGGCCTAAGGGGCGGAGATGGCTTCGTCCTGGAGCCCCCTCGAGGACGCCCTGCGGGCCTACCGCGGGGGCGACGCGTCCGCCGCGGTGCTCATGCGCACCGACGTCGGGGGGACCGAGGAGGTGCCGGTGGCGCTCTTCTTCCGCGCGCCGGAGGAGATGGGCCCGGTGGAGGCGGCCGCGCTCGAGCTCGCCCGGGGGCGGGTCCTGGACCTGGGCTCCGGGCCCGGAGCCCACGCCGTGCCCCTGGTCCGGCGCGGCCTGGCCGTCACGGCCGTGGAGATCCTGCCCGAGGCGCGGGCCGCGCTGCGGGACGCGGGGGTCGAGGATGTCCGTTCCGATGTCGGCGCCCTCGGGCCGGAGGAGCGTTTCGACACGGTGCTGGCGCTCATGAACGGCCTGGGCCTGTGCGCGTCGCTGGAGGAGCTGGGGCCCTTCGTCGCCCGCCTGGGTGGCCTGCTGACCACGGGAGGGCACCTCCTCGCCGATTCCACCGACCCGAGGGCGTGGGACGACCCCGAGGACGGACGCTACCCCGGCGAGGTGCACATGCAGCTCGGCTTCGGGGGGCTGTGGGGGGAGCCGTTCCCCTTCCTGTTCGTGGATGCGGACATGCTGCGCACCATCGCAGCGGCCCATGGCTTGGCCGTGACCGTGATCGCCCAGGAGGACGACGGCCGCTACCTGGCGTGCATCACCCGCTCCGGGCCCCTGCCAGCGCCCTGACCCGGGCCGGGTCCACGCCCGAGCCGGCCCGGCCGTCGCGGCTGAGCGAGCTCCCCACGATGACGCCGTCGGCCATCCTGAGCGCCCCCGCCAGCGTCGCCGGCGTGACGCCGCTCCCCACCAGCACGGCCGCGTCGGGCGCTCCCGCGCGCGCCCTGGCGACCCGGTCGAGGTCCGTCTCCCTGCCGGTGCCCACGCCCGTCACCACGAGCGCGTCGGCCAGCCCCCGGGACCATGTGTCCGCGGCTGCGGCCTCCACGGTCAGTCCCGGCGGCGGCGTGGCGTGCTTCACGAGGATGTCTGCGAGGATGGCGACCGGCGCGCCCAGGGCGGCACGGGCGCGCAGCGTCCAGGCGGCGCGCCCCTCCACGATCCCCTGATCCGTCCACATGGTGCCCACGTGGACGTTCACCCGGATGAAGGCCGCGCCCGAGGCCACCGCCACCGCCAGCGCGGCGCGCGCGTCGTTGCGCAGTACGTTTACGCCCACCGGCACGGGAGCGCGCGCCACCAGCTCCGCGGCCACCCGGCCGAGCGCGGCGACGGTCTCGGCGGGGACCTCCTCCCCGAAGAAGGGCGCATCCAGGAAGTTCTCCACCAGGATCCCGTCCAGGCCCCCCTCCGCCAGCGCCTCCGCGTCGGCGCAGGCGCGTTCCAGGATCTCGTCCATGGATCCCCCCCACCTCGGAGACCCGGGGAGGGGGAGGAGGTGGACCATCCCGATGAGGGGCTTCCGGTCTGGCCAGATATGGCGGATACCCTGCTGCACTGCCGCTCCGGCCGGCGCGTGCCGTCGCCCCTCGTCGCTCATGCTCACTCCGGTTCGTCCGGGGGCTCGCCGCCCGGCCTCGTTCCGCCCAGGAGCCGGCCCGGCTTCACCGCACCGCGCCCGAAACGGTGGCGGAGCTCGTCCACGGCGTGGGACACGGCCCGGTCCCGCGGGCGCTCGGTGACGGCGGTGCCGTCCTCGAACAGCCCAAGCTGGCGCGGCTCGCCTTCCTCCGACAGCCCCGACAGTCCCACGCCCAGGAGGCGGGCCGGCGTCCGGCGCTGCCCCCGGAGCTCCCGGAGGAGACCCCTGGCCACCTCGTAGACCGCGGCGTCCGATTCCACCGGCTCGGGGACGCTGCGCCCGTGCTGGCGGGTGGTGAAGTCCGCGTCCCGCAGCTTCACGGTGACCGTGCGCGCGCAGAGCCGCTGCTCCCTGAGCGTGGCCGCGACCGACCCGGACAGCTCGAGCAGGCGGGCCTCCAGCTCGTCGTCGTCGTGCAGGTCGCGGAAGAAGGTCCGCTCCGACGAGATGCTCTTCCTGGCCTCGTACGGATCCACCTCGCTGTCGTCCATGCCCCGGATGCGGCGGTGGAGCCACGCCCCCCGCCGCTCGCCGAGCCACGCCTGAAGCCACTCGAGCTGCACGTCCATGGCGTCCTGTACGCGCACCAGCCCCCGCTTCGCGAGGGCCTCCACCAGCGCGGGCCCGACGCCGGGGATGTCGGCCAGGTCCAGGCTCCGGAGGAAGGCGTCCTCGCCGCCCGGCGGAACCACGTGCACGCCCGCCGGCTTGGCCCGGGTCGTCGCCAGCTTGGCGATGACGCGCCGCGTCCCCCCTCCCACCGACACCTGGATGCCCGTCCTGCCGAGCACCTCCTGGCGTATACGGTGCGCGGTGGCCTCCAGCGGTTCGCCGTGGAAGAGCCGCTCGGTCCCGCTCAGGTCGAGGTAGAACTCGTCGATGGAGGCGGCCTGGACCACCGGAGACAATTCCTGCAGCACGGTGCGCACCTCCCGGCTCCTCTCCACGCAGGCGCTCCTGGGCACCGGCACCACGAGCGCGTCGGGGCAGAGCCGGAGCGCATGGGCGGTGGGCATGGCGGAGTGCACACCGAACGCGCGGGCCTCGTACGACGCCGATGTCACCACGCCGCGCCCGGTGGCGGAGCCGCCCACGATGAGCAGACGCGCCCGGCCGGCGCCCTCCGGATCCAGGAGCCTGGCCACCTGGACGTAGAAGGCGTCGCAGTCCACGAGGAGGATGCGGCGGGGTGCCCGGGGCGGGCGTGCCGATGGCGTGTCCGGGGTATGCAACTTCGCGCTCCAGCGGGGTACCATCCGTGCGTCGGTTGCCGGCCCTCCAAGGTAGGGGGCGGCGGCCGGCCCAGGAACCGACCCTCCGAACGCACCCTCAAAGGAGTCCGGCATGGCCTACCCCTTCCAGCTCCCCGCGCTGGGCTTTGCCCACGACGCCCTCGAGCCGCACATCGACGCCCGCACGATGGAGATCCATCACGGGAAGCACCATGCGGCCTACACCGCGAACCTGAACAAGGCGCTGGAGGCGCATCCCTCCCTGCACGCCCACACCGACGAGCAGCTGCTCCGCGGGATCGACGCGCTCCCCTCGGAGATCCGCACCGCCGTCCGCAACAACGGCGGCGGCTTCCACAACCACGCCCTGTTCTGGGACATCCTCACCCCGGGCGGGGCGAAGCGCCCCTCCGGCGCGCTCGGCGCCGCCATGGACAAGGCGTTCGGCTCCTTCGACGACTTCAAGGCCAAGTTCCAGGCCGCCGCGGCGGGCCAGTTCGGCTCGGGATGGGGGTGGCTCTGCGTGGACGGCGCCGGGAGCCTGGCGTGCTACGCGCTTCCGAACCAGGACAGCCCCCTCATGCAGGCCCACACGCCCATCCTGGGCGTGGACGTGTGGGAGCACGCCTACTACCTCAACTACCAGAACCGGCGCCCCGACTACCTGGCCGCGGTCTGGAACGTGGTGAACTGGGACCGGGTGGCCGCCCGCTATGAGGCGGCCCGGCGAGGTTGACCGCGGAGGCGACTTCGGGAGACGGAGCGACGTCGGGGCCGGGTGGTGGTGGGACCGCCGCCCGGCCCCGTCTGCATGGAGAGGCCGGATGGAGCGACCTGGGCGGCACCGGGCCGAATCATCATGATTGGGGAGCTGCTCCGCGTTGTATCAACCATTCGAAATGCTTGTGGCAAAACTACTTGCAAGAAGAGGGTTGTACTTCTGTAATCAAATGTTTATTAATTCCCGTGCTTGGCCGGACGCCAGCCGGCCCCGGGGCCCCACCTCAGCCACGCCTACGGATGACCACCCCCCCGACGACGCGGAACGGTTCTCCCATCGGCTTCCGCCGCATCTGCGGTGCGCTGCTCCTCCTGGCCCTGGCCGGCTTCGCCCGCCCCGCGCCCGTCACGTCGCAGAGCCTGAAGGGGTCCCGGGCTTCGGTGGACCGCCAGGCCCGCGCCGCGCTGGAACACGACTTCTCCCTCCTCACCACCGGCAAGCGCGTGCAGGCGTTCGTGGACCAGGGGCTCCTGGTGCGGGTCCGCCCCGGCACCCACGTCGAGCTCCACGGAGTCTCGTATCCGTACGCCCGCCCCGAGGTGGCGCTCTTCATCGAGCGGCTCGCGTCCCAGTACCACTCGGCGTGCGGTGAGCGCCTGGTGGTCACCAGCCTGACCCGTCCCACTTCCCGCCAACCGAGGAACGCTTCGGAGCGCTCGGTCCATCCCACGGGGATGGCCCTCGACGTCCGCTACAGCCGCTCCGCCTCGTGCCGGAAGTGGCTCGAGGGCGTGCTCCTCGGGCTCGAGAAGGGCGGAACCATCGAAGCCACGCGGGAGCGCTTTCCTCCCCACTACCACATCGCCGTCTTCCCTCGGCAGTACAGGTCGTACGTGGACGGCCTGGACAGGGGCGGGACGACCCGCGTCGCCTCGGCGGCCCCTGCTCCGAGCAGCCCGGCACGCGCCTCGCGCACGGCCGCGCCGACCGCGGCCGAGGCCGCGGCCTACAGGGTGCGCCGTGGCGACTCGCTGTGGACCATCGCCCGGGCCTACGGCACCACCGTCGCCGAACTGCGCAGCCGCAACAACCTGCGGAACTCGCGGATCTTCGCGGGCCAGGTGATCGAAGTCCCCCGGGCCCGCTGACCCGGGCGGGGAGAGGGGTGGGAGTGGACTCGCCGCACCGGACTCGCCGCGCCTTCGATCCTGAATCGCTGAGCCGCGCCGGGCGCTATCAACTCCTCACGTCGCTCGTCGTGCCCCGGCCCATCGGCTGGATCTCGACCTGGAGCGGCGAGGGCGTCTCGAACCTCGCGCCCTACAGCTACTTCACCGCGCTCGCCGCCTCCCCCATGCTGGTGGGCGTGTCGGTGGGGCACCGTCCGGAGGGCCCGAAGGACACGCTCGTGAACATCCGGGCCCGCGGGGCCTTCTGCGTGAACGTGGTTTCCGAGTCCTTCCTGGAAGCCATGAACGCCACCTCGGCGGAGGTCCCCTTCGGCGTGGACGAGTTCGCGCTCGCCGGGCTGGAGCGCGCCGTGTCCTCGGTCGTGGACGCGCCCTACGTGGCGGCCGCACCGGCGGTGCTGGAGTGCCGCCTGACCCAGGAGGTGGAGCTCCACGGCGCGCCCAACACCCTCGTGATCGGCCGGGTGGTGGGCGTCCTCGTGGACGAGGCTCTTCCCTTCGTGGAGGGGACGGCCGGCGTGGATCCGCTCGCCCTGCGCCCTGTGGGCAGGCTGTGGGGGACGTCCTACGCGCTGCCCGGCGAGGTCCGCGTCATCCCCCGCCCCCGCTGACCCCGGCGGCCCCGCCCCACAGCATCTCCATCCCCTCGACGTACGGCACGACGCGTGCTGGCGCTCCCGGGCCGCCGTCCACCAGGACCCAGGGCGTGGCGCCAGGGAACCCCAGGAGGGTCCGCGCGTTGGCTGCGGGCCCCAGGTCCCGCGCCACCACCAGCGACGCTCCGGGAACCGGCGGGTGCTTCCAGAGGAGGGGCTCCAGCTCCACCGTGCCGAGCCGGTCCGAGCGGGCCTCCCGGAGGCAGGCGTCCACGAGCACGGCGCCCGGGCGGAGGAGCGCCGCGTTCCCCGGCGACAGGAGCTCGGGGCGCAGGTGGGGCGCGGGGCCGGGGGCGGGATGGAGGTCGAGGTCCGGCGCCTCCCCCTTGGCGCCCGCCTGGCGCCAGCGGGCGTAGGCGTCGGCGGCGCAGAGGTCGTTGCGCCGGAGCGCCGTCTCAATCGAGTCCCGGCGCATCCCGGCCGCAGCAAGGCGCGCCGACACCCGTGACGCCCAGCTTCCGTGCGCGAAGACGACCGCCGGTGCGCCGGGGGCCTGGAGCGCCCGGGCCGGGGGCACGTCGCTGCGGTACCCCAGCGCGCGCGCGGGTGCCAGGACAGCGGCGCCGGCCAGGGACAGAAGGGCGGCCCACGCCGCCGCGCGCCGCAGCAACGGAGGGAGGGGTGAGGAGGCGCCGCCCAGGGCGGCTGCGGACACCGCCCAGAGCGCGACCCACGCAGGGACCGTCTCGTACAGCATGCGCGGACCTAGGTGGATCCCGTGGTGCCAGTACGCTGCGTTCGCCCCCACGCCGGCAAGCGCCCACACCAGGAGGAGGCCGGAGCCCCTGGGTAGGCGCACCACCAGGACCAGCGCGAGGGCCACCAGGGAGAGCGCGGGAAGCGGGGACTCGAGGAGGGTGGCCCCCAGGTGCGTCAGGTCCGACCCCGTGTAGGCGAGGGCCTCCCTCGGGCCGTAGGCGTTCCCCCAGGGGTCGGGGTGGAGGCCGAGCCCATGGGCGGGCCCGTAGGCGGCGGCGTATCCCAGGCGGAAGAGGCTCCCGAAGAGGGCATGGTTCCACGCCAGGAGGAGGACGGCGAAGGGGGCTCCCCCCGCCGCCAGCGCCGCCGCCCTCCGCGCGCTCCACCCGACGCCCCGGCGGAGCGCCGGGGGCCCCCACGCCGCGACGAGGAGTGCTCCGGAAAGCACGATCCCGGTCCAGGGGCGGGTGCACACGAAGGCTCCCGTCGCCGCTCCCGCCAGCGCGCCCCATCCGGCGCCTTCGTCCCGGGCCTTCAGCGCCGCCCAGAGGACCAGGGCGGCGAAGGCCGCCGCCGTGGCGTGGCTCAGGTGCGTCCCGGCGAGGAGTACGCCGAAGGGCGCCACCGCCACCAGTGCCCCTGCGGCCCGGGCCAGCGCGGGGCGCTCGGGCATGAGGCGGACGAAGGCGAGGGACGCGAGTCCCGCAGCGGTCCCCGCAGCGAGGGGCCCCACGAGCCAGGGTGCTCCCAGGGCGATCCCTCCAGCGAGGAGGACGGTGTGCAGGGGCGGGTAGACGGAGGCCCACCCCGCCGGCGTGAGGAGCGAGTTCTGCACCATCCAGGATGCGGCGTCCCCGGGGAGGGGAAGCGCTGCGTTCCCGGAGAGGAGTGCCCGCGCATGGAGCAACTGGACCATCTCGTCCACCGAGGTGGGCTCGCCGACGAAGACGCCGCGGGCCACCCCCGCCGACAGCACGAAGGCCACGCCGGCCGCTCCGGCGGCGAACGGCCCGGCAGGGACGAGGGCGAGACGCCGAGCTGCTTTCACTCCCCAGGAGGCCGGATCGGAGCGCACGAGCACCGCCGCCGCCAACGCGAGCCCCGCCACCACCAGGGTGCCCCACACCCCGAGGCTCCACGCGACTTCCGCCGAGGCGCGTGTCGCCGCGCCGGCCAGCCCGGTGCGGGCTGGGTCGAGAAGGCGGTGCAGCGGCGCATAGGCTGCCACGAGGAGCGCGATGCCCGCGATCCCGCGCGCGGCGCGCAGCGGTATGGGAAGGGGGCCCTCGGGTCGCGAAGCGTCGGACATGGGCACAAAGTGGGGTCCCGGTGGCCCCGGTGTCACGGTCGCCGACGCGCCGGTGCGGGCCCGTCCTCTTCCCAAGAATCTGGCAATCTGCAAACACCCAGCCGTTGCAGTTTGCAATAAATCGGTGGTAGCTTGGTGTCCGGCACGGCGACGTCGGGGTGGGCGACAGCCGTCCCCTCTCCAGGGCTCCTCGACACAGGCTGAGCGTGGGAAGCACACCCGAGAAGTCAGGGCCCTCCGGGTCCGGCCAGCTCTTCAGCCGGAGCGATCTCCTTCGGTGGGTCTACCTGGCTCGGCTCACCCTCGTCACGGGGATCCTCGTCGGCGCGCTTCTCGCCTGGTTCGCCGCCCGCCCCGAGGACACGCTCGTCGTCCTCGTCATGTTCCTCTCGGCCTACGCGGTCACGGCCGGGTCCTTCTGGTTCACGCACATCCTGGCGCGGGAGCCTCGGCAGAACTTCCTGTACGCCCAGGTCGTCCTCGACGTCCTTCTCGTCACCGGGGTGGTCCACGTCACCGGCGGGCCGGAGTCGGGGTTCGCACCGCTCTACATCCTCGTGGTGAGCGCCGGCGCCCTCCTCCTCCCGCTCCCCGGCGGGGTGCTCATCGGGGTTCTGGCCAGCATGGTGTACTTCGCCGACCTGGTCTGGGCCTTCGAGGGCGCGTTCCACCTGGACGTGGGTCTCCAGATCGGCCTCTTCACGCTGGTGGCCATCCTCACGGGGCTGGTGGGCGACCGGCTCCGCCGGGCCGGCCAGGCGCTGGGCGCCGTGGAGTCGGAGCTCCGCCAGCTGCGACTCGACACGGGGGACATCCTCGCCACCGTGGCCACCGGCGTGCTGACCGTGGACGGCCAGGGGCGCATGGCCTACGTCAATCCCGCCGGCGAGTCCCTCCTGGGGCTGACGGCCTCGGAGTGGATGGGGCGGGAGGTGTTGAGCGAGGTGGAGCGGCGGGCGCCGGGGCTGGGCCGGGTCCTCCAGCAGGCGCTGCGGGAGCGCGTGCCGGTGGAGCGCTACCGCACCACGCGGACCGGGGAGGGTCGCGCGGTGCGCCTGGGCGTCTCCACGGCGGTGCTGGACCGGGGCCCCCACCGCCCGCCCTCGGCCACGGCCGTCTTCCAGGACATCACGGATCTGGAGCTCCTGGAGGCGCTCAACCGCCGCACCGACCGCCTGGGGGCGGTGGCGGCGCTGTCGGCGTCGCTGGCCCACGAGATCAAGAACCCTCTCGCCTCCATCCGGAGCGCGGTGGAGCAGCTCACGCGCCCGTCGCTGGCCGCCGACGACCGGGAGACGCTGCAGAGCCTGGTTCTGTCGGAGTCCGACCGGCTCAGCCGGCTCCTGTCCGAGTTCCTGGACTACTCGGGCCTCCGCCTGGCCACCCGAAAACGCGTCGAGGTGGGGGAGCTCGTGCGGGGGGCGGTGGCGCTCGCCGCGCAGCATCCCGAGGCGAAGGACGTGTCCGTCACCTGCTCCGGGCCGGAGGGTCGGGCGGAGGTGACGGGGGATCCGGACCTCCTGCACCGGGCGCTCTTCAACCTCCTGCTCAACGCCGTGCAGTTCTCCGGCCCAGGCGGGCGCGTGCGCGTGGCCGTGGGCGTGGGTGGCCGGGCGTACCCGCGGGGGACCGCCATCCGCTCGCCGGTGGCGGTGACCGTCTCCGACTCGGGGCCCGGTGTGGATCCCGCCGTGCAAGACCGGATCTTCGACCCGTTCTTCAGCACCCGGGCCGGTGGCTCCGGGCTGGGCCTGGCCATCGTCTACCGGGCGCTGGAGGCGCACGACGGGAGCGTGTTCGTGGATCGTGCGGAGGAGGGCGGCGCCAGATTCACCCTCTACCTCCCGGCTGCGGAGGAATCTTCCGGAGAGGAGACCTCATGAAGGAACGGGTTAAGATCCTCATCGTGGACGACGAGCGGGGGATCCTGGACACGCTCCGGATCCTCTTCCGCTCGGAGGGCTTCGACGTCGCCGTGGCCGACTCCGGGCGCGGCGCGATGGAGGCGCTGTTGCGGGAGAAGCCCGACCTGGTGCTCAGCGACATCAAGATGCCCGGCTTCGGTGGCCTCGAGGTCCTGAGCAAGGCCAAGGAGATGGACGAGGAGCTCCCGGTCATCCTCATGACCGCCCAGGCCTCCCTGGATTCCGCCGTGCGCGCCGTCAACGAGGGCGCGTACCACTACATCCAGAAGCCGTTCTCCAACGACGAGCTTATCACCGTCTGCCGCAGGGCGGCCGAGACGCGGCAGCTCAAGGTCGAGAACCGCCGGCTGAAGAAGGAGATCGGGCGCAGGGAGCGGTCCGCCGGCGCCCGCCCGGTGGGGACGAGCCCGCCCTTCGTCGAGGCCCTGGCGCTGGCGGAGACGGTGGCGCCCACCGACTCCACGGTGCTCCTCTCCGGGGAGAGCGGGACGGGGAAGGAGGTGGTGGCGCGCTATATCCACCGCCTGTCGGAGCGGGGGGAGAAGCCCTTCTTCTCCATCAATTGCGGAGCGCTCCCGGAGAGCCTCCTGGAGAGCGAGCTCTTCGGACACCTGAAGGGCTCGTTCACGGGGGCGGTGAAGGACAGGGAAGGGCTCCTGGTGGCGGCCAGCGGCGGGACCCTCTTCCTCGACGAGATCGGAGACACGACCGCTGCGACGCAGGTGAAGCTCCTGCGCGCCATCCAGGAGCGGGAGGTCATCCCGGTGGGGTCCACCGAGGCGCGGTCCGTGGACGTGCGCATCATCGCCGCCACCAACCGGGACCTCGAGGAGGAGATCCGGAAGGGCGCCTTCCGCAGCGACCTCTACTACCGCCTCAACGTCATCCAGCTCCGGCTTCCCCCGCTGCGGGACCGGCGCGAGGACGTCGAGCTCCTGGCGCGCCACTTCCTGGAGCGCCTGGCGGAGCGGGAGGGGGGCGAGCCCCGCTCCCTCTCCCCCGAGACGCTGGAGCTTCTGCGCGGGTACGACTGGCCGGGAAACGTGCGGGAGCTGGAGAACGCGCTGGAGCGCGCCGCGGTGGTGGCCCAGGGCGCCGGCATCGAGGCGGGGCACCTCCCGGAGCGCGTGCGCGAGCGACCGGAGGTCCGTCTGGCGGGGGACGCTCCGGCGGCGAACCCCACCATGGAGATCGTCGAGCGGGCCTACATCCAGTGGGTGCTGCAGGCCGAGGGCGGGAACAAGACACGGGCCGCCGAGGTGTTGGGCATCGATCCCTCCACCCTCTATCGGAAACTCAACCGCTACGGGCTGGCGGAGTAAGGGAGAACGAACCGAATGCACGGCTTCGAGATGAGGCGCTTCAAGCCCGCGGGGATCGACCGGGATCTGCCCTGGGACCGGGTGATCCTCTCCGTGGTGATCCCCTGCTACAACGAGGTGACCACGGTCGAGAACCTGCTCCGCAAGGTGCGGGAGGTGCCCCTCAGGACGGAGGTCATCGTCGTGGACGACGGCTCCACCGACGGGACCCGGGACCTGCTCACGCGCCTGGAGGGGGGCGGCCTCGTGGACCAGATCGTCTTCCACGAGCGGAACGCCGGGAAGGGCGCCGCGCTGCGCACGGGGTTCGCGCGGGCCACCGGCGACGTGGTGGTGGTGCAGGACGCGGATCTGGAATACGACCCGGCGGAGTTCCCGCTCCTCCTCGAGCCCATCCTCTCGGGCAAGGCCGACGCCGTGTACGGCTCCCGATTCCTGGGCGGGCCGCACCGCGTGCTGTACTTCTGGCACTCGATCGGGAACCGCCTCCTCACGCTCCTGTCGAACATGTTCACCGACGTGAACCTCACGGACATGGAGACGTGCTACAAGATGGTTCGACGTGAGCTGCTCCAGTCCCTCCCCCTCTCGGCCCACCGGTTCGGGATCGAGCCGGAGCTGACGGCGCGCCTGGCCCAGGCAGGGGCACGGATCTACGAGCTTCCCATCAGCTACGACGGGCGCTCCTACGCGGAGGGGAAGAAGATCGGGTGGAAGGACGGTGTGTCGGCGCTCTGGTCCATCGTGAAGTACAACGTGCTGCCGCCCCGGGCCCCTCGCTGGACGCCGCCCGCGGTGGCCGCCTGGGACGCACGCGGGCGCCTCCCGGGGCCGGGCTCCGGGGAGTCGGAAGGCTAGGTGGTGCTCACGCCCGCGCGGGCCGCCGCCTGGACCCTGGGTGTGGCCGTGGCCGCCTACGCCAATGCCCTGGGCAACGGGTTCGCCTACGACGACAACCTCATTCTGGCGGCGAACCCCGTGGTGACCGAGGGCCGATTCGGCGACGCGCTCCTGGGGCCCTGGTGGTTCGGGGCGGTCGGGGGAGCGGGGCTGTGGCGCCCCCTCACCCTGGGCAGCTTCACCCTGGAGTGGAAGCTCTGGGGAGGGAGCGCCCTCGGCTTCCACGCCGTCAGCGTCGTGGGTCACGCCCTCACCGCGCTTCTGGTGCTCCTCGTCCTGGCCAGGCTGGCGCCCCTGGCCGCCGCCCTCGCCGGGGCCCTCCTCTTCGCCGTGCACCCGGTGCACGTGGAGGCGGTGGCCAACGTGGTGGGGCGCAGCGAGATCTACGCGGCCCTGGCCGTGCTGTCCGGCTGCGTCGTGTACCTGCACCCCGGCCTGCGGGCGGACCGCATGCGAGGGGTGCGCATGGGGCTTCTCTGCGTCCTCTACCTCGCTGGGCTCGCGGGCAAGGAGAGCGCCGTGACGCTCCCCGCAGCGCTCCTCGTGCTGGAGCTCGCCCGAGCTGCGGAACAGCCGCTGGGAGTCCGGCTGCGCAAGGAGGTCGCTCTCCTGGCCGGTCTGGCGGCGGTGCTGGCGGGTTACCTGCTGCTGCGCTCTGCGGTGCTCGGTGCCATCACCGGCGGCGCGGCGGCGCCCGAGCTGTACGGGCTCACGGCCGCCCAGAGGATCCTCACCGCCTTTTCCCTCTGGCCCGAGTACGTGCGCCTGCTCGTGTTCCCCGTTTCCCTCTCGGCCGACTACGCCCCGGCGGTCCTCCTCGTGTCCCGCGGCGTCACGCCCGCGGTGGTGGCGGGTCTCGGCGTTCTGGGCGGGCTGACGGTCCTCGCGGGGGTCCTGCGCCGCAGGGTGCCGTTGGCCACCGCAGGGATCGCCTGGTTCTTCGTCACCGTGCTTCCGGTCTCCAACCTCCTCTTCCCGGCTGGCCTCCTCCTGGGGGAGCGCACGCTGTACCTCCCCTCGGTGGGGGCGTCGTGCGTGGTGGCCGGAGCCTGGGCGGTGACGGCGCCGCGCCTCTCCGGGCCCGCGCGGCGTTGGGGGCTCGCGGCGGCGGCCGTCGTGCTCTCGGCCCTCCTGGTCCGCACCGTGGCGCGCAACCCCACCTGGTTCAGCACCTGGACGGTGATGAACACCCTGGCCCAGGAGCACCCCGAGTCCGCCGCAGCCATGCGCACGCGGGCCCTCGGGCTGGAGCGGGTGGGCGAGACACAGGCCGCCGCCGACCTCTGGCGCACCGTCCTGGCCCTCCAGCCCAACCACTACGGGTTCCTCGTGGAGGGAGCGCGCTTCTTCGGACGCCTCGGCCAGGGCGCCACGGCGGCGGAGCTGCTGGGGCGAGCTGCCGCGATCCGCCCTGCGGACCCGAGCGCCTATCGGGCGCTGGCCGAGCTCCGCCTCCGGCGGGGGGAGGGCAGGGAAGCGCACCGCACGGCATTGGAGGGCTTGGCCCGGGCCGGCTCGGATGCGGAGCTCTGGGCCCTCGTCTCCGAGGCGTACGTGGCCAAGGGGGACCTGGCGGCGGCGGTGCGCGCCCGCCGCGCCGCGCTCGGCGCGGACCCCGCGTCGGCACGCTCCTGGGACCGCCTCGCCGAGCTCCTCGACGCCCTCGGGCGTGGCGACGAGGCGTCGGCGGCGCGCGGCGGGGGCGACGCGCTCGGACCCCCGGCGCCAGCCGGTTCCCCTGGAGGCCCTCCGTGAGGCTCGCCGAGTCCCCCCTCCGCTCGCTCCGCGCCGCCGCCGTCCTCGCCGGCGCGCTGGCCGCGCTCGTCTACGCCAACTCGCTCACCAACGAGCTCGCGTACGACGACATCCACATCATCACGGAGAACCCGGGGATCCAGTCGCTGGACTCCCTTCCCGGGGCCCTCGCCGAGCCGTACTGGCCCGGGCGCTACGGCGAGCAGCTGGGGCTCTGGCGCCCCACCACGACGCTCCTGCTCGGCATGCAGTACGCCGTGGCCGGCGAGAACCCCACGCTCTACCACGCGGTGAACGTGGCGACCCACGCCCTGGCCACGGTCCTCGTCGTCCTCCTCCTTGCCGAGCTCCTGTCGCTCCCGGCGGCCTTCGCGGGCGGCCTCCTGTTCGCGGTGCACCCGGTGCACGTGGAGGCAGTGGCCAACGTCATCGGCATCGCCGAGGTCCTCCCCGCGGCACTCTATCTCCTGGCGTGCCTCGTGCACCTGCGGGGGTCGGGGGAGACGGCATGGCCACGGGCGCTGGGGATCGGTGCCCTGTACGCGCTGGCCTTCGGCGGCAAGGAGAGCGCCGTGACGCTACCCGGGGCCCTCTTCCTCCTGGATGCGGCCCGGAGCCGGCTGGGGTTCGCCGAGCTTCCGGCGTACCTGAAGGCGCGCTGGCGAACGTACGCCGTCCTGGCTGGAGTGGCGGCAGCGCTGCTATGGACCCGCTTCCAGGTCCTGGGGAGCATCGCCCACCCCTTCGGCCCCCTGGGCGCCGATATCCTCGAGGAGATCCCCCGTGTGTGGACGCTGGCGGAGGTCTGGAGCCACTACGTGCGGCTCCTAGTCTTCCCGCTTGACCTCTCCTCGGACTACTCGCCCAACGTCATCCCCATCTCCCTGGGATGGAACGCCGCCAACCTGGTGGGGCTGGTGTTGGCCCTCGCGATCCTCGCCGGCGCGCTCGCGGCCTGGCGCCGCGCTGCGCTGGGGCCCGGAAGCGAATCGCCCCGGGCCGTGGCCTTCGGGGTGGTCTGGTTCCTCGTGACCATCTCGCCGGTGTCCAACGTCCTCTTCCTGACCGGCGTGCTCCTGGCCGAGAGGACGCTCTACCTCCCTTCGGTGGGGTTCGCCGCCGCCGTGGGGTGGCTGGTGGTGCGCGCGGCCCGGGAGCGCAGGCGCCTCGCCTGGGGCACGCTGGCGGTGGCCGTCGCCCTCATGGGGTGGCGGAGCTGGGAGCGGAACCCGACCTGGAAGGACAACGTCACCGTCTTTGGCACGATGATCGAGGACTACCCCCACTCGGGGCGCGCCCAATGGGTCCTGGGAGACCTCTTCTTCCAGAAGGGGAATCCGCAGCAGGGGCTGGTGTCGTACCGAGCCGCCATCAACATCCTGGGGCCGCACTACCAGCTCATCACCGAGATCTCCAAGAAGCTCATCGCCGCCGAGTACTACGACGCCGCCGAGCGGCTTCTCCTGTACTCGTGGCGTGAGTACCCCGAGTTCTCCGTCGCTCCCGGGCTCCTGGCGGTCATCGCCTCGGAGCGCGGCGATGCCGTGGCCACGGAGCGGTACTGCCGTGCCGCCCTGTCCCTGGACTCCGACGATGCGGTGCGCCACCACCTCTTGGCATGGGCGCTGGCCGCGCAGGAGCGCTGGGACGAAGCCGCCGAGGCCCGCAAGGGCGCCATCGACCAAGGGGAGGGGGACTACTGGCAGCAGTGGGTCTCCCTGGCCTACCTCGAGGCGTACGCCGGGGACACCCTGGCAGCGGAGGCGGCTCTGGACTCGGCGCGCGTGAAGGCGGTGACGAAGAGCGGGCGCCGGCAGGTGGACTCCCTGGGAGCGGCGCTCCTCGGCGGCGGCGCACCGGGCCGCGTCGTGCCGGGCGGAGAATCGGTCCCCCCGGAGCGCTGACGCCCGAAGAAACCCCGAGGGAACATCTGGCGCCCGGGCGGGGCGCGCCGCGGCGGCGGTCTTGCATTCCGAGGCCCCCCTTGCAGAATCCCACGCCTAGCGGCCGCACGGGTCGCCCCCGGACTTCCGAGCATGTGCTGTAAACGGTTGTCATTCAACCAGTTGCAATTCCGCAGCCCACTTTGGACCCGACCTTGCAATAACAGGCTCGCGTTGCAGGCGCCTCTCTACCTTCAGCTGGAGCGTTCAACATGCGGGACAACAAGGGCTTCACCCTCATCGAGCTGCTCATCGTGGTGGTGATCATCGGGATCCTGGCGGCCATCGCCATCCCGAAGTTCTCCGCGACGCGTGAGAAGGCGTACTTCGCCGCGATGAAGTCGGACATCAAGAATCTGGCCTCGCAGCAGGAGATCTACTACGCCGACAACTACGCCTACACCACGTCCACCGCGGCGCTCGCCTTCACGAACTCCGAGGGCGTCACCGTGACCATCGCCGCGAGCACGTCCGGCTGGTCCGCTTCGGCTACGCACGCCGCTCTGGGCGGCAGCGAGGGCTGCGCCATCTACTACGGCACGGCCACCGCTCCGACCGTGGGCACGGCGACTCCCGGCGCCCCCGGCGAGGTCGCCTGCACCGCGTAAGCGTGCAGGGCCCGCGCCCGTCGCGGGTGTGACAGAGCGCTTGTCACGGGGCGGCCCGAGGACTCCGTCCTCGGGCCGCCCGAGCAAGCGCAGAGCGCGTCCTCTCTCGCATCCTTCCCGACGCCGTCACCCGAGGATACCGATGGACAGGGACAACCAGGGGTTCACGCTCATCGAGCTCCTCATCGTCGTGGTGATCATCGGCATCCTGGCGTCCATCGCCATCCCGAAGTTCAGCGGCGTTCGGGACAAGGCCTTCGTGGCCTCCGTGAAGGCCGATCTGCGGAACCTGGCCAACCTCCAGGACGTGTACTACAACGACAACTACACGTACACGACCAGCACGACGGATCTGGGCTACCAGCCCTCCGAAGGCGTCGTCGTGACCATCGGCGAGGCCACGAACCTGGGTTGGTCCGCAACCGGGTCCCACCTGGGGCTGGCGTCGGAGAACTGCGCCATCTACCACGGCAACGCCGCGCAGGTGGCGCCGGCCACGACGGTCAGCGTGGTGCAGTGCACCACGTGACCTGAGCAGGGTCCCGGAGCAGGTTGCCTCGAAGGGGCCTTCCGGCGCACTTTCCGCTGCACGACGCCCCCGATCCTCCTACCCGGTCCTCCGTGCGCCCTCCCACGCCCCTGCGGCGGGAGCTCCTCCTCGCCTTCGGCGCCCTCTTCGCTGGGGCCGTCCTCATCGCCGGCGTCGGCTTCGCCGTCCTCTATCCCGCGCTCGATTCTCTGGCCCAGGGCGTCCTCTTCCTCACCGTGCTCGTGGCGGCGGACCTGGTGGTCCTCTTCCTCTTCGGCGGCACCCTCATCCAGAAGGCGGTCGTGGCGCCCATCGAGACGCTGGCCGGCGACGCCAGGCGGATCGCCCAGGGGGACTACCACCACCGCGCCCAACCCTCGGAGAGCCTGGAGTTCGACCAGCTCTCCGCGAGCATCAACGCCATGGCGGACGGGCTGATCACGGACCAGGAGCTCCTGGCCGACAACGTCGCTTCCCTGGACCGGACCAACGAGGAGCTGGTGATGGCCCGTGACCAGGTGGTCCACGCGGCGCGCCTCGCCTCGGTGGGCACGCTGGCGGCCGGGATCGCCCACGAGGTGGGCAACCCTCTGGGCGCCATCATGGCCTACGTGGACGTGGCCCGGGCGCGCGCCGTGAGGAACGGCGGCGACCCCGAGATCCTCGACTCCATCCGGGAGGAGGCCCGTCGCATCGACCGCATCGTCCGGGGCCTCCTCGACTACGCCCGTCCCCGGGAGACCGGAGTGGGGCCGGTGTCGCCGGCGCAGGTGCTGGCCAAGGTCCGCGACCTCCTCGAGAACCAGGGTAAGCTGGACGAGGTGGCCCATGAGTGGACGGTCGCCGAGGACGTGCCCGACGTGGTCATGGAGGCCCACCGGCTGGAGCAGGTGCTGGTCAACCTCCTCCTGAACGCGTTGGATGCCGTCGCGCCTCGCGCGGACGGGCGCATCCGCGTCACGCTCGCCACGGAATTCGGCGAGGTCACCCGGCTCCCCAGGCGCAGGTCCGACGATCCGCCCGGGATCAACTACATGCACCGGCGCCGGGTCTCGAAGGACGACGGGGGCGCGGGGATCGACCCCCTCTTCACCGCTCCCCGCGTGGTGGTCATCGAGGTGCTGGACAACGGTCCCGGCATTCCGGAGGAGCACCTGGAGACCATCTTCGATCCGTTCTTCACGACCAAGGAGCCTGGCAAGGGGACGGGGCTGGGCCTCTCGATCTGCGCCCGGCTGGTGGAGGGGATGGGAGGGCGGGTCGAGGCGTCCAACGCGCCGGACGGGGGCGCCTGCTTCACCATCCGGCTCCCCGGCGTCGTCGACGCCGAGGACGTCACCGAGCGACATGCCCCTGGGGCAGGGGAGCCAGCGTGAAGATCCTCATCATCGACGACGATGCCGGCCTGAGGAAGTCGCTGAGCCTGATCCTCTCCGACGCGGGCTACGACGTGGTCGTGGCCGAGGACGGCGAGGCGGGGCTCACCGCCGCAGCCGAGCAGGGCCCGGACCTCATCCTGTGCGACGTGCGCATGCCGCGGCTGGACGGGCTCGGCTTCCTGGAGCGGTACGGGGGCTCCGGCGGAGGCGCCCTCGTCCTCGTGATGACGGCCTACGGGAGTCTCGATCTGGCCGTGGAGGCCATGAAGCGCGGGGCGTACGACTACCTCGCGAAGCCCTTCGGCGCCGACGAGGTCCTCCTCACCGTGCGGAAGGCCGAGGAGCGGGAGCAGCTGCGTCGCGAGGTCGGGCGGCTGCGCACGGAGGTGCAGGCCGACCGGCGCTTCGGCGAGATCGTCGCCGGATCCGCCGCCATGCGGAAGGCGCTCGACGTGGTGGGGAAGGTGGCCCGGCACGACTCGGCCGTGCTCCTCACCGGGGCCAGCGGCACGGGCAAGGAGCTCGTGGCACGGCTCGTCCACCGGGAGAGCCCGCGTGCCTCCGGCCCCTTCGTCGCCGTGAACTGCGGGGGGATCCCGGAGCAGCTCCTGGAGTCGGAGTTCTTCGGGTACGTGAAAGGTGCGTTCACCGGCGCCGACCGGGACAAGCCCGGGCTCTTCGAGACCGCCGACGGGGGCACGCTCTTCCTGGACGAGGTGGCCGAGCTCTCCGGAGCGCTCCAGGTGAAGCTCCTCCGCGTCCTCCAGGAGGGCGAGTTCCGACGCCTGGGCTCCACCGAGGTGCGCAGCGCCAGCGTGCGCATCATATCGGCGACGAACAAGGATCTGGAGGCGGCGGTGGAGGCGGGGGAGTTCCGCGAGGACCTCTACTACCGGCTCGCGGTGGTCCCGATCCACCTGCCCCAGCTGCGCACGCGGCGCGAGGAGATCCCCGAGCTTGCCCTGCACCTGCTCCGGCGGCATGCGCGCCGCCTGGGCGTGGCCGTGGACGGGATCCGGCCACAGGCCATGGAGGTCCTCCTCGCCTATCCCTGGCCGGGCAACATCCGGGAGCTGGAGAACGTCCTGGAACGGGCCCTGGTCCTCAGCGACGGTCCCGACATCGGCCTCGACGATCTGCCCGAGTCGGTGCGGCGGCCGGCTCCCGACTCCCCGGGGCTCCTGACGGGCACGGAGGACCTGTCGGTCAAGCGCCACGCTGCCCGGATGGAGAAGCACCTCATCTTGCTCGCGCTGGATCGAACCGGGGGGAACCGCACCCAGGCGGCCGAGCTCCTGGACCTCTCCCCCAGGGCGCTGCGGTACAAGATCCAGGAGTACGGCATCGAGTAGCAGGGGCCCATCGCACCATTCGGCCGCCCCGGCCCGCGCGCCATCGTGTCGGCATGCGACGCGGCTACACGTTCTTCGAGCTCTGCGCGGTCCTCCTGCTGGCCGCCATGGCGGCGTCGGCCGTGCTCCCGGCTGGCCGCGGGCTCCTGGACCGCATGGCCGTGGTCGCGGCCAGGGAGGCCGTCGCCGGACTCCTGGCCGACGCACGCGTCGCTGCGCTGACCCACGGCGGCGCCAGCGTCCACCTCGCGTCCGGGCCGTGGAGGGCCTGGGGGCAGACGGGAGACAGCGCCTTCGCGATGGTGCAGCTCGAGCGCGACCTCGCCGTGACCGTCGAGCTCTCCCGTGGGCGGGCCGCGACGGAGCTGAGCTACGACGCGCTGGGCCTGGGCCAGGTGGCGAGCGAGACGCTGCGCTTCCGGCGTGGCCAGGCCGCCTCGTCCCTCGTGGTGTCGGGATACGGGAGGGTCCGCCGTCCATGAGGCGCCGGGGCTTCACCCTCGTGGAGGTCCTCGTCGCCCTGGTGGTGTTCGAGGTGGGGCTGCTGGGCGTCGTGGGCACGCTCTGGCTCGCCGCCGCCACCCTGGCGCGTGCCGAGCGCACCGAGCGCGGGGTGGCGCAGCTGGAGCGGCTCTACGACTCGCTCGCGAGCGTGGCGGCGCCGGCGTCCGGAACGCTGGTCGCGCCCTCAGGGACCGTTCGCTGGCGGCCGGCCGGGGGAGACCTGCTGCTCGAATGGTCCTCAGGCCCCGACTCGGCGCTCGTGACCCTGCACGCGCGCGCCGGGGAGGTCGGGGGGCCATGAGGGGCGGCGCGGGGGCCCGCAGGGGGGCGGGCTTCACGCTTGCGGAGATCCTGGTCGCGCTCCTGCTCTCGTATCTGGTCATGGCGCTGGCCCTCGGCGTGGTCGTCCGCCAGCGCGAGGCCCTCCGCCTCCTGGGCGAGCGCGCGGAGCGCCTCGCCGCCGCGCGCACGGCGCGGCACGTGCTGGGTCAGGAGGCCCGGGCCGCTGCGGGCGAGGGGGCCTGGGCCGTCGGTCCCGACTCCCTCGCGCTCCGCGCGTTCCGCGGGCACGCGCTGGTCTGTCCCGGTGGCGTGGCCGGCGCCGAGATCCACGTGGCGGCGGCGGGGACGCGCGCCCCCGACCCCGCGAAGGACTCGGTACTCCTCGTGCGGGCCTCGGGCCGCACCGTGGCGCTGGCCCTCGTCGAGCGGGGCCCCAGCCACGCGCCGTGCCCGTTCGGCTCCTCGTCTCCGGAGCGGTGGCTGCTCTCCGGCCCCGTCCCCTGCGACGTGGTGGTGGCCGGCTGGTTCGAGCGCGGCGCGTACCATCTCTCCGCTGGAGCGCTCCGGTACAGGCGCGGCCTGGCGGGGCGCCAGCCGCTCACCCCCGAGGTGCTCAGGACGCCGGGGAGCGGCTTCCGTGCCGTGCCTCCCGACGTTGTCGCGGACCTCGTCCTCGATGGCGGGGCGGGCCCGGTGTCCGCCTGGGCCTTCCGCTTGAGGGGAGCGCGGGATGAGGAGCGGTGACCGCCGGGGGGTGGTCCTGGCCATGGCGGTGATCGCCCTGGTGGCGCTCGGGCTTCTCGCGCACGGTGCGCTCCTCCTCGCGCGCCGCGAGCTGGCGGCGTCGCTCGCCGGGGTCCGCCTGCTCCAGGCGCGCGCCGGGGCGGAGGCAGGGTACCGCGAGGCCATGGCGGTGGCAGGCCCCGGGGTCCTCGCGCACCTCCCCAGGGGCGGGGAATCCCTCCTCGCGCAGGGCACCCTGGGCGGTCACGCCTTCGCCGGGCTGGCGCTCCGGCTCTCCCGGGAGGCCTGGCGGATCTCGGGGGAGGGGCACGCCAGGGGGGTGGAGTGGAGCGTGGGCGTCGGAGCCGCGGCATGGATCCTCGACGCCGTGGGACGCCTCGAGGCCCGCGAGGCCGTCGTGGAGCTCGCGGGCGGGGGGGAGGCGACGCTGCTCGGCCGGGCGAGCGGATTCACCGTCCCCGAGGAATTCCCTCTTCCGGACGACCTCTGCGGCCCCTGGGAGGCCGTCCTGGACACCCTCAGGGCGCTGCGCTTCCTTCCCGTCACGGCTGGCGTCGAGCCCCACGCCGACGGCGAGCCGTCCCTCGGCCCCCTGGGCCCCAGGGATCTTGGTCTGGCCCTCGCCCCGCTCGGTTGGGCTGAAGGGAGCCCGCGGCCCGCGGTCTCGGATGGGGTGTGCGATGCCTCGGGCCCGGCGAACCTGGGGGATCCGGGGGGAGAGCGCTTCCCCTGCGGCGCCCACCTGCCGGCTCGCTTCCGGGAGGGGGACGTGACGATGGTGGGCGGGACGGGGCAGGGGCTTCTCGTGGTGACGGGGGACGCGGTCCTCTCAGGGACCCTGTACGAGGGACTGGTTCTCGTGGGCGGCTCCCTGATCCTCAGGGACGGGGCCCGGCTCCTGGGGGCGGCGCGTGTCGGAAACGACATCCTCGTGGATCCGGCGTCGGCCCTGCTCGGCTCGGCCTGCCGGGCGCTGCGGGCTCTGGAGGCGGCCGCGGAGGTGCTCGCCCGACCCGTTCTCCTCTCAGGACCGGTCCCCCTCACGCCCGGGGCTCGCTAGCCCTGGGGTCCGCGCCGCGGGATCACCCGGGTTCCTGGGCGTCCGCGCGAGGGCGCAACAAGTGCCGGGTTGGCGACAAAAGGTCCCACCGGTCATCCTTTACGTGGCTCGGGGCCCGCACGAATATTGGAGACGCGGCCTGGCACGCATCTTGGGATGGTCTGTCAGTGAGTTCGAGTACCCATTCGGAGCGTCCATGCGAGCCCCACGCGGCTTTACCCTCATCGAGGTCGTCATCGCGCTGCTCCTCGGGAGCATCCTGACGGGCATCGCGCTGACGAGCTACGGGAACGCACAGGGGCGGTTCGCGGTGCGGGGGGCCCGGAACACCTTCACCTCGCTCCACGCCCGGGCCAGGGCCACGGCCATCGAACGGGGCACCACCGTGCGGCTCGTCATCGATGTCGCCGGGGACAGCATCATGATCACCCGGGGCGCCACCACGGTCGAGAAGATCCGCTTCGAGGACGAATTCCACGTGGACATCCAGTCCGGGTCGGGAAACCTCCTGCTCTGCATGAACGCCCGGGGCTACGCCGACACCGGGTGCACGAACTTCTCCTCCGCCGTGACGGTCACGTTCCGGCAGAATGCGGACACCGCCTCGGTGCGGATCCTCCCCCTCGGGCAGCTGATCTTCTGACATGGACCTCCCGCGCGATCCCGGAAGGGGCGGCTTCACCATGGTGGAGGTCATCATCTCCATCATCATCCTGGCGTTGGGCGTTCTGGGCATGGCGGGCACCACCATGCTCGTCGTGCGCCAGACCACCCTGGCCAGGGTCATGACCGAGCGCTCGGTGGCCCTCCAGAGCGTCGTCGAGCGCGTCCAGGCCACGGACTTCGACAACGTGGCGAGCGGCTCGGACAGCCTGGGCGTCTTCCGCATGACCTGGAGCTCGACCAGCGAGACGTCGCAGTCCAAGCTCGTGCGGATCATCACGGTCGGCCCGGGCCTGAAGACGGCAGGGGGCGGCTTCCCCGTGTTGACCACCGGCGTCGCGGACACCTTCCAATACCGGGTGATCAGGCGATGAACAGCGACCGCAGGGGCTTCACCCTCACCGAGCTCATCATCGTGGCCGTGCTGGGGTCGCTCCTCATCATGGTGACGCTCCAGGTGCTGATCACGAACCAGCGGACGTACACGGCGCAGAACGCCCAGATCCAGGGCCAGCAGACCATCCGCGCCGCCGCGGACGTGCTCTTCTCCGAGCTCCGGGAGATCAGCGCCCGGGGGGGCGACATCATCTCCATGAGCTCGGGCTCCATCACGGTGCGCTCCATGAGGAACTTCGGCGTGGCGTGCGCCGTCGCCCCCGCCACCCCCACCGTGACGGTGCTCAGGGTCGGGAACTGGTTCGCCGTGGGGGACTCGGTGTTCGTCTTCGCCGACAAGAGGGAGAACATCAGCACCGACGATGTCTGGATCCGGGCCAGGGTCACCGCCGTCGACACCACCGTCGCGTGCGGGGCGTCGCGGGGGGTTCGCCTCACCTTCACCGGACAGGCCGGCCTGTTCGCGGCGGACTCGGTCCGGGTGGGTGCGCCGGTGCGCAGCTACCTCCGCTACACCTACGGCCTCATCACCGAAAGCGGCCAGACCTACCTCGGGCGCACCCCCGCCGGGGGCACCGCCGCGCCCATGGTGGGGCCCCTGAAGCCCTCCACGGGCATCCAGTTCACCTACCTCGATTCGCTCGGCTCCGTGACCAGCGTCACGACCAACGTGCGCCAGATCACCGTGAGGGTCCGCACGGTCTCGGAGGTGCTGAATTCGCTGGGCCAGCCCGTTTCGGATTCCCTCACGATCCGGATCTACACCCGCAACTGAACGGCCCGTTCGACCTTCCCGGTTCCAGGAGCGCCAGATGTCAACGCAGGAGAAGAAGGGATTCGCGATGCCGGCGGCCGTCGGCGCGCTCGTCATCGTCGGGGTCCTGGTCACCGCCGGCTTCTACATGGCCAACCAGGAGCTGCGCATCGGCGTCGCCAACCGTAACGCCGCCACTGCGGTGAACCTGGCCCAGAGCAGCAACAACCGGATCCTCGTCAACAGGAGCCAGACGCTGTCGTCCATGCCCATCTGGGGCGTCACCACGATTGCGGATACTGCGGCCCAGGGCATCTCGTCGGTCCAGGTGACCCGGCTCTCCACCTACCTGTACTTCCTGGACGCCACGTCCACCGTCACCGAGGGCGGAGCCCTCTGGTCCGGGGGCTCCCGCCGGGTCGGGCTGGTGGCCCGGCTGGTGACGGCGAACATCAACCCGCCTGCGGCGCTCACCACCCAGGGGACCCTGACGTATGGCGGGAGCGCACAGATCCACGGCAACGACGCACCGCCGAACGGCACCGAGGGTGGGCAGGCGAACTGGACGAGCACGTGCCCCACCACCGGCCTCACCAACAAGCCCGGGATCCTGATCGACGACACGCTCAGCATCGACTGGAACGGGAATCGGAACAAGATCGAAGCCAACATGAATGGCAACCCCAGATTCGCCCAGGACACCAGCATCACGGCGGCGAACCTCATGGCGTTCGGGGACATGGGTTGGGCAGGGATGGTGGCGCTGGCGGAGAAGGTCTACAGCGGTGCCCCCGTATCCCTCGCGCCGGTGGTAACGGGGGGGGTCTGCGACACCTCGGTCAAGGACAACTGGGGCGCCCCGACGAACACGGCCTCCCCGTGCTTCAATTACTTCCCCATCATCTACTTCTCCGGCGACGTGCAGCTCTCCTCGGGAGTGGGGCAGGGAATCATGCTCGTGCAGGGGGACCTCAAGGTCACCGGCGGCTTCGAGTTCTACGGCCCGGTGTACGTGCAGGGGACGCTGACCACCATGGGCAGCGGAGGGCACTTCTGGGGCGGCGTCACGGCCGCCAACGCCGAGCTCGACGACAACACGGTCCTGGGCAACGCCGTGATCACCTACTCGAGCTGCGCGGTCACCCGCGCCCTCCTGAACAACTCCGCGCTCACCAAGATCCGCCCCATCGCCATGCGGAGCTGGGTGGACCTGTCGGGGATCGTCGGCGGCTGAGGGGACGGGGGGGGCCGGCAGGCGCCAACGGCGTCCGCCGGCCCCCCTTCCCGTTGTGCTGGGCGCCAAATGTTTACCAATTCTTGCATATCCGGCAGGAAGCACATTATTCTTGACAAGTCTGGATTTTCGGTGGTAAGCTGAACCCGACAAATCTGGGAATTTCTGTTCCTGTCCCCCGGCGACGAGAGAGTGCATGGGTCTCTTCGGGCGGAAAAAGACCTCCATCGGCCTGGACATCGGCTCCGGCTTCGTGAAGGTCGTCGAGGTGGACCACTCCGGCGCGCAGCCGGAGGTGACCCGTGTCGCCATGCGGGCCCTCCTCCCCGACGCCATCGTCGAGGGGGAGATCATGGACTACGGCCTGGTCTCCGAGACGGTGCGGGGGCTCTTCGAACAGCTGGGCATCAAGAACGCCGAGGTCGTCACCGCCATCGGCGGCCACGACGTCATCATCAAGAAGATCCAGATGGACCGGATGAAGGAGTCGGACGCCCGCGAGGTCATCCGGTGGGAAGCGGAGCAGCACGTCCCCTTCGACATCAAGAGCGTCGAGCTGGACTTCCAGATCCTGAACCCCCACGGCGAGGGGATGCAGATGGAGGTCCTCCTGGTCGCCGCCAAGCGGGAACTGGTGGACAACAAGGTCGGGCTCCTGCAGGACGCCGGCATCAACCCGATCATCATCGACGTGGACGCCTTCGCGCTCCACAACGCGTTCCTGCACAACTACCCGGAGGCACAGGAGGGGATCATCGCGCTGGTGAACGTGGGGCACGAGACGACCAACGTGAACATCCTGGAGAGCGGGATTCCCATCCTGACCCGGGACATCCCCTTCGGCTCCCGGCGCATCCGCGAGGATCTCCAGCGGGAGCGCGGGCTCACCGCCGAGCAGGCGGAGGACGTGGTCCAGGCGCGCGAGACCGTGGACGACCTGGAGCGGTTCGTGGACGCCTCGGCCGACGAGATCGCGGTGGGCATCGAGCGGGCCAGCGCCTTCCTCATGACCCGGGAGGACGGCGAGACCCTGGGCAAGATCTACCTCTGCGGCGGCGGTGCCCGGGTGCCGGGCATGGTGGAATCGCTGGGGAGGCGAATGAACGTCGAGACGCGGCTGGTGAACCCCTTCGAGAGGGTTCCGGTGCGCCCCGGCGCGGCGGGTGAGGTGTCCATCGAGGAAGCGGGGCCCATGCTCCTGCTTCCCCTCGGGCTGGCACTGCGCCTGTGAGGCGCCATGGACAAGGGCTGACCCTTGATTGAAGTCAACCTCCTTCCGGGTGGGAAGAAGCGGTCCTCCAAGGGCCGCGGCGTCTCCCTCAAGGGCTTCTCGCTCCCCAGCTTCGGCAAGGGCGGCGGGGGCTTCTCCATGCCCGGCGACCCCTATCAGATCGGGGCCGCAGCCGCCGGGATCGTCACCCTGGCGGTCGTCGGGTGGCTCTTCATGGGTCTGCGCTCCGACCGGGAGGAGGTCCAGGTGGCCGTGGATGCCGCGGTCCAGGACTCCATGCGCTTCGCCGACCTCATCCAGCGCACGAACCAGCTCACCGCCCGCCGGGATTCCATCGGCCAGCGCGTGGCCATCATCCAGGAGATCGACGCCGGCCGCTACGTGTGGCCGCACATCCTCGACGAGATCGCCCGCGCGCTCCCCGACTACACCTGGCTGCGCGAGGTCATGCAGGTCCAGGAGGACCCCCTCCAGATCCGGATCGCGGGCACGGCGGGGAGCAACTTCGCGATCACGAGCCTCATGCGGAACCTCGAGGCCTCGCCCTTCCTCCGGGGCGTGCTCATCGAGCGGACCGAGCAGACCCCGTCCGAGGAGAACCCCGACGACATCGTGTACGTCTTCGAGCTCGTGGTGACGTTCGAGTCGCCGCCCCTGGACGAGTTGGAGACGATCCCGCTCTTCGAGAACGACCTCACCGGCGTGCTGGCCGCCGCCTCCGACACCACAGGGGGGAGGTGAGCCATGGCCTGGTACAACCCGTCGGACCCCAAGCAGCGCAACGCCCTCATCATCGGCGTCCTCCTGCTGGCCCTCATCTACCCCTTCTACTCGTTCTGGTACAAGGGGAAGCGGGAGGAGGTCACGGCCATGCAGACCCGCCTGGAGACGCTGGAGGATCAGAACCGGCGGGCTCAGGTGCTCGCGGCCCGTGGCGGTGGCGATCTCGAGGAGCGCCTGGCCCTGTACGAGCGCCAGGTCGGGAAGCTCGAGGAGCTCATCCCCGCCGCCGAGGAGGTTGCGGGTCTGCTCGACGACATCTCCGCCCGGGCCCGCCAGGCCGGGGTCGAGGTGAGCCGCATCATCCCCGAGCCGCCGGAAGCCGGAGCGTTCTACACGAAGACTTCCTACGAGATGGTCGCGGTCGGCGAGTACCACGACGTCGCGCGCTTCCTCACGGAGATCGCCAGCCTGTCGCGCGTCATCACGCCCGTGGAGCTGGAGATCGAGCTGTACGATCAGCCCGACTACTTCCCCGAGTACGAGTCGCCGATCCAGGCGGGCTTCCGCATCGAGACGTACGTGCTGCCGGAGGCCACTCCGGGGCCCACGCCGGCGGCGGCGCCGGCGGGAGACTGACCATGAAGACCCTCTCGCATGTCTCACTGGGCCTGCTCGCGGGGGCATTGCTGCTCCCGCAGGCGGCCGCGGCCCAGGAGCCCCCCGCAACCCCGCCCGCACAGCAGCAGCCGACGGAGCTGGTGTTCGAGCGGGAGGTGTTCTCCTACCCGGCCCTGCAGCGCCGCAACCCGTTCCACCCCCTCACCGGGGCGGATCAGGGCGGGCCGCGCTTCGAGGAGCTGCGGGTGGTGGGGATCCTGTACTCCGACGATCCGTCGAAGAGCGTGGCCGTGCTGGGCACGAGCACCGTGGAGCTGTCCGAGGACGCCGCCACGGTAACGGTCCAGCCCGGACCCTCCTGGTACCTCAAGGTCGGCCAATCGGTCGGCAACATCCGAGTCGTCGAGATCCATCGCGAGCAGGTCGTGGTGGAGGTCGAGCAATTCGGGCTCACGGAGCAGAAGATCATGCAGCTGCAGACCCGGCGCCTGGGAGGCACTCCATGACCGCCATGTACGCCCTCTGGACGGGTGTGCTCCTGGCCCTGGGGGGGCCGGTCACCGAAGTGGCCATCACCTCCGCGGACCAGCACACCAGCGTCCTCATCGCGGTGGACGGAGACGTGGATTTCCGGGACTTCACCATGGAGGGTCCCCACCGGCTGGTGGTGGACGTCATGGGAGCCCGCCACGCCCTGCCCGACGGCGAGTTCGCCGACGTGAACCGTGGCGGCATCCGCTCCGTCCGCACCAGCCAGTACTCCGAGGACGTCGTGCGGGTGGTGCTGGTGCTGGGCGGAGAGCCGGCCTACACCATCTCGCCCGACCCCCGCGGCATCCGCATCACGCTGGACAACGCCGAGGGCGACTTCGACCCGTGGAGCTCGGGCTCGGGCTCGGGCTCTGGCGCCGCGTCACCGTCGGTGTTCCCGCAGCAGGCGGGCATGGACGGCCGTGTCGCCCCGACGCAGCCGTCTTCCGAGGCGGCTCCGCAGCAGCTGAGCACCGCCCGGCGCATCTCCATCTCCTTCACCAACTCGCCCATCCAGGACGTGTTGATGTCCTTCGCCTCGTTCTCGGGCAAGTCCATCGTGCCCGGTTCGGACATCACCGGGCTGGTGACCGCGACCATCCTCGATCAGCCCTGGGACATTGCCCTCAAGACCATCCTCTCCGGCCAGGGCCTGGTGGCCGAGGAGGACGAGTACGGCATCATCCGGGTGGACAACATCACCAAGCTGAACGAGCGGGAGGCCATCGAGCCGATCGAGACCCGGGCGTACCGGATCAACTATGCCACCGCCATCGAGGTGCAGACGTCCATGACGCCCCTGCTCTCGGCGCGCGGCAAGGTCACGGTTGGGCAGGGCACCAACACGCTGGTGGTGAGCGACATCGCCCGGGTGCAGAGCTCGGTCGCTGAGCTTCTGCGCGCCCTGGACATCCGCACGCCCCAGGTCTCCATCCAGGCCAAGATCATCTTCGTGAACCGCACGGACCTGGACGAGCTGGGCGTGACGTACGAGCTCAAGGACTCGCGCGGGAACCAGATCAACCAGCTCTCCGACGGCGCCGCCGACCTGAACGGCGACGGCGTCCTCGACCTGCCCGACGAGGCCGTCCAGCAGGGAGAGGCCGTGGTCCTCCTCGGGGGCAATTCCATCGCGGCCCTGGGGAACGCCAAGGAGCGGCTCACCTCCCCGAGCCTCACGCTGCTCAGCTCCCTCGTGATCGGACGCCACCAGCTCATCAGCTTCCTGGACGCCCTCCACTCGGTGCAGCTCTCCGACGTGCAGGCCATTCCCCAGGTGACGACGCTGGACAACGTGCAGGCCCGGCTGAAGGTCGGCGCCGACGTGCCGGTGCGCATCGTGGACGCGGGTGCCGGCGGCGGAGGAGCGACGGGCGTCTTCCCCACCGCTCAGGTGACGACCGAGGAGACGGGCATCATCCTCCAGGCCACGCCCCATGTGACCGCGGACGGGAACATCCTGCTGGACCTCATCGCCGAGCGCTCCTCGGCCGAGTTCACGGCCTCGGACGCAGGGTTCATCAAGCAGACTCAGGAGGCGGCGACGCGGGTGCTCGTCGAGGACGGGGAGACGGTGGTCATCGCCGGGCTCACCCAGAGCGAGCGCACCGAGTTCCGCTCCGGCATCCCCCTCCTCATGGACCTCCCGGTCATCGGCCGGCTCTTCCGGGTGAACCGGGAGCAGATGGTCCAGCGTGATCTGATCATCCTCGTGACGCCGCACATCGTGCGCGGCTCCAAGTGATCGGGTTGATCGGGAGAGATACCGACATGCGCCGGAAGCCAATCATGGGAATCCGAACCCTCCTCTCCGGAGCCGCGATGGCGGGTGTCCTCGCGGTGGCGGCGTGCGAGGGGGACAACCTCTTCTCCGTGCCGGGTAAGGGTGGGCCTGCGGGTGCCGACGCCAAGGCGCCCACGGTGGACATCACGGTCCCCCGCGGCGACTCGCTCTCGGGCACGGCCATCGGTGATTCGGTGTTCGTCTCCGTGCACGTCACCGACAAGGTGGGCGTGACCTCGTTGAAGATCACCGGCTTCGCGCTGCGCGGTGACGCCGCCCTGGGCACGCTGCAGGCGGTGGAGCGCTTCGCTGAGAAGTCGGTGGTATTCTCCAGGGCAGTGAAGGACACCACCCTGAGCCGGTACCTGGCGGCCGCCGAAGACACCACGCGAGAGAAGGCGTACGTGGTGGTGGAGGCGAAGGACAGCGCCGGCAACGTGTCGGCAGATACCACCTCCCTCTCGGTGGGCGGGCCCGTGGTGCTGCTCAGCGGGCTCAAGGACGGGGACGTAGTCTCCTCCGGCGCCAACCTGAAGGCCACCGTCAAGGCCGCAGACCCGAAGGGGGTCAACCAGCTCCGGCTGGACATGACCGGCTCCCTGGAGCGGTCGGTGGTGAAGACGCTGGGTGCCAGCCAGACATCGGTGCAGCTGGACACGGCCATCGCCATCCCGGACACCGCAGCCGGCCCCATCATGGTGCAGGCCGCGGCGCGCAACACGCTCGGCGTGATCGAGCGCACGCTCGGCGTGCTCCTGTTCATCGCGGACCGGAAATCTCCGACCACGAAGATCCTCATTCCCAGGGGAGACTCGCTCTCCGCCAAGCCCCTGGGCGACTCTGTGCTCGTCACCGCCCGCCTCACCGACAACTTCGGCGTGCGCTCGGTGCGCATGCGCGGCATCGCCAGGCGGGGGAACAGGGACCTCGGTACCGACACGGTGGTGGCCCGCTTCGTCGAGCGCGCCGTCACCTTCGCGGCCGGCGTGAAGGACACGACCATCTCCCGCTACCTGCGGGCCACCAAGGATTCGACGAAGGAGACGGCACAGATCGTCGTCATCGCCGCCGACAGCGCCGGCAACCAGTCCTCGGACACCGTGAACCTGGTGCTCGGCGGGCCGGACGTCGAGATCCTCGACATCGTGGACGGCCAGACCATCCAGGCCGGGCTAGGCCTCAACGCCCGGGTGCGGGCGCGCGACCCGCTGGGGATCACGCAGGTCCGCATCGAGATCCGTGGCGCCCTCGACACGACCATCGTGAAGGCCATCACGCCTCCGGCGGACTCCGTCGTCGTGGACACCACCATCGCGATCCCGGTGAACACCCTCGGGCCGCTGCAGATCACCGCCATCGCACGGAACTCCCTCGACGTGTCGGGCCAGGACGGCCCGCTCAGCATGATCGTGGTGGGGCCGGGCGCCGGGGACACCATCCGGCCGGTGCTCAAGCACGCCTCATCGGCTCCTGTCAGGATGGAGACGCAGGACTCGGTCACCGTCCAGATCACCGGCTCGGACGCCGGGGGTGGCGTCGCGAAGGTGGGCTATACCGTCCAGGCAATCTCTCCGACGAGGGGAGACACGCTGGTCCGGACTGATTCGGCCGTGTTCGACCCTGCCAGAACCGGTACGGTCACGAGGTTCTTCAAGTTCGGGACCTTCAACGTGGATTCTCTGAATCTCCCTGACACGCTGATCTACGAGGTGACCTCGTGGATGAGGGACGCCCAGGGGAACTGCGCGGCGAGCGTGGGGCTGGACTCGCTGGTGTCGCTGCCGTGTGACACGCTCGCGACTGGCGAGACGGTGGCGCGGAACCGTGTGGGGCAGCGGCTTACGCGGAGCGTGGTCGCGGGAAAGACGGTCCGACTCCCCGCTGGTGGTAGGATCATGGATGCCGCGGTGGACACGATGCGGCGCAGGATGTTCCTGTCCAACATCGTCACAAACCGCCTGGATGTGTTCGATTTGAGGGATGATCGCTTTCTCAACTCCATTGGCGTGGGCTCAGAGCCCTGGGGGCTCGCGTTCAACCGCGGAGGAGATTCACTCTGGGTGGCGAACTCAGGCGGCACGAATCTCTCTTCTGTGGATCTCGTCAAGCTGACGGAAACCGATTCGGTCAGACTGTTGACTCCGGATGTCAATATCTTTCGGCTCAATCTCGAGAAGGGGGAATCCTCCGTCGGCTGGAGGGTGAGGACCCTGCCGCAGACTGACGGTGTGTCGTTCTCTGATCGCCCGCAGTTCGTGGCCGTCGATGAGTATGGGAACGTCATCTACTCGACCAAGACGACGGTGGCGGGACTCGGAGGTACTGTGCGGAAGGGGTATCACGAGCCGCCGAGCGACACGGCCGAGGTGAAGATCTTCAACGGCTTCCAGGAGCCGACGCCTGGTGAGGACGTCTGGGTGGTCTTCCACGTGGACTCCATCAACGGGTCGGCCGCCGGCTTCCTCACAATCTACGATCACAAGTCGGGTCTACCCGCTTCGGTGATCAGTGCAGGTGTAGACGGATTGGATGTGACGACTTGGGCTCAAGCTATTAAGGACCTGCGGGATGCGGGATCGGACATTGAAGTCTGGTCAGGTGACATCAATGCGGAGGAGTTCCTTCTCAAGGACACCACTTTCGTGGCTGGGTCAGGGGACGGGCGCTACGTGCTGGTGGGCGAAGGCGCTGCCGCCCCGATCGGCAGGGTCGTGACGTACCGCGCCCACCGTAGCGACACGGTGGAGCTGAGCGCACGAGCCAGAGTCGTGGACCTCCTCACCAATGCGGCAGAAGAGGTCCGTGCCGTCGGCCTCAACCACGACGGTAGTTCGGGGGTGGTCCGAGGGAAGGCGGCTGCCTACTTCATCAGTCCGGAGGATCTGCGCCTGCAGGGTATGGTGGCGATTCCGTCAGCCACTGAAGCGTCGGGTGCCGCACTTCATCCTCTTCACGCGAACAATCGGACCCTGAGGAATCTGGGCGGTAGGTACAGCCCAGACACTCATTTGGCCTTCGTCGGAAGTGGTGATCGGACGGTTGATATCATCGACACTTGGCGGTTCACGCGGATTGGGCGCGTCTACCTCCGTGACATCATTGTGGGTCCGCTCAGGGCCGTTTTGCCCTTCCCTGAAGACAACGCGGGACTCACCTGTGGGTCCGTCGATATCAGGAATCGCCGTAATGAGCCCCTCGGGAAGGCAGTGCAGCTCTATGCGAACAGTGTTTTTGAGACTCCACTGATCGGGAACACAATCACCGAGGACCGCTGCGTGGTCATGAAGCTGTTCGGCATAACGTCTGCGGGCGGGGTGGTGGTGGTCGACGTGCGCAAGGCGGACATCTTCCGGGAACACCCGAACCGCGATTAGCCGGCGACCCCTGGGGGTATCCGAGCACAACCGTACATGGCGCCCCGGCGGCATCAGCCGCCGGGGCGCCATGCTGTGTGCCAGGCATGTCCCGTATCTGGAGTGAGAGTCTCAAACGGGCCGTAGCAGTCGGAACCGGATAGCCAAGGGCAAGGGTGCCCGCCGCGAGGGGGGATCTGAAGGAAGCCGGAGGCGAACCGCGGACCTGAC
>DATIKQ010000129.1:0-19064 GCA_035477395.1 Longimicrobiales bacterium
AGGAGCTCTGGTACCGGCTCCGGCTGTACGGAGTGCGCGCGTGTGTCCACGACTGGCAGTCGCCGGAGGTCCTGGCCCTCTTCGTCGCCACGTACACGGCCCGTCTGCGCTGGGAGCGCTTCGACTCCTGGGGTCAGCGTGTCGTCTGGTTCTTCGGGCTCCCGGGGCTCCGCCGGCTCAACCGTGCGCCGTTCTGGATCGTGGCCCGGATCTTCGGTCGCTGGGGCAAGCCGGCGCACCTCCAGGACCGCACGGTGTCTGCCACCGCGGCCGATGCGGCGAGGGTGCACGCCATCACGTGGGGGCGCCTGGCATGAGCGGACCTAGATACCGGATCGAGATCAACCCCCAGGCCCTGCAGAAGCTCGGCGCCGGCGGGTTCGACGGGCCTCGGGCCGCGCTCCTGGCCGAGGCCGGGGCTCGGATCGTCGCCGACTCGGTCAAGGACGTGATGGAGGAGGCGCCGCCGCGCACGGGCCGTGAGTACCTCGTGCCCGGCACGAAGACGCCGTACACGGCCTCCGCACCTGGTGAGCCGCCCGCCATCCGCGAGGGGCTCTACGCCGCCGGCTGGGAGGCGACGAAGGGGACCGTGGTGGGCAAGCGCGCGGTTGCATTCGCCGTCAACGCCGTGGCCACCGAGGACGGGATCTCCATCGGCGCCATGCTCGAGGATGGCACGTCGCGCATGGCGCCCAGGCCGCACATCCGTGAGGGGATCAACCGCGCTCGGCCTCTCATCGAAGACCTCATCCGAGGAGGTGGCCAGTGAACCCGCTTCGACCTTACCTGCGCGCCGTGGCGGGCTGGCACGAGGCGCTCACGGTGCGGGCGACGTTCGAGGCGTACCGCGTGTGGCGCCTGCGCCTCCCGTGGCGGTGGCTGCCGCGCGGCCCGCGATTCGATCGCGCCCGGGCTCAGGCGTTCCGGCGCTTCGGGGCCGGCTTCAGGGAGGTGTTCATCCCCGCCTGGGTTGAGGTGTTCGCGGCCGTGTCAGGCTTCCGCCCGGTCGGTGTGAGCGGCTTCGAGGTGGCCACGCTGCTGTCCTTCGGCCTGTCGGAGCGAGCACGCCACAACCTGGCCGATCGCGCCGAGGTGGAGCTCCGCGAGATCCAGGAGCGCGCACCGATGCTGCGGGATCCGGAGGACCCAGTCTGCCTTGAGGCGACGCGCAGGGCGAGCGTGCGGCCCCTGCCGCCTGAGCTTGCCGGGGCGGTGATGGCGGGCCGCCTGGCTCGGCGCCCCCAGCTCACCGCGTTGCCGGTGATGTCGCCCGGGGGGTCCCCTGCGCGGCCCTCCACCCCGATCCGTGTTGGTCAACTGCCCCCCTGGACGGAGGAGTCCCGTGGCCATCGAGGGTGAACGATTCGGCAGCGTCGAGGTGGAGGTCGCCCTCGACTTCGAGAGGCTGGAGCGCCAGAAGGCCCAGGAAATGCCGCGGAAGATGCGCGAGGCCGGGGCGAAGAGCGCCGACGCGTTCGTGGAGGGCCTGGAGTCCGAGTACCAGCGGAAGATGGGCGCCGCCCGGGAGCAGCTCTTCGCGGAGCTCATCTCCCCCAAGGAGTTCGAAAAGCGCGCGCGCGAGGCGGCGCGGGCGATGAACACGGCGCTGACCGACGAGCTGAAGCAGCGCGCACGTGCCGGCAAGTTGGGAGCGGCCTACGAGGCGGACTTCAACATCCTGGCCGGGGGCTTTAAGAACGTCGAGACGGCCTCCGGCCGCGCCGGCGTCGGGATCGGTCGGCTCAACGAGACGCTGGCGAGCACGCTGCGCCAGGCGGCGAGTGTCAGTCCCGCGTTCGCCCAGATCATCAACGTCCTCGGGTCCATGGCGCTCGGGACGTTCGTGATGACCGGCGTCCTTGCGGGACTCGCCGCCCTGGCCTGGGGCTGGAAGACGCTCACTGAGGGTGCGCGCGAGGCGAAGGAGGCGCACAAGGAAGCGCTGGCGGCTCTGGAGGCGCTGTCGAAGGCGCGGGCGGCCCGTGCCGACCCTGCGTTGGCGACGAGGACGCAGGTAAGCGCCGGGCGGGCCGAGATGGAAGCGGAGATGCGGGACATCAAGCGCCTGGAGGAGTACCGGGCGCAGGAGGAGGCGGAAGGGTTCTCGCTCGGGGTGATGTACGCGAACTGGCGCATCCGCGAGCACAGGAAGACATACGACAGACTGGCGAAGCAGACCTCAGAGGGTGAGGCAGAGCTCCGCCGCATCGAGGAGGAGTCTCAGACGAGCCTGGTCAGCATGCGGGCCGAACTGAGTGAGCTCGCGGCCGCGGCCGCGGAGGAAGCGGCAGCGGAAGCGAGGAGGGCGCGCGAGAAGGCCAAGCAGGAGGCGGAGCGCCAGAAGAGAGAGGCCGAGCAGGCGCTGAAGCGCCTCGAGGACGCGGCAGCCCGCCAGCGCGGGCTCGCGGGCACGGCGGGGCGCCTCGGAATCGGCGCTGCCGCGCTCCCCTCCACGGTGGTCTCGAAGCTCCAGGCCATCGTGAAGCTGGAGCAGGAGATCGCCCAGCTCGAAGCCGACTCCGCGCTCCTGGGCGGCAAGGCCCCGCCAGAGACCGGGGCGTTCATCGAGGCCCAGCGCCAACGGGTCCAGCTGCTGAGGGAGGAGTTGGAGCGGTCGCTGCCGAAGCTCCAAGAGGCGTCGGATGCGCTCACCGGACTCACCCAGCGCGTCTTCACCGACACCCCCTTCTCGAAGGAGGGCGGGGGCATCGGGTTCGTGAATCAGTCGCTCGCGGAGCTCGACGGGCTCCTGCGCAACGTTACGGCAGCCGAGCTGGAGCTTCACCAGGCGCGCCGCACGATGGACCCGGAGCGGGCAGCCGCAGCCGAGGAGCGGTGGAACGCCGCCCGCGCGTCGCTCCGTGACTCCACCGCCGCTCTCGCCAGCAACCTCGAGCGGGCTGGCCTCCCTGCGAAGCGAGTGAAGGAGCTCCTGGAGGCTATCGACAAGATCCTGGCCTCCGCGGGGATCAACGTCACCGACTTCGGCACGGAGATGTCGAAGTGGGACCAGTACGGTACGATGGCCACGGTGCTGACCCGCGGCCTTCTCTCCGTGGCCGATGCGACTGGGAAGATCTCACAGGAAGCACGCCGGGCCGTGACGGGGCTCCTCGACGTCCTCGATGGGCTCAGGCAGATCCAGGAGGCGAAGAAGCTGAGCGGGTTCGCTCAGACGCTGGGGTTCGCGTCCGGTGGCGTGGCGCTTCTGGGAGGAGCTGCGGGCATCCTCGGCGCGCTGTCGGCCGTCGCCAGCGAGGGCGCGAGGGCCCGGGAGGAGCTCCTTGACTCGATTGGGCGGCTCATCTACGCACTGAACGAGCTCCGGAACCAGGTGGCCAGCGACGTGACGGCATCCGAGCGCGAGGGCGCGATCGGCCTGGTCGAGACGATTATCGCCACCGGCGCAGGCAAGGTGAACTCGATCCAACGGCAACTGCTCGAGAAGTACGCCGGGTGGGTCGACATGGACGCGTCGGCGCTCTTCGACAAGGAGGGCCGCACGAGCGTCCAGACGCTTCAACTCCTCCTCGAAGCACTCAAGAAGATGAACCTCGGCATGTTCCCCGAGGACCTGGAGGGGCGCCTGGATGCGCTGGCCTTCGTCACCCAGCAGCTCGGGGACGGTGCCGGCACGGCTGCCCAGCAGCTCAGGCGGTTCCTGGACGTCATCGCCGGCGCCGAAGGGGGCAAGGCCAGCAAGTTCGCTGAGGAGTTCCGGCGCATCTTCGACGCGGAGGGCGCGACCGCGGCGCAGGCGTTCCTGCGTGGGCTTGTCGAGCGGCTCGGCGCGAACGACCAGAGCCTCTTCGGCGCCGGCGGCATCTTTTCTGGCCTCAACGCCGAGGAGGTGAAGCGACTCCTCGAGGAGAGTAACGATCTGCTCGGTCGGCTGACCAGCGGGGCCCCCGGCACCACCCAGGACTTCGTGCAGGCGCGCTCCATCACCGAGATCACGGCGGGGCGCATGGAGGGTGCGCTCTACGGAATCGAGGCGCTGACCTCGGAGGCCAACACTCAGCGGGCCAGGATCATCGAGCTTCTCGGCGCCACGATGTCCCCCTCGATGGTGACCGGGTTCACGCCCGGGGGCGTCTCGGCCCGCGACTTCACGCCGGCCGCGGTCGTTGAGGGACACGGTGCGTCAGTCAGCATCGAAAACAACTTCGATCTCCACGTCTCCGGGGTGGGAGACAGCACGATCGCCGCCGCCCAGCTGCAAACCGGGATCAAGAACGCTCTCGGCGAGGTCTATAGCCCGGAAGGCATCCGGAAAATCAGTCGGGCCCTCGCATCCGAGAGGAGAGGGAAGTTGAGCGGCCAAGGGAGGACCACGTGAGGGACGAGCAGAGGCGGAAGCAGTTGTACGACAAGGACCCCCGGAAGGTCGGGCCGCTGAAGAAGCGGCGCCCGGCGAAGACCCACCGCACCATCATCCGAAAGGGAGGGAAGAGACGATGAGGATGGACGCAGAACTGAGGCGCGCTCTCGACGAGCTCGAGGCCGCGGAAGAGGACGGGAAGGACACGGCGGAGCTGGAGCGGAAGGTCGGGCGGGCGGCTGCCCAGATGGACCGTGCGCCGCGCGGGAAGCCGTCGACGGAGGCGATCGCCGCGAAGGTCGCAGCCGCCCCCGACGACTACTCCGGGTTCTGACACACTCACCACGTCGAGGATACGCACGATGACAAGCACCATGACCGGGGCGGCCGAGCTGCAGGATGCCGAGCGCCGCCTCGCCGCGCTGGAGAATCAGAAGCAGCAGGCCGAGGCTGAGCTCCGTCAGGTCCGAACGGATTTCGCCAACGGGCAGGGCGGCGTAGAGATGGTCACCGAGGCGGAAGGCAGAGTGAGCGCGCTCCGGGGGACCGTCGAGAACCTGACCGCCACCGTCCGGCGCCTGCGGAGGGAGCACGCCGACGAGGCCGAGAGCGCTCGCGTCGACGGGCTCGTGGAGGCCTACCGCGAGTCGGGACGCGAGTTGTCCGCCATGATCCGCGAGTTCGGCAGGCTGACCGGAGATCTCCGCGCTGCCGCGCTCCGCATCCAGGCGGCCGAGGAGGTTCACGGGCGGCGGGGGCTGGAGCTCACGAGCATGGATGCTCTGCCGCGAAATCTCACGGGGGCCGACGTACCCGAGGAGACCTGGAGGAAGTTCGGCGGGCTCGGGCAGTACTACCGGCAGACCCTACTCCCGGGGCTCCGTAACCTGAGCCTGGAACCCATCCGGTAGTGAGGGCCGAAGGCGCGCAGCACCCGCGCGGACGGCCCTGGTCCGGCGCCGCGCACCATCCCCACCCCGAGGAGGACCTGATGACTGGCTGGAAGAGAAACGTGAGCCCCGCCGAGGCCTATCAGCGGCACGTGGCGGACTTCACCAAGGCGCTCGGAACCTGGAGCGCCGCAGAGCTCGGGACGCTGAAGCGCGAGACGGAGGCGCGACTGCGGAAGGTGCAGGACGGGAAGGCGCAGCGGGACGCCTCGCTCGGCCCGAACGAGGCCGCGGAGCTCACCCGCATGATCGATCGCATCACCGAGCGCGTGGCCTACCTGGGCCGTGTGGCGGCCGGTGGCGTGGACCCGGGCCGCGCGGCCGCCGAGAGGGGTGCGAACCCCCTGGACTTTCGGCTCCGCGAGTCCTACGTCGAGTTGGACGAGCTCGAGGCGAATGGCGGCGACGCCCGGGAAGTCCTGCAGCGGATCGCGCACCTCAAGAAGGCGCTGGACGAGGGCGGCGAGCTCGGCCCGCCGGCGGTGCCGGAGGAGGTCCTGGAGCGGAAGCGCGCCGAGCGGCGCTACGCCTCCCTCTGAGCGAAGCCCGTGGCGACCTGCGGCGTATGCGGCGGGGAGCTGGAGGGTCCGTGGGTGCGCTTCCATTGGGCTCCACCCTTCGAGGAGGAGCACGGCCACTACACGAGCCCTCCGGCCCCCGCGCGTGCGCCCAGGACGGCCCCACGGCCTCTGGACGGGCAGAGCGCCCCCTCTGCCGCCCCTCGCACGCCTGGAGCGCCCCAGGGCCTCGGTGGACGGCTTCCCGGAGGCGGGGAGCTTCCTCCTGAGCGCCGGCCCCGCCAGCGCATGGCCAGCTTCCTCCCCGAGCTCTTCGCGTGGATGCAGCGCAGGTACCCCGGCCAGGTCGCACCCGCACCCTGCGCGCCCCCACCGGGTCCGTGGGAGCGGGAGGAGGACCTCCGCCTCGCCGTGCGTCGCGAGCTCACGCGCCGCGGCTTCGACGTCCACGACCTGGAGCAGGGACACCGCCCGGAGCGGGGAGGCACCCGCGTCACCAAGGGCCTCGCCGACCTCTACTTCCGCGGGCAGGGGATCCGGGGCTGGATCGAGACGAAGCGATGGGACAACGTCCAGACTCCGGAGCAGGTGACCTGGATGCTCGGCGAGCTGGAGACCGGGGGCACGTACCTCCTGGTGTACGAGCTGGGGCAGATCTTGGGGTGGCACGAGCGTAGGGGTGCGACCTTGGGGTGTAACCTGGCCCGGCAAGCAGGGTAGGAGATGCCATGGGGGATCATCGGGCCCGATGCGATTGTTCTTGACGCCGGCCACCTTCTCACTGAGAGTTGTGCAACATGGCCCTGCGCTTCGACGAGAAGAAGACAACCCAGGCTGCCGCCCGCCTTCTCCATCGGGAGGGCGGCGAGATGAACGTCCTGAAGCTCGTGAAGCTGCTGTACCTCACGGATCGGAGTGCCCTTCTTCGCTGGGGCAGGCCAATCTCGTTCGACTGGTACTTCGCCCTGCCACACGGCCCGGTTCTGAGCTTCACGCTCAACAAGATCAACGAGCCGGTTCCGCCGGAGGGACCATCCTACTGGCACCGGATCATCTCTGAACGCGATGGGCACGCCGTTCGCCTCCTGACAGCGAACCCTCCGGACGACGAGTTGTCGCCGGCGGAAGAATCGCTGTTAGACGAGGTCTACGAGGAGTTCGGCGGGATGGATCAGTGGGGGCTCCGGGACCTCACGCACGAGCTTCCCGAATGGCAGGATCCGGAGGGCTCTCGAATCCGAATCGCGATTCGAGACATCCTGATGAGTGAGGGGATGTCCGAGGGGGACGCAACGGAGATCGAGCGTGAGCTCGACGCCGAGTCGCGCTTCGCGCAGCGGTTCCGTGCGTGAATGTCCTCGGCGCTGGCCGGGCAATCCTATACCGTGAGCCTGGCTGGGAGACCTTCCACCTCTGGCTCATCCTCTCCGATCCACTTGGCGATCCACCCCGAGTGGTGGCCGTTATGGTCCGAACGGCGAAGGACTTCACCGACGACACGGTCGTGCTCGATGAGGGTGATCACCCCTTCGTTCGGCATCCGTCATCGGTCCACTATTCGACCGCGGACCTCTTCGAGGTTCGCGCTTTGCTGGCCGCGATCGAGAAGGGACACTGTCACCTCCGGGAGGACATGAGCCGCAAGCTCCTCACCAAGGTGCGTCGGGGGCTCATCGAATCGCCGTTTACGAGGAACAGGCTTCGGCTGCTGTGCGAGGGGCTGTTCACCTGAGTGTCAGTGTTCGCGACCTGCCGCCGCCAATGCCGTAAGCCGTGCACCCAACTCCTTCGCGTGCTTCTCCACCCGGTACTCCACGACCTCGGAGCGGTGCGGGTTGCGCTGGCCGTGCCCATAGATCCGATCGACCAGCTGGGCGCCGCCGTGCCCCATCTCCTTCTGGACGGTGAACTTCGACGTCTCCACGAATGTGTAGGGGTCCGGGTCGGTCGCTGGATCCACCCCCGGCTTCACGATGCGCTGGACGGTCTGGAGACGAGCGGAGCAGTAGGTGTGCCGGAAGCGACGGGTGCGCACCTCGCCGGCATCGAGCCCGCACATGCGCCCTACCGTGTCCAGGCTCTTCCGCATGTCCCCGACCATCGCGCCAGTCGCGGAAGGGAAGAGGAGCCCCGACGTGCGGGGCGTGTCGCCCCCGAACATCCACGCCTGCAGGATTCCCCGGAGCTGCGGCCAGAGCGGCACGTCCCGGACGCTGGTCTTCGTCTTGAGCCCGCGGTGGGCGTTCGGGCGGAATCGCACGAGCCCGCGGTCGAAGCTCACGTCCTCCACGTCGAGCCCCAGGACTTCCGCGTTCCGCCCGCCCGTCAGGAGCATGGCGGCGACGATCGGATAGAACCCCTGTACCGCGTTCACCCGATTCTCCGTGGTCCCCGGCGCGGCGCGTTCCTTCGCGTCCAGGATGCGCGCGGCCTCGAGGATGAGCGCCGCTTCCGACGCCTCGAAGAAGGCGGCCTCGCCGCGCCCGCTCCACCCGGAAGGCTTCTCCGTGAGCATGGCTACCGGGTTGTATCCCGGGTCCACGTACAGGCCCTCCTGGGCCCGCCCGTAGAGCCCACTGAGGGCGTTGAGGTAGTGCCTCACCGTCCCCGGCTTCCGGCGCCCGCTCGTGGCGAGCTGCTCACCCCAGGCGCGCACGTCCGACGGGTCAAGGGTGCGAGGGTCACGGCCACGCCCGAAGAAATCCAGCGCCACCGTGAGCCGTTGCTCCAGGTCCTCCAGGTGGCCATCCGACGTGCGGCCGGCCTTCGCCTTCATCAGGAGATGGTCCCGGACCAACTCAGCGAGCGTCGTGGAGCGCTTCGTTGGGACGCCGACGGCTCCCCTCCGCTTGGCGTCCAGCTCGGCGAGCCGGGCCGCGAACAACGCCCCCGCGATCTCCGTGTCCGTGGTGCCCCACTTCGTGCCAGCGACCGCCAGCGGTTCCCGGCCACCACCCACGTCGGCGTAACTCCTGAAGTCGCCGTATGCGCGCGCCCCGCGCCAGTACACGTGCGGCCCGTTCACCTTCTTCCTGCGTGCCATGATCCCCTCCAGGGTTGACCCGGAGTCGGCGGGGCGGGTAGGTTCGATCCGCCGGCCTTCGGGCTGGTTAGGCCGGGGCGGGTCCGCGTCGTTTTCCAGTCGGTGCGGGCCTGCCCCGTGTCGTTCCCTGAATCTTGGGGCCCCGCGTCGGGTTTTGCAACAGTCTTTGGCACAGTTCAGACAATGGCGAGAGAGACGAAATCGCGTAAAACGTTGTAAGAGAAGGGTTTCGCTGGCGTAGCTCAGCTGGTAGAGCAGCTGCCTTGTAAGCGCTATTCCGTCGTCGGTGAGCGTCGGGAAGCGTTGGGGTTGCTCAATCCCGCGTCCGCCAAAGTGTGCCAAAATCGGCCCGCGTCAGTGCAGTCTCTGGCACACCACCCCCATTTTCGGCGCGCGTATCCTGCGTTTCGGCGATCCAGGCAGGCCAAGAATCGTGCCAGCCGACGCGGGAGAACGGGTTTCGCTCCGGTGGAGCACCTGCCTCGGCGATGACTGTGCTACTGCCGCGCATAGGCTGCACGCGGTTTCCGGTTGGGTAACGGAAGCCCCCGGAGCCCGAAGGCCCCGGGGGCGGTTCAACCGTGGTTGACGGCCGCGCCTCAGCCCTTCGCGATTGCCTGCAGCTTCAAGATGGCCCGGTAGTACTTCGCCGCGCGCTCCGGGACTGCCTCCCCGTGGAGACGCCAGTACTCCTCGGTGCTGACCTTCTCGCGCTGGGCCAGGGCGTAGACGCACACGTCCAGCGGGTCCACGCGCCGACGCTTCCCCTCGCCGATGGAGGGGATAACGCCCTCGTCGAGCATGTCCTTCACGGTGCTGACGGCGAGGTCCAGGAACGTGGCCACCATGTGGGGCCGCATCAGGGCGTAGGCCGCCAGCGTTTCACCCATCGCCTTGCGTTCGCTCGAGCGACTCACCGGGTTCCCCTTCCTTCCGTCGGCATCCGCCCCCCGACCTGGTGGAGCAGCTCGAAGAGCGCCGCGTCGTCGGTGGCGGCGACCACCGGCTCCGAGACATGTTCGGCGATCGGTCGCACGACCAGGAGCGGGGAGGTACGGTCGCTCCAGGTGGGCCGCTGGGGCTTGCGCAGCTTCGCCCTGATACGGGCCATCGGGCTCCTGTTGCCCCACGACGGCTGGGCCACAATCCCGATCTCCCGAAGGGCCTGGCTCTCGATCGCGGCTTCCGCGGCGGCCAGCTGCGAGCGAGGCACGGGGAACACGTTGGCCCGTACTCCCGCCGGATCCTTCGCCGCCTCCCACCAGCGAGCGGCGATGAAGTCGCCCGCGCGGATCGCCGTCCCGTCGACGTCGCGGTCCGCATAGAGCACGACGCCGAACCAGCGATCGGTCCTCGTGAGCGCCTGATAGCGCTCGAAGAGAGGGAAATCCGCCTCCAAGGCCGGTCTCTCGGCAGCCTCCGCCGCCATGTATCGCATCATCTCGGCCGCGCAGGTCGTCGCGTCGGTGAAGGCGGCCTTGCCGGCGGGCAGTAGGTCCGCGAGGGCCTCCCGGATCCGTCTGAGGGTGTCGCCCACCAGGGGCCAAGGAGGAACCTCGCCACCGAAGAGCTGCGCCGTTTCCCAGTCCTCCAGTTCGGTGAGCGCTTCCTTGCCCTCCCGGACCTGCCACCGCTTGCCTTCCCACAACGGCTCGCCGTCATCCTCCAGGACGTGGCTCCCGCGGGCGCCCGGAGCAACCTCGAGGAGCTTGGCGCCGGCGGGGATGTCGAGCCTGGGGACGGCGCGGAGGAAGGTCCATATCCTGACCGGATCGAAGGTGTCATTGAAGGCACCCCACCCGTCGAAGCGGAGCAGGCCCTGCGCCTCCTGGTCGCGGTCCTTGGGTGTGAGCGGCTGAGGGTTGGTCATCGGGGACCTCCGCGAGTCGAGGGTATGGTGTAAGCTGGGTTGCGGTCGTCAGGCGTCGGCCGGCGCCTCTACGGTGCAACCGTCAGGATCGGCCCACTCGACCCCGTGCTCGTGCGCACCCATCGCTTCGGCGGAAGCCACGTGCTCCTCCGTCGCCCACTCGCACCCGTGCGCCCGGGCCCACTCGAGCACGCCCATCGAGACGCAGGTAGCTCCCCGCGTGATGTAATCCCACGCCGGCAGCTGTCCTTCGGACCACGGCGGCCGCTCCTGCCGGTCGTGCTCGAACGCGAGGAGTAGCACGGGGAGCCATGTCAGGGCGTCGCTCCAGCGCTCGTCGAACGTGTGCTCGTTGGGGACCGTCTCATCCCGGCCTCGGAGCAGCTCGCGGTAGAGGTCCCGGACCCGGTCCTCCATCAACTGGCAGATCTCGATGACTTGGGCGCTGGAGGATCGCACCGCACGCGTGGTGAGCAGGAGCTCCAGGGCCGCGCGGCCGACCTTCTCCGCCGTCACCGCGTATCCGGCAACCTCTTTCGGCGTGAGCGCCGCCACGTAGATCTCAGGCATGGGCCACCTCCTCCGGCTCTACCGCCCTCTCGAGCTCGGCGCGAACGTCCCCCGCGAGCTGGCGTGCCAGCGACGTGCACCAGTCCCACGCGGGCGTCCCCTTCAGGCACCCCGCCACGCACTCCCTTTCGCTCAGGACTTTGTCCTCCGGCCCGGCCTCCATGGCCAGCAGCAGCACGGGCATGATGTAGAGGAAGGGGGCGAGGTCCATGCCACGCTTGGCTGCGGCGGGGGCTTCGGATTCGATGACCCACAGGACGTCGGCGAGGATGGCCACCCTCGCCCTGAGCAGGCCAAAGACGTTGTCGTGGCCTTTGGCGGCCTCAGTGGCCAGCGCGAGGGTGACGACCTCCTCCGCGGCACTCCTGAGGCGCCCGATGGGGTCGGCGAGGATGGTGGCTCGGACGCAGTCGATCGGTAGGGACATGGGGTTCTCCGGGGTCGGGGGTTGCGGACGTTGTCAATGCGACGCATACATAGATGCGTTCGCGGGCGTCCGATGTCAATGGAGTTTTTACATGAAGTCGCGCACCTTCCGCCAGGTAACCGACGAGCTCTGCCTCACGGCGGACGAGCTGGTGGCGGTATTCGAGCGAGCCGGCCGCAAGGTTTCGCTCGCCTCCGTCCGCCAGGCCCGGATGAACCCGGGGACGAAGGGGTACCGCGCACCCCCGGACGGGTGGGAGGCGGTGCTCCTCGATGTCGCCCGGAAGCGGGGCCGGGACATGGCGGGGCTCGTGAAGGAACTCGAGGCGTTCGCTCGGCAGGTGGAGGAGCACGGCGCCGGTGAGACCCCGGGGGCACAACCGCGTGGAAGGCCGCGCCCATGATCGACGACTTGGACGCGGTCCTGGAGCTGTACCGCCGGCGGTCGGAAGCGACGCGGGATGCCGCCCTGGCGAAGGTGAAGACCCAGGCCGACGAGCGGAGTCGATGCGGTGGGCCACTCCTCGCGGCTGCGCGCCCGGTGCTCATGGAGGTGGCGGAGAAGGTCCGGCTACATGGGCACGCCGCCGAGGTGCAGGTCGCCGAGAAGCCGTGGGCTTCGGTCCTCCTCACGCTCGAGCTGGCCGGGCGCTCAGCCCAGGCGAGCTCGTTCTACCTGGAATGCGCTGCAGGGACCACGGTCCGGTGCGCCGGCGAGGTATGGGGGCCAGGGTCGCGCCGCTGGACCGAGGACGTTCCGCTCGAGGCCCTCACCGCCGAGAAGGTCCGCGAACTCGCCCTCCGGTTCGTCCGGCGGGTCCTGGAGCAGTGGTGAAATCGTGGAACCTCTTCCCCGGCCCCGGACGCGGGGAGCTGGACGGCCCGTCAGCGCTCTACGCCGACCGATTGGAGTTTCTGGGCGCGGTAGCGGATGTGGTACCTGAAGCGGTTGAGGAGCTCCGCAGGGCCGTCTCGAGTGCCGAGGACGTGGCGGGCATCATGGCCTGGGCCGAGCGCCGGCACCTTACTGAATCGTGGACGATCCATGTCGCCATCAGCTCCGTCGAGGCATGGGCGGAGAAGGCGAGCTGGCCCACAAGGTTTCTCTGGACCCACAAGGTGACCGCGGAGAACGTCCAGGAGGTCCTCGACCAGGTCGCCAGACCCATCCCTGACCTACCCGACTGTCTCCCACCCTTCGACCCGTACAGAGAGACCGCGGCGGAGTTCAAGGCCCGGGTGAGGGTCCACATGGAGGGGATCGAAGCCGCAGTCGCCGCGCGCGGCGCCGCGCGGCGTCACCGGCTCAACCGGAAAGGCGGCGAGCACCCACACCGGTTCTTCGTTTGGCTGGCCGAGTGCCAGGTCGGCGGCCTCTCCTTCAACGCTTGCGCGGCGCTCCACCGGCTTGGGAGGTATAACGCCGAGAAGCACGAGTGGTCGGGGTCTCGGTGGGTGCGCGACGGCGTCCGCACGGCCGCCGAGCTCATTGGCCTCGAGCTCCGCCAGGCCCTCCGCGCCTAACACCCTCCCCACCACCCCCGGAGGAAAACGGTAACCGGAAATCCACCGGTTACGGCCCTTTACGGTCTGCGGTATGTGTAGACGCGGCGCACGCGCCGATCTATGCAGCGTGGACAATGTGGAGGGCGAGCAATGTCGAATCCCCGTGGACGGACGGTCACCGTCTCGGCCCGCGTGACGGCGGTGGACCGAGCGCTCATCGACGCGGCGGCCGCGGCTGAGGGTGTCCTGGTCTCGGAGTGGCTCACCCGCCTCGTCGTCCCTGAGGCTCGCCGCAGGCTCTCGCGCGAGCTCGCCGGTCAAGGATCCCCCGGCGGTCCGGTAGTCCTGTGAGCCGCCACCTAACCCGCCGCGCCCGCGCCGTCACCGCAGCCATGTCCGCACCGGCCGGCGAGCCGCTCCCATCGACCAAGCGGGGCAAGGGTCACCGCCCGCTTGGCGGAGATCTCCGGGCCCAGGTCGATGAGCTCGCTGTCTGGCTCGACCGGGTCGGCGCTGAGCTGGAGATCCACGCCCGAAGCCTGCGCCGTCGAGAGCCCGAGGAGGCCGCGGCGTTCACGTCGGGCGCGGCGTCGGCATTTGCGTTGGCGCGCAAGCTGCGCAGCCTTCGCCACTTCGCACCCACATCTCATATCGGCGACGCCGGGGCCGGTCTGGCGGCCGGTGGCTCACGCCCGCGGGACCCAGACCCCGCGCCCGGCTCGTCGATGGCCCGCTGGGGGGCCCCACATGGACCGCCGACAAGGTAGGAGACCGTGCTGTTCCCCCGGCGTGTGTTGGCCGTCCTGCTCCTGGCCCTGGGGGCTCCGGTGAGCGCCGAGTCTGACGCCCGGGAGATCCGGGACACGCTCGGCCACGCGCTGGGCTACGACCAACGAGCCGACGGCTCCTGGTGGGGTCAATGTCCTGGCTGTGGCGCCCCCGACGCGCAGCTCTGGAGCGGCGGCCTGACGTGCGGCGGGGCCTGCCGGCCGCTGGACCTGAATGAGGCCATGCAGCGGTTCGGACGGGCCGGGCGGGGGTCCAAGCGTTCCCTACCGCCCCCCATGGGCGCTGCCCAGCTCATGGCGGTGCCGGAGCCCGAAGAGGAGGAGTTGATCCGGGCCCTGCTCTTGGCCGACGCGAACTTCCTCCTGGCGGCGTATCCGAAGTCGTTCAAGACGATGATCCTCCTCGAGATGATCGTCGCCCTCGCGACTGCGACGCCTTTTTTGGGGCGCTACGAGGTGCCCAAGCCCCGGCGTGCGGGCCTCGTGCTCATGGAGGACCAAGCGTACCGCGTGCGCCGGCGCCTCGAGCGGATCCTCGCCGGACGCGGACTCACCCTCGGCGACATCGAGGGGTTGATATACCTCTGGTTCCGGCCCCCGCTCCGCTTCAACGACGCGACGGTGAGGGAGCTCGGGGACTACGCCGCCGACTTCGACCTCGACTTCCTCGGCGTGGACTCCTGGGCCTACGTGGCCCGTGGGGACTCCAACTCGGCCGACGAGGTCACGCCGCAGCTCCAGGCCTACAGCGCCGCCAGGGTATGGCGCCCGGGCCTCACGGTGGGGCTCGTCCACCACGCCCGAAAGGATCCGGGCGACGGGAAGGGCCAGCGCATCACCGACATGATCCGCAACAGCAGCGCTTTCGGCGCGTGGTACGACGTGGGCATGACCCTCGCACGCCGAGACGAGGTCTCGCCCGTGACGGTCCGCTGCGAGCTCCGAGACCACGTCGCCCCCGACCCCTTCGCGTTCACCGTGGAGGACCAAGATCCGGCCGGGGCCCACAACCACCACCGGGCTGGAGGATGGCTCCGGCTCCTGGCCAGCGAGCACCGCCCGGACACCCTAGAGCGGATGAGCGCGGCGGAGAAGGTGGCCCCAGATGTACTCACCTTCCTGAAGGAAAACTCCGACGCGACGACCACGCAGATCCGGAAGGCGTTCCCCCTCGACAACCGGATCATCGACGCAGCGGTCGACCTGCTGAAGCGGTCGAACAAGGTCGTCGTTGAGGTCGGTGGCCCCGGGAAACCGACCCGCCATAGGGCTGCGGGAGGGTACCATGCTTAACCCTGCTTCGACCCTGCTTCAAGCAACCCCAGGGGGTACCCTGCTGACCCTGCTGCACCCCCCCGTAGGGGGGAGCGGGGAAGCAGACCCCCGACCGCTCCAGCTGGGGGAACCCTGCTTCAGTCGAAATCGACGTGGGGGTGATGGTGTCGGCCGGACCGGAACGACGTCGGGAACAGACGGGAACGGTTGGGAACGATTCAGGAACGACTCCGCCGGCCACGCCTCGCACGCCCGCCTCCGCAAGCCCGTCTGCCCCTCGGATTCCTCGGTCCTGCGCGGGCCCAGCCGGTCCCCTTGGCGCAGGATCCAACGCAGGGACAGCGCCTCGGCAGCGTGTCGTTATGACACACACCGGACGGCCCCGCGCTCGCGCTCCACTGCGGGGCCCCTGGGACAGGTTGGGGACCAGTCTCTGGCTCAGTTCTCGGGAGTGGGCGCGTGGCTGAGCCGTGGGGCGCCTGCCACCCAGGCAACCGGAGGCCCCCGATGACCACCGCGGACCGCCTCCGGGCTCTGGTATCGCTCCTGCCCTCCGACAGCTCCGCCGTCACCCTGACGCGCCAGGACCTGGTAACCCTCCTGGAGGAAGCCCCCGGGGCCTCACCGCCCTCCTCCCGGGACCTGAGCGTCGAGGAGGTGGCCGCAGAGACTGGACGGGCCCCCTCCACCGTCCGCGGCTGGCTCATCTCGGGGGCGCTGCGCGGTTACAAGCTCAACGCGCGGGACTGGCGGATCCCCCGGGCCGCGCTGCGTGCCTACCTCGATGCCCAGGGCGCGGGCCCCGCGGAGGCCCAGCCCGATCCGGAGAACGTGGACATCAGCGCGTGGCGGCGGGTGCGGCCGGAGACCCGCCGGTGACCACCCAACTCTCCCTCCTCGACGCCCCCCGGTGCCTGCGCTCCTTCGAGGAGCTCGCCGCCGCGGTGATGGCACGCCGGCGGGGGATGACGCTTCAGGAGGTGGGCACGGCGGATACCCTCGCCCGGGAGCTCGCCAAGGACCGCCCCGATCGCGAGCGGGTGGGCTGGATGGCTCGACGCCTGGGGCTCAACCCCAACGACCTGGAGGTGTGACGTGGGAGCGCGGAGCAGACGCAAGGGCGCAGTCTTCGAGCGCGAGGTGGCCGAGCTGTTCCGGCAGGCCGGGGTGCCCGCGGAGCGGAACCTGAGCGAGTGCAGGACGGGGAACGCCGGGGACCTCGAGCTGGCTGCGTGGTGCCCCCTCTCGGTCCAGGTCAAGGTGGGCGAGCGGCCGAACGTGTGGGAGGCCATCCGAGAGGCCCAGGAGTCGGCCGGGGAGACGCTGGTGCCCGTGGCCATCCTCCGTCGCAACGGCCGGGGATCGCGTCCCCCTGAGGACCTGGCCGTGCTTCCCCTGGACGAGTTCCTCGACCTGGTGCGTGGCCTACGGGCCGCGGGCTGGTGGTGATGGGAGGCGAGACATGGTCCCTTCCCGAAGCGGAGCAGGTGCGGCTCGACATGGAGGCGCGGGAGCGCCGGGAGCGCGAGGTGCTCTCCTGGTGCCGGTGCCGGAGGCCGGTCCCATGCCGGATCTACTTCAGCGTCTGGCTCTGCCGGCGGTGCGAGCGCCTGATTTCCTGGACCCCACGCCTTCGGCGGCGCGGATGATGCGCACTCGGTGCACGGCGGCCCGGTGCCTCTGCGGGCGTTGCGGCACACACGGGGAAGGCTGGCCGGTCAGCCCCGGGGTCCTCGCGGCGATGCAGGGTGGGTGGCGCCGGCTCTCAGGCGCCCAGCGTCGGGCCCGGGCCGAGCATGCCCGCCCCAGCACACCCTCGGTCACCACGGAGGCCGTCTGATGTCCCGCCCCACGGACGCAGCTGATGGGCCCGCCCTGAGCAAGGGCGTGCGCGGGGCTCCCTTCCGCCCGGGAAGCGCGCGAGCCCGGGAGGCTGGCCGCAAGGGTGGTGCGGCCACCGCCGCGAAGAACCGGCGCCTGGATGGACCGTACCGGGGCACGATCCTCGACGTCATGGACGCCGCGGGGCTGGTTGGTCCGACCTGGGCCTCATGGCGTGCCTTCTGGTGCGCGGTCTTCGCGCTCCCCATGAGCGACGAGGAGGCCGAGGTGTTCCGTCGGCACACTGAGCGGCTCGGTGCGATAGCTGCAGCCCTCGTGGAAGCGTGGATGTTGATCGGTCGACGTGGCGGCAAGAGCCGGAACGCTGCGGTGTGCGCTCTCCTCCTGGCCATCCGCTTCGATTCTTCGATCCTGGCGCCCGGGGAGTTGGGCGTGGTGCCCGTCATCGCCGCCGATCGTAGGCAGGCCCGCGCGGTCTTCAACTACCTGAAGGCGCTCTGCGCCCTCCCCGAGTTCATGCCGTTCGTGCACCGGATCCTCAAGGAATCCATCGAGCTCCACAACGGCGTGAACATCGAGATCCACACCGCCAGCTACCGCACCACCCGCGGCTTCACGGTGGTGGGACTCGTGGCCGATGAGATCGCGTTCTGGAGGACGGACGAAGGATCCGCCAACCCCGACACCGAGGTCCTCAGCGCGCTCCGCCCGGGCATGGCCACAGTGCCGGATGCACTGCTCCTGGGGCTGTCGAGCCCCTACGCCACGCGGGGCGAGCTCTACCGTGCGCACGAGCGCAGCTTCGGGCGAGAGGACCCGCGGATCCTCGTGTGGAACGCCGACACCCGGAGCATGAACCCCACGGTGCCCCAGGCCGTCATCGACCAGGCCTTCGAGGATGACCCGGTGGCCGCCGCCTCGGAGTATGGGCGCGACGGGCGGGTCAGCTTCCGCAAGGACGTGGAGTCGCTCCTGGATCCCCAGGCGGTGCGCGCGGTGACCGTGGAGGGGCGCCGCGAGCTCGCGCCCCAGCTCGGGCGCGGCATCTCGTACACGGCCTTCGTGGACCCCTCCGGCGGATCCCAGGACTCCTTCACGTTGGGGATCGCGCACGAAGAGGGCGGCCAGGCCGTCCTGGACCTGCTGCGCGAGGTACGCCCCCCGTTCTCCCCGGACCAGGTGGTGCGCGACTTCGCCGCCACCCTGAAGACCTACGGCCTGACGTCAGTCACCGGGGACAGGTACGCCGGCGAGTGGCCGCGCGAGCGGTTCCGGGTGCACGGCGTCACCTACACGCCATCGGAGCTCACGAAGAGCGACATCTACCGGGAGATCGTCGCACCGGTGAACGCCGAGCGCGTGGCGCTCCTGGACCTTCCGGCCCTGCGCGCTCAGCTCACCGGCCTGGAGCGGCGCGTGGCGCGTGGTGGGAGGGACTCCATCGACCATGCGCCGGGTGGCCATGATGACATAGCGAACGCTGCCGCCGGCGCGCTGGTCCAGGCACTCAGGCCCCAGGATGCCCAGGTCCTGCCCCCGTTCATCAGCTCCTCGGCCTGGTCGGTCGGCGGCGTCAGTGTGCCGCTCTACACCGGACACAAGGGCCGTGTCCACAACCCTTACGCCCCCCGGTGACGAGGTCCTCGTGATTCAGATTTCATGCTTCTGCCGCGCCGGCCGCAGCCTCGACGTTCCGCCGGGCAAGGAGTTCTCGCTCGTGGAGTGCCCCCGCTGCGGTGGGACCTGGGCCGTGTGGGTGGCGGACGGGCGCCTGGCCGCCCAGGTGCGCTACGAGCCCGACATGCCCTTCGAGGAGCTCTGGTACCGGCTCCGGCTGTACGGAGTGCGCGCGTGTGTCCACGACTGGCAGTCGCCGGAGGTCCTGGCCCTCTTCGTCGCCACGTACACGGCCCGTCTGCGCTGGGAGCGCTTCGACTCCTGGGGTCAGCGTG
>DATIKQ010000130.1:0-74285 GCA_035477395.1 Longimicrobiales bacterium
TTCGTCAGGTCCGCGGTTCGCCTCCGGCTTCCTTCAGATCCCCCCTCGCGGCGGGCACCCTTGCCCTTGGCTATCCGGTTCCGACTGCTACGGCCCGTTTGAGACTCTCACTCCAGATACGGGACATGCCTGGCACACAACCAAAGAGCCCCGGGCGTCATCGCCCGAGGCTCGAGGACCTTGCCGGACCGGCCGGAAGGACCACCGCGAGACGCTCCGAGCAGACCACCCCGCACATTCAGCGCCGCTCCACCGAGAGGGCCACGGCGTTCCCGCCGCCGAGGCAGAGCGTGGCCAATCCCACGGCCACCCCGCGCTGCTCCAGGGCGTTCAGGAGCGTCACGAGCACCCGGGCCCCGGACGCCCCGATGGGGTGTCCCAGCGCCACGGCTCCCCCGTTCACGTTGACCCGCTCCTCGTCCATCCCCAGCGCCCGCATGTCGGCGATGGCCTGCACGGCGAACGCCTCGTTCACCTCGAAGAGCCCGTAGTCGCCGATGGCCTTCCCCTCCCTCGCCATCAGCTTCTGCACCGCGTCGATGGGGGCGAAGAAGAGGTCCTTGGGCTCGGTCGCGCCCACAGCATAGGCGCCGATCACGGCGGCGATGGCCAGCCCGTGGGCCTCGGCGTACTCCAGCGAGGCCACGACCACCGCGGCGGCGCCGTCGTTCAGCCCGGGCGCGTTGCCTGCGGTGACGACGTACTCGGGGAGACCTGCGGGAGCGTCCTTCACGAAGGCCGGCTTCAGCTTGGCCAGGGCGTCCAGCGACGTGTCCGCGCGGGGGCCCTCGTCGGTGTCCACGACCGTCACGCCCTTCCGGCCCGGGATCTCCACCGGGACGATCTCGTTCTTGAAGCGCCCCTCCTGGATGGCCGCCACCGCCTTCTGGTGGGAGCGCAGGGAGAACGCGTCGGCGTCGGCGCGGCTCACGCCGGCCTTGTTGGCGGTGTACTCGGCGTGCCCGCCCATGTGGCAGTTCCCGAAGGAGCACCAGAGCCCGTCGTAGACCAGTCCGTCCTGCAGCGTCTGGTCGCCGAACTTCACGCCGGAGCGCAGGCCCCGGACGTAGAACGGAGCCGCGGACATGGACTCCATGCCTCCGGCCACGACCAGGCGCGCGTCACCCGCCTTGATGGCCTGGGCCGCGAGCATCACGGCCTTCAGCCCGGACCCGCAGACCTTGTTCACGGTCAGCGCGGGGATCGTGGCGGGCAGGCCGCTGTGGACCGCCGCCTGGCGCGCGGGCGCCTGCCCGGCGCCGGCGCTCACCACGTTCCCCATGATCACCTCGTCCACGTCCCCCGCGGGAATCCCCGCGCGCGACACGGCGTGGCGGATGACGTGGGCGCCGAGCTGGGGCGCCGTGAAGGGGCTGAGGCCTCCCAGGATGCGCCCGATGGGCGTCCGGGTGCCACCCTTGAGGATCACCGCGGTCCTGGACTTGTCGGTCATGGGATGCGGACGCCGGGGGTGTGTCGAGGGTGCGGGAGCCCACGCGGAAGAGGCGGCTCCGGGGTTCGTTCAAGATAGGCAAAAAAGGGGGCCCGGGTCAGGGCTGTCCACCCGGGTCGGACGGCCTCTTCCGGAGCGGGAGGGACGCCTGCCCCCGGTCCCGGGCGCGGCGGCGCGCCCCACGCAGGTACGCGTCCAGCGCAGCGAGGTCGTCGAGCCCCCGCCCCGCCGCCTCGTCCAGGAGGCGGAGGAGGACCCTGGCCGTGGCCAGCGCGTCCCCGTAGGCCCGGTGCCGCCCCGCCACGTCGACGCCGAAGTGGCGGCTCACCACGTCCAGATTGCGGTGCCGGAGCTCGGGCACGAGGCGCCTCACCATACGGATCGTGCACAGGCGCACGGGGTCCGGAGCCTCGCCGGCGGTGCGGAGGAGCTCGCCGGAGACGAAGGCCCAGTCGAAGGCCGCGTTGTGGGCCACGAAGACCCGGCCCTCCAGCCGGCGCACCACCTCCTCCGCCACGTCCTCGAACCAGGGAGCACCGGACACCATGCCGTCGGTGATCCCGGTGAGGGCGGTGACGGCCGGCGGGATGCGACGCCCCGGGTTCACGAGCGTCTGCCACTCGTCCACCACGCTGCCTCCCCGGACCTCGACCACCGCGATGTCCGTGATCCGGTGGCCGCGCTCGACGCCACCCCCTCCCGTGGTCTCCACGTCCACCACCGCGAACCCCACCTCGGCGAGCGGTCGCCCCAGGGGCGCCACCGATGCGTCCATGCTCCACACGCCGTCCCGGTCCACCCGGAAGCGGGAGTCGGAGCCCAGGAGATGGAAGACGGCCGCCGAGGCCGCGCCGGGGTGCCCCGAGAGCCCGAGGACGTCCCTGGCCAGCTCCAGCGTGTGGACGGGCCCGGCGCGGAGCCGCGCCGCCGCCCGCCGGACCAGCGACCCCGGCGGACCCCCCGTCACGCGTCCTTGCCGATGTGCGTGACCGCGAAGGAGAGGGCCTCGAGCTCCATGACCAGGTTGACGTTGGTCACCGGAACGTGGGAGGGGACCCGCAGCGTGACCGCGGCGAAGTTCAGGATCCCCCTGGCTCCGGCGGCCACGGCCCGCTCGACCACGCGCTGTGCGGCGTCGGCGGGCACCGCCACCACGATCAGGTCGGCGCCCAGGTCCCGGACCACCTCCTCCAGTTCCTCCGCAGGCCGGATCGGCACCGCGCCCCACCAGCTGCCCACCTTGGCCGGGTCCGAGTCCAGCACGGCAACGCAGTCGAAGCCGCGGCGCGTGAAGTTCGGGTAGGCGAAGAGCGCCGACCCGATCCGGCCGGCGCCCACGAGGACCACCCGCCAGCGGCGCTCCAGGCCGAGGATGGACCGGAGACGCGAGCCCAGCTCCACCACCGGGTAGCCCAACCCCCGCTTGCCGAAGGACCCGAACTGGGAGAGGTCCTTGCGGACCTGGGCAGCCGTGGTGCCCCCGCCGCCGGCCAGATCCTCCGAGGACACGGTGGTGGCGCCCGAGCGCCCCAGGTCCTCCAGGACCCGCAGATAGTGGGAGAGGCGGCGGACGGTGGAGTCGGAGACGCGACGAGGCACGGGGGGCCCTTGCTAGCAGGTCGCTGAGAACGGGGAGCACCCCGCGTTGGGGACGCCACGGCCCCGACCACGCTTCGCGTGGTGCCCCCCAGGCGGCGCGACGAAGGCATAGCCGTGGCTACGTCGAGGAGGGCCAACGACGGGGTAACAGCGCGAAGCGCTGTCGGGGCCGTGCCGCCCCAACCCACTGCCACGTATGATCATATCAGGCATGATGTCGGGCGCATGGGAGGACGCGGCTTGTGAAATTCATCACAAATATGCAGGGGCGCCTACCCTACGGCAATCGCGAGGAGAGTCGGATGAAGGCGTCGGGCGAGAGCCGCTCCGGGCGCTCCCGGAGCCCCACGCCCACCATCTCGGCCATGGCCTCGGCTTCCCCCGCCGGCACCAGGAGGTCGGGGTGGTCCCGGAGGATCTTTCCGAGCTGCTTGCGCCGCCACTGGAAGCAGGCCCGCACGAGGGTGCGCAGGCGCACCTCCTCCTGCGCCGAGAGCGGCTCGGGTCGGAGGGGCCGTATGCGCACCACCGCCGAGTCCACACCCGGCACCGGCCGGAACGCGCTCCGCCCGACGCGGAAGAGCCGCTCCGCCCTCGCGACGCACTGCACGCCCACGGCCAGGGCGCCGTACGCCTTGGTGCCGGGACTCGCCACGATCCGGTCGGCCACCTCCTCCTGCACCATGAGCACGATGTCCCGGGGGCGGGGGCGCTCCAGCAGGCGGAAGAGGATGGGGGTGGTGATGTTGTAGGGGATGTTGCCCACCACGCGGAGACGCGACGGGTCCCGGACGTGGTCGGCAAGCGGGACCTCGAGGACGTCGCCGTGGACCACCTCGACGTCGGCGCGGCTCCCCAGCGTCCGCTCCAGCTCCGCGGCCAGGGCATCGTCCAGCTCCACGAGGAGCAGGCGTGCGACCCGCCCCACGAGGTGGCGCGTGAGCGCGCCCCGGCCCGGTCCGACCTCCAGGACCTCGTCGTCCGGGCCGGCGCCCAGCGCCTCCACGATCTTGCGCTGGAGGTTGGGGTCCACCAGGAAGTTCTGCCCCAGCGAGCGCTTGGCGCGATGGCCCCCCGGAGGCGTCAAGGAGTGCGGACGACCAGCGCGGTCCGGTCGTCCCCCTGGATGGGCGGATGGGCGTCCACCGTGAGGGAGAAGAGCTCGTCCACGATGAGGCCCACCGGAGCGTGGCGCAGGGCGATGACCGCGTCCAGGACCCGCTCCTCGCCGTCGCCCCGGCCCATCGCCGCCAGCGTGTCCGAGAGGCCGTCGGTGAAGAGGAGGAGGAGGTCCGTCTCCCTGTCCCAGGGGACCTCCGCCTCCGAGTACGCGTCGGGGCCCGCGAACCCCACCGGGGGATCGGTGGCGGTGAGGCGGTCCAACCCCCCGTCCCCGTGGATGACGAAGGCGTGGGGGTGGCCGGCGTTGGAGTAGACCAGGGACCCTGCCGCGGGATCGAGCACCCCGTAGAAGACGGTGAGGAACATCTCGGTGGTTTCCAGTTCGTCGTGCAGCGCCCGGTCCAGCGAGCGCAGCACCTCCGCCGGCGAACGGTGCTCCCGGGCGTAGATCCCCGCCGCGCTCATGGTAAGCGTCATGATGAGGGCGGAAGGGAACCCATGGAGCGACACGTCGCCCAGCATGACGCCGACCCGCCCCTCCGGGAGGCGGAAGAGCTGGTAGAAGTCCCCCCCCACCTGCTCGGCGGGCGATACCCGCCCCGCAGCCTCGGCGCCCTCGAAGCGCTCTGCGGCGGGAAGGAGCTTCTGCTGCAGGTCGTGGGCGAGCTCCATCTCCCGCCCCATGCGCTCCTTGGAGAGGCTCTCGTCGTGGAGCCGCTTGTTCTCCAGCGCCGAGCCCACCTGCGACGCGATGGCGGACAGGAGCTTCTGGTCCGCGGCGCTGTACTTCTCGCCACCCTTCCGCCCGATGAGGTTCAGCACCCCCAGCGTGCGCGGGTCGCCGGAGGGCGGCGTGTACCGGATGGGCACGGCCAGGAACGAGTCCCCCTTGAGCCCCTGCGCCTTCTGCTCCCGGCGGGGCGTCCGGGACGCGATGAGGGAGCGCTGCTCCCGGAACACCATGGAGGTGACCGCGTCCGGATCGTCGGGGTGGAGGGGGCCGTCCAGCCCGTCGTCGCCCACCGCGGCGGAGAGATGGAGGCTCTGGTCCTCCTCCTGGTAGATCCAGAGGGAGCCGCGGAGCGCGCCCATGACGTCGCACACCTCCTGCAGGATCACGCGGGCGGCGTCGTCCATGTGCAGGATGGAACCCAGGGTCTCGCTGATGGAGTAGAGAAGGTGGATCTCCTCGTAGCGGTCCGAGAGCTCCTGTGTGAAGAAGCGCATCTCCCTGGCCGCCTCGTAGGCCCGCTCCAGCGTGCACGCGAGCAGGGCCGCCGCGGCCGCCGCGGGGGCCCTGGGCGAGTGCAGGACCTCGAGCTCCAGGAGGGTGGTGTCGCGGGACGACACGCCGGCGCGCGCCAGCACGCCGCGGCTGGACTGGCCGGGTGCCTCGTCCGTGGCGTAGAGGATCTCGGCCGCCGTCCCGGGCTCGGGAGGGGGGATCATGAGGCGGACCCGGAGCTCGAGCGCGTCCTCGAAGTCGGCCAGCGCCCGAAGGACCGGATCCGGCAGCGTCGCTGGGACGAGCCGATCCGGTGGGCTCATGCCTGGGCGCCGCCTTCCAGGCCCGGACGCTCCGGCTCCAGGCGCAGCACGAGGGTGACCTCGTTGCCCCGGTCGTTGTAGACGACCTCGTCCAGGAGCTGGCGCATGAGGAAGAGGCCGCGCCCCCCCGGCTTCAGGAGGTTCTCGGGGCACGTCGGATCCGGGATGGCGCGGGGATCGAAGCCCAGGCCCTCGTCGATGACCCTCGCGCGGATGGCCCCGCTCGTGAGCGTCACTTCGACCCGGACCCTCTTGGAGGGGTCGTGGGCATTGCCGTAGACCATCGCGTTGGAGAGCGCTTCCGTGAGCCCCACCCTGAGGTTCAGGCGCAGGCGATGGGCCTGCGTCTCGCACGCCTGGCACCGACGCACGACGTACTCAACCGCGTGCTCGATGGACCGGACGTCCGAGGGAAGCTCCAGGACGAGATCGCTATCCACGCCGCTGCCGCGCTCGGGGTTCACGGGAAGAGTGCCTGGCTGCCGGAAGGACTCAGAACCCTTCCAGTGCCTTTTCCTTCGTGTCCGTGATCTTGAAGAGGGTGTCGAGCTTCGTCAGCTCGAACAGCGTGCGGAGATCCTCGTTGAGGCTGGAGAGGCGGAGCTCCCCGCCCTGCTCGCGGATCTTCTTCGAGAGGCTCACCAGCACGCCGAGCCCGGACGAATCGATGTACCCGGTGGCGGCGAAGTCGATGACGAACTTCCGGTCACCGGCCTCCAGGTGCTCCAGCACCTTCTGCTTGAGCTCCTGACGGTTGCCGACGATGAGCTGGCCTTCCACCTCCACGAGGGTCACGCCACCGTTCTTCGAGACCTGAAAGCCCATTTCGTGCTCCCTTGCCGGGTTGGAGAGCCCGGGCGCCACGCCAGGAGGGGCGGCGGCCGTGCGGGTACAGCCTGCTAATCATATGAAAGTCCGGAAGGCAGGGGGAAGGGGCAACCCGTCCGGGGAGCCCCGGCCGGCCCCTCCTCACCCCCCCAGCTTGGCCCTCAGCCGCGACATGACGGGGGGGGAGACGAACTTCGTTATGTCGCCCCCCAGCCCCGCGACCTCCCGCACCAGGGACGAGGAGAGGAAGGAGTAGTCCAGCTCGGGGGCCAGGAAGACCGTCTCCAGGTCGTCCCAGAGCTCCCGGTTCATCTGGGCCATCTGGAGCTCGTACTCGAAGTCGGAGATGGCGCGGAGCCCGCGGATCACGAACCGGGCGCCCCGCTCCCGCGCGAAGTCCACCATGAGGCCGCGGAAGGCCACCGCCTCCACCCGGTCGTCGCCGGCGAAGACCTCACGGATGATCGCGACCCGCTCCTCCACCGTGAACAGGCTCTTCTTGGCCTGGGTGGGGCTGTAGGCCACGGCGATGTAGAGCCGGTCCGCGATCCGGAGCGTGCGGCGCGCGATGTCCTCGTGGCCCCGGGTCATGGGGTCGAAGGAGCCCGGGTAGATGGCGATGACCGGCTGGGCTTGGCTCATGGCTCGGCGACGATGAGGGTGAGGGCGGTGTCCCCGTACCGCCGGGTCCGGTCGTCGGGTCCCAGGGGGAGCGCCTCCCGCCAAGGATGCTCGACCCAGAGCTCCCGCGCAAACGGATCCGACCGGAAGAGCTGGGCCAGCCGGGCCGCGTCACCCCCTGCGTACGGGGGGTCGGCCAGGGCGACGTCGAAGGAGCCCGGCTCGGCGTGGCGCAGAAAATGGAAGACCTCGTCCGCCACCACCGTCACCTCCTCCCCCGCCCGGAGGAGGGCGATGTTCGCCTTCAGCGTCCTCAGCGATCCCCGCGCACGCTCCACGAAGACCACGTGCCCGGCGCCGCGGCTGAGCGTCTCCAGACCCAGCGCTCCGGAGCCGGCGAACAGGTCCAGCACCCGGAGCCCGTCCATGCGCCCGCCCATGGCCGACATCCAGGCTTCCCGGACCCGGTCCGTGGTCGGGCGCACGTCGCGCCCCTTCAGCGGCTTGAGATGGTGGCCCTTCCAGCGCCCGGCGATGATCCTCACGGCCGCCTCCCCGAGGGCCTCAGGTCCACGATGCGGGCCTGGGGGCGGGCCACGCCCCGGTACTCGTTGCGCTCCAGCTTCAAGAGGAGGTCGTAGGGTCCCGCGTCGAGATCCCCGGGCGGATGGCGCTCGGCGAGGCCGAAGCCGATGGCGTCCAGGCGACATCGTCCGTCCTCCAGGCTCACCTTCAGGTGGCTGCCCCCGACGACGCGGGCGCCCGACAGCCTGACGCCCCGGGCCAGGAAGAGGGGCCGGGGGTTGCCCATCCCGTGGGGCTCCAGGTACCCGAGCCAGTGGACGAGCTCCAGGTCCACCGACGGCAGGGACAGCTCCAGGTCGGGGCGCAGGAGCGGCTGCAGGTCGTCGGGGCCGAGGGCGGCGTGGGCCTCGGCGTTGAACGCGTCGCGCAGCGCCGGGACGGCGGCGCGCTCCACGTCCATCCCGGCGGCCTGCCTGTGGCCGCCGAAGCGGCCCAGGTGGGCCCGGCACCTCAGCAGCGCGTCGTAGAGGTGGAATCCGGGGACGGATCGGGCGCTCCCCCTCCCCTTCTCCCCGTCCAGCGCCACCAGCACCGTGGGCCGGTGGATGCGCTCCACCACGCGCGAGGCGACGATGCCGATCACGCCGGGGTGCCAGCCTTCGGCCGCCAGCACCACGCCGTAGTCCCGCTCGGGGTCGTAGTCGCGGGAGAGGAGCTCCATGGCCTCGTCCAGCGTGCGGCGGTCCTCGGCCTGCCGCACCCGGTTCACCTCGTCCATGCGGAGCGCCAGCGCCGCCGCCTCCTCGGGGGCCTCGGTGAGGAGGAGCCGGAGGGCGTCCGAGGAATCCCCCATGCGGCCCACGGCGTTGAGCCGCGGCGCGACCACGAAGCCCAGCTGCCCGGCCGTGACACCGGCGGGATCCACGCCCGCCTGGGCGAGGAGCGCGCCGAGTCCCGCAACGCGGGACGAAGCGAGGCGGCGAAGGCCGAGGCGCACCAGGGCCCTGTTCTCGCCGTGCAGCGGCACCAGGTCAGCGACGGTGGCCAGTGCCACCAGATCCAGGAGGCCGTGGAGCGCATCCGGCGCCTGGCCCGTGAGCCGCCCCACCAACTCGCACACCTTGAACGCCACCCCTGCGCCGCAGAGACCCTTCTCCGGGTAGGGACAGTCGGGGCGCTGCGGGTTCACGAGGGCGAAGGGCCGGGCCGCATCGGGGCCCACGGCGTGGTGGTCGGTGACGATGACGTCCATCCCCGCAGCCCGGGCCTCGGCCACGGTCCCGGCGGCCACCGTGCCGCAGTCGGCGGTGAGGACCACCGAGGCGCCGGCGGCCCGGGCGGCGGTGAGCCCGGCCGACGAGAAATCGTAGCCGTCGCGCAGCCGGTGCGGCACGAAGGGGACGACCCGGGCGCCGAGCCCTCCCAGCCAGCGGGCGTACAGGGCCGTCGCGCACATCCCGTCCACGTCGTAGTCGCCGTGGATGAAGACGGTCTCCCCGCCCTCCGCCGCCCGGACCAGGCGCGCCGCGGCCAGGGGTCCGTCGGCCAGCTGCGCCGGATCGTGAAGGTGCTCCGCCAGGGGGCGCAGGAAACGCTTCGCGGCCTCCGGGTCCACCTGCCCCCGGGACGCCAGCACGGCGCACACGGTCGCCGGGAGTCGGAGCGCTTCGGTGAGGGCCGCCACCCCCGCCGGGTCCGCGACGGGCGGCTCGGCCCAGCGGGGCCGGAGGGCGGGCACCGCGGGGCCGTGAGAGATGATACCTCCTGAGGGCGAGCCGGGGCTGCCGCGCCCTACGCCCCACCGGAGGAGGGAGGCTGCGACGGCGAGGCGAGGATCACGCCGCACACCTCGCAGCGTATCAGCCCACGGCCGTGGCGAACCTCGTTCTGGAGCTGCAGGGGCACCACGCCGAAGCAGTTCCCGCACGCTCCGTCCTCGGTGAGCTCGGACACCGCCAGGCGGCGCCCGCCTGCGCGGATGCTCTCGTAGAGGTGCACCTCGCGCGCGTCCATACCCTTCACGAACGCCTCCCTCTGCGCCTCCAGGGCGGACAGGGAGACCTCGGCCGTGTCCCGCTCCTCTACGAGCCCCTTCATGCGGGGCTCCACCTGGGCCTGGGCCTCCTTGAGGGCCGTCTCCAGCTCCAGCAGGCGCGCGTCGAGCTTGCGGACCTGGTCGATGAGCGTGTACGCCTCCTGCTCGTCGTTCTGGAGTGCGCGCCTGACCATGTCCAGCTCGGCGCTCACCGCGGCCTCCTCGCGGAGGTTGCGCACACCGGAGAGGCGCTCGTCCAGCCGCTTCACCCGCGCCCGCTTCTCCTCGATCGAGAGCTCCAGGCGCCGCTCGTCCTGTCTCATCTCCTGGAGGCGGTTCCGCGTCGTGGTCACCTCGCCGGCGAGGACCAGGGCCGGCTCCTCCACTTCGGCCAGCAGCGGATCGAACGCGGTGATGCGCTGGCGGGCCTCCTGGACGCGGAGGTCGAGGTGCTGGAGTTCCTTGAGCGCGCTGCGGGTCTGCGGGGTCATCGGGCCTACGGGTTCGGGTTCGGGTCGCCTCGGAGGCGATAGGTCGTCGTCGTCCAGTCGTCCGGCGCCAGCGCCCGGCGTTCCCGGGACAGGCGCTCCTTCTCTTCCATGAGGGCCATCTTCTCGCCGTCGTCGTCGGCCTGCTCGAGGCGGCGGTCCAACTGCCGGAGCGCCCGGCCCAAGGTAGCGACCCGCACGCGGGCGACGGCATCATCGAAGACCCGGCCGGCATGGCCGATCTCCTCGGGGTCCTCCAGGATCTCCTGGAAGCGCTGTGCCGCCACCGGGTCCATGGCCGTCGGGGGAGCGCGAAGCTCCGGGTCCGTCAACAGCGCTTGAAAGATGGCGCGGTACGCGGGATCCACAAAGTCCTCGACCCCCAGGTGCTCCCCGGCGCGCTCCACGTAGTCGACGTTCTTGGTCATCAGCACGAGGAGCGTGCGCTCGGCGCCCATCCTGGGAATTCGGGGCGCTCGCGGCGCCGCAGGGGCCGGGGCCTCCACCCGCGGGGGGCGCGGGGCCCCGGCGGCGGGCTTGCTCATCTCGCCTTCCAGCGTGTCGCGCCGGACGCCGGTGCGCGCGGCCACCTTGGCCACGTAGATGTCCCGCAGGGTGGGGTCGGCGGCGGCCCGCAGCGTGGGGAGGAGGGAGTCCACGGCCTTGCGGGTGCGCTCGATGGAGGAGAAGAAGTCCTTCTCGTCGAGGATCTGGAGCTTCCGGTCCAGGACGTCCAGCGCGTTGTCCATCTGGGCACGCAGCGCCGCCGCGCCCTGGCCGCGGACCATGGTGTCGGGGTCCTCGCCGGGCGGGAGCGTGACCACCGCCGGATGGAGCCCCTCCGCCAGGAGGACGTCACCGGCACGGAACGTCGCCTTCAGCCCGGCCGTGTCGCTGTCGAAGAGCAGGTGGATGCGCTGGGCGTACCGGCCGACGAGCTTGGCCTGCTCGGGCGTGACCGCGGTGCCCAGGGGGGCCACCACGTTCTCGAATCCGTGGGCCGCCAGCGACACGACGTCCATGTACCCTTCCACCATGATCGCCGAACCCTCGCGGCGGATGGCGTGGCGTGCCCACGACAGGCCGTAGAGGGTGTTGCCCTTGTGGTAGATGGGCGTCTCGGGAGAGTTGAGGTACTTGGGCGCGTCCTTCCGTTCGCCACCCTGGATGACGCGGCCGCCGAAGGCCACCACCCTCCCGGACACGCCTTCGATGGGGAACATGATGCGGCCGCGGAACCGATCGAAGGGCTCCGCGGTGCGGTCGCTCTTCCCGAGCAGTCCCACCTCCACCATGAGCGCCTCGTCCAGGCCGTGGCGCGCCGCCGCGTCCCGGAGCGCCCGCCACTCGTCGGGGGCGTAGCCCAGGCCGAAGCGCTCGGCGGTGGGGGCATCGATCCCCCTCCCCACCAGGTACGCCTGCGCGGCGCCCCCCGTGGCCGGGTCGAGGAGCCTCTCCCGGAACCAGTCCCGTGCGAAGGCGTTGAGCTCGTAGAGGGGCCGGTGCGGGTCCTCGTCCTCCTTCTGGCGGCTCACCTCGCGCACCTCCACCCCCGAGCGCGCGGCCACGTGCTTGACCGCCTCCACGAAGTCCAGGCCCAGGCGCTCCATGACGAAGGAGAAGACGTCGCCGGACTTGCCGCACCCGAAGCACTTGTAGAACCCCTTGTCCGGCACCACGCAGAACGAAGGCGTGCGCTCCTCGTGGAAGGGGCAGCGCGCCTTGTACTCCTTGCCGAACTTCTTCAGCGGGACGAGCTCGCCGATGATGTCCACGATGTCGGCCCGGGCGCGGACCTCGTCCACCACGTCGTCGGGGATCATCGCAGCGCCACCACGGTGACGCCGGCGCCCCCCTCCCGGGGGGTCCCCATGCGGTACCCGGTCAGCCTCGGGTCCCCGGCCAGGAGCTCGCCCACGCGCTGGCGGAGCGCCCCCGTCCCCTTCCCGTGGATGATCCTCAGCTCGGACAGGTCCTCCCGGATCGCCTCGTCGAGAGCGCGCAGGAGCTCCACCTCCAACTCGGATACACGCAGCCCCCGCAGGTCCACCTCGGTGCGCACCTGCGCCAGCGGCGGCCCCGACCACCCGCCCCGGCGCGCGTCCCCGGCCTGTGCGCCGGACGCATCCCCGGCCTTCTCCAGGTCCTCGATGGGAAGCTCCATGCGCACCGTGCCCACCTCGACCAGCGCACGGCGGTCGCGGAGCTCCACCACCTTCCCCTTCGCCCCGGACGGGTGGACCCGGACCGCGTCCCCCGGCGCCACGTCGGCGGCGGGGGCCGAGCGCCGCGTCGCGCCGGCCTCCCTGCGCGCGGCCCGGGACGCCGCTTCCTCCACCTGGCGGCGCGCCCGGCGCGCCGCCTCCTCCATCTCCACGCCCGCCGCCACCTCCGCCTTCAGTGTCGCGATGGCCTTCTCCACTTCCTGGCGTGCGTCCATGAGCACCTTACGCGCTTCCTCCCGCGAGCGCTCCTTCGCGGAGCGCTCCGCGTCGCGCAGGGCGCGCTCGCGTACCTCCACGTCGGCGCGGAGGGCGTGGGCGTGCTCGCGCTCGGACTCCAGCTCCAGGAGGCGGGCCTCCGTCTCCCGCTCCCTGCGCTCGAGGCCGGAGAGCACCTCCTCCATGCGCACCTCGTCGCCTTCCTGGTATCCCTCGGCGCGGTCCAGCACCTGGGCGGGGAAGCCGAGTCGGCGGGCGATGGCGAGCCCGTAGCTCCTTCCCGGCCTCCCCTTCACGAGCTGGTAGGTGGGCTCCATGCGGTCGGGATCGAACTGGAGCGAGGCGTTCACGATGCCGCTCCCACCCACCGCGAGCCGCTTCAGCTGCCCCAGGTGCGAGGAAACCACCGCGAAGGCACCCCGCTCCACCATCACCTCCAGGATCGCCCGGGACAGCGCGGCCCCCTCGGCGGGGTCGGTCCCCGTGCCCATCTCGTCGATGAGCACGAGCGAGTGCGCGTCGGCGCCCGCGACGATCTCGGAGAGGTTGGCCAAGTGGGCGGAGAAGGTGGAGAGGCTCTGGCTGATGGACTGCTCATCGCCGATGTCGGCGAAGAAGGACGTGAACACGGGGATCCGGGTTCCGGAGCCCACCGGTGGGACGACGCCGGCCTGGGCCAGCACCGCCGCCAGTCCCGTGGCCTTGAGGAAGACGCTCTTGCCTCCCGTGTTCGGTCCGGAGACCACCAGCGCGCGCTCTCCCGGGACCACCTCGAGGTCGAAGGGGACCACCGGCCGGTCCGAGGCTTCCATCAGGAGGGGATGCCGGGCGTTCAGGAGCCGGAACGCCTGGGAGCCCGGATCCAACACCTCGGGCACCTCGCCCTTCCACGCCAGCGCCGAACGCGCCCGGGCCAGGAGCGTGTCGAGCTCCACGAGCGCGTCCAGCGCTCCCGCCAGCTCGTCCCGCAGGGGCGCCAGGCGGGCCGTCAGCTCGCCCAGGATGCGGCGGATCTCCCGGGCCTCCTCCCGCTCCAGGTCGCGGAGCTGGTTCATGAGCTCCATGCCCACGGGGGGCTCCACGAACAGGGTGGCTCCGGTGTGGGACTCGTCGTGGACGATCCCCCCCACCTCCCCACGCCCCTCCCTGCGGATGGGGATGACGTAGCGCCCCTCCCGGATGGTCACGGAGGCGTCGGGGACGACGAAGCGCTCCGGGAGGGAGCGGAGGTACGACTCCAGCTGGCGGACGATGCGGGCGTGGGCCCCGCGCAGGCGGTCGCGGATGCGCTTCAGCTCCCTGGACGCCGTGTCGAGCACCGTCCCCTCACCGTCCACGGAGCGGGCCAGGGCCTCCTCCGCGGGGCGGTCCTGGGCGAGGCGCGAGCGCACCGTTCCCAGCTCCTCGCAGCCGCCCTGGCGGCCGTCCATCTCCGCGGCGACGAGCCGCGAGGATTGGAGGAGCGTGCCCAGGGCGTGGAGTTGCAGGGGCTCCAGCACGGCGCCTTCGGCCGCCAGGTGGCGGAGCGCGGTGCGCGCGTCGGGGATGGTGGGGAGCCCCCACCCCGGCTTCTCCTCGGCGAAGCGCATGGTGGCGCCCACCCGGGCCAACTCCCTGCGGATGGCGTCGGCGTCCCGGCCGGGCGCCAGGGCGAGCACGCGCTCCCGGGCAAGGTCGCAGGACGCCCGCTCGGCCACCCGCCCGAGGACCCGTCGGAACTCGAGGACCTCCAGGGCGTGGCCGCCACCTTCCCGGGCGCCTGCCGCCGACGTCAAGCGCCCAGCACCTCCCTCACGATGCGGTTGGCCTCGGCGCCGTCGAAGCGTCCCTTGATCCGGGGGCTCAGCTGCTTCATGACCGCCCCCATGTTGTCGGCGCCCGCGGTGACGAACTCCCGCACCATGGCGCGCACGTCGGCGGCGGTGAGCGGCGCGGGGAGGTACTGCTGGAGGACGGCGATCTCCGACTCCTCCTTCACAGCGAGGTCCTCGCGGCCGCCCGCCCGGTACTGGGCCACCGAGTCCTTGCGCTGCTTGACCGCCCTGGAGACCACCCCGACGGAGTCCTCGTCGGTCAACTCGTATCCGGGTGTCTTCGCCTGGAGCTCGATCTCGCGGTTCTTGAGCTCGGACAGGAGCATCCGGAGGACGCCGGTGCGCTCCTTGTGCGCATGCCTCATGGCGTCGTTGATGTCCGCCCTGACCCGCTGCTCGAATTGGCTGGCCATCGCTTCACGGGCCCCTTCTGGCGCGCCCGCCGGAGGTCCCCGGCGACGACGGGCGCTGGGTTCGGAACACCTGGGAACGGTGCGCGGCCGGGGAGAGCCGAAAATACCCCGGCAGTGCGGGGAGGGTCAACGCGGGCACGGCGCCCGGAAGGCGCCTGGCCGGTCCCGGCCGTGACTCATCCCGGAGGCCAGCCGAGCCCCCGGCCGCCCAGCACGTGGAGGTGGACGTGGGGGACGAGCTGGCCCCCGTCGGCGCCCACGTTCAGCACCGCCCGGTACCCGCTCTGGGCGAACCCCTCGGCGCGGGCGGCGGCGCTCGCCCCCAGGAGGATGCGCCCCAGGATGTCCCGGTCACCGTCGGCGGCCAGCTCCAGCGACGGGATGTGCCGATGGGGGATGACCAGGACGTGCATGGGCGCCCGGGGGTCGATGTCCCGGAAGGCGACGACGTGCTCGTCCCGGTACACCACCGTGGCGGGGATCTCGCCGGAGGCGATGCGGCAGAAGATGCAGTCGGACGGGTTCACGGACGGGTCCTCGGCGTTGGGGTCCGGGGGGCTCACGCACGCGCGGTGGTTCCCTCCCACCCGATCTTGTCGGAGGGTGGGGGCACGCGCAATGCGCGCCCGCGCCTGGGCGCCCACGCCGTCCCTCCTGGCCATGGTCGCGCCCCGCGGGCGCCCCGAGCTTCCCTCCCCGGCCCCTCTCCAGCACCCCTCACCCACCCCTCGGGAGGTCCCATGGAACACGTCCTGTCCGCCGCCGAGCAGATCCTGCGCGCCTCGGGCGCTCCCGCCCTCCGGCTCGGCGCGCTCCTGGACGAGCTGCGCGTCACGACCGGCGAGCGCTCGCTGCAAGCGAGCCGCCTGCGCTCGCTCCTCGAGGGACGCCCCGACCGCTTTCGCGTCCTGGATCCGTGGCGCGGCCCGTGGCGTCCGGTGGTCCGAGCCGAGGACCCCGCGCTGGGAGAGCCCTGGGTGGTGGCGGTCCGTGACGGCGGCGACGGCACGGGTGCCTTCGCCTCACCGCGCCTGGTGCGCCGCATCCGGGAGTGCGTGCGCTGGCTGGGGCTGGACCTGGACGCCGCCTCGGCGCGGCGCGTGGTGCGCTGGCAGGCGCTCGTGCTGGAGGGGTTGGCCGCGGAGCGGGCGCTTCGGAGGGCAGCCTAGACGCCGTTCGCAGCGCCCTCGGCGCCGGAGCGCGTGAACAGACCCGAGCGCCACTCTCCATCGGCATCCAGGTCCACGAATGCGAACCCAGCCTCCTCGGCGGCGCCACGGATCCCCGCCCACTCGTGCTCCAGGATCCCGGACAGGATGAGCCAACCCGCGGGGCGGAGCGCCGCAGCGAATCCGCCCATGAGGGGGCGCAGGATCCCCGACTCGATGTTCGCCACCACGCCGTCGCAGGGCGCCAGCGCCGTGAGGAGCGCGGTGTCGGCCCAGCGCTCCTCCCAGCGCACGAGGTCGGTCACGCCGTTCAGGGACACGTTCTCCGCCAGCGCCTCGGTGGCCAGGGGGTCCCCCTCCAGCGCCAGGACCCCGCCCGCACCCAGGCGCGCGGCGGCAATCCCCAGGATCCCAGAGCCGGCGCCAACGTCGAGGACGCGCTGGCCCGGCCCCACGGCGCGCTCCAGGAGGCGCAGGCAACCCCGTGTGGTGCCGTGCTCGGCGGTCCCGAACGCCATGCCGGGATCGATGACGAGCACGATGTCCCCAGGGTGGGGATCCACCGGATGCCATGTGGTGGTCACCACCAGGCACCCCCCGATGCGGCGTGGGGACAGCCCGCGCTTCCACGTCTCGGCCCAGTCCTCGTGGTCCACCCAGCGCGTGGTGATCTCGACGGGCACGGGCCCCAGCAACTCGGCGAAGACCCCACGCGCCCGGTGCAGGAACACGTTCAGATCCTCGGGTTCCTCGACGTGGGTGACGAAGAGGTGGTCGGCCTCCAGCACGGCGCGCCCTCCCAGGGCCACCAGCGCTTCGGCGAGGAGGGGCTCGAGGTCGGGCGCGCCCCCCCGGCGGACGCCGAACTCGAGCCATCGGCGGCGGGCGTTCATCCGCCGGAGAACGCTTCCTTCACCCGCGACCAGAAGCCCTTCCGCTCCTTCCGCTGGGACGCGGAAGGAGGCGGGGACTCCACCTCGGCGAGCCGGCGCAGCGCCTCCTCCTGGGCGGGCGTGAGCTCCTCGGGCGTCCACACCAGCACCCTGATCAGGAGGTCGCCCCGCCCGGCGCCCTCCAGGTGCGGGAGGCCGAGGCCGCGCAGACGCATCATCTCGCCGCCCTGGATCCCGGCAGGGACGGTCACCCGGGCGCTTCCGTCCACCGTGGGCACCGCCACGTCCATGCCCAGAGCCGCCTGGCTGAACGTCACGAGGAGCTCGTGGACCAGGTCGGAGCCGTCGCGCACGAAGCGCGCGTCCTCCTGGATCTCGAGGAGGACCACCAGGTCCCCTCGCGGGCCGCCCCGGGGCCCCACGCTTCCCTGGCCGCGGAGGGTGAGGAAGTTCTCCGACGTGACCCCGGGCGGGACCTCCACCTCGACCTCCCGCTCGGCCCGCACCCGACCCTCGCCACGACAGGCGGGGCACACCTTGGCGATGACCTGCCCCTCCCCCCCGCACGAGCGGCAGGGCTGCACGCTCACGAACTGACCGAACACGGAACGCTGCACGTGGCGCTCCTCGCCGGAGCCCGCGCACGTCCCGCACACGGTGGGCGCCGAGCCCGACTCGGCGCCGGTGCCGCCGCACGGCGCACACGTGTCCAGAACGGACACGCGCAGCTTCCGCTTGGCGCCGTGGGCCACGTCCTGGAGAGTGAGGGGAAGGCGGAGGCGCACGGACTGGCCCCTGCGGCTCGCGGTGCGAGGGCCGTGCGCACCCCGCATGCCGAAGAGGTCCTCGAACCCGGAGAACCCCCCGAAGTCCCGCATGAAGACCTCGATGGCGTCGGCGAACTCGAAGTGCCCGAAGCCGCCCGGCCCGCCCCTGGCCTTCAGGCCCTGGTCGCCGTAGCGGTCGTAGACCGCGCGCTTGTCGGAGTCGCGGAGCACCTCGTACGCCTCGGTGACCTCCTTGAACCGCTCCTCGGCCTCCTTGGAGCCGCTGTTGCGGTCGGGGTGGTACTTCAGCGCGAGCTGCCGGTATGCCTTCTTGATCTCCTCGGTGTCGGCCTGGCGGGAGACGCCGAGGAGCTCGTAGTAGTCTGCCATGGGAGCGTGTTCGGGGGGATCAGGTCGCGAGGATGCGGGTGACCATGGACGACGTGTAATCGACGATGGCCACCACCTTCTCGTAGGGCATGCGGGTGGGTCCGATGACGCCGATGACGCCCTTCAGGCCGCCCACCCGGTACTCCGCGGTGATGAGGGTGAAGTCGGCCAGCGCCGCGTCGTCGTTCTCGCCGCCGATGGTGATGTGGAGGCGCCCGCCGTGCCGGTGGCCGCCCACGGCATGGACCAGGATGTCCTGACGCTCGGTGAGCTCGATGAGCCCCTTGAGCCGGGGGCCGCTCTCGAACTCGGGCTGGGCGGCCAGCACGCTGGCGCTCCCCAGGTGGATGCGCGACGCGTCCAGGTCCTGGAGGCTGAAGAGCTCCGCACCGGACTGCAGGAAGATGTTCAGGAACTCCGAGGCGCCCGTGTCGCCGGCGTGGGCGTCGCGGAGCCGATCGGGGAGCGTGCGCCGGATCTCGGAAAGCGAGAGCCCGGAGAGGCGCTCGTTGAGCGCCACCGTCAGCGTGAGCAGGGTGTTGCGGGGCACCTCCACGGGGAGGTCCACGTACACGGTGCGGACCACGCCCCCCCGGATGGTGGCCACGAGCAGGACCTTGTCCGAGGAGACCTGGATGAGCTCGATGCGCTCCAGGATCGCCTCCTCCAGGCGCGGGGCCAGAGCGACGCCGAGCTCGTTGGAGATGAGGCTGAGGGCGCGGACGGCCTGGCGGACCAGCCGCTCCACGGCGGAGCTCCCGGCGGCATCCAGCTCCTGCACCAGCTGCTTCTGCTCGGCGACCGAGAGGCGGGAGGGCTCCATGAGCCGGTCCACGAAGAACCTGTAGGCCCGGTCGGTCGGGACCCGGCCCGCGGAGGTGTGGGGGTGCAGGAGATACCCCTTCTCCTCCAGGTCGCTCATGGTGTTGCGCACGGTGGCCGGGGACACGCCGAGGCCGAACCGGCGCGAAACCGTGCGGCTCCCCGCGGGCTCGGCCGTGTCCACGTACGTGCGGATCACGGCCTCCAGCACCTGGCGCTCCCGGTCGCTCAGCTCATCCCCGGTGAGCGGTCCTTTCTCCAATCCCGCCATAGACTTGAAAGTTCGACTCACGTGCCGGAAAGCTCAAGCGCACCGCCCGTTCACCCACGCCCGTCCACCCACACCCGTTCAGCCCCGCCCGTCCAGCTCCACAGCCAGGCGATCCAGGAGGAGCCACCCGGCCGCGGTGAGGCGGACCCGGGCCCCGGTGCGGAGCGCCCGGCCGTCGCGCACCCATTCCGCGACCAGCGCGAGCGCTCCCTCCCCCAGCCCTTCCAGGGGGAGCCCGGCCGACGTGCGCAGCGCGAGCCAGGTGCGCTCCAGGCGGAGGGCGGCCGCGTCCAGGATCTCCCGCCCCTCCTCAGGGCTCTCCCCGGCCGTGGCCTTCGCGCGGTAGGCCTCCCACTCCCTCGGGTTCCACCGCCGCACCGGAGGCGCGTAGCTGTGGGCCCCATTCCCCAGCCCCAGGTACGGCTCTCCCGTCCAGTAGGCTTCGTTGTGGCGCGACGCGAAGCCGGGGCGGGCGAAGTTGGACACCTCGTAATGCTCGAAGCCCTCCCGGGTCAGCGTCTCCGCGGCCTCGAGGAACTCGTCGCGGTAGAGCTCCTCGTCCACGCCCTGCTCCCTCCCCTCCGCCACGGCGCGTCCCAGCGGAGTCCCGGGCTCCACGGAGAGCCCGTACAGGCTCACGTGGGGAACGTCCAACGCCAGAACCGCCTCCAGGTCCCGCCTCCAGGGACGCCCCAGGTGGGCCGGGAGCCCGAAGATGAGGTCCACCGAGAGGTTCCCGATCCCCTCGGCGCGGGCGCACGCCACCGCAGCGGCCGCTCCCTCGGGGCCGTGGAGGCGCCCCATCCAGCGGAGCGCGGGCTCGTGGAACGTCTGCACGCCCAGGCTCAGCCGGTTCACACCGGCCCCGCGCCACGCCCCCGCGACCTCGGCGGTGAGGCTCTCCGGGTTGGCCTCCGCCGTCCACTCCGGCCCCGGGCCCGCCAGACGCTCCTTCCCCACCACCTCCGCCAGCCCGGCCATGGCACCAGGCCCAAGGAGGGAGGGGGTGCCGCCGCCGACGTAGAGGGTCTCCAGGCGGGAGGCGAGGGATAGGAGTCCCTCCGACCCCAGCGCACGGAGCTCGCCGGCCAGCGCCGCCAGCCACCCATCCGCATCGCCGGTGCGGCGAACCTGCACGGCGAAGTCGCAGTACCGACAGCGCCGCACGCAGAACGGCGCGTGCACGTAGACGCACGACACGCGCATGGGTGCGCTCATCCGGCCCTGCGGAAGCGCATCCCGGGAAGCCGGCGCACGCGCCCGCGCAGCTCCAGTGCCGACAGAAGCGCCAACACCTTCCCGCTGGGGAGCCCCGTGGCCCGCACCAGCTCGTCGGCGGAGAGCGTTCCGGCGTCCAGCGCCGACAGCACGTCCCGCTCCGGGCCGGGCGGGGCGGCGGGCACGTCCACCGCCGGCGCCGGCGCGGCGCCCAGGACCGCTTCGACGAAGGGGGCGACGGAGACGAGGGGACGGGCGCCGTCCGCGAGGAGCGCGTTGCTCCCCATGCAGGCGGGCTCGTCCACGGGGCCCGGGACGGCCCACACCTCCACCCCCAGGTCGAGGGCATGGTCCACCGAGATGAGCGCTCCGCTCCGCTCCGCGGCCTCCACCACCACGAGCGCCCGGGACAGAGCCGCCAGGATCCGGTTCCGCCTGGGGAAGTGGTAGGGAAGCGCCTTGGTCCCGGGGAGGAACTCGGACACCACCAGCCCGTCGCGCAGGATCCTGCGGAAGAGAGCGACGTGCGTCGCAGGGTATGCGCGGTCCGCGCCGCACCCCATCACCGCCACGGTCGGCCCCCCGGCGTGCAGCGCGCCCTCGTGCGCGGCACCGTCCACGCCCAGCGCGAGCCCGCTCACCACCGGCGTCCCCCGCGCGCCCACCGCCGCTCCCAGCGCGTGGGCCACCGCCCGGGCCCGGGCGGTGGCCCTCCGCGCACCCACCACCGCGACGCCCGCCTCGGACAGCAGCTCCGCCCGCCCCCGGAGGAAGAGCACGGGCGGCGGGTCGCTCAGGTGGAGCAGTGCCGAGGGGTACGCCGGCTCGGAGAAGAGCACGGTGGCCATGGCCATCCGGTCGGCGCGATCGAGGGCGCGGAGCACCCCGTCGCGGGTCCCGGCAGCTCTGGCGGCCGTCCCCGCCGCGGCGCCGGCCCTCGCCTCGATGAGCCGCGTGTCGGCCAACGCCGCCTGAGCGGACCCGGCGGTTCCCACCACCTCCCGCACGCCCCGTGGGCCCATCCCCGGGAGCGCGTCCAGGATCAGGAGCGCCTCCAGCTCCCGGCGGCGCCGCTCCCCGGTCCCGGCGCCCGTCAGGGGGTCCACCACTCCTCGTCGTCCTCGCCCTTCTCGTACCGCTCCACCGCCCGGCTCTTCTCCCAGAGCGCCTCCAGCAGCTCCGCGACGCCCAGGTGCGCCACCGAGGAGATGGCGAAGACGCCGAACGCCGACGGAGCCTCGATCACGGGAGGCGCGTCGCCGCCGAGGAGGTCGGTCTTGGTGAGCACGACGCAGTGCGGCGTCCGGGCCAGCTCGGCCGAGTACGCCCCGAGCTCCCCTCGGAGCACCTCGTACTCGGCCTGCGGGTCGAGGGCGTCCACCGGGACCAGGAGCGCGAGCGTGCGGGTGCGCTCGATGTGGCGAAGGAACTGGTGCCCCAGCCCCTTCCCCTCGTGGGCGCCCTCGATGATCCCCGGGATGTCCGCCAGCACGAACGAGCGATACCCGGGGAGCTTGGCCACCCCGAGGTTCGGCGCCAGCGTCGTGAACGGGTAGTCGGCCACCTTGGGGCGCGCTGCGGAGACCGCGGACAGGAGCGTGGACTTCCCCGCGTTGGGATGCCCCACCAGCCCCACGTCGGCGATGAGCTTCAGCTCGAGCAGGATGCGGCGCTCCTCGCCCTCCTCCCCCGGCTGCCACTTCCGCGGCGCCTGGTTGGTGGAGGTCGGGAAGTGGGCGTTCCCCTTCCCGCCGCGTCCTCCCCGCGCCACCACGAGCCGCTCGCCCTCCTCCATGAGCTCGCCCAGGAACTCGTCGGTATCGGCATCCTTGACCGCGGTTCCCGGGGGCACCTTGAGGACCATGTCCTCGCCGCCCCTGCCGGTCATGTCCTTGCCCTGGCCGTGCTGCCCCCGGGGAGCGTGGTAGTGCTTCTGGTAGCTGAAGTCGAGGAGCGTGGCGAGGTTGCCGTCCACCTCCAGGATCACGTCCCCGCCCTTCCCGCCGTCGCCACCGGAGGGCCCTCCCCGAGGCACGAAGGTCTCGCGGCGGAACGCCTCTGCGCCCGACCCGCCCACGCCCCCACGCACCTCGATGACCGCGCGGTCCACGAACATGGCGTCACCCATTTCTCGAGCTCCCTGTCCGGAGGGATGCCCCTGCGAGCGCGGCCCGCGTCCGGACGCCCACCGCGCTCATGCCCATTCCAGCCCGAAGGTGGCGCGCAGCTCGCCCACCTCCTCCCCGCGAGTGTTGCGCACCCTGGGCCGCGCGAAGCGTGTCAACGCCTCCTCATCCGCAGCGGTCAGGGCGCCCAGGGCGGAGAGCACGCGCACGAGCGCCAACTCCACCGCCCGCCTGGAGCCGTCCGCCACCTTGATCGCGAAGCCCATCCCCTGCTCCGGCATCCCTCCCCCGTACACGCCTTCGGCGCCCAGCTTCACGAAGGCCCGTGGCCCTGTGCGCCGCATCACCTCGGTGCACGCCCGTCCGGTCCCTCCCACCATGAAGGGGTGGCGGACCATGGCGGCCACGATGCGCGCCGGGGCCTCGCCCCGGTGCGCCGCCGTGGCGAGGCGGGCGAAGGAGGCGGCCATGGCCCCGAGCGGCACCGAGAAGCAGGCCACGCCGCACCCGTCCACCGCGGTGCCCACCTCGGCCTCGGGGACGCCCGACCAGCGCGACACCTCGGTCAGCATCCGCCGCTGCACCGGGTGGCCCAGCTCGTGGTACCCCTCCGGGTCCCACCCGTTGGCCACCGCCAGCGCGAGCATGCCGGCATGCTTGCCGGAGCAGTTGTTGTGGATCGGGCGGGGCTCCTCCCCGGCCCGGACCAGCGCCCTCGCCTCCGGCTCGGAGAAGGGTGGGTGGGGGCCGCACCGCAGGGCGGACTCGTCGAGCCCGCATCTGGCGAGGATGGAGCGCGCGCCGGCGAGGTGCGCGGGCTCCCCTTCGTGGGAGGCGCAGCAGAGCGCCAACTCCTCCTCGGTGAAGCCGAAGCGGTCGGCCACGCCGTCCTCCACGAGGGGAAGAGCCTGGAAGGGCTTCGCCGCGGAGCGGTAGAAGACCTCCAGCCCGGCCTCGCCGCACGAGGCCACCGGGGCGCCCTGCACGTCCGAAACGACCGCGTGCACGCGGTGCCGCGACTCGACGATCCCGCCGCGCACGACTTCGATCATGCCAGGGGAGCGGTGCACGGGGTCTCCGGGAACGGGTTGGGCGTGATCCCCGGGTCGAGCCCGAGGGCCCCGTCAATCACGCGCGCCCGTCGTGTCGGGCACATGGCCCGATGGGACTTCCCCGGATGCGCGCGCCAGCAACTCCGCCGTGGACGAGGTGCCGCGGAGGAGCTCCATGGCCCGGTCGAGCTGGACGTCGTGACGGCGTTCCTGGAGGAAGCGCCCCCGGTCTCCCCACGCCCGGAGCGCGATCTCCTGCTCGAGCTGGTACGCCACGAAGCGGCGCGCCCGCAGCACGGCATCCCGCTCCACGTCCACGTCCCACTCGGGGAGCGCCCGGATGAACTCGGCCAGGTCGGCGTCGCCGAGGGTGAACCCAGGCTGCAGGACCGGATGGGACCCGACGTAGCGGACGGCGAAGTTGAAGATCGCCACGCTCAGGGCGCCCGCCTGGCGGTAGAGCGCCCGGACGGCGACCTCCTCCTCCTCGGTGAGCGTCTCGGGCATCACGAGAACGTCCGGTGCGATCCCGCCACCCCCCAGGAGCGTGCGCCCGCCCACGGAGGTGTGCGTGGGCCGCCCCGCCGTGTCCGGCCCCAGGGTGAACTGCCCCGAGAGCGCCAGCGCCTCCGCGCCGTCTCCGTGGAAGCGCACGTCCGGATCCTTGTTGATGGAGCGCCCCACCGGCGTGTACCAGCGGGCGGTGGTGAGACGGAGCACGTTCCCCCCGGAGAGCCGGTACAGGCTCTGCACCATCCCCTTGCCGAAGGTGCTCTCGCCCACGATGAGCGCCCGGTCGTTGTCCTGGAGCGCGCCGGCGACGATCTCCGAAGCCGACGCGCTGGTGCCGTCCACGAGCACCACGATGGGGAGCCCCGGGTACCGGTCCGGTTTGGAGGCCTTGTACACCGAGTTCTGGTCGGTCTGCCGCCCCCGCGTCTCCACGATGGCGCTCCCCGGCGACAGGAAGAGGTCCGACACCTCGATGCCCTGGTCCAGGACGCCGCCCGGGTTGTCTCGCAGGTCCAGCACCAGCCGCTCCATGCCCTCCCCCTTCAGGGAGTCCAGCACCGCGCTCATCTCAGCCGACGCCGACTCGAGCACGCTCTGCAGCGGCACGTATCCGATGCCGTCCTCCAGCATGACGGCGAAGGGGACGGCGCGGAGCTGGATCTTCTCACGCGTCAGGGTGAAGGGGATGGGCTCGTCCACGCCGGGCCGGAGCATCTTCACCGCCACCGGCGTGCCCGGCTTGCCGCGGAGGAGGGCCACCGCCTGGTCCACCTCGAGGGTGTCCGCCGCGATCCCCTCGATCTCGTAGAACTGGTCTCCGGACCGGATCCCCGCCCTGGCGCCGGGGGTGCCCGGCATGGGGCTCACCACGGTGACCCAACCATTGCGCTCGATCACCTCGAGGCCGACGCCGCCGTAGTCGCCCTCGATCCCCTGGATGCGGAGGTTCTCGAAGTCCTCCGCCGGCAGGAACGACGAGTAGGGGTCGTTCAGCTCCTGGAGCACGCCCTCGATGGCGGAGTCGTAGAGCTTCGCCGTCTCCACCGAGTCCACGAAGCTGGACTCCACCCGGTCGAGCACCTCCTGGAAGAGGCGGACCTTGGGGTAGACGTCCTCGGCGCGGTCCACGCCCTCCTGGAGGAGCCACCCTCCCCCGATCACCGCAGCGACCACCACGACGAGGGGCGCTGCCCAGCTTCTCCGCATGCTCATATTCTCCGCGACCTGCTAACCCAGGGAGGCCGGAAAGGCCTCGGGCATCTCGGAGGCCAGGAGCCGCCGGATGCGGGAATGGACCTCCTCCGGGGCGCCTTCCCCGGATAGTACGCGCACGTTGGCCTCCCGTTCCGCCAGCTCAAGATACCCGTCCCGGACTCTGCGCAGGAAGGCGTCGCCCTCCCCCTCGATGCGGTCCGGCCGCTTGCCGCCGTGGCGCTGACGCTCCGCCCCCAACGCGACAGGCACGTCCAGGACCACGTACAGGTCCGGCTCCAGGCCCCCGGTGGCCAGCGTCACCGCGTGGCGCACGTCCGCCAGGTCCAGCCCCCTCCCGTACCCCTGGTACGCCAGCGTGGAGAGGGCGAAGCGATCCGCCACCACCACCTCCCCGGCCTCCAGCGCCGGGCGCACCACGTCCCGCACGAAGGCCGCGCGGGCCGCGAGGATGAGGAAGAGCTCGGACTCGGGGGGCATGTCCAGGTCGGTGCGCCCCAGGACCACGGAGCGCACGGCCTCCCCCACGGGCGTGCCGCCGGGCTCCCGGGCCACGCGGTGGCGGATCCCCGCCGCCGAGAGCCAGGCAGAGAGGAGGGCGGCTTGGGTGCTCTTGCCCGCACCCTCGCCGCCCTCCAGAACGATGAAGCGTCCTCGCGTCATCCCCTACTCGTAGTACTCGACGCCGAGGTGCGTGATCTGCTCCTCGCCCATCATCCAGCGCAGCGTGTTCTTCATCTTGATCTGCTGGATGAACAGGTCGTGCTCGGGGTAGAGCCCCGGCGCGGTGTGCGGGCTCTTCCAGTAGAACGAGAGCCACTCCTGGATCCCCTTCATGCCCGCGCGGCTCGCCAGGTCCATGAAGAGCGTGAGGTCCAGGACGATGGGTGCGGCCAGGATGGAGTCGCGGCAGAGGAAGTCCACCTTGATCTGCATCTCGTAGCCCATCCACCCGAAGATGTCGATGGCGTCCCAGCCCTCCTTGTTGTCCCCACGGGGCGGGTAGTAGTTGATCCGCACCTTGTGGTACATGTGCTCGTAGAGCTCGGGGTACATCTTGGGCTGGAGGATGTGCTCCAGCACGCCGAGCTTCGACACCTCCTTGGTCTTGAACGACTCGGGGTCGTCCAGCACCTCGCCGTCACGGTTGCCCAGGATGTTGGTGGAGAACCAACCGTTCAGGCCGAGCATGCGGGCCTTGAACGCCGGGGCGAGGACGGTCTTGAGCATGGTCTGGCCGGTCTTGAAGTCCTTCCCGGCGATGGGCACGCCACGCTCCACGGCCAGCTTCTCCAGGGCCGGGAAGTCGGCGGACAGGTTGGGCGCGCCGTTGGCGTAGGGGATCCCCTCCATGATGGCCGCATACGCGTAGAGCTGGCTCGGCGCGATGCCGGGATCGTTGGCGGCCATCCCCTTCTCGAACGCCTCCAGGCTCTGATGGACGGCGGTGGGCGCGATGTAGATCTCGGTGGAGCCGCACCACACCATGACCAGCCGATCGCATCCGTTGTCCGTCTTGAACTTCCGGATGTCTGCGCGGATGGCCTCGGCCAGCTCCTTCTTGGTGGCGGCCTTCTTCTTGTTGGGCCCGTCCAGCTTCTTCACGTAGGCGTGGTCGAAGGCGGCGGGCATGGGCTTGATGCCCGAGAGGAAGTCCTTGATGGGGTCCAGGTGATGCTCCTTGTGGAGCACGCCGGCCCTCACGGCGCTCTGGTAGCCGTCGTCGGGAATGGGGTCCCATGCCCCGAACACCAGGTCGTCGAGACCCGCGAGCGGGACGAAGTCCTTGATGAGCGGAGACCGGCCGTCGGTGCGCTTGCCCAGGCGGATCGTGGCCATCTGGGTCAAGCTGCCCACCGGCTTCGCGATCCCGCGGCGAGCCGCCTCGACGCCCGCCACGAAGGTCGTGGCCACGGCGCCGAAGCCGGGAAGAAGGACGCCGAGCTTGCCGGTGGCCGGACGGATCTCAGTTGGCTGCTTCACGATGTTCCCCCGTGGAGGAGTGAGTCAGGACTAGATGAAAGAGGGCCTTTTCGGCCCCACGTCAAGAAGAGAGGATGATCCGGCTGGCCGCGCCTTCCTGCAGGCCGCGGGCCATCGTCTCGTTCACCTTGTACATGATCTTGTCGAAATTGGCCTGCGCGGCCACGAAGCGCTGGAAGGCGGGCTTCGCCTGGAGCTCCTCGGCCGCCTCCTGGTAGGAGCGCGCGATCTCCTCGTCGGGCTCGTGCCCCGACCGCAGCGAGGCTTCGATCCGCTCCTCGAGCCCCCGGAGCTTGTTGCGGAGCTCCACCAGGTCCCGGTCCTGGTCCGCGGCGTCGCCGGCCCGCTTGAGCGCCTGGTACTCGTCGGTGCGCGCCAGCGCCGCGCCCAGCTCCTTCGCCATGTCGTAGATCCCCGCCATTCGGTCCCCCAAGGGTGAGTTCAGTCTCCGTTGGGTCGTGCCCCGGCGCGACGCGCCAGCACGACCCGCTCCCGTCCCGCCAGGTCCCTGCGGACCCGCACGTCGTCGTAGGCGCCCACCGCCTCGATGTCGGCCACCACCCGCCCCGCCTGCCCGGCGCCCACCTCCAGCGCCAGGAGCCCGCCACCCGCCAAATGGGCGCCTCCCTCGGCCACCAGCGCCCTGAGCACGGCCAGCCCGTCGGGCCCGGCGAAGAGCGCGCCGGGCGGCTCCCATACCCCGACCTCGGGCTCGAGGGTCGCCATCTCGGCCTCGGCCACGTACGGCGGGTTCGAAACCACCACGTCGAAGCTCTCGCCCCCCGCCAGGGAGGAGAAGAGCGGACCCTCCCTCAGGTCCAGCCGGTCCCGGAGCCCGAGCGCCTGTGCGTTCTCCCCGGCGACGGCCAGCGCCTCGGGGGACGCGTCGACGGCCACCACCCGCGGGAAGGGTCCTTCCACCAGGAGGGAGAGGGCGATGGCGCCGGACCCCACGCCCACGTCCAGGGCCGTGAGCCCGTCGCGTCCCTGCGCCTTCGCCCACCCGAGCACCTCGTCCACGAGGACCTCCGTCTCCGGCCGGGGGATGAGCACCCGCCGGTCCACCGCCAGGTCGAGATGGCGGAAGGCCGCGCGCCCCAGGATGTACTGGAGCGGCTCCCTCTCGGCGCGCCGCCTCAGGAGGGGGCGGAACCGGTCCAATTCCTCCCGGTCCAGGGGGCGGTCGTACTGCAGGTAGAGCTGCAGGCGCTTCACGCCGAGCGCGTGGGCCAGCAGGTGCTCGGCGTCCAGCCGCCCCCGCTCCACCCCCTTCGCCTCGAGGTACTCGCCGCTCCAGCGCATGAGGCGGAGCACGGTCCAGACATCCCCGTCGCGTCCCCGCGCCTCTGACGATGCGCCGGCGGTGGCGGTCACGAGGCGGTCGTCTCCAGGCGCTCTTCCTCCTTCGCCATCCGCAGCGCCGAGATCAGCTCGTCCAGGTTCCCTTCCAGCACGTCGCCCAGGCTGTGGAGGGTCAGGCCGATGCGATGGTCGGTGACCCGGTTCTGCGGGAAGTTGTAGGTGCGGATCTTGGCCGAGCGGTCCCCCGTGCCGACCTGGGTCTTCCGGTCCCTGGCACGCACCGCCTCCTGCTCGGCGATCATCCGGTCAAGGAGCCGGCTGCGCAGGACCTTCAGCCCCTTCGCCTTGTTCTTGTGCTGGGACTTCTCGTCCTGGCACGAGACCACGAGGCCGGTGGGGATGTGGGTGATGCGCACCGCCGAGTCGGTGGTGTTCACCGACTGACCACCCGGCCCGGAGGAGCGGAACACGTCGATGCGCAGGTCGTTGGGATCGATCTGGAGGTCCACCTCCTCCGCTTCCGGGAGCACGGCCACGGTGGCGGCGGACGTGTGGATGCGCCCCTGGCTCTCGGTGGCGGGGACGCGCTGCACGCGGTGCACCCCGGACTCGTAGCGGAGACGCCCGAAGACGCCCCGGCCCCGCACCACGAAGATGGCCTCCTTGATGGAGCCGGGGATCCCCTCGGACACGCTGAGCAGCTCCACGCTCCACCCCACGCGCTCGGCCAGGCGGTTGTACATGCGCATGAGGTCGGCGGCGAACAGGCCGGCCTCGTCGCCGCCCGTCCCTGCCCGGATCTCCACCACGGCCGCCCGGTCCTCCATGGGGTCGCGGGGGACCAGGAGCTCGCGGACCTGCCCGAGGAGCCCCTCGAAGCGCCTCTCCAGCGCCTCCATCTCCTCCTCGGCCATCCCCCGCATCTCCGCGTCGTCGGAGGCCTCCAGGAGCTCGGCAGCGCCGCGATGCTCCTCCAGGGCGGCGCGCAGCTCGCCCCCCGCCTGCACCACGGCCTCCAGGGCGGAGCGCTCCTGGCTCAGCTCCCTCAGCCTGCCGGGCCGGGAGAGAACGGCGGGGTCCGCGAGCGAGGCATCCAGCTCGGCGAAGCGCGTCTCGGCTTCGCGGAGCCGCTGCTCCACCCGGGGATCGAGTTCAGGGGTTTTCATCGGGGGACCGCGGGCCGGATGGCTCGCGGGGGCGCGCAGGCGCCGGTGGGCCGGCGGTCGGGCCGTGGGCCCGGCCGCCCGGGCTCACGAGCCGACGCTCTCGTACTTCTTCTTGTAGCGGTCGACGCGGCCCGCAGTGTCCACCAGGCGCTGCCGTCCGGTGTAGAACGGATGGCACACCGAGCAGATCTCGACGTGGATCTCCTCCACCGTCGCCATGGTGGCGATGCGGTTTCCGCAGGCGCACATGACCGTCGCCGGCTTGTAGTCGGGATGGATGCCCTGCTTCATGTCCAGCTCCACATGGCGAAGTTGACTGGGGCCCGCGGCGGCCACCGCCCCGGAACGCCCCTCTATAGCCGGGGAAAGTTAATCGAGGCTTCCCGGCCGGTCCAGACCGGGCGTCCCCCGCCGGCCCTGCGCCGCGGCTGCGAGGACCAGGAGCAGCGCCGACAGGGCCGAGCCGCTCCCGGCCAGGTCCCCCCAGCGGGTGTAGAGCGTCGTCAGGTCCGTGGTGCGGACCGTGTCCACCCGGATGTCGGGCTGGAAGAGCCGGGTCGCCCCGTGGATCCGGCCCACCGGGTCCACGAACAGGGAGATTCCCGTGTTGGCCGCCCGGGCAACCCCCATCCGGTTCTCGATGGCGCGCATCACCAGGTGGGAGGGGTGCTGCCAGAGGGCGGTGGTGCGGGTCCAGAGGGGATCGCGTCCGTACCAGGCGTCGTTCGTGATGTTCACCAGGACGTCGGCCCCCTCCAGGCGGAAGCGGCGTGCCGCCTCCGGGTACGCGGACTCGTAGCAGATGAGCGTCCCCAGACGGATCTCGTCCACCTCGGCGAGGGGCCAGCCCTCCCCCACCCCGTAGGCGCCGAAGTGGTCGAGGCCCCGGAGCCACGCCGCGGGCACGAGGGGGACGCGCTCCACCACGGGGACCAGGTGCCGCTTGTCGTACTGGTAGGCGGCGAGCCCCTGGGGCTCCATGAGGAAGGCCGAGTTGTACGGGATGGTCCCGCCCCGGCCGTCGTCGGCGAAGCCCAGGCTCCCGAAGAGAATGGGCGCTCCCGCTTCCCGCGACCACCGCTGGATGCGCTCCAGCACCTCCTCCGATCCGCCACGCCGGAGGTACAGCGTGAAGGTGACCTCGGGCATGACCACGAGCCGCGCCGAGCCCGGCTCCAGCCGGGGCAGGAGCGCGCCCAGCGAGGCCAGGGTGGAGTCCAGGGCCACGGCCGGGTCGAGCTTGAGGTGCTCGGCGATACCTGGCTGCACCACGGCCACCGGGCCCACGTCCCGGAGCTCCAGGGTAGCGGCCCGCCAGTACCCCCACGCCGTCGGCACCGCCAGCGTCAGGGCGGCGGCGCCGGCCATCACGGCGCGGTGGCGAGTGCCCCGCCGCCCGCCCCTGGCCGCGCCCACGACGAGGGTGGCCAGGAGCCCGTTGACCAGGGCCAGCCAGAAGCCCACGCCCCGGGCGCCCACGAGCTCGGCGATCCCCACGACCTCCGGGAAGGCGGTGAGCGACGTCCCGAGCCCTAGCCAGGGGAACGCCAGGGGGCCGGGCCAGTGGCCGCGGAACCACTCCGCGCCGGTCCAGGCCACGGGAAGGGCGAGCCAGAGCGGCGCGCGGGCCTCGTGGACCGCCCGGTGCAGCACCCACCCCATGAGCCCCGCCAGGCCGGTGAGGACCGCCACGGTGCCCAGGAACGCGAGGACGGCCAGGCCCGTGAACCAGATCAGCGCCACGACAATCCAGTAGAGCAGCAATCCAAAGTGGAGCGCGCCGAACAGGAGACTCCCCCGCACGGCGGCCCGGCGCCCCTCACGGTCCGTCGGGAGCCCGTGCATCCAGACGGCGTAGGGGACCAGCCCCACGAAGGGGAGGACCAGGGGATGGAGGGGCGGGAAGGACGCCGCCAGGAGGAGCGCGGAGAGCGCAGGGAGGAGGCGCTCCCCCCGGCGCGGCCACAGAAGCTGGATCACTCCTCGGATAGCACGACCTCCCGCCGCGACGCAGCGGATTCGTACGCCGCCTCGACGAAGCGCATCAGCCCGACCTGCTCCTCCGGGAGCTCAGCCGGAGACTGCCCCGACGCGACGCGGACGAAGTGGTCCAGCTGGCGGCGGTAGGCGTTCGTGTACGGGTTCTCATCGCCACGGGGCCGCGGCTGGCGCGGCGTCACTTCCATGGGGCGGCCGCCGAGCTGCCTGTAGATCTCCAGCGGGGGAAGGGAGCCCGAGCCCTCGGTGCCCATGACCCGGGCATAGTAGTGGTCGTGGCCCGAGTGGTACCGGCTGCTGACCTCGAGGGTCACGGCGAGACCCTCGTGGCTCTCGGCCATGACGATGGCCCCGTCCTCCACGCCCTGGTCTCCTTCCGAGGTCGTGCACGTCACGCGTCGGATCCGGGGATAGCCCACCAGCCAGAGGCAGAGGTCCAGGGTCGGAAGCCCCAGATCCACGAGCGCGCCGCCCCCGGCCTGGAGTCGGCTCAGGCGCCAGCTGGGCCCGCGCACCGGCGTGCGCCGGTTCAGCCAGATCCCCCGCGCCGAGCTCAGCTGCCCGAGCCGGCCCTCCGCAACGTAGCTGCGCAGCGCAGCGGCCTCGGGGCGGAAGCGGTGGGGCAGGCCCACCACCAACGCCCTCCCCGCCGCCCGCGCCGCCTCCACCACCCGGAGCGCGCCGGCGGATGTGAGCGCGAGGGGGCGCTCCACGAACACGTGCATTCCGGCCTGCAACGCGGCCACCGCCTGATCTTCGTGGAGGTGGTTCGGGGTGCACAGCACCACCGCGTCCAGGTCTTCGCGGGCCAGCACCTGGTCCGGGTCCACCACCTCGAGGACGCCGAACCGCGCCGCCACCGTGCGGGCCTTGTGGGCGTCCACGTCGGCCAGCGCGCACAGCTCCGCACCGGGATGCTCCGTCAGGATGGGGACGTGCATGACCTGGCTGATGGCGCCCGCGCCCACCACGGCCAGGCGGATCGGTTCGCCTGCCGCGGTCATCGGGCGCGCTCCTCCCCGGGGGCGGACGCCCCGATCATGATCTGTCCGCCCAGCCGCACCTGGGTGTACCGGAGGTCACCCATCACCTCGTAGCGCGCCTGCCCGTAGAGGCGGAGGCGCCGGGCCACGGGGTACTCGGCGCCGGCGTGGGCGTTGAACCCGGCCGTCACCGAGTCCAGTAGATCCTCCACGAAGGTGCCGTCCACCGCCGTCCCGGAGCCGTCGAGCATGTGGGCGGCGCCTCCGACGCCGGCGAAGGTGAGCACCCCGTAGGGTACGCGCCACACGAAGTGGGCGTCCACCGCCAGCGACACGTCGCTCCAGTCGATGACGCCCAGGTCCACCACGGGGGGAGGCTCTCCGATCTGCGTGGAGATGAGGGAGGCGACCCGCTCCTCCAGCTCCCGCACCTCCCGGGCCTTGAAGGTGGAGCTCCAGTACGTCACCGAGGGCACGATGCGGAGGCCGGGCCCCAGGTAGCCCAGGTCCAGACGCACGCCCCAGCTCTGGGTGGGCTCCACCCGCGTGGGCCAGAGGTACCCCCATTCGGGGGCGAAGCCCCGGAAGCGCAGGTTCTCGTAGTCGAAGTCCGCCAGCTCCTGCGCCCGCGCGGGCAACGCCACGAGCGCCATCGCCAGGGACGCGCCCAGGGCGCCACGCCAGGCCGAGCCCCACCTCGTCATCGCCTCACCTCCGCCACAAGGTCGTAGTCCAGGGCGTCCACGATCTCCACCTCCACCATGTCGCCGGGCGCGAGCCCCGCTGCGGCCCGCAGGTGGGTCACGCCGTCCACGTCCAGGGCCTGCGCCGGCGTGCGCGCCACGGCGGCGTAGTCCGGGTCGTCGTCCACGGGCCGATCCACGAGCGCCTGCGCGCGCCGGCCCACCAGCGCCAGGTTCCGGTCGAACGAGATCCCGCGCTGGAGCTCCATGAGCTCCTCCATCCGCTCCTGCTTCACATCCTCGTCCACCTGGCCACCCATCTCCGCCGCGCGGGTCCCCTCCTCCACCGAGTAGGTGAAGGCCCCGACCCGGTCGAACTCGACCTCCTCCAGCAGGTCGAGGAGCTGGCGGAACTCGTCCCGGCCCTCGCCGGGGAAGCCCACGATGACCGTGGTGCGCAGCGTGATGCCGGGGACCGCATCCCGCAACCACGCAACGCGCTCCAGGATCGTATTCCTCCGCTCGGGCCTGCGCATGAGCTGCAGCACCCGATCCGACCCGTGCTGGATGGGAACGTCCAGGTACGGGAGGATGCGGGGCTCGCGGGCGACCATGTCCACCATCTCCCGTGTGATCCCCGATGGATACATGTAGAAGAGCCGGTACCAGGGGACGTCGGTGCCGTCCAGCAGGGCCCGGAGGAGGTCGGGGAGGAGGGGCGCGTCCTTCCCGGGCGGCGCGTCGTTCCCGGGCGGCGCGCCTGCGCCGGCCGTGCGCCGCCTCAGGTCACGCCCGTACCACGTCGTGTCCTGGGAGACGATGTTGATCTCCTTCACGCCGGCGGCCGCCAGCCCCGCCGCCTCCCGCACCAGCTCCCCCACCGGCTGGGAGCGGTGCAGCCCCCGCATGAGCGGGATCGCGCAGAACGCGCAGGTGTGGTCGCACCCTTCGCTGATCTTCAGGTAGGACGTGTGGGGCGTCTCGCTGGAGAGGATGCGCAGGGGACGCTCCATGATGGGCACCACCGCGGTCGCGTCCGGAAGGAGCCCCCGCTTCCTGAGCTCGGGGACGAGCCCCTGCAGCTCGGTGAGGCCCAGATACAGGTCCACCTCCGGGATCTCCGTGCGGAGCTCGGCGCCATGGCGCTGCACCATGCACCCCACCGCCACCACCGCCTTCAGGTCGCCGCGCTCCTTCAGCTGGCACGCTTCGAGGATGGTCGCGATGGACTCCTCCTTCGCGGCCTGGATGAACCCGCAGGTGTTCACGATGACCACGTCGGCCCCCTCCACCTCCGAGGAGACCTGGGCGCCGTGCCCCACCAGCGCGGCCATCATCCGCTCCGAGTCCACGGTGTTCTTGTCGCACCCCAGCGTCACGAGCGCGATGCGCGGGCCGTGGGAGGGACCGGTGGGCTCGATGTGGAGCTGCACGGGCGCCGCGTCGCGCCCCACGCCCTCGCGGACGGGCTCGGGGGTGAGGGGGAAGACGGGGAGATCGCGGAGGCGCGCCATGCTAGCCTCCGATGATCTGGGCGCCGCGGGGCGGAGTGAACGTGAACCACGCGGCGGGGGGCGTGGCCCCCATGTCCGCCGACGTGAGGGTCACCGTGCGCACCGAGCCGTTCTCCTCCTCCACCCGGATCTGCCGGAGGACGCCGTCCGCCTCGACCCACACCACCACCGCCTGGTACGACGTGCCCGCCCTCGGCACCAGGCGCAAGCGCTGGGTGGCCCGCCCCGCGACCGTCTCGGGCCCCTCCGGCGTCACCTGGTACTTGTGGGCCCACCCCTCGAAATACTCGCGGTAGAAGTCGAAGCCGCCGGGCGCGCGCGCTGCGGAGATGCGGAGCACCTGCTTCGCGTCCATGCTGGGATAGTAGGCCCACACCCAGGTCCCGTCCCCCACCACCAGGTCCCCGGCCGGCTCCGTGAAGCGCAGCGCGAACCGGTCGGGGCGCTGGGAGCAGAAGCGTCCCCGCCCGGTCTGGTCCTGGCCCAGCAGGGGAACCGTGAGACGCTGGGTGAAGTCGGAGCACACCGAGGCGGCGTGCTCGTAGCGCGCCGCCGCCGTCTCCATGAGCGCCGCCGCGGACTGGGCGCTGGCCACCGCCTGGGGCCTCCCCGCGGCCTGGGCCCCGACCCGGGGGGCTCCGGCGACGAACGCGGCGGCGCAGGAAGCCCACAGCAGCCCGGCGCGGGCCCTCACACGTTCCCTCCCGCGAGGAACGCGTCCAACTCGTCCAGCGTCATGAGCACCTCGCGCCCCTTGGCCCCCTCCGAGGGCCCCAGCACCCCGGCATCCTGGAGCTGGTCCACGATGCGAGCCGCGCGGCCGTACCCGATGCTCAATCGGCGCTGGAGGAGCGACGTGGACCCTCCGCCGTTCTGGATGCACACCTCCGCGGCGGCCCGGAACAGCTCGTCCCAGTCCCCGGCGATCGCCTCGACGGCCTCCGCGGCCTCCACCAGCTCGTGGCTGCGCACCTCGTCCAGGATGTCCGGCTCCAGCACCGAGGCAGGGGCGGGCGCAGCGCCGGACCCGTCGCGGCGGTCCTGCAGATCCCGGTACCACCCCATGAGCTTCTCGGTGTCCTCGGTGGGGAGGTAGGCCCCCTGGATGCGCACCGGCTCACTCTGCCCCGGAGGAAGGAAGAGCATGTCCCCGTTGCCGAGGAGGGCGTCGGCACCGTTCTGGTCCAGGATGGTGCGGGAGTCGGTCTTGGACGCCACCCGGAACGCCATGCGCGTCGGGAAGTTGGCCTTGATGAGCCCGGTGATGACGTTCACCGACGGACGCTGGGTGGCCACGATGAGGTGGATGCCGATGGCCCGCGCCTTCTGCGCCAGCTGGGTGAGCGGCTTCTCCACCTCGCTCTGCACGGTCATCATGAGGTCGGCCAGCTCGTCCACCACCACCACGATGTACGGCATGGGCCCGTCGGAGTATATCCAGCGGTTCTCGTCGCCCTCCGGGCCCGCCGCATCCACGCGGCGCATGAGGGCCCCGTCCTTCACCTTGCGGTTGAACTCCTGGATGGAGCGCACGTGGTTGGCCTTGAGTAGGAGGTATCGCCGCTCCATCTCCAGGACCGCCCACTTGAGCACGCCCGCCGCGTCCCTCGGGTCCGTGACCACGTTGTGGCGCAGGTGGGGGAGCCTGGCATAGACCGAGAGCTCCACCATCTTGGGGTCGATCATGAGGAGCCGGAGCGTCTCCGGCGTGTGCTTGTATACCAGGCTGGTGACGATGGTGTTCAGGCACACCGACTTCCCCGACCCCGTGGCGCCGGCGATGAGCACGTGCGGCATCTTGGCCAGGTTGGCCACGTAGGGGCGACCGTTCAGGTCCTTCCCGAGGGCCAGGGGGAGCTCGCCCTTGGCGCCCTGGAAGGCGGGGGTCTCGAGGATCTCCCGGAGGTTCACGATCTCGGCGGTGGGGTTGGGGATCTCCACGCCCACGGCGCCCCTCCCCGGGATGGGCGCCACGATGCGGACGCTCTGCGCCTTCATGGCCAGCCCCAGGTCGGCATCCAGGTTGGCGATGCGGTTCACCTTCACGCCGGCGGCAGGGATGATCTCGAACTGCGTCACCACCGGTCCGGTGGTCCTCCCTCCCAGCTCGCACTGCACGTTGAACGTCTTCAGCTTCTCCACGAGGATCCGCCCCAGCTCGTCCAGCTGGCGCTCCATCCCCGCCTTGTCGAGCTCCTCGGGTGCGGTGAGGAGTTCGATGGGCGGGATCCCCACCGCCGCCTCCACCGGAACGTGGGTGCGCGCCCCCTCCTCGTCGGCGGTGTCGCGCTTCCGGCCCCGCGGCCTGCGGGGGGTCCCCGCCGGCGGCGGCGGGAGCTCCTCGGGCTCGGGCTCGGGGAACGACTCCTCCGCCACCTCCTCGACGAGCGGCGTGTCGTCCTCAGGCGGAGCCGCGGCGGCGGCGGCGGTGGCCGCCGCCGCCTCCCTGGCCGCCTGGGCCCGGGCCTCGGCCACGGCCTTCCCCTTGGCGGCCAGCGCCTTGGCGGAGCGCCCGGCCATTCCCCCACCTGCGGCGACGCCGTGCACGAGGGTGCGAAGCGGGTTCCACCCCAACGTCCCCACCGACAGGACCGCCAACGCCGCCCCGCAGAGGATCATCGCGCCGAGGACGCCGATCCACTCCACCAGCGGAACGCCCATCTGGGCACCCAGCCAGCCGGCGTAGAGGTCGCTGACCGTGACCACCCAGACGCCGAGGGGCACCAGCACGAGAAGGCCGAGGTCCAGGATCGCCAGGCGCACCGCCCGGCCATGCTCGATCCACTCGCCGAAGCGGAGCCCGGCCACCGCGATCAGGGGCGGCACCAGGAACGCCGCCGCACCCAGGAACGCGGTGAGCAGGGCGTCGAACACCCCCCCCACCACCCCCAGCGCGTTGCTCGAGGGGAACCACTCGGCGCCCCGCTCCCCCAGGAGGGAGACCGGTACGAGGGCCAGGAACGTGAAGAGCGCCAGGGCGAGGAGCCCCACCGCCAGCATCTCCCGCTGCTGCTCTCGGCTCAGCACGGCACGTGCCTCACCCGCCCGCCGCCACCAGGGCCTGGTCCCGCAGCTCCGGGACCAGGGCGTGGCGGTCCACCTGGGCGCAGATCTCGAGGTCCGCGGCAAACCCGTGGGCGATCACCGCCCGGCCCGCCTCGGTGCCGGCCAGCATGTCCACGGCGGGCGCCATGACGCCGGCCAGCGCCCACGCCGCCCGCGCGCCGTCGTTCACGTCCCGCTCCCCGCCCATGCGCCGGAGCAGGTGCCCGGCGCACACGGCATCGTCCAGCCCGAAGCGCCCCCCCCGGCCGGCACAGACCACCACCACCCGGGGGTGGGAGCGCAGTGTATCCGCCACGGCACCCATGTTCGTGAACGCCGCCGTCACCACGCGCTCCGCCTCCAGGACCCGGGCCAGCGCGGCGGTGCCGTTGGTGGTGCTCATCACCAGGCGCTTCCCCTGCACCACCTCGGGCGTGAACTCGCCCGGAGAGTTGCCCAGGTCGAACCCCTCCACCTTCACGGCACCGCGCTCCCCGCACAGGAGCGTGTCCTCGCGGCCCAGCGAGGCCGCCAGCCGCACCGCGTCCTCGGTGGAGGCGGTGGGGAAGATGGCCCTGGCGCCGTTGGCCAGCGCCTCGGCGATCGTGGTGGTGGCGCGCACCACGTCCACGACCACGACGGCGGCTCCCTGGACGGAGGCGGGGTCGAGCTCGGCGGGTGCGAAGTACACCTCGGCCTTCACTCGTCCTCCTTCTCCTCCGCCATCATGCGCGCCACAAAGCCGGTGTCCACGTCGCCCTCCACGAAGCGGCGGTCCTCCACGATGCGGCGCAGGAAGGGGATGGTGGTGGGCACTCCCTCGATGATGAACTGGTCGAGGACGTGCCGGGCCCGGACGATGGCCTCGTGCCGGGTGGCGCCGCTCACGATGAGCTTGGCGAGCAGGGAGTCGTAGTTCGGCGGGATCCGATAGCCGTTGTAGACGTGGGTGTCGAGCCGGACGCCGGGGCCGCCGGGCGGGTGGAAGGTGCTGATCACGCCCGGCCGGGGAGCGAAGTTACGGTCCGGGTCCTCCGCGTTGATGCGGAACTCGATGGCGTGGCCGCGGTGCTTCACCCCTTCCCCGTTGGTGGGGAAGCCGAGCTTCTCCCCCGCCGCCACCCGTATCTGCTCCTTGACCAGGTCGAACCCCGTGGCGACCTCGGTCACCGGGTGCTCCACCTGGATCCGGGTGTTCATCTCCATGAAGTAGAAGGACCCGTCCTGGTCCAGGAGGAACTCGATGGTGCCGGCCCCCACGTAGTCGATGGCCTTCGCGGCCCTCACCGCCGCCTCACCCATCTCGGCGCGGAGCTCGGGGGTCAGCGCCGGCGACGGCGCCTCCTCCACCAGCTTCTGGTGCCGGCGCTGGATGGAGCAGTCGCGCTCGCCCAGGTGCATCACGCGACCGTGGTGATCGCCGAACACCTGGAACTCCACGTGACGCGGCCTGAGGATGCACCGCTCCAGGTAGACGCTGGGGTTGCCGAACGCAGCCTTGGCCTCGTTCTGGGCGGCGGTGAAGAACTTGGCGAAGGAGTCGGCGTCCGGGGCGATGCGCATCCCCTTCCCCCCCCCTCCCGCGGAAGCCTTGACCATGATGGGGAAGCCGATCTCGGCGGCCACCCGCTTCGCCTCGTCCATGTCCTCGACGATTCCCTCGGAACCGGGCACCGTCCGGACGCCGGACGCCACCATGGTGCGCCGGGCCGTGGCCTTGTCGCCCATGGCCCGGATCTGCGCGGGGTTGGGGCCGATGAAGACGATCCCCGAGCGCGTGCATATCTCGCTGAACTCGGCGTTCTCGGCCAGGAAACCGTAGCCCGGGTGGATGGCCTCGGCTCCGGTGATCTCCGCCGCCGCGATGATGCGGGGGATGTTCAGGTAGCTGTCCGCCGCCGGCGCCTTGCCGATGCACACGTCCTCGTCGGCGAAGCGGACGTGCAGGGACTCCCGGTCGGCCTCGGAATAGACGGCGACGGTCCGGATGCCGAGCTCGTGGCAGGCGCGGATGATGCGGAGGGCTATCTCACCCCGGTTGGCGATCAGGACCTTCTTGAACAAGGATCTCTCTCCATGGTCGAAGCGCGCCCGACGCTCACGAGGGGCCGGGCGCGCTCGCAGCCCCCCGACCCCGGGGAGCGTCGCATCGGTCGGCTACGGGCGCGCGCGGCGGCCCTCCGTCATGCCGGGTCCACCCGGAAGAGCACCTGCCCGAACTCCACGGGCTGACCGCGCTCCGCCAGGACCTCCACAATGGTGCCCTCCACCTCGCACTCGAGCTCGTTCATGAGCTTCATGGCCTCGATGATGCAGAGCGTGTCCCCCTTCGACACGCGCTTCCCCTTCTCCACGTAGGGCGGCGCGTCGGGAGTCGGCGACCCGTAGAACGTCCCCACCATGGGGGACGTCACCTCGAGAAGGTGGGAACGGGAGGGGGACGCGGGCGCGGAGGCCGGGCCCGCCGGCGACGGCGCCTGCGGAGCGGGCGGGGGGCCGTGCTGGCCGGCCGGGGCCGCCGAGGCCGTGGTCGCAGGGGCCTGAGGCGCGGTCTTGGACAGACGCAGCCTGGTGCCGCCCCGCTCGATCTCGATGGAGTCGAGGCTGCTCTGGTCGATCGCCTTGATGAGGCGCTCGAGGAACTCGAGATCGATCATTCGATCACACCCTCGTGATGTATTTGTCCTCGCGGCGATCCACGCGGACGACCTCGCCTTCCTCCAGGAACAGGGGCACCTGGATGACCGCACCCGTCTCCAGACGGGCCGGCTTGGTCGCGCCCTGGGCCGTGTCGCCCTTCAGGCCGGGCTCGGTCTCGGCGATGGCGAGCTCCACGAAGTTGGGGAGCTCCACGCTGATGACCTTGTCGTCGTGCACGAGCCCCTCGCAGGGCATGTTCTCCTTCAGGTACTTGAGCTGGTCGTCGCCGATGACGTCGTGGGCCAAGGGGATGAGGTCGAAGGTCTGTTCGTCCATGAAGTAGTACAGCTGCCCATCCCCGTACGAATATGTGACGGGACGCCGTTCCAGCCGGACGTCGGTGGCCTTCTCCCCCGAGCGGTACGTGCGCTCCACGACCGCGCCCGTGAGGACGTTCTTCAGCTTCGTGCGCACGAACGCGCCGCCCTTGCCGGGCTTCACGTGCTGGAAATAGACGATGGTCCACAGACCGTTGTCGATCTGCAGCACCATCCCCTTGTGGAATTCCGCCGTGCTCGCCATGCCACCTGCTATGCTGGGTTCGACTTCCGGAGCCTCGCAACCAGACCCCGAAGGCCTAGAACATAGCTCTGGGTGCCGAATCCAAGAACCACGCCGGCCGCCACGTCGGAAAGGAACGAGTGCCGCCGGAAGGGCTCCCGGGCCGCGGTGTTGGACAGGTGGACCTCCACGAAGGGCCGCGCCACGCCGGTGAGCGCGTCGCGCAGCGCCACCGAGGTGTGCGTGAGCGCCCCCGGGTTGACCAGGAACCCCTCCACCCGGGCCGAGGCCGTGTCCAGGAAGTCCAGGATCTCGCCCTCGTGGTTGGATTGGAAGAACTCCAGCTCCACGCCGAGGCCCCGGGCCTCGTCGGCGAGCAGCGCGTTCACGTCCGCCAGGGTGTCGGACCCGTACACCTCAGGCTCACGGCGCCCCAGGAGACGCAGGTTCGGGCCGTGCACGACTGCGATCCTCATGCGTCGCCCGCCGGGGATGGCCGTCCCTGCGCGGCGCCGGCGCCGGGCTCCCAGGCCAGCATCCGTGCAAAGTACGCCGCCGCCGACGGTTCCGGCGGCGGCGCGTCCCCTGCCTCCGCGGGCCCGGTCCAGGCGAAGGGCGTCTCCACCTCATCCTCTTGTGCGGAGCCGGCCGTGGCCCAGACCTGGTCCAGGTCGCCGGCGTCATCGTCCGGCTCCGGCGCCGGGGCGGCCGCCACGCCTTCCAGCTCCGCCACGCGATGGCGCAAGTCGCGGTCGCCGGGGGAGACCTCGAGAAGCTGCCGGTACACGCCGAGGGCGCGCTCGGTGAGGCCCTGGCGCGCGTAGAGCTCGGCGATGGTCCGGGTGACGAGCGGCTCGCTTCCGGGAAGCTCGTCGGACGGGAGGTCGTCCGGGGCCAGGAACGCCAGATCCACCACCGGCTCGGCCTCCGGCGCAGGCTCCGGCTCGTCCGGGGCCAGGAACGCCAGATCCACCACCGGCTCGGCCTCCGGCTCCGGCGTCGGCTCAGGCTCCGGCTCGGGTGCGCCCGTCCCTTCCAGCTCGGCCAGCCGGGCCCTGGCGTCGCGGGCCTGGGCCAGGGCACCCCGAGCCTCCAGGGCGCCTGACAGGAGCCCCCACGCCACCACGTTCTCTCCGTCCAGCTCCACCGCCCGGCGGGCAGCGAGCTCCGCTTCCTCCAGGAGGCCCTTCTCCAGGTAGAGTTGCGCAGCAACCACGTGGCCCGGGACGAATCCGGGGTGCCGCTCCAGCCCGCCCCGGAGGACCTCCACCGCCTGGCGGAAGTCCCCTGCCCGCCGATAGGCGTCCGCCAGGGGCGCGAACGAGCGCCCATCCGGGTCTCTCGGGGAACCGAGGAGCGAACGGAGCGCCCGTATCTCCTGCTGGAGGGATTCGGTCAAAGGTGGTGCTCGGAAGCGGGGAAGCGCGCGGCCCGCGAAGGCGGCGGGGGATGCGCGGAAGATACGGAGCGGCGCGAAAAAGTGTCAACGACAGGCCCCGTCCGTTGAGGGGCGGGAACGGAGCCATTAGCTTGTCAGGTCTATGTTGTCGGGTTTTTCAACCTGGTCCGGGGTAGCGGGAGACGCCGTCCTATGATGCGTCAGATGCGTGAGGTCACGAAGCCGATCATGATCGTCACGGCAGCGGCATTCGTGGCGCTGATGGTCTTCGAGTGGGGCATGGACATCACCGGCCGCACGTCGGGTGGCGTCGGCGAGATCGGCACGGTGAACGGTGAGGCCGTGACCTACGACGCGTACATGGCGGCGTACCGGAGCCTCTACGAGCAGGCCCAGCAGAGCCAGGAGGAGCCCCTCACCTCCCAGCAGAATGCCGAGCTCGAGGATGCCGCGTTCGACGAGGTCGTGAACCAGATCCTGGTCCGCCAGGAGCTGGAGCGCCGCGGCATCACGGTGACCGACGACGAGATCAGCGAGGCGGCCAAGTACGCTCCGCCGCCGGAGCTGCGCCCCCAGTTCACCGACTCCCTGGGCAACTTCGACATCCAGGCGTACCAGTCGCTCCTCGCGCAGCTCCCGCAGGACCAGCTCCTGCTGCTGGAGTCCTACTACCGGGACGCCATTCCCAGGGGCAAGCTGCTGCGGCAGGTCGCTTCCGGGATCTACCTCTCCGACGCCGGACTCTGGCAGCAGTGGCGCGACCAGAGCGAGGCGGTGCAGATCCAGTACCTCTCCCTGGACCCGGCCACGCGTTATCCGGACGCGGGCGTCCCGGTGGAACGGTCCGAGGTGGAGGCCTACTACCGCGACCACCAGGACGAGTTCGAGATGCCGGCCCGGGCCACCGTGAAGGCCGTGGTCCTGGAAAAGACGCCCACCGCCGGCGACACGGCGGCGGCGCTGGAGCGGGTGATGAGAGTCCGCCAGGAGATCCTCGACGGCGGGGACTTCGCCGCCATCGCGGCCCGCGAGTCCTCGGACTCGGTGTCGGCGCGGGCGGGCGGTAGCCTGGGGACCTTCGGAAAGGGGATGATGGTCGCCGCCTTCGACTCGGCGATGTTCGCCGCCCGGGTCGGGCAGATCGGAGAGCCGGTGAAGACGTCCTTCGGCTGGCATGTCTTCGAAGTCCAGGAGCGCTGGGCAGCCGACAGCGTCCGGGCCCGCCACGTCCTCATCCCCGTCGAGCGCACCGATTCCAGCGAGGTCCATCTCCTCACGCTGGCCGACTCGCTCGAGGAGATGGGGCTCTCCCTCTCGCTCGACGAGGCGGCGGCGGCGTTGGGCCTGAGCACGACCACGGCCGACATCACGAGCGGCTTCCCCTTCCTCGCAGGCGCCGGCCAGATCGGCGAGGGCGCGGACTGGGCCCTGGAGGATGCCGCCCCCGGGGAGGTCAGCCCGGTCTTCGAGAACCCCCAGGCCTTCTACGCCCTGGAGCTCGTCAGCTCCGAGCCCGCCGGCATCGTTCCCCTGGCCGAGGCGGCGCCTGCCATCGAGTCCCAGCTCCGCTTCGAGAGGAAGCTCGAGAAGGCGAAGGAGGAGGGACGGCAGATCGCAGCCAGGATCAAGGCCGGTGAGTCCCTGGCGGGCGTGGCGTCCGCGCTGGGCCTGGAGCTCCGTCCCGCCGGGCCGATCACCCGCAACGACTTCGTCCCCGGGATGGGCCGCCAGAATGCCGCCATCGGTGCGGCCTTCGCCCTCCAGCCCGGCCAGGTGAGCGACGCGGTGGCCACGCCCACCGGCGTGTTCATCATCGAGGTGGTGGGCCGAGTCGACGCCGACTCCCTCGCCTGGGCGACGCAGAAGGACGACCAGCGCAGGGGGATGATGAACATGCTGCAGCAGCAGCGCTTGCAGGAGTGGATCGAGGCGCTGCGCGCCTCCGCCAAGATCGTGGACCGGCGCGACGAGGTGCTCCGCCCCGCGTCGGACACCACGGCGATCCCGCTGTACTGACGTTCACGCTCCCGGCACCGGGAGCGGACGCGAAAGAGGGCCGGGACGCCGATGGCGTCCCGGCCCTCTCTGTTTCCGGCCGCGCGCTCAGGGGGTTTGTCTCCCCGGTCGCCGCGCCGTTGCGCCGACCGCGTCAGCTCGCGCCGGAGCTCCCGTTCCCGTCACCCAGGCGGCGGGGCTCCCTGTCCTCCTCGGTCGGAGGGGGCACGGTCCGATGCGTGGTGTCCTCCGGCTTCTTGATCTCGTGCTCGATCTCGCGCATCGAGCTCTTGAACTCCCGGATCCCCTTCCCCAGCGACGACCCGATCTCGGGCAGACGCTTGGCCCCGAAGAGGAGCAGCACGATGAGGAAGATGAAGATCATCTCCCCCATTCCGAAGCCGCCGATGCCCATGGTTCAAAGCCTCCGTGCGGGACCCCGGAGGGCCCGCGGGTTCGAGTGCGTGCGTCAGATCCAGGAGCGCGCGATGAGCGCGACGATGCCGACTCCCACCAGTGACAGCACGTTCAGCGTGAGCGTGAGGGGGCCGATGGTCAGGGCCACCGCCACCAGGTCGATGGAGAACGGCCCGATGGCCGCCGCGACCGACGTGGTGAGAAACTCCCTCGCAGCGCTGTCGGGGAGGAACATCTCCGAGAGCTTGGTGAAGAGCCCTCCCAGGAAGAGCCCCGTCACCAGGGTCCACATCAGACGGACGAGGCCCCGTCTACGGGTGTCAACGAGCATACCGGTCCAGGGGCTCAGGGGTTCCTCCCGCCAGGGGTCCCACGCGGGCGCGGCTCACGGTCAACGGCTCCGGTCCACGGCATACGACACGGCATCCCGGAGGGCTTCACATGCCTCGCCCGGGGGGAGCGCAGCCAGCGCCTCCTCGGCCAGGTCGGCGTAGTGACGCGCTCGGATGCGGGCGTACTCCAGTCCGCCCCGCCGGGCCACGATGCCGACGACGCGGCCGATCTGGTCGTCGGTCGGCTCGTCCCGGGTGAAGAACTCCCGGACCTCCAGCGCCTCCGACGGCGTGGCATGGGGCAGGGCCCCGACCAGGGGAAGCGTCACCTTGCGCTCGCGCAGGTCGTGGCCGGTGGGCTTGCCCGTCTCCTCCTCCGTCCCCGTGTAGTCGAGGAGGTCGTCGGCGATCTGGAACGCCATCCCGAGGTTGTGGCCGAAGCGGGCCAGCGCCTTCCTGTGCTCGCGGGCGCCGGCCAGGCTCCCCATCTCGCAGGCCGCGCCCATGAGGGAGGCGGTCTTGGCGGCGATGAGCCGGTAGTAGTCCTGCTCGGTGAACTCCAACGCGTCGTAGGATGTGAGCTGGCGCATCTCGCCCACGCTCATGTCGTTCGCCGCCAGGGCGAGAACGTCCAACGCGTCCAGGTTGCGCAGGCGGGACAGCTCGATGATGCCCTTGGAGTACAGGTAGTCGCCCATGATGATGGCCACCTGGTGCGTCCAGAGGGCGTTCACCGTGGGCATCCCCCGGCGCAGCACGGAGTGATCCACCGCGTCGTCGTGGACGAGGGTGGCCAGATGCACGAGCTCCACCACCGCCGCCAGGGTGAGCGCCTGCTCCGATGGCTTGCCACCGACCCTGTTGGACAGCAGCAACAGGGTGGGACGAAGGAGCTTCCCCTGCATGAACAGGAGGTGGTGGTTCACCTCCTCGATGAGGGGGAAGTCGGAGAGGACGATGCGGCGGATCTCCGCCCCCACGCGCTCCACCTCGGCGCGCACGGGCGCCTGGATGGACGCCAGCGTCGGCGGCGCGCCCCGGACGGCCTGGCTCACGCTGCGATCCGGGGTGGCGGACACGGGAGGGGATGGGGCACGAGGTGGGAGAACGGACGCTACCGGAGCGCCCGCAGGCGCTCCGTCACGTCGGCGAAATTGATGTCGAGGGAGAAGACCCTGTCGTAGAACTCCACGGCCCCTTCCCGGTTCCCCTGGGTCTCGTAGGCACGGCCCAGGTAGTAGTAGATGGCGATGAGCTCGTCCTCGATCTCGAACGGCGCCTCCAGCGCCCGCTCCAGGGTGCGCACGGCGGCCTCGGTCTTGCCCATCTCGATGAACGTCTGCCCGAGCACCTCGTAGGTGGGCAGATGGGACGAGGACGCCCGCAGCGCCTGCTGGAACTCGGCGACCGCCTCGTCCAGGAGCCCCATCTCCTTGTAGGCAGTGCCCAGGTCGTAATGGGCGCGCACGTCGTCGGCGCCCAGGTTCTGGGAGACCTTCTCCTTGAACTGCGACAGCATCCTGGCGAAGTCCGCCTGGTCGTCGCCGGTAGGCTCCTCGTAGGCGACCGTGAAGCGCGTGGTCTTCTCCTCCGCGTCGCCGAGGATGAGGGCCCCCAGGTCCACGTAGTCCTGATGCGCGGCCACCTCCCGCACGGGCTTGCTGGCCACCGGCGCCTGCCCCAGTGCGGCCTTGGCCGCGGCGTTCTCCGGTTCGAACTGGAGCACCTGCTGGTAGGCTGCCTTGGCGCGAGCACCCTGCCCGGTGCGCTGGAGCGTGTCGCCCAGGCCGAGGAAGGCCTCGACCATGATGCGCTCGTCGCCCGACTGGTAGGCCAGCTCCACCATGCGCTGGCGCAGTTGGACGTCGTCGGGGTGCCCCGCGATGGCGCTGCGCACCCCTTCCACCGTCGGCTCGTCGCGCGGGCGGACAGGCTCGGGTTCCCGCCGGGCCGCCGCGGCGGCCTCCTCCATCGCGCGCTCGATCGCCTCAGCAGGCCGTCCGCCGGGCGCCGCCGGAGCCGCCTCCTCCTCGAACCCGAAGGTGGGGAGCGGCGCGGCTTCTTCCTCCTCCAGCCCGAAGGTCGGGAGCGGTGCAGCCTCCTCCTCGAAGCCGAAGGTGGGAAGCGGTGGGGCCTCCTCCTCCTCGAAGCCGAAGGTGGGAAGCGGTGCGGCCTCCTCCTCCTCGAAGCCGAAGGTGGGGAGTGGTGCGGCTTCCTCCTCCTCGAAGCCGAAGGTGGGGAGCGGTGCGGCTTCCTCCTCCTCCAGCCCGAAGGTGGGGAGCGGCGCGGCCTCTTCCTCCTCGAAGCCGAAGGTGGGGAGCGGTGCGGCCTCTTCCTCGGCGGGAGGACTGATCTCGAAGCTGGGGAACTCCTCGGCCGCCGGCTCCTCGGCGGGCTCCTCCTTCTTGTCGGCACCCCCGATCTCGATCTCGCCGAACGCCGCCTCGATCTCGCCCCCCGCGGAGAGGGTCGAGCCGGCCGTGAAGCTGCCCGCCGCCCCGGCGCCCGCCACTCCGGCGGGAGCGCCCAGGTCGGCGTCGGGGTCCAGGACGCGGATGCGGGCCTCCACCTCGGAAGCACGGAAGTCCCCACTGCTGCTGAGGACGCGGTACGCCAGGGAGAGCTGTTCCACCGCTTCGTCGGCCCTCTTGTGCGACGCCATCTGCTCGGCCACGGCGATGCGAACGTCCACGTCGTCGGGCGCCAGGTCGCAGAACTCCACGAGCGCGCGGAACGACTCGTCCAGGTCGCCGTCCTTCTGCATGCGCTCGGCGTAGGTCAGGAAGTTGGTGCGTGCGTCGGAGAGGAACCCCTGCTTGGCCCGGATCTGGCCCATCCGGAGGTATGCCTCGTGCCGGTCGGGCACGTTCCTGATGACCTTCTTGCAGACCGCGATGGCGTTGTTGGGGAGCTCGGCCTCCACGTAGAGATCCGCGGCCCTGTTGTAGTGGCTCACGGCCTCCTCGAGGTTCCCCACCCGGACGAAGAGGTCACCGACCCGATTGTACAAGCCGATGTCCGGCTGATCTTCCTTCTCGAGCTGGGCGATGGCCTTCTTGTACTGGTCCAGCGCCTTCAGCCACTCTTCCTTCTGCTCGTGGCGGCGGGCCTGTTCCTTGAGCGATTCGATGCTCATGACGGTCTCGTCCGGAGTTCACCCCTGACCGGCGCCCCGCCGACGATTCGGCGGGCGCTTCGCGATCTCGCCTCTGGGCCCCCGAGGCCAGACCGTCTAATCTGCCCGCAACCCGCGGAAGCACAAGGGCGACGGGCCGGGCCTCGCGGTGCGCCCGGGGCCTCCGGAAACATACGGCGCCGCCCCCTCGGGAGGCGATAGCGACGCGCTCGAGGCAGGGGGCGCCAACGTCACCGCAGGCGACGAAAAGCCACCACCCCCAGCGCATGCGGACATCGGGCGCCGAGCCCCGCGACGGCCGAAGGCCGGAGCCGGGCGACGGGGAGCGACATCACACCGGGCCATACAGACAGATCGGGGGGCGTCGCCCGAAGGGCGGCCCCCCGACCACCAACGTTCCCGGCCCGGTGTGCTCGAGCGACCCGGCGCCCGGCTCCGGCCAACGACCCTAACGCGACACGAGCGCCAGGTTGTTGGCCTGCAGCTGATACGCCCAATCGAAGATCATGAGCGCACGGTCATCCTGGTCGAACCCGAGGAGCACCACCCGGATCACCCCGTAGTGCACGAGCCCGTCGTCCCCGCGCACCCGCAGCACGTAGCTGGACTGCGGGGCGAGCCCCACGTCCCGGGTGACGTACCCCGAGATCGGGGCCCGGTCCACCTCGGCGCACCCCGCGTCGGCGGCGGGGCCGCACCGGAGCGCGGTGGTCTCGAAGCCCTCCGGGTACACCTCGGCCTGGGGGCCCGGGACGAGCCACCACCCGGCGTCGTCCACCTCCAGGCGGAAGTGACGGCTCGCCGAGCTCCCGGAGACCACCGGGTTCGCGCTCTCGTCGGCCTGGAAGCGGAACCCGGAGGACGCCGGCACGTCGGTGAAATCGTAGATCCACTCCCCGGTGTAATCGGGGCGCGGCGTGCCCGAGGCCACGGCGCTGGCAGCGCTCTCGTGCCCCTGGGCGTCCACCGCCGTGACGAAGTAGCGGTAGGTGGTGCCGTTGGAGGCCAGGAGATCCAGGAAGCCCTCGGAGTCCGTCTCGCCCAGCAGGTACTCGTCCCCGCCGCCTTCGTCCAGATACACGCGATAGAAGGAGAAGTCGGAGGCGGATCGGGCGTTGGACGACCAGCGCACGAAGGTGGCATCGTCGAGGGCCACCACGGCCGTCCCCGTGGGGACCGGCGGCGGCAGCGGCTGCGGCACCTCCACCTCCACCGTGGATTCGGAGGCCGTCTCGACCCCGGAGTCCGGGTCCACCGCGGCCACATAGTACTCGTAGGTCCGGCCCGCCACGACGTTGCGGTCCTCGTAGCCACAGACGCCGTTCGCGCAGCTCGACACCTCCGCGATGAGGAACCAGTCCGGGTCCGTCACCCGCCTGGAGTAGACGCGGAACGAGTCCTCGTCCCAGCCCGCTCCGAGCTCCCAGGTCACGTACACGGTGCCGGCGTAGTAGTAGGCATCCACGTTCTCGGGGGCCGCGGGCTCGTCCATTGGGACGAGGATCCCGCTCTCGCACCCTGCCATGGCCAGGCTGGCCACCAGCGTTCCCACCACCGCGCGTGTCATGATGCCCTCCCCGATCCGTTGTGGCCGGCCAGCCCGCACCGGCGTGCCCGTCCCCGGCCCAGGACGAATGCACGAGGCATACCGCAACAGCAAAGTATTGCAGGGCAAAGACTTACACAGCCAACCCGGTGGCGGGATGTCCCCTGGGGGTGACATTCGCGGGGGTGGGAGGGACACGGAGCACGGGTGGCCGTGAGCTCCGTGGGGCGCGGGAGAACGGCGTGCGACCCACCTGCGTAAGGAGGGGGCCGACCCGCGGCCGCTAATACCGGTTCGGGTCGCCCCGGCGGCCGGCGTCCAGGTTCCGCTGCTGGTAGTCGAACTTCAGGTCCCGGTTGTCCATGAGGGAGACCTCGAAGCGGAACTGCCAGTTCCCCGTGGCGGTCTGGAGGAAGTCGAAATTGGCCTGCCACCGGTGCAGGTCGCGGCTCAGGCGGATGGTGTGGTCGTTGAACGCCTGGCGCTGGAGATCGTACGAGGTCCTCCAGTTCACCTCCCACTGGGGCGTGGGGTGAAGCGTCACGGTGCCATTGAGCATCTGGCTGGTGGTCGCTTCGTCCCCCCGCGGCCGCTGCAGCGCGTACGACAGGTTGGCGGTCCACCCGCCGCCTCCGCGCGCGCCCTGGGCACGGCCCTGGCGCTGGGGACCGCGGGGCACCGCCTCGACACCGGGGATGATGGACGCCTCGTCCACGCCCGAGGCGGAGACCGAGGCCGGCTCCTGCTCCTCCGGCTCCTCCGCTACCGCCTGCTCTTCCCCCGCGAGGCCCAGCCAGCGGAAGATCCCCGAGCTCGAGCCCAGGGAGAACGAGAAGTTCACGCTCGCCAGGTGGGGCTTGAAGGACCGCCGCTCCAGAGCCCCTCCGCCGTCGCGCACGTCCTCGAAGAGGTCGTGGTCCATGGAGACCGACAGACCCTGCAGGAAGTCGGAGGAGATCTCGTTGGTGAGCCGGGTCGTGCTGAAGCCCGACACGAAGGTCCCCACCGAGTCGGCCTCCACGAAGTCGTACTGGATGACGCTGGTGCGCACGCCCAGGAGCTGGACGATCTCGGCGCGGGGAGCCGACGACGGGTCGCCGCCTCCCGACGCGCCCTGGCCTCCGGCGGACCCGGCCTCGCCCCCGCTCTGCGCCGTCGCCGAGTCCGGAGCCTCCTTCTTGGCTTCGAACGTCTGGTTGAAGGTCAGCGAAAGGCCGTTGGTGGGCTGGAGGGCCCGCGACCGGAACACCGTCCGCTGCAGCTCGGTCGGCTCGACCTCCGGGCTCCAGTCCCACGAAAGCGACGGCGAGATCTTGTGGCGGATGGCCGCGTACGAGCCGAACCCGGGGAAGAACCCGTACAGGTCCGTCTTCAGGCTCGCGCCCACGGACACCCGCGAGGGCGCGCCCACGAAGCTCGAGGCCAGCGCGGACGTGTCCGACTGGAAGCTGTTCCCCGACAGCGATACGCTGGGGGTGAGGGTGGTGGAGCCGACGAGCTGCTGCATGTATCCCAGCGAGAGGCTCCACCGCAGATTCTGGTCGGTGATGGAGCGCGCCGGCGCGCCCGTCAGCAGCCGGGTCTCCCCCGCGGAGTCTCCCAGGACGAGGTACGCCTCGGGCACCCCCAGCGTGGTGTTGGCGTTCATCTCCAGGGATTGGGAGAGCGACAGGTTCCCCATGCTCAGGGTGGAGCGCACCGAGGCGTCCTGCACTTCCGTGTCCACCATGGAGGCGTTGAACGTGTCCGCCTGCAGCCTGTCCACCGTGCGGCGCGCCAGGGAGGCGCTCCCCCCCACCGTCATGTTGTTCCAGACCCTGGCGCGGTTCGGCGGCGCCCGGAAGAGCGTCATGCTCGACAGCGACACGTTGGCCGTGGGGAGCGTCCACTCGACGCGATCGTCGGACAGGTACGCCCGCCGGTTCGCCGACAAGGAGAGCGAGCCCCACCCGAAGCGCCGGTTGGCACCCCCCTCCGAGTCGATGGACTGGGTGACCTCGGCAGGGTTGAAGGAGTACTCCCGGATCATGTCCGCCTTGGCGTACCTGGCCGACACCCGGAACTGCGTGCGCTCGTCGTAGGCCCAGGAGTGGTAGGTGTCCAGGGCGAACTCGGTGGAGCCGTCCCGCCTCCAATACCGCCGCAGGTTCAGGTTCCCGTCCAGGAACTGGCGATTGAACTTATAACTCAGCGAGCTGGTGACGGAGAGGAAGTTGTCGCTGAACCAGTCCAGGGCCAGGACGGCGTCCGAGTAGTCGCTCATCGCCCAGTAGAACCCGAGGTTGCTGAGCCGGCGCCGGTACCCGGTGGAGTTGCGCACGATGTCGTTCACGCTGAAGCGGGGCGTGAGCAGGCCGCTGGCGCGGCCCCGGGACAGGCTCTGGGCGATGAACGGGAACCACGCGACCGGAACGTCCGCGAAGTACAGGCGCACCGGACGTGCGATCAGGACGTTCTGTCCCACGATCTTGATCTCGTCCGCCTCGAAGTGGTAATGCGGCACTTCCAGGTCACACGACGTGAAGGTGGAGTGGGACATGAACGACGAGTCGGCGGAAGCCAGCGGCATGTCGCCGCTGATGATCCATTTCGCCCCGCCCTGGTCGTACGTGGTCTTGGCGTTGAACGCCGAGCCCCGGCCGCCCTCCAGGTCGTAGATCAGCCCGGTGGTCTGCGTCGGGTTCCCGTCCGCGGGCGTGAACGTGGTGGCACCCGAGGTGCGCACCCGTCCCGTGGACTCGTCGAAGGTGATGGACGAGTCGGCCTCCACGTTCATCCCCTCCCGGTTCACGCGGGCCTTGCTTCCCTCCATGGCCTGGAGGACGAGGACGCGGTTCCCGGCAGCGAAGTCGGCCTTCCCGCCCTCGTACTCGGTGAGCGCGTACCCCTTCATGCCCAGAAGCTCGGCGAGCGTCGAGTCCGGCTCGGAGGAGGCCCCCCGGTTCCCGGTGGCCTCCTCCTTGGCCAGCGAGTCCTGGACGAAGAGCAGGCTGTCGGCGCCCGGAGCCCTCCCCAGGCGCTTCAGCCGCTCCAGGATGCGCGCCCGCGCCGAGTCGGCCTCCGCCAGACGCGCGGAGTCGGCGCGCTGCTGGGGCGTGAGCTGCTGCGCAGCGCGCGCCCGTGCCGCTTGCTCCTGGGCTTGGAGCGCCCCGGGCGCCACGAGCAGGCAGAGGGCGGCCGCCAGCCACCGGCGGGCGGGGAGGACGCTCGTCATCCGGCCTCCACCGACCCGTCGGGAGGGTTCGAGCTCGCCTGCGGACGCTCCTGCTCCCGGCGCTCGCGATCCTGCCGCTCGCGCCGGCGCCGCGCGATCCCCCCGGACAGGAGGATGGACAGCTCGTACAGGAGCAGGAGCGGGACCATCATCATGACCGTGAGCGTGATCACGTCCCCGGGCGTCATGAGGCTGGCCAGGACCGCCATCCCCACCGCAGCGTGCCGGCGCTTGGCGCGAAGGAACTCGGGCGTGACGAGCCCCATCGCGGTCAGCACCATGATGACCACGGGGAGCTCGAAGACCACGCCGAACGCCAACAGGAGCTTGGTGACGAACGCCAGGGTCTTCCCCACCTCCAGCTGCTCCTGCAGGGAGGGTCCCTCGAAGGCCTTGAAGAACTGGAGCGTGACCGGGAGCGCTGCGAAGTACGCCATGGCCACGCCTGCGGCGAAGAGCAGCAGGCCCAGGTAGAGCGCCGGAATCATGGCCCGCTTCTCGTCCTTCTCCAGCGCGGGGGAGAGGAACGCCCACAGTTGGTAGAGGACCACCGGGAACGCGAGGATGATCCCCACCAGGATCGCCAGCTTCAGCGTGATGAAGAACGGGTCGGCCGGAGACAGGTAGACCAGGCGGAAGTCCGCCTCGCCCCTCGCCGCCCGGACCGGCTCCACGAGGAGCTCGAGGACGTGGAAGTAATAGACGAGCACGAAGCCGATGGCCGTCCCCACGGCGATGGCCAGAAGGGACCAGAAGATGCGCCACCGCAGCTCCTCGAGGTGGTCGAGGAAGGGCATCTCGCCGCGTGGGTTGCGGTGGCGGGTCACGTGCGGGGCTCCTGGCTCGTCCGGTCAGGCGAGGCGGCGCTCAGAAGGGGAACTCCTCCTGGATGCGCAGGAGGGCCTCCCGCTCCTGACGCTCCGTCATCTCGTCCACGAGCTCCTGGAACTCGCCCGCATCCTGGAAGTTCCGGTACACCGACGCGAAGCGCACGTAGGCCACGCGGTCGAGCTGGCGAAGGCGCTCCATGACCAGCTCCCCCAGCTTCACGCTGGGGACCTCCAGGCCCGCGTAGCGCGACACCGCGTCCTCGATCTCGTCCACCAGCGTCTCCATGGACGACGCGGACACCGGGCGCTTGGCGCACGCCGTGCGCACCGAGTTGAGGAGCTTGTTGCGGTCGAAGTCCTCCACGCTCCCCGACCGCTTCAGCACCTGGATGGGGCGCTCCTCGACGTACTCGTACGTGGTGAAGCGAGCGCCGCACACGGTGCACTCGCGGCGCCGGCGCACGGCCCGCCCACCGCGGCTCGCCCGGGTGTCCACCACCCGGTTGTCCTTGGCGTCGCAGTCGGGGCAGCGCATGGCGCCTCCCTACCGGATCTCGCGGATCTTGTCCCGGGCCAGCGTGGCCACGCCCGAGCCCGGGTAGGTGTTCATTACCCGTTCCAGGGTGGCCCGCGCGTCGGCGTTGCGCCCCAGCTCGATCTGGAGAAGCGCCGAGCGGTACATGGCGTCGGGGACCTTGGACGCCGTGGGGAAGAGCTCGGGGATCTCCCGGAAGGCGTCCAGCGCATCCTCGATGCGGTCCTCCTGCACCAGGATGTCCGCCAGGTAGAAGTGCGCGTCAGGCGCCAGCCGGTGGCTGGGGAACGCCTGCAGGAACTGCTGGAAGGCCGATCGGGCGGTGGTCAGGGAGCCCCGGTTGAACTGCGCCACAGCGGCGTTGTAGATGCTCTCCGCGTCGCTGGCCCCCGGCGCTGCCTCCTGCACCCCCCCGCTCGGAGCGCCCTCGGGGACGCCCTGGCCGGACTGGGTGCGGCGCAGGTTCGCCAGCTGGTCGCGCACGCCCGAGATCCCGCGCTGGTTCTCTCCGGTGAGGGCCTCGAGTCGGGTGAGGCTCTCGTTCATGGCCGCGAGCTGCCGCGCGATGTCGCCGCGGAAGTCGAAGAGCTGCGTCGTGGCGCCGCGAAGCGTGTCCTGGGTGGACACGGTCTCCCGGCGCAGCTCGGAGAAGAGCGAGTCCTGGCGCGCAGCCAGCGACTGGATCTCCAGGCGCAGGTTGCGCAGGTCGCCCTTCGTGGCGCACCCGCTCACGGACACGGCCGCGGCCACCGTGAGCAGGAGGCGGATCGCCGAAGAGTGCTTGGGCATCGTCATCATGACTCTCGGCGCGCCTCCCCCGCGGGACGCGGGGGAGGCGGCACCGTAGCGTTCACCGTGGTTCAGTTGGGCGGGTTGATGGCGTTGGCGCCCGCCGTGATGTCGAACTGGGCCCGCCGGTTCCTGGACCATGCCGACTCGTCGGACCGGTTCTCCAGGGGCCGCTCCTCGCCGTACGAGATGATCGAGAAGCGGTCCGCGGCGAGGCCGAAGCCCGCCAGGAACTGGCGCACGGCCTCGGCGCGGCTGTTGCCCAGGGCCAGGTTGTACTCGGTGGAGCCCCGCTCGTCGGCGTGCCCCTCGATGCGCATCTGCACCTGCGGGCTCGCGCGGAGCACGTCGGCCTTGCGCCGGAGCACCGCGGCCGCGTCGTCGCGGATGTCCGCCTTGTCATAGTCGAAGAAGACCAACTCCTCCAGCGTGACGCGGGCGGCGGCGGCGGCCCTCTCGCGGGCGGCACGGGCTTCGGCCTCGGCCCGCTCGCGAGCGGCCGCCTCGGCGGCGGAGCGGACCGCCGCGATGGAGTCGGCGCGCCGGCGCGCCAACTCCTCCTCAGAGGGGCCGGTGGGTGCCGGAGGCGGCGGCGCTTCCTTCTTGCAGGCGGCGACCAGCAGGGTGGCCGCCAGAACGGGTGCGACGAAGCGTCGGAGGATCATGCTTTCTCCAGGGATGATGACACGCTGATGCGCGTGGGCCCGTGGCCACGCACGATGAACACGAAGGTAACTTTGTGGCGGAGGGGGACGAACCCCCACCTAATACTGCATATCGCGTTGCGGCGCAACGCCGAACCCCGACGGACGGGGTCCCGGTGCGGCTCCCCGGGGATCAGCCGGGCGGCCGGAGCGAAGGCGACCAGGACGGTACCGTTACCCTCCGCCCCTCCAGCAGGGTCCGGAGCGTGCCGGTGGCCACGTCCACGACGAAGAGGCCGTACCCCCACCGGCGCTCCCCCACGAACACGAGGTGGCGCCCGTCGGGGGCCCAGCTCGGGTCCTCGTTGTTCCCCTCCCAGGTGAGCTGGCGCAGGCGCCGGCCCCCGTCGCGCAGGTCGGCCACGAGGATGTGGTAGGTACCACGACGGATGGCGCCGTGGAACGCGACGAGATCGCCCACCGGGGACCACTCCGGAGCGGAGTAGTAGCCGCCCCTTCCGTACTCGTACGGCGAAAGCGTCTCGGCGTCCCCGCCCTGGGCAGGCATCAACATGATTTGCGGGACGGTGGTGCCGAAGCGGTTGGTGTTGAACACCATGCGGCGTCCGTCGGGGGAGTACGACGGCGAAAGGTCGTGCCAGCGCGGCCCGCCCGAGAGGTGGGCCAGACAGCAGTCCCGCTCCCAGTTGTAGGTGAAGAGCCCGGAGCGCGTCCCCCCGGACACCGAGAACGCCAGCGTCTGTCCGTCGGGGGCGTACTCGGGGGTGATGTAGCCGCCGTCCCGTACCGCGGGGAGCGCCTTCTCCCGGCGGGTCACGAGGTCCAGCTCGTAGATGCGCTGCTCGCCGTTCTTGTACGAGGTGAACGCGATCTTCTCGCCCGAGGGGTGCCAGGAGGGGGAGAGGGTGATCGAGTTGTAGCTCGTGACCCTCCGGAGGTTCTCGCCGTCGGAGTCGATGAGGTAGATCTCCTTGTTCCCCAGCTCGGTGCTGAGCGAGAAGGCGATGCGGCTCGCCGCCATCCCCGGATCGCCAGTGGCCCACTGCACCACCTGGTCGGCGGCCCGGTGCACCGCCATGCGGAACCCTTCGGCGGAGGGCCCGGGGATGCGGAAGCGCCCCTGGTCCTTCACGCGGCCGTACACCACGTCGTGGAGCGCGAGCACGAGCACGAGGCCATCCCCCGCCCCCTCCACCTGTCCGGTGAGGAGCCACACCGCGCCAAGGCGGTCCCAGAGCGCGTAGTCGATCCCCTCGCCCAGGAGCGCGGCGGGGAGCGAGTCCATGACCTGGAAGCGGTCCGAGTAGCGGAGGTCGCGCCCGATGATGGCCTCCACCTGGGGGGCCACCGCCTCGCCGCCGAAGCGCCCGGAGAAGGGCTTCACCGCGAGGCCCGCCGCGTAGGCGGTCTCGTAGACCATTCCCAGGGACACGCCCGGGATGGAGTCGCGCACCTGCGCGACGGCGCTCCCGTTCCAGACCGCCGTCCACGCCGCGACCAGGAGGAAGCCCCGCACCGCGCCGAACCTCCGCTTCCTCGATCCGCTCATCGCCTCGTCGCCGTCCCGTCTGGTTGGGTGGGGGCCGTGTCGGGCCCGTTCTCCCGGATCCGCCCCCCGGGGCTGAATCGGAACTGGATCGGGAGCACGTCCCACGGGAGGTCTTCGGGGAGTCCCCCGAGGCGCCCCTGTCCCGCGCACTCCACGGCTCCCATGGCCTCGATGTCGAAGGTCGGGTTCCCGGACCTGGCCTGGACCGCGAGGTCCGAGACCCTCCCGTCCCGGTGGATCACGAAGTACACCGTCGTCTCCCAGCTCCCCTGCCCCTGCCAGCGGAAGCACCGGACGATCTGCCGGATGATGTTGTTGTAGTACTCAGGGTAGTCCCTTCGAACACCTTCCAGGCGCACGTTGATCCCTTCCCCGCCCTCCGCGCCGGTGGGCGACGCCGGCGCCGTGGAGCTCCCGGGCTTGCTCTCCTCCCCGGGCTCGGCCAGGGGATTGACCGGCTTCGCCTGCTCCGGCGGCTTGGGCTTGGGCTTCGCGTCGGTCACCGGCGCGGGCCGCTCCTCCTCCTGGACCGGCTCTGGATCGGGGCGGTCCACCACCAACTCCTCCTGGGAAGAGATGTCCTCGGCGCCCTGGACGAGGGGAGGCGGGGACACGATCTCGATGTGGTAGGACACGAAGTCCAGGGGAGGCGTCGCGGAAGGCGAGCTCCCCAGCACCAGCACCAGGAGCCCCACGTGCACGCCCAGAGAAGCCCCGAAGGAGGTGCGGTCGAAGGGGCCGGATCGTCGCATGCCGCGCTCCGTTCAGCGCCCGCCGTACGGCTCGCCCACCAGCGACCAGGTCTTCTCGCTCCGCGCCAGCGTGGCGATGACCTTGAGCACCGGCCCGTACGACACGAGCGAGTCCGCGCGCAGGTAGACGTGGTCCACGTTCCTCGCGAGCTGGCCGAAGCTGCTCTCGAAGTCCTCCACCGTCGTGGGCGTGTTCTCGACGTACACCTGGCCGTCGCGGGTGACGGTGACGAAGAACGGGTTGTCCCGCGCAGTCAGAGGTTGGACGTCGGCCCTCGGGATGGCCACCTCGATCCCTCCCTGCAGGGCCGGGGCGGTGATGATGAAGATCACGAGCAGCGTGAACGCCACGTCCACCAGGCTCGTGACGTTGATGTCCACGGTGTGCGGCAGATCCCGCCCGTTGCGCGACTTCCGACCGAAGCGGCTCACAGCCTGCCCTCCCGGGCCAGCGTGCCGATGAACTCGGCGGAGAAACCCTCCAGCTCGCCGGTCACGAGGTTCAGCCGGCCCACGAAGTAGTTGTACGCCAGAACCGCGGGGATGGCCACGAAGAGCCCCGCCACGGTGGTGATGAGCGCCTCCGCGATCCCTGGGGCCACCGCGCTTATGTTCGTGGAACCCGCGGCGGTGATCCCGAAGAACGTGTTCATGATGCCGATGACGGTGCCCAGGAGCCCCAGGAGCGGCGACACGGTCCCGATGACCGCGAGCCAGGTGAGGCCCTGCGCCAGCTCGTCCCGCTCCTCCGACTCGCTCTTCTCAAGCACGAGGCGGAGCGCCTCGAGTTGCGTCAGGGAGAGCCCCGGGCTGGGGGGCGCGCCCTGGCGGAGGGCGCCGGGGCGGAGCTCGCTGAAGAAGTTCACGCCCTGGCGGAACACGCGGCCGTACGGGGACTCGGGGAGTGCGAGGATCGCCTTGTAGGCGTCGTCGAGCCTCTGCGCGCGCTCCATCTGGGCCAGGAACTCGTCGCCCAGGCGGCGCACCGTGCGGAACTGCTTCCACTTGTGGAAGAGGAGCCACCACGACGCCACCGAGAACACGAGGAGCACGAGCAGGACGACCATGGTGGGGAGCGTGCTCGCCAGGAGCAGATCCACGGCCGACTGGGGCGTAGCGGCCTGGAGCAGGAACGCGAAGGACGCCAGGGTCATGCCAGGATCTCTCCCCTCTGTGCGGCGATGTGTTCGTAGGTCTGCCGGAGCCCGGCCTCCAGGGTGAAGGCGGGGCTCCACCCCCGGGCCCGGATCCGGGCCGTATCCAGCGTGCTGTGCTGCAATTCCCCGGGCCGGGCCGCCCGGTGCTCCCGGCCCACGTGACGGCCCGCCACCCGCTCCAGCGCGTGCGCCAGGGCGTTCACGCTGGTGCCCGCCCCCGTGCCCACGTTGAACGCGAAGGAGTCGAGGCCCTCGCGCCCGCCGACCTCGAGGCTCGAGACCAGCATGTTCGCGGACACGACGTCGCGGACGAACACGTAGTCGCGGGTCTGCTCGCCGTCGCCGAAGATGGTCAGGGGCTCACCGCCGAGGAGCCGGCTGCAGAAGATCGCTACTACACCCGCCTCCCCATGGGGATCCTGGCGCGGGCCGAAGACGTTGGAGTAGCGGAGCGCGACGTACTCCAGGCCCCGGACGCGGTGGTAGTAGTGCAGGTAGTACTCACCGGCGAGCTTGGTGACGCCGTACGGCGACAGCGGGAGCTTGGGTGCGGTCTCGGGAGTCGGGATGAGCTCGGGCTCTCCGTACACCACCCCGCCGCTGCTCACGAGCACGATCCGTCTGGTCCCCACCTCCAGGGCCGCCTCGGCGATGTTGAGGAGGCCGAGCACGTTGATCCCCGCGTCCCTGGCCGGGTCCATCACCGAGACGCGCACGTCGATCTGGGCGGCGTGGTGGTTCACGAGGTCGGGGCGGACCTCGCGGAAGAGCTCCCGGAGGAGCGGATCGCGCACGTCCATCTCCACGAAGTGCGCCCCCTCGGGGACGTTGGCCCTCTTCCCGGAGGAGAGATCGTCCACCACCCAGACCTCATCGCCCCGCGACAGGTACGCCTCCGTCACGTGGCTGGCGATGAAGCCCGCGCCCCCGGTGACCACGACCCTGCGACCCGCTCCGCTCATGTCGGTCCTCGCGTCCTCGGTGTCCATCGTGTCCATGCGTGAGCATCCCCCGCCGCCGCGCCCGCGAGCGCGGCGGCGGGGGATGCGGAGTCCGTCGACCTCGGGGAGGGGAGGGCGCCGGTCACGTCCCCCTCTCGGCCCTAGCGCATCTTGCGGGCGAGGCGGACGACCAGGCCCTGCCGGAACACCGCGTCGTCCATGGACAGGATTCGGGCCGTGGCCACGTTGGCGGTGACGCCCACCACCTGGAGGCGCCCCTCCACCACGTCGGCGCCGGCCGGCCGGTTGACGTACTCGAACTCGTCACCGATCCCGACGCCGTCGTCGGTGCCCTGGTCCAGGAACGCCATGGCCCCCACGTCCTGGAGCTCAGCCAGGTTGGCGAAGCCCATGATCATGGCCTCGGCCCCGCTGGCCACGTCCTCGGCAACCTGACCCGAGCGGAGTGCGTAGGCAGGCACCGGCGCCAGGCGATCGCCGAGCATGATGCGGTCGTACTCGCGGGTCACCACGGCCACCGCCTCCCGGCCCGAGACCTCGCTCACCGTCAGCACCCCGGTGGGGGTGGCGACCTGCCCCACGCTCTCGATCGTCTTGGTCACGCGGAACGTGAGGACCTCGGTGCCGATGGCCGGAACCTCCCCGTCGAAGACCAGGTGCACCCGGTCCCATCCCCGTGCCGTCACGGACAGCGAGGCGCCGCCCGCGAAGTCGCTCAGCCTCCCCACGCTCGCCGGCTCCTGGCTCAGGGGCACGAGCCAGGGTGCCGAGAACACCACGTCGCGGGCCACGGCCGCGAACCCCGCCTGCTGGGTGGTGAGGACGCTCGCCCGCTCACGCGCCGTGTCGGCGAAGAAGACCGTGCGCTCGCCGCGCACGTGGTCGCCCGGGTCCGCGGGCCCGGCCGCGCCTTCCACGGTGACGTCGGCCACCTGCGCACCCTTGTCCGGGATGTCGAGCACCCAGCCGGGTAGGATCAGGTTGGGGTCCGTCACCTGGGCCCTGTTCGCTTCCCAGATGCGCCGCCACGAGAACGGGTCCTGGTAGTAGCGCTGCGCCAGGTCCCACAGGGTGTCGCCTGCCACGACCGTGTGGGTGGCCACCTGCTGGAGCGCAGCAAAACCCGAGAGAATCAGAACGGAGAGCACAGCCCCGGCGGACCGAACCATGCGGGCTCCTTCGGCAAGTGGTACATGGCTTTTCACCCGGCGGACATGTTCCGAAGATACCCGCCGGCACCGGCTCCGGTCAACGCGTTTTTTTTGGAATTGCCAACATATGTTTACCGCGCCGCGGGCGCCGGGGCCTCGCGTCGCGGACCCGGCGGACCCAACAGGTGCGCCAGCGACACGCGCAGGAACCCGGCCGCCCACCCCGCGTCGCCCCGCTCCCACGCCCCTTCGCCCCGCAGCTCCAGCCCGCGGCTCCACCGCACACGGCCCCGGGCGCGGGCCCAGGTGGCCCAGCCGGGGCGCCGGTCCTCCAGGAGATTCCACCGGTCCCGGCGCAGGCGCCCCACCACCACCTCGAGGTGGAGGCGGAGCGAGGCGTCGAAGGCCGTGACGCCCACCAGGTGCTGCAGCCCGTACCCGCCCAGCGGATGGCCGAGGAGCTCGTTCCCGACCCGCCATCCGCTCTGGAACCGGGCGTGGTTGTACCAGAACGCAGGGAGCGTGTCGCACCAGGCGCACCAGCGCGCCGGATCGCCGAAGGCGGCGTACTCGTAGCGGAAGGAGACGGGGACGCGGGACGGCGGCGCCAGGAGCACGCCGGCCAGGACCGCCCCGTCCCCCCACGAGCGGTCCTTGTCCTCCAGCGCCATCTCCCCGTACGCCAGCACCGGGAGCCCCGCCCGGGCGAGCGAGGTACGCACGTCGAGCGCGTTCACCTGGTCGTCGAAGCCGGTGACGCGCCCCAGCAGGATGCCCACCACGTCGCCGGGCTCCATGGACCCGGCATCGGGGCCGTACGACTTCGGGTCCCACGGAACCGAGCCCCCGGGGAAGTGGCCACCCACCAGCGCGGCCCGACTCACCCCCACCTCGAGCCACGGTACCGGGTGGACGGCTACGCGCAGCAGCGCGAACCAGGGATCGTCCACGGCCTCGTACCGACGCATGGGGAAGACGCCGGCGGTCAGGGCCACCGGACCGAGCACGGGCGCGTCGAAGGGCTCCGGCGTGGTGACCAGGAGCCCGTCCAGAGGGACCAGCGAGGAAAGGGCGAGCGCGCCGGAGGCACCCCCTCCGAGCTGGACGTGCTCGCGCCCTGCGTGGAGCGCAAAGCGCCCGAAGCGCACCCCCACTCCGCCCCTCACCAGCGCGTGGGCACCCCGACCGGGGCCGGCCTCCGCCGCCATGTGGGCGAAGAGCCTACCCCCGCCCACGCGCGCCGCCGCGCCGGCCCAGACACCGTCCCGGCCCCTGGGCCAATCCCGCGCCGACGACGCGCCCGCCTCCGCTGCACCGGCGAAGCCCAGGGTGCCCGGACCCGCGGCCTCCCATCGGAGCACGCGGAGCGCCTCCCCGGCCCAAGGTGCCGAGCGTGCGCCCCCGGCCGCAGCCAAGACGCGGTCCACGCGCGAGCCCTCCGGAGGTCCCGCCGACGAAGCGCCCACCGGCGTGAGTCCCCGTGCCTCCAGCATCTCCAGCACCGCCCGGGACCAGTGGTCCGCCGGGAGGAGGGCGCCCCCGACCTGCTGGGCGGCGGCACCCGGGGGAGTCGCCGCTCCCCACGCGGCCAGAAGGAGCACCGCGACCCCGGCGGGGCGGATCCGCGCCGCCAGGCGGCGGAGCGCCGGCACCCCCAGGGCGAGCGCCAGGACTCCATACACGGCCAGCCACCCCACCCCCGCCGCGGCGAGCACGGCCACGCGGCCCGCGGTGCCCACCGAGAGGGGCTCGGGCAGGCGGCTGGCCACGGCCATGTGCAGGGCGGTGGCTACCGCCGTTGCGACGAGCGCGCCGCGCGCGCCGGGTCCCGCCATCCCCTCGAGCGCCTGGAACGGGCGGAGGCGCCACTCGCGCGGCGAGAACGCCACGAGCAGACCCAGGACCAGGAGGTTCATGGCCACCTGCGCCCCCACCAGTCCCACGTAGGAAAACGCCATCACGGCGGGAACCAGGACGGCGGCGCGGACCAGGTGGCCGGCGATCTGGACGCGGTTCACGAGCTCGCTCCGCCCGGAGGCGAACGCGGCCGAGAAGAGGAGCTGGACGAGCCCCTGCACCAGGAAGGCCACGGCGAAGAGCTGCAGCGACACCGCAGAGGGCCCCAGCATGCCGTCGGCCAGGAAGCGGCCGCGACCGAAGAGGAGCGCCACGGACCAGGGGGCGGTGACCGCCACGAAGGCCGCCAGGGGAAGCGTCGCGGCGGCGAGCGTGCCCAGGCCCTCCCGGAGCTGCTCGCCGACCCGCGCCGCCGGGCTTCCCTGGGCGGAGCCGGCGCTCCCCTGGGCAGAGGCGGCCGCGGCGGCGAAGCGGGGGAGGCTCACGGTCTGCGCCGAGTCGTTCACCGCGGCGTGAAGCAGGTCGTGCACCATGCGCCCGTAGAGCACCGCGGAGAAGAGCCCCACGGGGAGGAGCGACGCCGCGATCCGGAAGGCCCATTCCCCCGCGAAGGTGGCGGCGTTGCTCCCGCCGAAGCCCAGCCATTGGCGCCCGATCCCCCGGAGCTCCCGGTCGGCGAGGCGCGCGCCTTCCGCGGACGGTGCCGGTCCGCCGGGGCGCAGCAAATGCGCCATGGCGACCAACGCCACCAGTCCACCGGCCACGCCCCCGGCCAGCCCCGCCCACCCCACGCCCACCATGCCGAAGCGGTCCGCCATCCAGGCCAGGAGCGCCAACGACACCACTGCGGGCGCCAGCTTCTGCGCCGTCACGGTCACGCCGAAGCGGTGCGCCGCCTCCAGCGCCACGAGTCCCCCCGTGCTCACGGCGAGGAACGCCAGCGCCGGCGTGCGGATGCGCACCAGCGCCACCGTCAGATCGCGTTGACTCCCGTCGTATCCCGGGGCCAGGGCGTCCACCAGCACGGGTGCCCCCAGCACGACGAGCGCGGACAGCGCGCCCGTGCCCACTCCGAGCCACAGGAGGAGGCGCCGCTCCAGACGCGCCGCCGACGCCGGCTCCGAAGCCTGCAGGCGCCGGTGCACCGGGAGCGCCAGCGACTTCACGTTCGAGAGCATCAGGAACTTCCCGAGGAACGCGTAGATGCTCAGGCTCATGAACCAGGCGTCGGTCTCGGCTCCTGCCCCGAAATGGTAGGAGAGGAGGGCCTGGAAGAGGAGGCCGAACACGGCGGCCAGCGCCGTGCCGCCGCCCAGGAGGGCGACGGAGCGCAGTCGCCCGGGCGGAGCGCTCACGCGCCCGCTTGGGGCGGGGCGGCCTCCACCAGCGTCACGGCGGGGCGCTGCGCCAGCCATCTCTCGGCCGGGAGCACGTCGAGGTGGGCCACCTCGGCGGTGAGGCCCGCGTGCAGCACCGCGGCCACCAACCCCCGCAGCTCCGCGTCGGCCATGTACGGGAAGCAGAAGATGACGTGCTCGGCGTCGTACAGCCGGGCCAGCGCCGGCAGGCGCGCCGCGGGCCCCAGCACGCGGACGCCGCCCACCATGCTGCGGTGCGCCGTGGGATCGTCGTCGGCGAACCCGATGACGTGGTAGGAGGGCCCGTTGCCGTTGCGCAGGTGGCGGAACACCGTGGCCACGCCGTCGGCCGAGCCGGCGATGATGGTGCGCCGGCCGTGATGGGAACCCCACTCACGGGAGGTCACCTCGCCCAGCGCCCGCACGCCCATGCGGGTGAGGCCGAAGAACAGGAGGGCCAGGAGCCCCTCCATGACCACCACCGTGCGCGGGAACGACGGCAGCCTCAGCACGAACAGGAGCGCCGTGAACAGGAGGGAGCCGAGGACGACGGTGCCCACCAGGCGCACGCCGTCGGAGGCCATCCCCAGACGCCACTGGGTCTCGTACACGCCGAAGAAGAGGCCCAGCCCCACCCGGAACACGAGGACGTAGGGGAGTACGGCGGCCAGGTTGGCCAGCTGGTCCCCCGGAACGGCGCCGTCGAAGCGCAGGTAGAAGGCCAGGTACATGGCCGCGAACACGAGCACCACGTCGCCGGCCACGGCCACCACCCGGATCACCCATCGGTACCAGGCCGACTCCTCCCAGCCCGGCTTCTCCTTGGCGACCTGGAACTGCCGCTCGAAGTCCTGGGTGCGCCCTTCATACAGGAAGACGCCCAGGTACATGAGCAGGATGAGGAAGAGCGAGGCGCCCACCGCGTACGCCAGCGGCGTGGACGTCACCACCATGACTCCCACCATGCCCGAGGCCGCCGACAGGACGTACACGGCCAGGAGGGTGCGCCCGCGGCTCATGCCGTGGGCCAGGAGCCTGTAGTTGATGTGGTCGGCCTTGCCCCGGGAGAGAGGGATCCCGGAGAGCTTGCGCGTGACCGTGACGAACGTGGTGTTGAAGATCGGCACAGCCAGGAGCAGCGTAGGCGCCAGGATGGTGAACGCCAGCTGCGTCAGCCCGGCCCAGCTCTCCCCGATGGCCAGCCCGGCCAGCAGGAACCCGAGGAACATGGACCCGGCGTCGCCCATGAAGATGCGGGCCGGCGGGAGGTTGGCCGGGAGGAAGCCCAGCACCGCGGCCGCCACGATCCACGACACCAGGGCAGTCTCCGGCCGCCCGGTGGCCCACGCGAAGAGCCCGACGAAGATGGCCGCCACGGCGGACACCCCGGGAAGCATCCCGTCCATGTTGTCGATGAGGTTGAAGGCGTTGCACACGCCCACGAACCAGAGCATGGTCGCGGGCACGGCCACCCATTCCAACCCAGGCCCCAGCGGGAAGGTCACCCCGCCGATGACCATGCCGGCGGCAGCGCAGAATTGGATGAGGAGCTTGGTGCGCGGATCCAGCAGGCGGACGTCGTCCCACACGCCGGCGGCGAACAGGACGGAGGCACCGAGGAGCGGGAGGCCCACCCCCGAGACCTGGTGACCGGTGGCGGCGAGCGCCACCAGCACCACCCCCAGCGCGAGCCAGATGGCGATCCCCCCGCCCACGGGAACGGGGTGGGGATGGTTCGGATCGGGGGCGGAAACCAGCCCCACCCGGGGGAGGACGCGAATGGCCGCTTGCGTGAGCCCGTAGGAGGCCAGCGCTGCGATGCCCCCGAAGAGGAGGACGTCCCCGATCACGGCATCAGCCGGCGGTGCGGGCCCCGGGCCGGGACGCAGCGGCGTCGAAGTGCACGTGCTGCAGGTTCCCCCGGTACCAGTCGGCGGTGCGCGTGATGGCCTCGTCCAGCTCCACCCGGGGGTGGTACCCCAGGATCTCCTCCGCCTTGCGCAGCCGGGGGACGCGCACGTCGATGTCCGAGAAATCGATCGCCTCGAAGCGGATCTTCGAAGACGACCCCAGGAGCCGGATCACCCGTTGGGCGAGCTCGTAGATGGTGACCGTGTTCCGCGAGTTACCGATATTGAACGTCTCGCCCACCGCCTCGGGGAGCGACAGCGTGCTCAGCAGCGCGTCAAGGAAGTCGTCGATGTAGCACCACGACCGGATCTGGGTCCCATCGCCGTGCACCTCCAGGTCGTCGCCTTTCAGCGCTGCCATGATGAAGCGGAGCATGGCGTGGTCGCCGAGCCGGAGGGGGCCGAAGACGTTGAAAGGCCGCACGGTGACGGTGGGCATCCCCGTCTCGCGGTGGTAGGCGTGGACCAGGTGCTCCCCGGCGAGCTTGGCGATCGAGTACGTCCACCGGGCCTCGCTCACGGGACCCACCGAGGCCGGCGAGTCCTCGCCGACCCCGAAGGAGTTCATGCCGAAGACCTCGCTGGTGGAGAAGTACACCAGGCGGTGGAGGTCCCGGCGCCCCTCCAACGCCTTCAGCACGTTGGCGGTGCCCAGGAAGTTGGTCTCCAGCGTGTCCTTGCCCCGGGACAGGACGTTCTTCACGCCCACGATGGCGGCCAGGTGCACCACCACGTCGGCGGTCTTCGTGGCGGCGGCCACGGCCGCAGGATCCAGGATGTCGCCCTCCAACGTCTTCACGTTGGGGCGCCCCCAGGCGCGGGACAGCGCAGCGCTCGATCCCTGGAAGCCCCTGTCGAAGAGGATCAGGTCGTTGTGGTCCACCAGACGCTCGGCCAGCGTCGCGCCGATGAAGCCTGCGCCGCCGGTGATGAGGACCGTGTGCCCCTCGAGGAGGGGCGAGGCCCCGCCGTGGCTCGTCATGGTCATGCGCTCTCTTCCACGCCGTCCAGGACGGCGATCAGGCTCTCGATGACGTAGTCCTGCTGGTCCCCTGTGAGGGTGGGGAACATCGGCAGGGAGAAGGCGGTCTGCTCGTACTCCACCGCGTTGGGGTAGTCGCCGGCGTCGAATGGGCCGCAACCGGCGAACACGCCCTGGTGGTGGAACGCGGGGTAATAGAGGCGCGTGCTGACGCCCCGCGCGGCGAGCCCCGCCCGGATCTGGTCCCGCGTGAGGCGGGCACCGCCCTCCGGGAAGCGGAGCGTGTAGAGCTGGAAGTTCGTGTCCTCGATCTGGCGCACGGAAGGGAGCACGACACCCTCCCGTCCTTTGAACGCCGCCGTGTAGCGGGCTGCGATCTCGCGCCGCCGGCGCACCGCCTCGGGAAGGCGATCGAGCTGGGCGCAGCCGATGGCGCCCATCATCTCGGGCATGCGGAAGTTGAAGCCCAGCGTGTGCCACTCGAACTTCCCGTGATCGCCGAAGTTGCGGAAGAGCCGGCACTTGTCGGCGAGCTCGTCGTCGTCGGTGACGATCATCCCGCCCTCGCCCGTGGTCATGAGCTTGGAGGGGGTGAACGAGAAGATGCCGATCCGACCCAGCGTGCCCGCGTGGCGTCCCCCCCTGTACCGGGCCCAGTGGGCCTCGGCCGCGTCCTCCAGCACCGGGATCCCGTGGCGGTCGGCGATCTCCAGGATGGGGGCCATCTCGGCCGTGTGGCCGGCGTAGTGCACGGGCACGATGGCCCTGGTACGCGGCGTGATCCAGCGCTCCAGGGTGCCCGGGTCCATCCCGTAGTACTTCATCTCGATGTCGGAGAGCACGACGCGCGCACCCAGGAAGAGCGCCGCCGACCCCGTGGAGATGAACGACATGTCGGGGCACACGACCTCGTCACCGGGACCGATTCCCAGGGCACCCATGGCCACCAGCAGGGCGCTGGAACCCGAGTTGACGGCGATCGCATGCTTCGAGCCTGTCAGCTCCGCGAAGCGCTCTTCGAAGCTCGCGACCTTCGGGCCCTGGATGAGCCAGCCGGACGCGACCACTTCCGACGCAGGCCCCGCTTCCTCCATTCCGATCCACGGTTTCGACAGCGGAATCTTCATGCCGACGGCACCCTCGACGTCGGGATTCCTCCGATTGACGGTCATCCATCGCTCCATGGCCTGTTGACGGATCTGAGCCACCGCGCGGGAACGCCCACGTGGACGGCATTCGCCGGAACATCCCGGGTCACAACGGCGCCCGCACCCACGATGGCGCCTTCCCCGATCCTCCGGTGCGGCAGCACGGTCGCTCCGGTGCCGATGTGCGCGCCGGGCCCGATCACCACGCCCCCGGCGAGGTTGACGCCCGGAGAAATGTAGGAGAAATCGCCGATCACCACATCGTGCGCCACGGTGCACCCCGGGTTCACCACCACGTGCTCGCCGACGGCGACGTCCACGGTGAAGGAGCACCCGCCCATGACCAGGGTCCCTGCTCCGAAGGAGACCCAGGGGGTCGTCTGCGTCGAGGGGTGCAGCAGCGTGGCAAACCGGTGACCGTCATGCTCGAGCCGTTCGGCGAGCGAGCGCCTGATCCCGGGCTCCCCGACCACGATCAGGATCTCGACTTCCCCCTGACGGCCCTCCAGCCACGGGAAGCCGCCGAGCACGTCCAGCCCCAGCAGCCGGCTGCCGTGCTTGCCCGCATCGTCGTCCACGAAGCCGAGCACGGCCCTGGGCTGCCCTGCGGCGGTCAGGGCCGGGAAGACCGAGACCGCATCGCGGCCCAGCTCCGACGCGCCGTAGAGGACCACGGGCGCGTTCATGCGTCCACCACCTCCAGCTCCGCGTCGGCGTCGATCCCGGCTTCATGGTCCTCGTCAGGGCTTCGCCCCTCCAGGCTCCGGCCGACCAGAAGCTGGACGGCCACCGCCACTCCGCCGAACCAGATAAGGCTGTTGCCCAGGAAGCGGTGCGTGCGGAACGAGAGGGCCACGGCGAGGAGGAAGTCGATGTACACCACGAGCCAGAAGATGTTGGCGCGGCTCCTGAACTTGCGATAGACGAAGGCCGCCAGCGCACCGTACACGAGGGGCATCACCACGAGCCCTCCCACCCCGAAGTCGAAGTAGAGGATGGACAGGAAGGTGGGCGTGTTGTGGGTGCCGTACATGTAGCTGAGCTGGTCGTCCACGACCCGGGCCGAGGGGTCCAGCGTCTTGGGCAGGTCGTAGCTGTTGAGCCCCATGTTGAGCGGGCTCGCGCCCCTCTCGAGCGTGAACTGGAGGTTCTTGAAGCTGGCGGCGGTGTGGGCCCAGACCGTGGCGGCGGGGCCCATATCCAGGCGAGGGTTCACGAGCGCCGGGTTCACCACGTACATGGTTCGCCGATAGCTCTCGATGACCCCGAACACCACGCTGACGGCCACACCCGCGATGATCAGGTGGCGCAAGCGCACCCGGGTGCCCTGGTAGAACACATAGATGAACGCCCACGCCATGGCGGTCATGGGGCTCACGCGCACGCCGGCGAACATGAGTTGAACCACGCTGGCCGCAGCCACCACGAGCCAGAACGTCTTCTGGCCTCGTCCGTGGACCTCAAGGGCGATCATGGTAGCGAACAGCGCGACGGCGTAATGGAGGTCGTAGACGTACCCGAGCAGCGGGAGCTTGAAGACCAGGCGCAGGTCGTCGATGCGGGGCGAGAAGAGCGGGATCTCCCCGGCGCGCTGGACGAAGTAGGCGGTCATGAGGGAAGCCGCCGCGAACAACCCCAGGGTGACGGCCCTTAGCCGAGGCCAGGAAACCCCCTCGCTCATGCGGAAGCGCAGGAGCGAGCGGTCCAGGCGGTCCGCTCCGGGATCCATGAGCCAGAAGCCCAAGGCGAACATGGCGAGGGCGCCCAGGACCACCAGGTAGGTGGTGGACGTGAAGGGCTCGGCGTAGTAGGGCTCGTCGAAGGTGCGGGGCACCTTGAAGTGGGCGAACCCGAAGATTCCGAGCCAGAGCCCGGCGAACACCCCCAGAGGGTGGAGTGCATCGTCGGTGCGCCGGAGCAGGCCCCAGTAGATCAGGCCGCCGAGGGCGACGAGGGCGGTTCCGAAGAGTGCGTCCAAAGGATCCCGGAAGCCTGTCCTGCCCGAGGGGCGGGTCGCGGGTGATCACGGCGGGCCAAAGCTACCCCGGCCGAGCGACGGGCGTCAACCGAAAGCCCTGGAACGACAGGGACTTCGCCTTGCAGCGCTCTGTGCCCGGGGCTAGACTTTGTTTCTTGGTATTTTCTCTGATTTCCCGCCACGAAACGCTCCCCTCGCCAGGGGCGCGGAGCCCCATGAAGAGGATCCTCCCCGCTCTCCTCGCCCTCCTGGTCCTCGCGGCCCCGGGGGGCGCCTCTGCCCAGGACGTCCCTCCCAAGCCGCTGCCCGACGCCAACTCGCTCCTCCCAGGAGACGTGATCCGGGTGGCCATCTGGCGTGAGGAGGACCTCTCCGGGGAGTTCCAGGTGGACCAAGACGGCTCGGTCATCCTCCCCCTGCTGGGGCGTCGCCAGGTGGTGGGGATCTCACCGAACCGGCTTCGAGAGGAACTCACCGAGGAATACGCCGATTACCTTGTGAACACCGCCGTGAACGTCACCCTGCTCCGGCGCGTGGTGGTGTTGGGCGAGGTGCGGGTGCCGGGCCAGTACACCGTCGACGCCACGCAAAGCGTCGCGGACCTCATCGCCAGGGCGCAGGGACTCACCCCCGATGGCAACGCCGAGGACATCCGGCTTCTGCGTCAAAGCGAGTCCTTTCGTACGAACCTGAGCGGAACGCTGAGCATCGTGGAGGCCGGCATCCGGTCCGGCGACCAGATCGTGGTCGGCAAGCGCTCCTGGCTGTCCCGCAACTTCCCGTCGCTGGTGGGGGTGGCCTCCATCATCGCCAACGTCGTCGTCATCGTATTCAAATAGGTGGTCATGAAGGCGAACGCACCCAGGCCCCGCGGCACGGGCCGCGCCGGCACCGATGGAGATCTGCATCTCCGCGACGTGGTGAATCTGCTGCGGCGCAACGTCCTCCTCATCGGGACCGTCTCCACCGTGGTGGTGGGAGTCACGGCGTGGTACCTCTGGCACACGCCCCCCGTGTTCGAGGCTCAGACCACCATCCACGTGGATCAGGAGCGGAGCGCTCCGGCCGAGTTGGAGTTCCTGTCCGCGGTGATCCGGGGCAGCGACGTGGAGACCGAGATGGCGCTGCTCCGGGCACGCAGCATCGCCGAGGAGACGGTGGATGCGCTCTCCCTGCAGGCCCATGTGGTGGAGCCGAAGGGCGTATCCCGAGCCGGCCTCTTCTCCATGCTGGAGGCGGGCCGCGGCACCCAGTCGGACGTTTACGCGTTCCGGCGCCAGGGAGACGGCAGGTACCGCATCACGAACTCGTCGGGCGCCGAGATCGCGGTGGTGGCACGGGGCGAGGAGGTTCTCTTCAACGGCATGCGCCTGGCCCTCACGGAGGTGGACCCCACCCCGCCGGGGCGGAGCGTGTTCCCGGACGAGATCGACCTCCAGGTCCAGTCGTTCTACGAGGCCGTCAAGGACCTCACCGAGCGGCTCAACGTGGGTCGCCCCTACCGGGAGGCCAGCGTCGTCTCGGTGAGCTACGTCGGGCTCGATCCGCGGCTGGTCCGGGACGTGCCCAACACCGTGGCTTCGCTCTACATCGAGGGGCGCAGGGCGGCCAAGAAGACCGAGGCCACCAGTACGGTCGCATTCCTGTCCGAGCAGATCCGCACGTACACCGATGAGCTCCGCAGGGCCGAGGACGACCTGCTGGCGTTCCAGCAGGGCCAGCAGGTTGTGAACCTGGAGGCGGAGGGCGCCGAGCAGGTGCGGCGCCTGGTGGAGGGGCAGGCGGAGCGCGACGACCTGGCCGCCGACCTGGCCACGCTGGACGAGCTCCTTAGGCAGATCGACCAGGCCCGCAGCTCCGACGACGCCGAAGCTTCCCGGGACGCGTTCCGTCGTCTCGCCGGATTTCCCACCTTCCTGCAGAACCAGGCCGTCACCCAGCTCATGGGCGACCTGAACCGGCTGGAAGCAGAGCGCACGGAGATGGCCACGCGCCGCACGCCCAACCATCCGGACATGGTGGGCCTGCAGCTCTCCGTCCAGCAGCTCGAGGACCGGCTCTACCAGCTGGCGCAGAACTACCGCACCAACGTGGCGAACCGCCTCGGCACCATGGGCGAGACGCTGCGACGCTTCGGTGGCGAGCTGGAGCGCATCCCCGAGAAGGCTGTGCAGGAGGCGCGCCTCACCCGGCAGAAGCAGCTGCTCGAGGAGGTGTTCACGCTCCTTCAGAACCGGCTCAAGGAAGCGGAGATCGCCCAGGCCGTGGAGCCGGGCGACGTGCGCGTGGTGGATCAGGCCATCCTGCCGGTGAAGCCGATCCGGCCCCGCAAGGCGCGGAGCCTCGTGCTGGCGGTCCTCTTCGGCCTCATCGCCGGCGTGGCGGTGGCGGGCGCCCGCGACTACATGGATGAGACCGTTCACTCCCGTGACGAGGTAGTGAAGATCACCGACCTGCCCGTGCTCGCCATGATTCCCCGCATTAAGGGCGCGGCCCGGCGGGGGAAGGGGAAGGGATTCCTGAAGGGCGAGCGCGCGGTGAGCGACCGGCTGGTCACCCGCCACGACGTGGGCAACCCGGTGTCCGAAGCGTACCGGGCGTTCCGCACCAACATCACCTTCCTCGACCTGGACAACCCCCCTCGCCTTCTGGTGCTCACCAGCCCCGGGCCGTCGGAAGGGAAGTCCACGTCCGCCGCCAACCTGGCCATCACGCTCGCGCAGCAGGGCACCAAGGCGTTGCTCATCGACTGCGATCTGCGCCGGGGCATCGTGCACCGGGTCTTCGAGGTACCCAAGGAGCCTGGGCTCACCGACATCCTCATGGGGTCGGCGACCCTGGAGGGAGCCACCCACAAGGTGGACGTGGGCGACTCCAGGACGCTGGACTTCTTGGCCACCGGGACGCTTCCGCCCAACCCCTCCGAGCTCCTCGGGTCGAAGAGGATGAAGGACCTGCTTGGCAAGCTGAGGGAGCAGTACGAGATCGTGATCCTCGACTCGCCGCCGCTGAACCTCGTGACAGATGCCGCCGTCCTGGGCGCCGCGGCCGACGGGGTGGTGCTGGTGGCACGGGCCGGGAGAACCGAGAAGGGTGCGCTCCGCTACGCCCAGGACCAGCTCGACGCGGTGCGGGCGCCCATCGCCGGCGTGGTGCTCAACGACGTGGACTACGCGGGGCGCGGTAAGTACTACGGCTCCGGGTACGGGTACGGGTACTACTACCGGTACTACCGGGCCGACTCGACGACGAAGGGCTGACCGGCGGCCGGTGGCCCGGCCCGGCGCCTAGGTCTCTGACCACCTGAAAAGATTCATTATAACGATTGCCGCCGTGGCCGGGGCTGCCCTATACTGGGAGCATGCCACGACGTCCTTTGCCGTTCCGACTGAAGTCGCAGGACGCGAAGGAGTTGGAGAGCCTGCTGC
>DATIKQ010000131.1:0-9054 GCA_035477395.1 Longimicrobiales bacterium
CGACCGGCCGAGCCGTCCTGTGTGATCCCGCTCCGCGTCACTTGGCCGGCGGGAGCATCACCGTGTCGATGACGTGGATGACGCCGTTGGACGCCTGGATGTCGGTGGTGATCACCTTGGCGCCGCCGACCCACACCATCCCGTCTTTCACCTTGATGGGGGCCATGATGCCTGCGACCGTCTCGGCCTCGGAGAGGGTGACGACCTGCTGCGAGCCGACCTTTCCGGCCACCACGTGGTAGGTGAGGATGCGGGTCAGCGCCTCCTTGTCCTTCAGCAACGCCTCGACGGTTCCGGCGGGGAGCTTGGCGAAGGCCTCGTCGGTGGGCGCGAAGACCGTGAAGGGGCCCGCACCCTGGAGGGTGGACACCAGTCCGGCGGCCTCGAGCGCGGCGGCCAGCGTCTTGAACGAGCCCGCCTCGACGGCGACGGAGACGATGTCCTTCGGCGCCATCTGGGCGGAGACGGCGGAGGGAGCGGCGACCAGGGTGGCGGCGGCGGCGGCGGCGAGCGTCAGCTTGCGAAGCATGGAATGGGCTCCTGTCAGCGGGTTTGTCCATCGATTGTCCAACAAGCTACAGGCGTCCGGTAAGCGTGTCAAGGGTCTGTAGAGGTATTTGTTTGACATCCCTTGGACACCGCTCTATCCTTCTACCATGAGCCCCTCCGAGACGCCCGCTGCCTTCTCCTCCACCGAGCCGCGCCACCCCATCCGGGTGGTGGCCCAGCGCACCGGCCTGACGCCGGCCACGCTGCGGGCCTGGGAGCGACGCTACGGAGTGGTGGAGCCCCACCGTTCGGAGGGCGGGCAGCGACTCTACTCGGACCGGGACGTGGAGCGCCTTACGCGGCTCCACCACCTGGCCGGGGCCGGCCGGGCCATCAGCCTCGTCGCGGGGCTGGCAGACGACGAGGCCGAGGCGCTCCTCCAGGAGGACCAGGACCGGCGACGGAGGGCTGCTTCCGAATCCGCCGGCGAACGGAGCGGCGCCCCGCCCGAGGCCCCGCGCCTCGTGGACCACGCCTTCGGTCGCGTGGCGGCGCTGGACGGCGACGGACTCGAGGCGGCTCTCCGCCGAACGGCCGTGACGCTGGGAGCCCACGCATTCCTCGAGGAGGTGGTGGGCCCGCTCCTCCATCGGGTCGGCGTGGCTTGGGCGCAGGAGGAGCTGGGGACGGCGGAGGAGCACCTCTGCACGACGGTCACCGAGCGGGTCCTTGCGTGGCTCGGAGAGCCGTCCGTGGCGGATCCCGGGTGCCCCCGCATCGTGGTGGCTACGCTCTCCGGCGAGCGCCACGGGCTGGGTGCGAGGCTGGTCGCCGCGGCGGCGGGGCTGGAAGGGTGGCACGTCACCCACCTGGGCGTGGACCTCCCCGCCCGGGACATCGCGGGCGCCGCCCGCACGCTGGGTGCGGCGGCGGTGGCGGTCTCCCTCGTGAACGCGGACACGCTCGCCGGCGCGGGAAAGGCCCTGGCCGAGCTGCGCCAGGGCCTCCCCGAGGGGACCGCCATCCTGCTGGGCGGCGGAGCCGCCTCACGCCTCGACGCCGACGCGCTCCCGCCGGGCGCCGAGGTCGTCGCCGGGCTGGCCGACCTGCGCCGCGCGCTGGGCCGGCTCTCCTAGCCGGCCCAGGCCGCGACGCGCCACCGGGGCCCGGCCCCTCTCACTCCGATCCCGCGGGCGCCGGCGCACCCGAACGCGGGGCCGGCGTGTCCATCCCCGCCTGCTCGCGCACGTAGCGCGCCGCCTCCTCGTGGGTGGCGAACCAGGCTCCGCCCTTGGCCTGGATGTGGTCGATGAGCCCCTCCAGCGCCACGATGCGCGAGCGGTGTCCGGTGGCGTGGGGGTGCATGGTGAGCACGAACAGGGTGCGTTCCTCCCACGCCTTGTCGAATTCGTCGATCCACACCTGCATCACGTCCCGGGGCGGGCTGTAGTTCGCGCCCTGGACGTTGTAGAGGGGCGCGTCGTCCAGGATCCACTCCACGGGGATCTCCACCAGCCCCGTGGGCTCGCCGGCCTGCAGCAGCTCGTAGGGCCGGTCGTCGGCCATGAGCGAGCTCTCGTACAGGAAGCCCATGTCGCGGAGCATGGTGAGCGTGTTGGGGCTGAAGTTCCAGGACGGGGCCCGATACCCCACCGGGCGGCGTCCGGCGATCTCTGTGAGGGCTGCCACGGACTTCTCCAGGAGCCGGCGCTCGGTGGCCTCGTCGAGCTGGGAGTTGCGCTCGTGGATCCAGCCGTGCGCCGCGATCTCGTGGATCCCCGCCGCGTCCACCTGCGCCACCTGCTCGGGAGCGAGCTTGAGGCTCCACGCAGGGAAGAAGAACGTCGCAGGCACGCCCTCCTTCGCGAGGAGGCGACGAGGAGAGCGAGGGCTGGGACGAGGCGACCTGCGATGCGGGAACCGAAGCGGCGCGCCGGCTTCATGGGGTCCTCCGGAAGGGTGGGTCCGACAGCGTATGGCCCCGGCGCTCAGCGCCCGGGAAGGGGCGGGCGCGCGTCCGGAGGAAGGGGCGAGCGGTACGGCTCCCCGCCTGTCTTCGCCAGGAACGCCTCCCGGGCGCGGCGGCGCAGCCCGGCGTCGATGAAGAGGTCCACGCCGGTGAGCGCCATCACCTTGGCCGCCACCCACGTGCCCCTCACCGCGCCGGGCGTGCCGTGGAAGGCGGTGGTGGCCCACGAGTGCCACGGGACGTGCTCCGGCGCGGTGACCACGGACACCCCCACGGTGGGGGCGATCCAGCTCACCTCGGCCACGTCCGTGGAGCCGCCGCTGGGCGGCTGGGGCACCGCGGCGAGGGGGCGCAGCGTATCAGCCAGGCCCGTCGTCTTCGTCCCCAGGGACTCCTGGAGTTGGCGGGCGAACGTCTGCTCCTCGGCGGTGAACCTGGGCGCGCCCACGGTCTGAAGGTTGGCCCACATGGCCTCCTGCAGAGGGCGGTTCAGGTTGTACTCGTGGGCTCCCGTGATGAGCGTGACCGTCGTCTCGGTGCGGGTGGCCAGGGCGGCGCCCTTGGCGATGTCCTGGATCCAGGCGTAGTAGCTCTCCACCGAGGCGCGGGCGGTGTCGCGCACGTAGTACCACGCCTTGGCGTACTCGGGGACGACGTTGGGGGCCTCACCTGCGTTGGGGATGACGTAGTGGATGCGGGCGGTGGGACGGACGTGCTCGCGCATGAGGTTCACGCCGTCGTTCATCAGTTCCACGGCGTCCAGCGCCGAGCGCCCGTTCCACGGATCTGCCGCACTGTGGGCTGCCTGGCCCCGGAACTCCACGGTGAAGCTGTTCATGGCCAGCCCGGGGTTGTTGTTCATCTCGGTGGCCTGTCCCGGGTGCCACTCGACCACGCCGTCGAGACCGTCGAACAGGCCGTCACGGGCCATGAATACCTTTCCCACCAGCGTCTCCTCGGCTGGCGTGCCGAAGAGGCGCACCGTGCCCGGGATGCGCTGGGCGTCCAGCGTGCGCTTGAGGGCGATGGCCGCCGCCACGGAGGCGGAGCCGAAGAGGTTGTGGCCGCACCCCTGGCCGTGGAGCGTGCCGTCGGCGCGCGCCTCGCGGCGCGGCACCGCCTCGTTGCCGATGCTCGGGAGCGCGTCGTACTCGGCGAGCACGCCCACGACGGGGGCGCCCGAGCCCCACTCGGCGACGAAGGCGGTGGGCATGCCGGCCACGCCCCGCGTCACGCGGAACCCCTCGCGCTCCAGGACGTCCGCCAGGTAGGCGGCAGAGCGCGTCTCGGCGAGTGCGATCTCCGAATACTTCCAGAGCTCCATGGCCATGTCCGCCATCTGGCCCTCCAGCGCGGTGGCGTGCCGGAGCACCTCGGCCTTGGCGCGGGCACGATCCTGCCCGGACGCCGGGACGGGTCCGGCGAGGGCCAGGAGGCTGGCGAGGAGGAGGGATGCGGCGGCGGCGGAACATGGGCGGAAGGGGCGCATCGGTTGGGAGCTCATCGGTTGGGGAGGCATCAGTCGGGGACGGCCATGACACCGCGGCTCACGAACACGGCGGAGCCTCCGACCCGCACGGCGGAGGTGGCGCCGCCGGAGCGGTCGGCCTCGACGTGGAGGAGGGATGGACGCCCGATCTCCAGGCCCTGCTCGAGCGTCCAGTGGAGGGACCCCGCCTCGCACCCGTCCACCTTGGCGAGGTAGCCCCCCAGCGCGGCGGCGGCGGACCCGGTCGCCGGGTCCTCGGGGACGCCCGCAGCCGGGGCGAACATGCGCACGTGCAGGTCCACGCCCGGACCCTGGGCCTCGGGGCAGATCAGGTAGACGTGGTCGGCCCAGAGGGGCGCCACCAGGCGCTTCCAGAGGGGCGTGTCCAGGACCGCGCGGCGGATGGCACCCAAGGACGCGACGGGAACCACATAGAAAGGAAGGCCGCACGACACCATCTCGGGGCGGAGGGTGGGGTGGAGGTCGGACGTCTCCAGGCCCACCAGCCGCGCCAGGTCGGCGTCGGGGACGGGGGAGGGGCGGTGCTCGGGAAGGACCGCGGTGGTGAAGCGCGCCGAAACCGGATCACCGTCGCGGAACAGAACCTCGACCGGGACATGGCCCACGTTCTCCTCCAGCACCACGGTGCGCCTTCCGTCGGCGGGGGAGTGCTCGAGCGTGGAGGCGACGTAGATGGCCGAGCCCACGGTAGGGTGGCCGGCGAAGGGAACCTCCTTCCCCGGCGTGAAGATGCGCACGCGGGCATCGCCTCCGGACTCCGGCGGGCCCAGGAACACGGTCTCGGAGAGGTTCATCTCCCGGGCGACGCGCTGCATGAGGTCCGAGGGGAGATGGGTCGCTCCGGGGAAGACGCCCAGCGGGTTCCCGCCGAAGGTGTGGTCGGTGAAGACGTCCAGGGTGAGGAAGGGGAGGTCCATGGTCGGCCGACGGCTGTGGCGCCGTCACCTCGGGGTGGTGAGGGGCCTTCTCGAGGCCCATACTGGGCCGTGTCGCGTGATCCCGGCAAGCGGAGGCGGAGGACGGTGCGCATCATCGGCGTCATCTCGGACACCCACGGCCTGCTCCGGCCGGAGGCCGTGGCGGCCCTGGAGGGGAGCGAGCTCATCCTCCACGCCGGAGACGTGGGCGACCTCCGCATCCTGGACGAGCTAAGGCGCATCGCGCCCGTGCACGCCGTGTACGGGAACACCGACTGGGGCGAAGTGCGCGGACGCCTGCCTCGCATCGCGGAGGTCGATCTGGGGTCCGAGGACGGGAAGGTGGCCGGCGCCCCGGCGGGGCCTCTCGCGTACGTCCACCACGGGGACCGGGAGTTGGACATGGACCCGGCCGCCGCAGGGATCGAGATGGTGGTGAGCGGCCACACGCACCGACCCCTGGTGCACGAGCGGGACGGCGTCCTGTACCTGAACCCGGGGAGCGCCGGGCCGAGGCGCTTCACGCTCCCCGCCACGGTGGCGCGGGTGAGGGTGGGGGAGGGCGGGAAGCTGGAGGCCGAGATCGTGACGCTGAACGAGGGAAGCTGAAGCTCTCCAAGTAGCTTGGGCGCACACAGGCAGGTAGTCTGGAAGCAGTACCAGCCCGATGTCTCCGGAACGCACCCTCCACCGGCGGACACCGATGAGTTCGCTTTCGAGATGCGTGGTGCTTGTATTCGCCCTCACCGCCCTGATCCCTACGGGGAATCTCATCTTCCTCGCCGGCCAGGGTCCCCGCAGAGCCGACGGCACCGAGATCTCGGGCAAGCTCGGTGCGGACCTTTCGATCGAGCAGGGCCAAGAAGCGGCGCGCCTGACGGCGATCAACTCCGTCGTTCGTAGATCAACGCGCCGTGATCAGCGGCTCTTCCGACCTGATGGTCGAGGTGTTCGGGGAGCGTGGCCGCCATGCTCGGGCGGCTGTCGGCACTGCTCCCCGGCAAGGACTTGGTTCTGCCCACTTCACCTTCGTCTGCAGCGACCGTTCCCTTTGACGGAGCGAATGCCATGAAGCCGGCTCTGGTGGTGGCAGTGTGCTTCCTTTCCCTCATCGCGGTGGGCCACCTCGCCCGCCTCGTCTTCGGAGTCGGAGTCACGGTCGGCTCCCTCGCCGTACCGATGTGGCCCAGCCTCCTGGCGACCATCGGGCCGGCGGGGCTCGCGATCTGGCTCTGGAAGGAGCAACGCAGGTAGCCCCGATCCCGATCTGTCCCGCCCGCTGCCGGCGACGTGCCTCCCAACGAGGCGCATCAGCGGTGAGCCGGCGGCGGTAGCCCGGGCCGCGCGTCCTCTTCCAGTTGCGTCCCGACCTCGTCCTCACCGCTCTCGAGCGGCGCTCGGCCATCCGCCACGCGGGCCAGGGCCAGCGAACCGGCGGCGCAGCCCGCGCCCGCCAGCCCGAACACCGCACCCAGGCCCAGGAACGCGCCCCCCTCGAGGCCCGTGGCAAGCACGAAGAGCGATGAGAGAAGAAACCCACCCAGGCCTCCCCACGCGGCGAAGCGCGGTAGCGACATCTCATCGAATCGGCGGCGCCCTTCCACGAGTCCCAGGATCCCGGAGAACGTGACTCCGGCAAGGAATCCGAGCAGGCCGAAGAACAGGGGGAATGGCACGTCGGCGGCGTCGATGCCGACGATGAGGAGGAGGACCATCCCGGCGGCGAACCAGGCGAACGCCCACGTCAGACCCATGCCGATGGCGCCGCGGATGCGCCGCAGCCACTTCTGCATTCCAGCCTCCCCCCCCGTCTACTGGAACCTGAACACCAGCGGGAACACCACCACCACGATCCACGCCCACACGGCGTACACCGGTAGGTAGGCCGTCTGCCACCGCTCCAAGGCCGCGAAGCCCGCGCGCCTCCGGAGGAACCTGGCGTACAGCACGGCGGACCAGCCCAGGTTCACCACCAGGATGACGTTCTCGCCCAGGGCGGCCACCCGGTTGGGGCTGAAGCCGAACTCGGTGATGCGCGCGAGGATGGCCCAGAGCGCCATGGCGTCCACAAGGAGGGCGCAGACCACCAGCACGAGTTGCAGGACGTCGAAGAAGCCGGGCTCGGCCTGGGGGTCCCTGGCGGAGATGGCGTACAGGAGCAGGCCCACCACGACCACGAGGATCAGGTCGAAGCCAATGAGGACCTCGCGCTCCACGTTGATGCCGCTCCCCGTCAGAACCATGGTGCCGAGGAAGGCCAGGAGCAGGAGGGTGAAGAGGGGTGTGAAGAGGAGGGTGAGCACCGGCGCCATGTTCTCGATGACGCTCTGCTTCGCCTCCGCCAGCCAGCCGGCGATGACGATGGCTCCCATGACGCCGCAGGGGAGGATCCAGTTGTTGAGGATCCACTCCGCGTCCATCCCGATAGCGCTGAAGACGAACACGGTGGATCCCATCAGGACGCCGCCGCCCATCGCGATGAGGGCGAGGTAGATGAACCATTCCCCCGAGAAGCGCACGTAGTTCATGCGCTGGTCGTGGCTTCGCCAAGCGCCACCCGCATACCCGATCCCCACGGCGAGCCAGAGCGCCAGGGGGAGGTGCAGGGACGCCAGCAACTCCGTGTGCCCCAGGGGTGCGAAGGGGATCAGGTTGATGGCCAGGGCCCCTATGACGAAGGACGCCGCCAGCCGCATCAGTCCCGCGGGGTCCATCCCCCGCTTCCACGCGAAGAACCCGGCGAGGAAGGGGAGGACGAACAGGCTGAAGTTCCTGACGTAGAAGGACTCCGTGGCAGGGCCGCCGTCTTCGATGGTCAGCCCGAAGAGCTCGGGCACTTTGATGGCTACGGCAGCCGCCACGGCCAGGGCCAGCGCGACCAGGGCCTCCCGGCCCCAGCCCGTCCCACCCGTCTCGGCATCCGCGACCATCAGGCGCTTCCACAGGCGCTCCGAGTGCTCCCGGGCGAACTCCCGGGAAAGCGTGTCCAGCTCGCCCAGGCGCTTCACGCCGATGAGGAACGCTTCCTCCTCGTCGAGCCCCGCCTTCTGGAGGTCGGCCACCTTGCTGCGGAGGTGGTCCTCGAGCTCATCCACGTCCGTGGCGGCGATGGCCTGCCGCCGGCGCACGTAGGCCCGCCATTCACCGATCCGTTCGTCGAGCACGGGGCCACCTCCTCCCTGAGCCATCATATCCCCTGCGGCACGAGTTGGGACGACTTGAACGGCGTCGAGAAGAGCGTCTCGTTCACGACCCTCCACTGCCGCCGCTGGTTCTTGAGCTCCTCGGACCCCTGCTCCGTGAGCCGGTAGTACTTCCGCCGCCGGCCCGTCTCGGACTCGCCCCAGCTGGCCTTCACCAGGCCGTTGTGCTCCAGGCGATGGAGGACCGGGTAGAGCATGCCGTCCGTCCACTGCATCTCCCCGCCGGACAGTTCGTACACGCGCTTGATGATGGCGTAGCCGTAGCTCTCACCCTCGCTGAGGATGGCCAGCACCAGGGGCGTGGCGGACGCGGCGACGAGGTCCTTGCCTATGTCCATGGCGAAGAGCCAGGCGCGTTGGGACGCGGGTGCAAACGATGCATAGAGGTAGTATACATGGCACTTCTATGTATTCGCAACACTCCTCCCGTGGCATGGGTCCTTCCCTGGGCGTAGTGTGAAGGCAGCACGCGTCCATGGCGTCGGAAGGTGGTCTGTGCGACGCGGCGCTCCCCCTGAAGGAGGTAGCCACGGCCTCGGCCGGCGGCGGCATCGAGCCATGCGCGGCGCTCTGAACTTCATCGGCATGACGGTGGGGGGGTGGATCGGCTGGCAACTCGGTACCGCCGTATCCATCTTCACAGCCTTTGTCGCCAGCATGGTCGGTACCGGCCTCGGGCTCTACGCAGCTCAGCGTGTGACGAAGCGGCTGCTGCCGTGACCTCCCGTCGGTGGCGAGGACGCGTCTTCGCCAACCGACAAGACGGACCTGCTGCGGCGGCGGCTCGGCGACCATCCCACTGACGCCCGACCCCGTCGGATGGCGGAAATCGGGTGGGAGGGGGGCTCACGCCCCCCGTCCCCCCACACCACCGGACGTACGGGTCCGTATCCGGCGGTTCTGCTCAGTGTTGTAGGGCAAGATACCTCTCTGTGAGGTTGACGAGCCTCTGGTCCTTGAACCACT